>NZ_SKBP01000004.1 GCF_004634195.1 Flavobacterium salilacus subsp. salilacus
GCGGAGATATACATCTTTGACCGTTACGGCAAGCTGATCAAACAAATCAGTTCGCAAAGTGAAGGATGGGACGGTACTTACAATGGCAGTCCACTACCAGCAGACGACTACTGGTTTACGGTAACCTTCAATGAAGAGACAATCAGTATACAACCTCTGAGAGATGCAAGCGGAGCCATTGTGAATGACCCTGTAACTAATGAACCGATTATGGTGGAAGTACCCTTAGAGCTTACTCGAGAGTTTAAGGCGCACTTCTCGCTGAAGAGATAAGTTATTCTGTTCACTTATATAAAAGTAAGGGCAGCCGATTGGCTGCCCTTACTTTTGTGGGTTAAAACAGGGAAATTTTTTTTACATGGAAAAATTATCAACCAAAAGAAGAATCATTTTATGATTACAACTTTGAAGAATAACATCTCTTCGGGAATTTGCAAAAGTCTAAAATCAAAAAAGCCACTATAAATAGTGGCTTTTCTTTAGTAGCTCCCCCTCTTGGGCTCGAACCAAGTGAGTATAAACTCTTATATTCAACACTTTACAATATAGCAGAAATGTATGTTTCCTCAAATCCACCCTTTTAATAATTTTTACTACCATAATAGGGATAGGAGTAATGGAGATATAATATTATCATTTGATATTAGGATGTAGGTATTATTACCAAGTAGAGTTATACAAATTACATAGTTATTATTATAAAACCTATATAACTTGAAATTGTGTTGGACTTTTATATTTAGACTACTTAATAAACTCTCCAATCGTGTTGCAATATCCTCGGACTCCTTTAAAGGTAAGCTAATAATAATTGCTTCCAGTACATCCATCCTGAATATTAGTTCAGTTTTATTTGTAATATAATTCAGAAAATTATTAAACTTTCCCAAGTAAATGTAACTATCATAGCCTTGTATTCTATCAGGCAGTATTTCTAAATCAAATTCCAATTCCTCATAATCCATCCCTAACCTGAAGGGTAGATTTAATTGTTCCATAATTGTAATAAAAAAACCACTTACAAGAGGTGGTTATTCATTAAACAGAATATTTATAGCTTCAGTAGTATCGTTATCCTGAGCAGAAGCACTATACTTTTTAGTCTCTCTAATTCCTGCCTCTAAACCATATACTATCTTTACAATAGTTGATTTTTTGAGTTTGTCAATCTCAATATTTGTGAGATAATAAAGCACACTCGAAGTATCATCTATATACCCATATATTTCCCTGTCTATACAATGTATTACAGAATTGTCCTGAAGGTATATATATAAATCTCCTGTTAGATGAGCTTCAATTTTTAGTTCTTCATTGAACCCTTCATCATGAACAAGTTTAAGAAGGTTATCTTTTTGTAATAGAATTACTCCTCCTTTATTGTTTTTTCCTATTGATAAAGTTATAGGCTCATAATATTTACGAGAGCTTGAATAGCTATGTGTACTCGCATTTTGAGTAAAATAAAATGCATCTGTAGAGGGATAACTTTTATCATTAAAGTTGATTACATTTTGACTGTACATCAAGTGTCCTATTGTTACGCAGAACAGTAACAGTTTTAATTTCATGGTTAGTAATTTAGATGTTAATATTGGTTTGAAATCCTTCGGAATATTACACAGTAGTAAATATCTCCTGAAACTGAATTACTGTGCTGAATTCATCAGGATTAAGCTGTATTATCAGCTTATCATTTTTCTCTGAGCTACGGGAAATAGTAATTGTGGTATTAAAGAATAGCTTACTGCCAATACCTTGGTACCTCTTTATCCATGAGAGAAGAGCAGTACTACTTTGCTTATCTATCAACTCAAATTCTTCAAGGGCTTGTTTGAAATAGGCTTCCTGATTATACAGATTGATTACCTTCTGTAACTCATGGTATAATTCAAGTTCTATACAGTATTCATCACGTACAGAACATACACATGGATAAGGCTCTTCTGCATCATTAAACCACTTACCCCATTTTTTACATGGAGTTTTATTAATAGCTTCCCTTAAATCATCTTGTATGATTGACTTTTTATAATTCTTGTTCATCTTCGTAAAAAAATAGACACTATTATTATAAATGAGACAATAACAAGTATTAAGGAAAAGAATGTGAATTGCTCAAATAGCATGTCTACATTAATTCCACCTATTATTGCGAAAACAAAAAACACAATAATTTCAGCTATTATATTTTTTTCTTTTTTATCGTTCATTATTAATGACTTGTCATATATGGCATAAGTTAAAGCAAATATAAACTATTACTTGACTTGCCAAATATGTCAAGTATGGAAAAATCAGAATTACTTAAAAAAGTGGGTAAAAAGGTGCAGAAATTGCGAAATGAAAAGGGTATGAAACAGGTTGACCTTGCAGCTAAAATTCAGGGAGATATAGATACGACAAACATTTCAAGGATAGAATCAGGAAGGACTAATCCAACCATCTATACACTCTACAGAATAGCTATTGCATTGGAAGTATCACTCACTGATTTAATCCAAATTGAGCAGGATTAAAACTACTTTTCGCTATTAGGCAGTTACAAGCCTGTTTACTGGGCTTATAACCTCAGAAAGAGTAAAAGGAGATATCAGAACCTTATTTTATCCTTCATTTCATCACATTTTCGCTATAGTATATATATCTTGGAATTTAATCTGGAAATTAATTTCAGGTAATAATAGCCTTTTTTATACTCCTTTACATACACACACATTTTATAATTTCTACTACCATAATAGGGAAATATAGAAGTGGCAACATAATAGAGGAAAGTATAGAGAGAGTAGATAATAATACTAAAATTATAGATAGTCTGGAAAAGATAAAATTGCAGATTTTGTAAATACTGCAAGACTTATAAAGTACCACTATCAGCAAAGCTATAGTAGCCTTCCTTAGAGATTATTAAATGGTCAAGCAACACCAGGTCTAATAAATGACATGCCTTTCTTAATTGCCTTGTTATTCTATTATCAGGCTCACTGGGCTGTAAATTACCTGAAGGATGATTGTGTATGAGTACTATTGCACTGGCATTACACTTTAATGCTACCCCGAGGATAATTCTTATATCTACCACTGTACCTGAAATACCTCCTTTGGATAATTCATATACCCCAAGAATTTCATTTGCCCGGTTAAGTAGTATGATTTTACTTTCCTCAATATATTCTATGGTCTCAGAGCTCCATAATGGCAGTATTGCTTCATAAATGGCTTTACTATGCAATACCTTTAACCTCTGAGTGCCCTGGTTGATATAGGACACTTTTATTTCTGCTAATTGCATGGTTTGAATAAATTAAAAGTGCCAAAGTGCCAATTATTTCCGAAACTATTTTCAGGATTTCTCAATGGAAATTACCAAAATAAGTATTCAGATAAAAAGGCACTTCAGCACTGGTTACACTTTAGACTTGCTGTTCTTTTAATTCCTCATGCTGCCCATTTCGGGAAAAGGCATTTGCATCAGCTTGTAAGTTTCCCATTTGCTCAGGAAGATACACGTACCTGTAGTTAAGGGTAATTACTTCCCCTGTGTCCCGGATAGTGTATTCATAAGGCTCACATTCTGCCTTAATAATACTTCCTGGCATCTCTGAGCCAACAAGGGCTTTACAAATTTCTTCATCAAAGGTTGAAGCAAGGTAGGCTTTCTTAGCAGTAGCATAAAATTGTCCTGTGGCATTTGACATTACCATTTCAATACCACCTGTGATTTCAAGCACAAAGAATTCTTTGCCATCTTCAGCTTGTCTTTGCTTGTAGTTTACAATTCTAACCATAATACTTAAAGGTTTTTGAGTTGATAAAAACATAATGATTACACCATTAAACCAGAGCTACAACTATCACCTTGAGCTTTCTAATTATAATAATAAACCAGTATGACAGGCTGACCAGCCTGCCTGAATAAGTAGGGGTATTTAGTGGGGATGGTACGTGAGAGTGAGAGGGGTTACAAAGATTAGATGTTTAAAGCTACATAATAGTTTGTGAGATTCTACTAGATCATATAATTGTATGTAAATAACTTTCACTCCTGAATAAGTTAATTCAAAATAGATTAAATAATTTTCAAAGATTGATATATCTGCCAAGAAAAAAAATCTATATAAGAAAGGGTACGGGGGAGTTTCCTTTTTTAGAAAGGGGGGGCTGTTTTTATAGGGAGGTTCACAGACTTATAGATGTATTAAATAATTTTATTAAAAAAAATATAGCTCAATCTATTTGTATAGTGTGAATTAAATTATAGAAAAAAACAATTGTTGATTAAATTCTAATTATATAAGAAAATAATATTATAATTTTGTATTCTAATTTAAGACGTTATGAGCAAGGCTATAGTGCATATGGATTTAGATACTTTTTTTGTGTCTTGTGAGAGGCTATTGGATTTAAAACTAGACAATATGCCTGTAATTATTGGAGGTAGTTCTGATAGGGGTGTTGTTGCTTCATGTTCTTATGAAGCAAGAATATTTGGTGTGCGCTCTGCGATGCCTAATAAAAATGGCATTGAGATTATTTCCCCAGGCAAAGGTCATAAAGGGAGATATGGAGCTATACTCTAAAATGTCTCATGCTGTTACAGAAGTTATTGAGGAAAAATCCCCTGTAAGTAGAAAGCAAGTATAGATGAATTTTACCTTGATATTACAGGTATGTATAAGTTCTATGGCTGTTATAAATGGACTAATGAACTTGCCAAAACAGTTTCCAAAGAAACTGGTCTTCCCATTAGTTTTGCTCTTTCAGTTAATAAAACAGTATCTAAAATAGGTACAGGTGAAAGCAAGCCTAAAGGTAATATAGAAATACCTGAAGGAATGGTAAAGCCATTCCTAAACCCTTTATCAGGTTTGCCGAGATATAAGATGAAGTAGATTTATATATCTAAAAATTATATATTAGCCCTCAATGATTTATAGAAGCAATGAAAGAAGTAAACCTTGAGCAACAAAATGACTGGGCTTTTGATATTTATGACAAGCCTATTCATATAGCCAATGCGGAAAGTGGGCTAAAAGGATATTACTGCATGGGCTGTAAGAAAGAGATGCAGGCAGTAAAGCCTACAAAATATCAATCCTACTTCAGGCATCATGCTTTTAATGTTGATAAGAAAAGTACGGAATGTGTATATTCCAGTAGGGAATACCGCGAAAGATTAGCTGAGCAAATTCTCCACAACCTTAAAGAACTAAAGCTTCCTGCTGTTATTAAATATCCCCCAAAAGATGTTGATGGTGACCCTATTATACTAAAGGAAAGAAGCATATGTGTAGCAGCTAAAGTAAAATCACAACTTAGTTTTTATGAAGATGAAGATGGTAATATAAAGTATGGTAAAAATCCTGATATAGAAGACAGGTTTCTTTTAATCAGGCCTGATGTTACTTTCTTTGACATTCATGACAAGCCAATTCTATTTGTAGAGTTTGTTATTACACATAAAGTTGATGATGAGAAAAAAGCAAAGTTAAGGCGATTAGGTATTGATACAGTTCAAATAATAATTCCTAAAGTACCTCAAGAAGAAATAGAAGCAAGTCTAAAATCAGTATCTAAGATTAAATGGGTATATAATGAACTCGAAGCAAACACCACTTACCTATCAATTTCCGAAGGAAATCCAGAAAGAGTATCATCAATTGATGAACAGCAAAGAAAGTTTTTTGAAGAATCTGCCACTTGCAGAACAGCGCAAATTAATAACCTTATACGCTCGATTAGCAGAAACTTGGAATCTCAACAATACAGAAGAACTATCAGACTCTTTGAACAGGAAATATCAAGAATTGCGAGAGCTTCAGGAGAAAGAAGAACAAGACTGGAAGAGCTGGAAAGAAGCTACGAGAGCGAAGTATATAGAGAGTTTGAACACTCACAATTTGAACTTGAACAAAGATATCAAGAATTTAGAGAAGAGGAAATGGCGTTTACAGAAAAATATTCAAATCTGGAAAGAAGATATATTAAAAAAGATAGAGAACTTCGAGAATCTACAGAATTACTTTCAAAAAATATCAGAAACATCCTTAACTCAGGAGCAATTGAGACAGGAATTAGAGGAGAGTTTGATGCCAAGCGAGACAGAATTAGAAGAGATATTGAAAGAGAAAGAGCTTATGTTGAAATGCTTAGAAGAAAAGAAGGAGATTTTGGAGAACAATTTGAGCGATTTGGAAGAGAAATTCACGAAGAGTTTCTTGAACAGGAAAGAAGAGAACAAGAAAACCTTGAAAGTTCAGTTAGAGAAATTGAAGAAAGAAGAGAACAAATTGAAACAGAAATCAATAGCCTTGAAGAAAGCTTTGGAGAAGAAGAAAGACGAAGTATATCAGAAGTGGAAGCCATTGAAAGAGAATTCATTGAAAGAATTAGGAATGAAGATGCTTCAGGAAATTCCGAGTTGTCCGAAAGAATTAACTCAATACTTGGAGTTAGGGGATTTTTACGCAATTTCACTGAAAGAAAAAGCACTTGTGACAGATACAGAGCACATCTTGAGCTTGTTAGAAAAGGAGCTTGGAAATCATGGTAAGACTTACGAATGGCTTTACAATAAACTAATATCTAATAGTTTTTAAGCGTAAATCAATGTTCCTTTTATAATACAGAAAATGAAGGATGGGTTGTAATAATGTAAATGCCCATAAAAATAGCTACATCAGGGAGTAGACAAAGAGGGAGAAGATTGGAGCAGGCGTGATAAATAGCTGTGCATGATGTATTCCCGACTAAAGTTATTACATAAATTACTTGCTGAGGATATAATTGATAGTGTTATTTTAAAAAATGTTTCCTTTTAAAAAAGGGGGGGGATGTTTATAAGGATGATTGTAGATGAACAACCTTTTAAAAAAAAGCTCTACTTTTGATTAATTATTTAGGTTGAAAGTATTTATAAATTTTTCTAAAATTTTAATTTATTTATTAGTCTATTTATCAATAACTTAAATGCAAATCCCATAACTTAAAAAACACAAAAATGTTACAAAATAATGCAAGGTTAAAAGCCTTAATAATGAGTTTATGGAATACTCTATATGGGGGAGGAATTTCTAATCCTATAACTGCTATAGAGCAGATTACATATTTGTTATTCATTAAGAAACTCGATGAATTAGAAAATACTAGGGAAATAGAAGCAACATCTAAAGGAAAAAAGTATATCTCTAAATTTGATGGCAATTATATACCCTGGATTGATGAAACGGTATATCGTCCGAAACCTAGTATGACAGAAGAAGAGAAGGATGAGTTAAATAAAAGAAGGGATGAAGCGCTTAGATCGAGGCGAAAAAGTGAATTAAAATGGAGCTATTTTAAGGATATGCTTCCAGCCTCTGAAATGTTACTACACGTTAAAAATAATGTGTTTACTTTCATTAAAGAATTAAACGGAGAATTATCTCCTTTTACACATTATATGACTGATGCTTCTTTTATAATACAAAAGCCATCGTTGCTGGTAGAAGTAGTTAAAAAAGTTGATGAAATTTTTATAGAAATTGAAAAAGATGCTGAAGAAGGGAAACAATCATTTCAAGATATTCAAGGTGATGTCTATGAAATGCTTCTTAAAGAAATATCCACCTCTGGCAAAAATGGGCAATTTAGAACTCCCAGACATTTGATAAAGTTGCTTGCTGAACTTACAGAGCCAAAATTAGGAGATAAAATTGCGGACCCAGCCTGTGGTACTGGAGGTTTTTTACTAGGTGCATATCAATATATACTCACTGATATAATTAGAAAAAAAGAACCCAACTTATTACAAATAGATGAAGATGGTTTTGAAAGAGCTAAAGTCTCTTCTTTTCTTGATGAAGAAACGAAACATAAGTTAAATGAAAGCTTTTATGGGTTTGATATTGATATTACAATGGTACGTCTAGGTTTAATGAATCTTATGATGCACGGCATAGACAATCCTCATATTAATTATAAAGATACTTTAAGTAAGAATTATAATGAAGAAGCTAAATATGATATCGTCTTAGCCAACCCTCCTTTTACTGGCAAATTGGATAGAGGTGACGTTAATCCAAGCTTAGGGCTAGATACGGGCTCAACGGAATTACTATTTTTATCTCGAATTTCCAAAATGCTACGCATAGGGGGCAAAGCAGCGGTTATCATACCTGAAGGAGTTTTATTTGGTGTTTCCAAAGCTCAAAAAGCTACACGAGAAATATTACTAAGAGATAACCAACTAGAAGCTGTTGTTTCTTTACCTGCAGGAGCATTTAAGCCTTACACAGGGGTAAAAACTGCCATTTTGGTATTTACTAAAGTTGATGAAAACAAAAAAAAGTGGAATACCGAGAAGGTTTGGTTTTATTCATTAGATAATGATGGGTATACTCTTGATGATAGTAGAAGGAAACTAACTGAAAACCCACTCCCAATAGTAAAACAAGAATATTCTAAGAGAAATAGAACTATTATCTCGGATAGGAAAAAACACTTTTATGTTCATTTAACTGAAATTCAGGAAAATGACTTAGATTTAAGCTATAATACATATAAAGAGCATGAATACTACGAAAAAAAATATGAAGCTCCAAAGAAGATTTTAGACAGCCTAATTCAATTGGAAAATCAAATACTAAGAGAATTAGATGAACTTCAAGAACTTATTTAAGTTATGAAAGTAAAATTAGAGAAACTATTTCTTTTTAAAGAGAAGTCCAAAATAAAAGCAGGGGAAGGTTTGTCAGAAGGGAATTTCCCATTTTATACATCTAGTCCAACACTTTCAAAATGGGTGGACAATTGGCAATATTCTGACCCATCTTTAATCTTTGGAACGGGTGGTTCTCCAAGTATTCACTATTCTACCGATAGATTTTCAACATCTACAGATTGTATTGTTATTTCTAAAAAAAACGATATAGAACTGAATGAGAAATTTGTATATTATTACTTACTTGGTAATTTGCACATAATTGAGCGAGGATTTAAAGGTGCTGGATTGAAACATATTTCTAAAAAATACATACAAAACATTGAAGTTCCAATATATCCAATTGAACGACAAAATGAAATTGTAACCCTCTTAGATAAAGTCAGCTCTTTATTAAAGAAAAGAGAAGATGCAATAGCGGGATTAGATGATTTATTACAAGCTCAATTCTATATTATGTTTGGAGATAGTTATAATAATCCAAACAACTATGAAACGAAAAAGATTGTTGAGATTTGCTCAAAGATTATAGATTGTCCTCACTCAACCCCAAATTATGTAGATGAAATAACGGAATATCCCTGTATTAGAACATCTGAAATAAAGGGTGGAGAAATTATTTGGGATTCGATCAAGTACCTTAATTCAGAAGGTCACAAAGTTAGGATATTAAGGTTAGAACCAATGGAAGGTGATATTGTATTTGGAAGGGAAGGCACTGTGGGTGATGCAGCACTCATCCCAAATAATGTTAATATAAGTCTAGGTCAAAGAGTAATGTTGTTTCGTGTAAATCATGAACTTGTTACACCTGAATATTTTTGGGCTCTTTTACGTTCTAATGGAATACAATTTAAAATTAAAATAAGGACTGTTGGCGCTACTGTTAAGAGAATTAATATAAAAGATGTAAAACAAATTATATGTCCTGTTCCACCGCTAAAAGAACAGGAAAAGTTCGGCTATCTTGTACATAAGCATCAAGCTTTTAAAGAAAAATATTTTATGACATTTTCTAAAACTAAAGAATTGTTTAATTCATTAATTCAACAAGCTTTTAGTGGTCAACTTAATGTTTTAGAAGAAGTTGCTCTTGAATCTTTAATAGATGATATTGACTTAGAAAAAGACAAAAATGACGTGCGGGATATCGCTACTGTTTATTTAAGGGAATTAGTTGAAAAATTAAATGATAAAGATTTTGAGCATTTAATCCAATATAGGAAAGCAAAGAAAGTTGCATTCCAACTTTTAGAGTCAGGAATTCTAACACAGCGTTTTAATGACAAAAATAAAAGTGTAGAGCTTATCATTAAACAATGAAACTATTAAAATTACATATTCAAGATGAGTTTAGAAGTTTACATAGTGACTTCATCGTAGACTTTCATAATTTAGAGTCAAGAGTGGCTGACTTGGAGACATTTCAACCTTTCTGTTTTGCAGGTTTAAATGGTAGTGGTAAATCTAATGTTCTTGAAGCTCTGGCATCAATTTTTTATCATTTAGAATTTTGTGTGGCTAAATTTAGACCTCAAAGTTTTGATAAATATTTTAAACGTCATATTTGTACTCCCAATTCATTTCAATTAGAATATTTAATTGGAAAACATGATGACAAGCCATATATTTTGCCTAATTTTTATAGGGTTGTTATTTCGAAAACTAATGATAAGCAAAAAAAGGAAGTAGATAATGAACCTAAAATGTTTATCCAAGAATATCCTTTTCAAGCAAAAAATGAACTTAAAGAAATTTCATTAGTTCCCTCTAAAAATAATAATGAAGCCGCTGAGGGTAAAATTTATCTGCCTGATTTGGTTGTTGGCTACAGTTCAGGTGAAAATGAAATTTTAAGCCTACCATTTATAAAAAACAGGTTAGTCAATTTTGATAAATATCGAGAAGACTATAAAGGTAGAATTCTGTTCAATGAGCCTGAAACAAGTCTTATATATATTGATGAGAGTATGAGTCAAGCAGTATTATTAGCTGCATTAATTTTTGAAGATGATGAAACGCTTAAACCGTTAAAAAAAGAGCTCGGTATTGTTGGTTTACAAAGCTTTACTATGAACCTAAATAATCAAGGTTTAGCAATGGTTGATAAAGAAGTTATCACTTCTAAACCAATACTTGAGCATATAAGAGCTAGGCTAGAAGATTTAAAAAAATGCGCAACTTCGTATTATGAAGAACAATCTGATATGATTGATGGTTTTTTTGGTCCATTTTCTGTTTTAAGCCTTGATTTCTTTGTGGATGATATAACCAAAAAAGTCTTCAAAAAACATTTTAAGACTTCATTTGAGTTATTCCGCTTCTTTCAAGTGCTTTATGAACTCAATTCAAATATAGTTTCAGATAGTATCAAAGAGGATGTATATAACTCAAAGGGATTTTATACAGATGGCAAATTGCCCATACCTGCTCCTCAAGACACTGTATTTCATTTTCTTGACTATAGAATACTCAAAAAAGTTAAAGGTTATGAAGAGCCATTACCCCTGTTGCTTCGAGAATTTTCAGATGGTGAACATCAATTCTTACACACGATAGGTATCTGCTTAATGATGAAAGAGCGGAGGAGCTTACTCCTTTTAGATGAGCCCGAAACTCATTTTAATCCATCATGGCGAGCTAAATTCATTAAAATATTAAATGACAGTATTACTGCTGGCAATCCTAAGGGATTAACTGATGGAGATATAAATGTACATTTATTAAAGGATGTGATAATTACCTCACATTCTCCCTTTATTATTTCAGACTGTATGCCAAACAACGTTATTTTTTTCAAACGTAATGAAGAAACACAGAAAGTTGACGCTAAAAGCGCATTAGAATTAGATTTTAATACTTATGGAACTTCAGTAGAAATAATACTAAACGAGTTATTCGAATATAATCAGTCCATTGGAGATTGGTCTAAGCAAGAATTGTTAAATATAGTTTTTGATAAAATAAGAACTCAGAATGATGTCCTAAATGCCAAAAATAATTTAAGAAAACTTGGGCCATCTATAGAAAAAGATTTAGTCTTAGCTAAGTTAAACCGTATTAAACCTGAAAATAATGCTTAGATTATATAGACCTATTGAACACGATATATTTAAATTACATACTATTCTAGAACATTTAGTATGTAATGTATGGTGCGAAGCTTGTGATGAAGCTTGTGATAGCAAACTTCAAAACGAATTTAAAGCTCTTTATGTCTATTCCGTAAAAAAAGGTGTGACTTTAAAAAATGAAGTAGAAAGAATATATAAAATTTTTCAAGTTATCCCAATTGAAGATAGAGCACTTATTAAAAAAGCATTTGAAAAAAATAACGATATCGAAAGATTATGTAATGGAGAAATACCAATTTATTTAAATGAGTTAAATGACGTTATAAGTAATGATATAAAACCACTTTTTAAGTGGTGCTATGAAGTCCTTCTTAATAAAGAGAAAGTTGTAGGTGATAAAATGGATTACTACAAGGCACTAATCAAACATAATAATTTTCATGTTTGCCCATGTTGTGGATTAATTGATATTGAATCCTTTGAAAGCAAATATAGAGAAGCCTTTGACCATTATCTTCCAAAATCAAAATATCCATTTGCAAGTGTTAATTTTAGAAATCTAGTCCCCTTATGTTATAAATGTAATTCTGACAGGAAAAAAGCTAGGGACCCAATTGAAAATGAAAGAGTTGTGTTTTATCCCTTTTCTCAAGAAGACCATTCTATAGAAATATGTTCAGAATTCCTACTAAGTAATAATGATGAAACACTTGAAACGGAGCTTGAAGATTTCAAAATTGATTTTATTGGCAACAGTGATAAAATTGACACTTGGAAGTGGTTATTTGATATAGAAGAAAGATATGGCAGTCAGATGAAAAGATTTGCTACATCTTTTTTAGGACATATTAGAAGGTTGCATAATCAATTTGTTAGTTTAAATCCAAATTGGACATACTTGGAAACCATAGATTTCCTTATAAATGACTATAAAAATGACTATTTTGATGATAAAAAATTTCTAAAAATTGCATTTCTAAAAGCAGTAAAGAAAGATAACGCATTTCTACAGACAAGCGCATAAGTCAAAAAATAGCGTGATAGATTGTTAACTAATAAGTTAGAGCCCTTCCATTTTACTGAAAGGGCAAATCTCAACTCAAAAACCAAGCATAGCCAGAACTGCTACCACTTAGTGCTTTTACAATACCCTGATTAAAATCAAAGGCATTTACATTCCTTTCAAGGAAAGTATCTATATAACTGGACTTGTTAGCTTGGGTAAATAGGTTATATACCTTCCATAAGTCAACATTACCTGTATCATCCCTACAGAAACTCTCATCCTGATAGTAGTCCTTTGCAATAGTACTAAACTGTCCATCATTAAAATCTAATTGAGGTATTTCAGCTTTCACTTTCTTAGACAAGTGTTGGTATAACCTTGCCTTACCTACTAATTGAGCAAATTGATGCTCAGAGAGTGAATAATTGCTAAATTCCTGCATGGCTTTTAAATGTGCTTCAGCCTGATAACCCTGCATTATTTCAAGTGCTTTGGCTTCTAAATCCCGTACATGCATTACCTTCAGGCTCTCCTGAAAACCATCAGTATTGATACATAAGTTAAGGCATACCTGATTTTGGAAGCCTATAAAGAATTTAAACTTCTCAGCACTTTTCTTACTGTATAAGTTCTCCTGATTGTAGGCTCTTACACCTCCAATAGTAAGTTGTAATTCATTTCCTCCTACTTTCTCCATTATGGTAGTAGATTTCATGATAAAAGCCATCCTTTCATAATAGATAGTCTTTTCATTATCCAGTAGTTCTTTTACAGGCTTATGTATTGCCTCCGGGGTTCTGCCTTTTATCTGGTGGCTTACCCTAATCTCAGGAGTTTCAAACTTAGCCTGTGGAAATGCCTTATAGGCAGCTTCCTGTATCGCTTCTATAAACTCCTGGTGTGCTATGGTCTTTTCATTGTCCTTTGAGAATACAGGTATAATACAGTCATTGCTTAGGTGTTGTAATTCTACTTCAGTAGTATTAGCTTCTATAAAAGGTCTTTTAGGTACAGATACATTCTGTATTGTCTGAGGTTGTGGGATTACAATAGTAGGTTCTGTTATAACCTCATTGTTTCTCGGAGGTACAGTAGTTGTATTGTTGTTAGCCTGCCTTATGACAGGTTTTAATTGCAGAGTTGCATTATTGTTGTGTTTGATAGTGTAAGCTTCCATTGCTGCTAAAATTTTGTGGGTTTACTAAATGTTGTTGTGATGTGATAGCATCTTTTTGTTGTTTGAAGTTGTACTCTAAGAGTTCCCTCCACTGTGCGTATTGATTATAGAGTACTTTCAATTCATCAAGATTGGTACATGCCTTTATCTTGTTCCGGGCATCCTGAAGGTTAGTGCCACTGTTGCACCATTCCAGTATCTTCTTACCTGTGGCAGAATTAATGATAAATTCAGGTTTATTCATGAACAGTCCTGTCCTGTCCTTACTTGCCCTTACCAAGTGGTTCTCATTGATAAGTTCAAAGTTTATGGTAAGCTCATACTCAAAGCCTTCTTTGGTAATCTCTTTAGTACCTAACTTCTGTACTTTGAGTTTACCTGAAGCATCCCTGTCAATATCATATTCTATTTTCCTGCGGGTGGTGGTAATGATATGGCAGTCTGATTGCAGTATCTTATCTATAAAAGCTTGGTGCCTGGGGCTTACTTGTGCCCAATCCTGAAACCTGCCACCAAGTTTCTCATGTATTTCCAAACAGCCTCCTGAGCCATTCCATTCATGGGTAATACTGTCTATGATAACTACAGCTATCTTTGCCCTTTCACAGACTGATATAGCTTCTATGTACCTTTCAGGGCTATAGGGTGGGGATAAGTCCAGTACATTAAAACTACCTAAGTCTGAGTAAAGTGAGGCAGATGAATTTTCGGTGTCAATGACTGCAATTTTATTCCAGTCTTGGGTCATGCCATAAGCTAATAATAAGGCAGAGTGAGTTTTTCCAAACCCACTTGCTCCACTTATGCCTAAGCGTAGCTTTACCTGCCTTCTCTCGGATGGTCTTAATTGCATAATTTTAATATTTAAAATGGTTAATATTGAAATGAAAAAAGATTAATTTTTTTATTAATTTGTTGTACAACTAAAAAAAGGGTGTTATTTTTGCGCCAAATCCCGAAATGGGCTACTTCGAATAAAATTTAGAGTGCTGTTCTTGCCTCGAATTTTCCAGAATACTTACTTTATTGTTTCCATGGAAATTTTTAGACCTCAAAAGGTTTAAATATCCTTGCGTGTGTAGTGTTTTCTCGTACGCTTTTTAATTATTTATTAATCAAAAAGTATCATTGACATGATGAGTAAAACAGAAAACAATCTAAAAATTGATGGGTTCAATAAAACCCATATTAATTGGACTGACCTTACCTGGAATCCATGGACAGGTTGCTCTAAAGTCTCCGCAGGATGCAAATTCTGTTATATGGATGATTTCGAAATAAAAAATGGTAGAGACCCGAAGGTAGTTAAGAGAACCTCAAAATTGACTTTTGAAAAACCTCTTAAAGTTAAAACCCCTTCAATAATCTTCACTTGTTCCATGAGTGATTTCTTCCATCCTGCTGCGGATGAATGGAGAAAAGAAGCTTGGGAAATCATAAGGAGAACCCCACACCATAGATACCAGATACTCACCAAGAGACCTGAAAGGATAAAGGAATGCCTTCCAGATGATTGGTGTCAAGCTAATTACAAACATGTTTGGTTAGGGACAAGTGTTGAAAATAATGACCCTAAAGTAATTGATAGAATAAGAATTTTAAGGGAAGTTCCCTGTGAAATCAGGTTTATATCTTTTGAGCCTCTCCTTGATGATGTTAAATTAGAAAAGAGCCAACTTGAAGGGATTCACTGGGGAATTATTGGTGGAGAATCAGGTAAATATGTAAAGGGTAAACCTCAATTTAGAGAAGCTGACCCGCAATGGTTCAGGAATCTGAGAGATATATTAAAGGATGCAGGTGTGTTAGTCTGGTTTAAACAGGCTGGAACTTACCTTGCCCATAAATATAAAATGAAAGGTAAAGGAGGTGAATTATATCAAATTCCATCAGACCTTAGGTTAAGAGAAAGACCGGAATTTTAATACCAAGACTGGGTATGAATATTCATTCGCAGGAGCTATATAAATAGCGAGGCCTAACCCTTTTATGGGTTAGCCCTCCCTTCGGGGAGGGGATATGAATTTAGAATCAACAGTGAGGTCTGTTTCAAATCCTCACTATAATCAGTCCGGTGGCCCAGGTATAGAAACAGTACCTGTTAGTAAAGATGGCTACGAGATAATTAGTTCTTTGACATTGTATGTTCCTGAAAGGATTAATATTGATAGGATTTTATCAAGGCATCCACCCAATTTTCATTATCACAGGGATTACTTTGTTTATATACTTCATTTGATTACAGCAATACCTTCAAGAAAAAGGGATATCCTTGAAAAGAATCAGGGTTATACCCCTATAAATAGAAAGTTTTTGCAAAGGAGGTTACATGATTATAAGAGATATATTGAATACCTGAAATCAGTAGGTTTAGTTGAAGAAAGGAGTTACTATAAACCAAATGAATCATCTATGGGGTTAAAAATTACAGCTTATTATGATTCCACAATTGTGCCTGTAACTATAACCAAATGGACACTGATTAAAAGTATAGTATATCTTCATAAAAACTATAATGTTGAAATTACCGAAGCATTAACCTATCTCAGGGAATGGTTTAGTCATGGTATAGAAGTAGATTATGAGGGAGGAGTAGAATACCTGAATGAATTATACCAACAGGAAGTCAATAATCCTGAAGTAGAAAATGAAATGCTCAGGTACAACAGCAGGCTATTACCTTTATTAAAACTCAAGAATAGAGAATACAGTTTTTATGTTGACAGTACAGGGCATAGGCTTCATACCAACATCACTCAGATGATGTCAGGTCTAAGAAAATTTGTTACTTACGAAGGTAAAAAGCTCTGTGCCATTGATATTAAAAACTCTCAATTATACCTGGCAATAGTTTTACTTGATGATGAACTATTCTCTAATAATAATATAGCATCCAAACTTATAAATCCCATTCTACTATCCAATCCTAATTACCCTATTATGGTAGTAGATTTTATAAGGAATATAAAAAATGAACCCGATGTTATGTTGTTTAAGGAATGGGTTTCAAGCGGATTGTTCTATGAAAAGTTTGGAGAGAAACTAGTTGAAAGAGGTATTTTAGAAAACTTACCTAATCAGGAGTTAAGGGAGGCTGCAAAGGAGATTACTTTTTCATCTATTTATAGCCCTAATACCTCTGTAGCCTATAATCAGGCTATACAACTTTTTAAGGCTATCTTTCCCAATGTTTATGAGGTATTTAAACTAATTAAAAGAGGGCGTAATAATCATCCAACCCTTTCGGTGTGCCTGCAAAGATTTGAAGCTGAATTGGTTTTACACAAAGCCTGTAGTATTATTTCGGAAGAAAGGCCTGATGTATTTCTACTGACTCTTCATGATTCTATAATTACCACAGAGGATAATGTTGAGTATGTAAAGGCTGTACTATATAATGTGCTTAGAACTAATCTTGGGGTACTACCCCATTTAAAAATTGAGAGATGGGAATAAAAACCCATCTCTTTTTTTATTTTTACTACCATAATAGAGAAAGATAATAAAGGAAGGTTTTTTAATAGTATATTATTAATGAATGGTAGTCTGTTAGAAAAATATAATCAATATTTCTTAAAACTGAATAGAGGGTTCAACAAAGGGATGGGATATGCTCCACATAAGCCAATACTTCTGCTCTCTGTGATTCAGCTTATACAAAGTGGAATTATATCATCTAACAGAATATTTATAACCCCGGAATTAGTTTTAGCCTTTAAAGAAAACTGGCAAAAACTGGTTGAAACCCCACATACGGAAAATTTTGCTTTACCATTCTTTCATCTCAGGAGTGAACCCTTTTGGAGGCTTATTACTTATAATGGGATTGAAAATTTAACCACTACTTCAAAAAGTATTAAAAGTTTTAAAGCCTTAAAAGACAATGTTGCTTTTGCGGAAATAGATAAAGATTTGTTTGCTTGTATCAATGATAGCGTACAATCTATGCTATTAACAAATACCCTTCTTGATACCTATTTCCCAAATACAAAAAAATATCATTCATTATCCCTTTATAGTGATGTACAACAGCAAATTGAGATGCAAATCCTCAATGAGCCTAAAGAAGAATATCAAAGCCATATTAAAGAACTGAAAGGTAAACTCAATGTTGAAGAATTTGAGGAAGAGATATTTATCAGGGGAGGCTTGTTTAAAAGGATGATTCCTAAGATTTACAATAATACATGCTGCATATCAGGCATGAAAATTGAAACCTCTATGAACATACAAATGATTGATGCGTGCCATATAGTACCCTTCAGTATTTCTAATGATGATACTATCCCTAATGGAATATCTCTATCCCCAAACCTCCATAGAGCATTTGATAGAGGGTTAATTACTATTAATAAGGACTATGTAGTAAGAATATCTCCTACAGTAAAAGAAAAGAATTCAGTATATTCTATCTCCCAATTTGAAGGGTATAGGATTTCACTACCTGAGGAGGTTAAATGGTATCCTTCAATAGAATCATTAACCTGGCATAATAAAGAAGTATTTATTCTTTAGGGCTTAGTTTTATTGCTAAGCTACGCATGTGCTCACTAACCTTTTTCTGTACTACTTTTCCATAATGTTCCTGTGTTATACTCATTTTTGAGTGTCCGAGTAATTCAGATACTATTTCCATAGGTACATCATTATAGAGAAGTACTGTAGTAGCAAATGTTTTTCGTGCGATATGATGCGTGAGCTTTTTGTCAATCCCAACAATTTCAGCTATTTCCTTTAAATAAGAATTAAACTTCTGATTACTAATTGAAGGAAATATTTTATCTCCATCACTACCATATTTCTCTATTATGTTAGTAGAAATTTTCAATAGAGGTACTGCTATTTCTCTTTGGGTTTTCTCGCGAATCATTTTAATCCATTTATTACCATCAAAACCATCAATGATATGTTTCTCCTTCAGTCTGGACATTTCATTAAATGCAAGCCCAGTATAACAGCAGAAAACAAACATATCCTTTACATACTGTAACCTTTCCTGAGAGAAAGTATGATTTTCAAGTTTAACTAATTCTTCTGTAGTAAGGTAAACCACATGGGTAGTAACTTTTTTAGGCTTATGCTGTATAAATGGAGAAGTTTCTATAAGTTTGGCTATCACAGCAGTGTTTACAACCTTTTTTAATCTCTGTAAAGCCTTATTAATAGTTACCTGCTTTTGGTTCTTTTCTGTCTTTAAGTAAAACTCAAATTCTACTATAAAGCTATAATCAAGGTCTTTCAGAAGCAAATCAGTTTTACTATATCTATGCTTTATGAAGTCCTGTACATCTGTGCGTATGTATCTAAACTTATTCCAGGTGCTTTGTTTGATTTCAATACCAATTAGCTTTCTGTACTTTTCAAGGTATTCATTATAGTAGGCTACAGTGCCTATATTCCTTGCTACAGTTTTACCTGAATATTGGTTATAAATATCCTCTACTGTAAAGTCTATTTCCTGAGCTTGGAGCATTAAAAAAGCCCGATTAATTCTATTCTTAATCAGGCTTAATTGGGTATTAATATTCTTGTTCTCCTCTGAAGGAGGTTTTGCTTTTGCTGTCTGTTGCTTGCTATTCCAATGGTTAGGATTAACAAACAATCCAATAGCAAATTCATGTCTTTCTTTTTTGTAAGTTATTCTACATTTCATAGAACATTTACCCTGAGCATTTAATCTACTCCGAGTAATTAGAAATGTTATATATAGGTTGTTCATAGCTTTAATAATTTGGAGTAATAAAATGAAATGGTTTTCATTGCACACCCGAGAAAAATAGATGCACACTTTTTGCACACCTCAAAGATGTATTCAAAAGGAGGAAGGGAAGGAAAATTAAAAAGAATTAAAAAGGGAGAAATAACAGGAAGTGCTTATAAATACTACACTCAGTTATAAAATCAAAAAAGCCACTATAAATAGTGGCTTTTCTTTAGTAGCTCCCCCTCTTGGGCTCGAACCAAGGACCCTCTGATTAACAGTCAGATGCTCTAACCAGCTGAGCTAAGGAGGAAACTGTATATTGTTTTGCAATTATTACCAAAAATTGGTGGTAATCACATTGTGCTTTAATGAACTTGTAGCGCAATAAATATGTTACCTTTATTGCGGTGCAAATATATAACCATTTTTAATTTCAGCAAACAAATTCATGAAAAATTTAGGAGAAATTTTTCATGATCAATTGATAAATATCTTTACCGAAAACTAACGCCATGAGGGTTAACAATATAACCATCCCTATAGTTTGTACTACACCGGCAGCCTTATCGCCCAGTTTTCGACCGGTAATCATCTCTGCTATGGTAAAAATAGCATGCCCTCCGTCAAGACCGGGTATCGGTAATATATTCATAAAAGCAAGCCCTATGGAAAATAATGCTGTAAACCTCCAGAAAAACTCCCAGTCCCAAGTAGTAGGCAGTTTACTGGCTATGCCCACCACGCTGTTTACGTGCTGATAAGCCCCCGTACTTGGGCGTAATATTAATTTAAATTGTTTTATGTTATATACAATCAAGTTGTACGATTCATCCATTGCAGCAGGAATAGCACTGAAAAAACTATACTCTTCGTTAACAAAATAATCCCTGCTCGAAGGATCTTTTTGCATAATACCAATAGTCCCTAAGGAATCTACCGCAGTAGTAACAGTAAGCAATTCATTCCCTCGTTTTATGTTCAAATCAAGCTTTCCTTCCTTGTGATTATAGGCTTCTTCGTTTATCTGAGTCATATATTTAAGAGGCTTTCCTTCAACACCCACTATACTATCGCCCGTTTTAAGTCCTGCTTTTTCGGCATTACCTCCTTTAACAATGCTGTCAATATAAGTAGTCGTTACCATAGGATGAATAAAACCACGCCCCTCTTTGTCCAATATCTCCTTTATACTTTCATCTTTCAGGTGTATGGTTACAGGTTTTCCATCACGTTCCACAGTTACTTCATCACCTAACAGTATATCGAGCATCATCCTGTCAAACCTTGGCTGATATTTACCATCTACACTCAAAATTTTATCGCCATCCATAAAACCTGCTTTTTTACCTACACTGCCAAAAGCAAGACCATTTTCCTGTATCTTTTCGGTAGCTACGTAGTTTTTACCATAAGTAGCATAAACAAACGTAAAAATAAGCCAAGCCAAAAGCACATTTACAATAATACCCCCCATCATAATAATAAGGCGTTGCCAAGCCGGCTTGCTGCGAAACTCCCACGGTTGCGGTTCGCTTTTCATTTGGTCGGTATCCATACTCTCATCAATCATACCGCTTAGCTTTACATAACCACCCAAAGGCAGCCAGCCGATACCCCACACCGTTTCGCCTATCTTCTTTTTGAACAATGAAAAACCGGCATCCATAAACAGGTAAAACTTCTCTACCCTTACCTTAAACATTTTTGCCGTTATGTAATGCCCAAACTCGTGCAGTATTACCAATATTGATAACATTAGGATTAACTGGGCTATCTGTGTAAATGTATCCATTCTTTCGTTTTAGTTTCAATTTTTATAAACGCACAAAAATAGTGTTTTCTGATTACTTATAACCATTTTTAATCTATATCACTCTATGTTTTAAAAGTTTGTTAATAATAAAAGGAGGCAGCCATACATCAATTTTTGTAAGTAAATTTACAATTCCTAATAGTTTATGGCTGGTAATGATAACGGCACTCAATATTATTATTGCACCTAAACCGGACAGATATGGTAAAAAACCATAGATAATAACCTAAAAACACCATGATATGACCTCGCAACTATTTTCCCTCCTGCAAATAAAAAGCCTTATCCTGAAAAACCGTATCGTAGTATCGCCCATGTGTCAATATTCTGCTACAGATGGTTTTGCAAACAACTGGCATTTGGTACACCTTGGCGCACGAGCCATTGGCGGTGCGGCACTCATTATACAAGAAGCAACCGCCGTTTCGCCCGAAGGACGTATATCTCCCGGAGATTTAGGTATATGGAGTGATGAGCATATTGAAAAATTTAAAGAAATAGCCGAGTTTATATTGCAGGAAAACACTTTTCCCGGCATACAGCTTGCCCATGCAGGGCGCAAAGCAAGTAGGTCGGCACCATGGCAGGGCGGGCGAAAACTTTCTGTTGAAGAGGGAGGTTGGCACACCGTAGCTCCAAGCAGCATAACCTTTATGGAAAATGAACCCGAGCCACCGCAAGAGTTGGACAAAGCAGGCATACAAAAAGTAATTGCCGATTTTAAAGTCGCTGCACGCAGGGCACACGAAGCCTGCTATAAAGTATTGGAAATTCATGCGGCGCACGGCTACCTCATTCACCAGTTTCTCTCGCCGTTATGCAACGAACGTACGGATGAATATGGCGGAAGTTTTGAAAACCGGATACGCCTGCTGTTGAAAATACTGGAAGCCGTAAAAGAAGAATGGCCTTCAGACCTTCCGTTATTTGTTCGCATATCAGGTACTGACTGGGCAGAGGGCGGATGGAATATTGACGAATCTGTAAAACTGGCTGCCATACTGAAAGAAAAAGGCGTGGATGTTATCGACTGCTCTTCGGGCGGTGCAGTGCGCTGGCAGGAAATACCCGCTAAACCCAACTACCAAGTCCCATTTGCCGAACGCATTAAAAAAGAAACAGGCATACATACCGGTACAGTAGGACTTATTACCGAAGCACAGCAAGCAGAAGCTGTTATTGCCAATGGGCAAGCCGATTTGGTATTTTTTGCCAGAGAATCGCTGCGCGACCCGAACCTTGCCCTTACCTTTGCACACGAACTGAATGCCGACATCATTTGGCCTAAACAATACGACCGTGCAAAACTTGAAGATTAAATTTTTATCCTCTAAAGAAGAACAATGCAAAAAATAAAAACAGCTTTAGTATCCTATGGCATGTCAGGCAAAGTGTTTCACGCACCATTTTTGCAAGAGCATAGCGGATATGAACTTGTGGGCGCATGGGAGCGTAGCAAAAAAAATATACAAAACGATTATCCTGATACAAAAAGTTACAATTCATTTGAAGAACTTTTAAACGACTCCGTTGACTTGGTAATTGTAAACACCCCTGTAAATACGCATTATGAGTACGCCAAAAAAGCATTACAGGCAGGCAAACACGTGTTGGTAGAAAAAGCATTTACCGCTACTACCACCGAAGCGGAAGGGTTGGAAACATTAGCCAAACAAAAAGGATTAAAACTAACCGTTTACCAAAACCGCCGTTGGGACAGCGACTTTAAAACCGTTAAAAAAATAGTAGATGAAGGCAACTTGGGTAAACTAATAGAAGCCGAAATTCATTTTGACCGCTATAACCCCAACCTCAGCCCCAAAGCACACAAAGAAACAGGAGAACCCGGAGCAGGCATATTATGGGATTTAGGCTCGCATATTACAGACCAGGCAGTAGTGCTTTTTGGTTATCCTGATGCTGTATTTGCCGACATCAGAAAAACAAGAGAAAACTCTAAAATAGACGATTGGTTTGATATTATTTTATACTATCCTGATAAAAGAGTTCGCCTAAAAGCCGGCTTTTTTATGCGGGAGCCTGTGCACTCGTACATCCTTCACGGCACCAAAGGCAGTTTCCTGAAACAGCGAGCCGATGTACAGGAAGACGAGCTTAAAGAAGGTAAAAAACCGGGAAGCGACAATTGGGGCACAGAGCCAAAAGAAAAAGAAGGATTGTTGCACACCGAGATTGATGGCGAAGTTGTAAAGAAAACGATAGCTACAGAGCAGGGTAATTATGGTGAACTTTTCGAACTTTTATATCAATCCCTTACAACAGGTATAAAAGAACCTGTTACTGCCGAAGAAGGTGTACAGGTGATGAAAATAATAGACGCTGCACAAAAAAGCAGCGCACTAAAACAAGTTGTTGAACTATAAACAATACTCAGAAATGGAAAAAAGACAATTAGGCACTACCAATTTGCACGTTTACCCTGTAACCTTTGGCGGTAACGTATTTGGTTGGACAATAAACGAGAAAACATCATTTGAAATATTAGATGCCTTTACAGGCGAAGGCTTTAATTTTATAGATACGGCAGATGCCTATTCGCGCTGGGCGGATGGTAACGAAGGCGGAGAATCAGAAACCGTTATCGGTAACTGGATGAAGCAAAGAAAAAACCGCGAAAGCGTAATTATTGCTACCAAAGTAGGTTATGATATGGGCGATGGTAAAAAAGGGCTTTCTAAAAAACGGATCCTGCAAGCAGCAGAAGATTCGCTCACAAGACTGCAAACTGATTACATTGACTTATATCAAACCCATTTTGATGATGAAAGTACTCCCATAGAAGAAACGCTGGAAGCCTACCAACAACTGATAAAAGAGGGAAAAGTACGCCACATAGGAGCATCTAACCTTTCGCCGGAAAGGCTTACGGTATCACTTGCGATAGCTAACGAAAAAGGATTGCCTGTTTACAAAACGTTTCAACCGCATTATAATTTATACGATCGTGATAAATTTGAAAACGGACTGGAACAAATATGTCTGGATAACAATCTTGGGGTACTTAACTATTTTTCGCTTGCCAGTGGTTTCCTTACCGGTAAATACCGTAGTAAAGACGACTTTGGCAAAAGCCCTCGCGGTGGCGGTATGGGTAAATATCTTGATGAGCGCGGGCAGAGGATACTGGCAGCCCTGGACAAAACAGCCCATGAGTTAAACACCACTCAGGCTACGGTAGCGCTGGCATGGCTGATACATCGCCCGTCCGTTACCGCCCCCATAGTAAGCGCTACCAGCCTGAAACAGTTAAACAGTATTATAGCTGCGCCTAACCTGCCCGTAAGTCCCGAACAAATTGAATTTCTTACGCAGGAAAGCGCATGGCAATAATGATGTATAATAAATATATGAGAGGCTAAAATGCAGGAAAATGTTACTAAAGAAACCCTGCCTGATAAAAAAGGGTACCGAAAAGTAAAAACAGATTACCTCAACCGCATACGCTGGGCAGTAGGGCTGCTTTATTTTGCTATGGGGCTGTGTTTCGCCACTTGGGCAAGCCGTATTCCTGATATTAAAACATCGCTTGCGCTTACCGAAGCCGATTTGGGTACGGTGCTCTTTGCCATACCCTTCGGGCAACTGGCTATCATGCCTTTTTCGGGCAGGCTTGCCACCAAGTACGGTAGCCATAAAACGGTTCTTATCGGGTTAGTATCATACATCCTTAGCCTTGTGGTTCTTGGTTTGTGTACCGAACGATGGCAACTCTCGCTCGCGCTTTTCTTTTTTGGCATATCCAGCAACCTTACCAATATTTCTGTAAATACACAGGGTATTTATACCGAAGGTATTTTCAGGCGACCAATCACGTCTGCCTTTCACGGCGCATGGAGTATGGCAGGTTTTATAGGAGCATTAATAGGCTTGGGAATGATGGGGCTTAAGGCAAGCCCTTTTGTACACTTTGTTTGTGTGGCTATTTTGCTGGTTATTGTAATACTGGTTAATTACAAATATCTTGTTAAAGTAAAAAAACAGCCGTTACCTCAAAAAAAGAAATTATTAAGCAAACCCGATACCGTACTGCTGTGGCTTGGGGCAATGTCCTTTTGCTGTATGCTGAGCGAGGGGATTATGTTTGACTGGAGCGGAGTATATTTTAAAGAAGTGGTACAAGCACCGGGAGCACTGGTTGTTTTAGGCTACGCCTCGTTTATGATAATGATGGCACTGGGGCGTTTTCTGGGCGATATTGCCATACGAAAACTGGGGCGCAAAAGGGTACTGCAACTCAGTGGCTGCCTTATAACCGTTGGGCTGCTCAGTGCCGTATTCTTCCCCTACCTTATTACCGCTACTCTTGCTTTTATGATGGTGGGTATCGGCGTATCAGGCGTTGTGCCAATAATATACAGTGTAGCCGGTAAAAGACCGGGCATACCGCCGGGCATTGCCCTGCAAACTATTTCAGGCGTTAGTTTTCTTGGTTTTATGCTTGGTCCGCCCGTAACGGGTTACATAGCCCAAGCTACCAGCCTGAGAGTATCATTTGCCATTATAGCTGTTTTTGGTATAGGCATTGCCATTTTAGCCACCAAGGTAAGAGCGATAAGCGAGGCATAAAAAAATTACACTACTCTTTTACAAATCGTAGTTGTTTACTGCCTTTATCAGTTATCAGGGTAACAAAGTGTACGCCATTGGCAAGCCCTGAAATATTCCATGTTGTTTCGGTACTTCCTTCCAGTACTTTTTGCCCTAATGTGTTATAAAAAATTGCTTTTTCTAAAATTACACCTTGCGGAAGTTGCACATTCAGTTGCCCCGAAGCAGGGCTTGGATAAAGTATTAAATCATTTAAGGAAAACTTGTCAGTATTGGCAGTTATTTCGGTACAATTTAAAAAAACTGAAATATTTTTTTGCCCGTCATCGCCGCTGTTATAATTAGATACAACCATATCCGGTTTTTCATCCATATTAAGGTCATCTATAATAACTGTAGTGGCATATAGCCCACCGACAAAACTTATGGGAGCTTCAAAAGTACCATCGCCGTTATTGTTGCCCAGTAATACAGATACGCCACTTGTTTCCGAACCCTCGTTGTTTGTGACAACAAGGTCGGTAATCCCGTCAATATTAAAATCGGTAACCGCTATAGAAGAGGGGTTTGGAACGGTGTAAGTTGTTGGCTCTCCAAAAGTACCATCGCCTGTACCAATATGTATTGAAATATTGCCTGAATCAAAGTTAGGTACAAGCAAATCGGGTATATTATCATGATTTATATCTTCCGGTGTTACACTTCGTGGCGAATCGCCTGTAGTGATATAAGTAGGCGTGTTAAAAGTACCATCGCCGTTACCTGTTATAACCGAAACCGATCCTGCAATATAATTAGCTGTAACAATATCTATATTTCCGTCAGAATTAAAATCAGCTTTAGCAATATTATAAATACCATTATCTCCCGTAAGGTTAATAAATGAGGCCTCACCAAAAGCCCCTGTACCTGTACCCAAAAACAGAGCAACTTTATTATTGCCGCCTCCTGCTGCAAGGTCAATGTGATTATCATTATTAAAATCAGCAGCAACCAGTCCTTTAGGATATTGTTGTCCTGAGTTTATATTGAAAGTACTGAGTGGTGTAAAATAGCCTTCGCCGTCACCTATAAGTATCGTAATATTACCGCCGGTAGAATTAATAGTTGCTATATCGGTTATATCGTCTTCATTAAAATCGCCTGCAACAAGTTGTAATGGCTGTGTGCCTACAGGAAAATTAGAATTGCCTGTAAGAGCGCTATATGTACCATTACCCATATTAATCATTACTTTCACATTATTATACATATTGCCTATAATGGATGTAGAGGCTATATCGGGAAAACCATCTCCGTTGAGATCGGTACTTATAACTGAATTAGGAAAACCTCCTGAAACATAATTGCTCGGCTCAAAACATACGTCCTGCGCATTAGCCGAAATAAAAACTGAAAAAAGTGCAAGAAAGGTAATTTTAAAATCCATCTCTTTATTTTTTAATTAGTTAGCTCGCTAAAGTATATTAAAACCTCTTCAACAGGTGTTAAATTTTAGTTAATTATATTTCACAAATCGCAGTTGTTTACTGCCCTTATCAGTTATCAGGGTAACAAAATGTACACCATTGGCAAGCCCTGAAATATTCCATGTTGTTTCGGTACTTCCTTCCAGTACTTTTTGTCCTAAGGTGTTATAAAAAACTGCTTTTTCTAAAATTACACCCTGCGGAAGTTGCACATTCAGTTGCCCCGAAGCAGGATTGGGGTATAATTGTATGGCTTCAAGAGTATTGATACGTTTTGTACTTAAAATATTTTCATTATTGGCAGAGATTATGTCATTTTCAGGGTCAAACTGCATCGCAACATATGGAAATGCGACTTCTATTATAAATTCCTGCCCGTTAAAGGTATTATCCAGCAACACGTTCTGTTGCTGCCCCTCTGCGCCAAAAAGCCTTATGGTTACCGGCATCTCAAAATAACTTACGGACGGATGGGACTGCGTTTGGCTTATCGTTACTTTAACACCTCCCTCTTCAAGGTGTTCTACTGTTGTTGTATAGCTCGGGTAACCTTCGCCATAAACCCAGTCCTGAAAAAACTCTTCTAAGTCCATTCCGGATGCAGCTTCCAGATGCGCCTGTAAGTCGGCTGTTTTAGCATAGCCATAAGCTAAATCAGGATCGGCAAGATAATTTTTAACCCCCTGATAAAAATCGGCATCGCCCAATTTGTAGCGCAGCATATGGACAACCATAGCTCCTTTATTGTAGCTAAGTCGGCTGCTAAATACCCTGCTTACACTCAGCGTATCGGCTTCGGGAACATAAACACTTCCGCCGGAGAGTGATGTAATAAATTCTGTACGGTCGCCTTTCCAGGCGGTAAAAGCCTCATTGCCATCCATATCTTCTACCACCAAGCCTGATAGGTAGGTAGCAAAGCCTTCGTTAAGCCATATATCTTTCCATGAGCCACAGGTTATTTTATTGCCAAACCAATGGTGGGCAAGTTCGTGTGCTATCAGTTCTCTGTTAAATCCGCCCATAAATGATACCGTAGTATGTTCCATTCCTCCGGGGATGCTGCATTGTGCATGCCCGTATTTTTCCATATGGAAAGGATAGGTTTCAAATAAATCCTCAAACAAATCCATAATAGGCGGTGTTACGGCTAATTGTGCTATTGAATTGTCAACCTCATCAGGATAAAGATAATTTACTATCGAAAAGGTATTGGGGGCAGTTCCTGCGGTTTGCTCGTATATGGAATATTCTGTTACTGCCATGGCAATAAGATAGGCAGGTATTGGATAATTGTGCTGAAAATGAGTAGTGGTTGTGCCGTCGCCGTTATCTGTCTGCGACTGCTCTATTCCGTTAGAAACGCTTGTGTTTTGGGACGGTGCGGTAATATATACATCTATAGTATCTATCTTGTCATTCAGGTCTTGTTTACAGGGCCACCAGTCTTTTGCTCCGTAAGGCTCAGACAGTGTCCATATTTGAGGTATCCCGCTATGATTGCCTGTATTAAACCCGTCAGAGTTTAACGGTGGTTGCCCCGAGTAGGTTACTACAACGGTAGCCTGAGCTCCTTGTGCAATAGGAGTTGGAAAAGTTGCTATAAGCTCATCATCGGCATTTTGTTCAAACATAAGGCTGTTACCGTTTAGTGTAACGGCGCTTACCGTAAGTTGCGAGCTAAGGTCAAATGTAATATCGGGCATATCATCTTTAGCTAAAAAAGTAGTGGTAACCACGCCGTCTATAAAATGTATGCCGGGATTCACCTCAAAATCGAGCCTGTGGTATAATATATCATAATCGCTTGTATTCAGATTAGTAGTAATATGGGTTATGTTATGTGCCGATTTCATTTCGGCTTCTACTATCTGTTGAAAAGTATCACTACCCTGTTGGGCAAAAAGTGACGACAAGCTAAGCAATAAGGCAAGTAGGGAAGTACAATTTTTCATTTTCAATCTATTTTTTTCAAATATACTCATAAAAGTTATTCATTGGTAAACTGCTAACAGTATCAAACTTACATACGTTTTTCTGTTTCAAACAGTTGTGAAAACTCAATATTTACCGGAGGTGTATAATATTATTTTGAAAAAGATATTCTTTCCGAACAAAACGGTGAAGCTTGGCATATGGATTGCTATGGAAAGTTTGCTATTTTATGCAATCATTAATCAATTAACATTTAAACACTTTATGAAAAAAATTATGCTCTTTTTAGCAACCTCGGTAGTTGCTGTTATTACTGCCAATGCACAAAACTATTATTTTGCTGCCTCACAGCAGGATTATTCCGATTTGGAAAACCCGACATCAATAAACAATGGCGAGGTGTGGGATTACAATATTTTCAATGAGGTAGAAATTCCTTTTGATTTTTCAGTGAATGGGGAAATTGTAAGCCGCTTTCTTTTTGATGATGACTTTTTTGTGCTTTTAACCCCTGAAGCCGATTATTTTGAGAGCGAGGAAGGCGTATATTATATATCTACATCATCCATTTATATGCAAGACCGTACTTATAGCAGCGGAGTATCAAGTTCGCCCATCAGTTATACTATATCGGGCGCAGAAGGTAACCGTATCCTTAAACTTGAAATAAAAAATGCCGGTTTAGAGCTTGCTGATGAAAATGGTCTTGATGAAGACGAGTATTACCTTAGCTATCAAGTATGGTTATATGAAGCTGATAACGCTATAGAATTCAGATATGGAGATCATAATATAACCAATATAGAAATTGCAACAGACGGAGAACCCCTTTTTGCCGGATTTGGTAATCCTTACTCTGTTAATATTGTTTATGGAAACATTTTTACCCCTCAATATGGAGAATTTACAGAAGATACGCTTCCTTTAGGCACAACGTTGAGCGAATATCCGTCAAACGGCACTGTGTACCGATTTGCTCCTGCCGAAGTAGCGGGCATACCTGTAGTACAAAAGCAAACGGTATCTTTATACCCCAACCCTGCAACACATACACTTACTATTAAATCAGATAGTTATACAGAAGGAGTTTATACTGTGACAGATATAACAGGTAAAATAATTATGCAAAACAGTATATCTTCAGGTAACACTCAGGTAAATGTAGAAAGCCTTACTTCAGGTATGTATTTCCTGAATATCAACAACAATCATATCAAGTTCCTTAAAAAATAAGCAACATTTAAATACCTTATAAAGTAACGCAAATTTGGGGAAGTGTTTTTAAAACCATTTCCCTAAATTTGCGTTCGACATTTTAATAAAATCAATCATGTTACAGACAGCATTTATTAGGGAAAACAGAGAAAAAGTAATTGAAGCACTGGGCAAAAGAAATTTTGAAGCCGAAACACTGGTAAACGAAGTTATTGCCCTTGATGAAAAAAGAAGAAGCACCCAGGTGGAGCTTGATACTGTTTTGTCGGAATCCAACAAGCTGTCTAAAGATATTGGCGAACTGATGAAGTCGGGCGAAAAAGCCAAAGCTATATTACTTCGCGAAAAAACATCTGAATTTAAAGAAAAAAGTAAAGAACTCAGCGAAATACTTAACAGCGTATCGGAAGAGCTGACGCAGGTGCTATATAAACTACCAAACGTTCCTGCGGATATTGTTCCCAAAGGTAAATCGGCAGATGATAATGAAGAGGTGTACAGAGAAGGCAATATCCCCGAACTGCACGGAGAGGCTATGCCCCACTGGGAGCTTGCCAAGAAATATGATATCATCGATTTTGAATTGGGTAATAAAATAGCCGGAGCAGGTTTCCCTGTATATAAAGGCAAAGGAGCAAGGTTACAACGTGCGCTTATTAATTATTTTCTTGATAAAAATACTCAGGCAGGTTATAATGAAGTTCAGGTACCGCATTTGGTAAACGAAGCATCGGGCTACGGCACAGGGCAACTCCCTGACAAAGAAGGGCAAATGTATCATGTGGGTATAGATGACCTTTACCTTATACCTACTGCCGAAGTACCGGTTACCAATATGTTTCGCGATGTAATTATCGAAGAAAAAGATTTGCCTGTATTATGCACAGGTTATACACCCTGTTTTCGCCGTGAGGCAGGTTCTTACGGTGCACACGTGCGCGGGCTAAACCGCCTGCACCAGTTTGACAAAGTAGAAATTGTACGTATCGAAAAACCGGAAAACTCCTATGCGGCTCTTGATGGTATGGTAGAGCATGTAAAAGTATTACTGAAAGAGCTTGGATTACCTTACAGGGTATTACGCCTTTGCGGTGGCGATATGGGCTTTACATCAGCACTTACCTATGATTTCGAGGTATTCTCTACTGCACAAGACCGTTGGCTGGAAATAAGCTCGGTTTCAAACTTTGAAACGTTCCAGGCAAACAGGCTTAAACTGCGCTACCGAGACAAAGAGGGTAAAAACCAACTGGCACATACATTAAACGGAAGTTCTTTGGCATTGCCAAGAGTACTTGCCGGACTGCTTGAAAACTACCAAACTCCGGAAGGTATTGTTATACCGGAAGTTTTACGACCTTATACCGGATTTGATATTATAAATTAGTAAATTTGTTACTAAAGGTAGGAACGCGGATACCGCGGATTTTACAGATGCTCACAGGTTTATACTTATAGATGCTTATTTTGCGTTTATATACCAATCTGCGAAAAATCTGCCTGATCCGAGTTTTCCGCGTTCAATTTTTATATTACTATGAAAAAGCTGTTACTCTGTATTATCCTTCTTTTCTCGGTTGCCGTTTTCGGGCAAAACGAACAGTTGGCAAATAATTATTTTGAAAAAGGAGAGTTTGAAAAAGCACTGGTTATCTATGAACAGTTAGACGAGAAACAACCAACAAATACTTTTATTGCCCAGCGTATGGCAGCCGCTTATCAGCAGTTGGAGCAATATGACAAAGCGCAGAAACTATTACTCGAAAAACTGGAAAAGACAAACCAGCCCATACTGTTGGTAGAGCTTGGCTATAACCACCAATTACAAAAAAACACCGCCGAAGCCGAAAAGTATTATAAACAAGCTCTGGATGCAGTAGCGCAAAATCCGAGCTATGTGTATAATGTAGCCAATAATTTTGAAAAAAAAGTATTGGTAAAAGAGGCATTGCAAGCTTATGAAACTGCAATGGAGATAAACAAAAGCCTGAATTTTGACTATCAAATGGCACTCTTGCAGGGACAGTTGGGCAATATGGATTTGATGATAGAAAACCTGCTGAACTATGCCTACAAAAACCAACAAAATCTGCCAATAGTGCAAAATCAGCTTTCGCGATTTATGAACGAAGAATCGCCCGAAACATTTAATACCGCACTGCGAAAAGCACTCCTTGTAAACACGCAAAAAAATCAGGATATATTCTGGAACCAATTCCTGAGCTGGTTTTTTGTGCAGCAACGCGACTATGGCAAGGCTTTTATACAGGAAAGGGCAATTTATAAAAGAGAGCCGGACAGTTTCCTGAATATAGTGGCTTTGGCAGAACTTACCGTTGAAGAGGGCGAAAACGAAACAGCAAGCGAAATACTGAATTTTATACTGGAAAACACCCAAGAGCCTACCCTGCAAATGCAGGCGCACAGTCGCTTATTAAAAATAGACATTGCAGCAGCACAGGAAAAGGACTATCCTGCCATTCAAAAACGCATTGACGATTTACTGGCACAGTTTGGCGTAAGCCCTTATTCATTAGACTTACAAGTATTAAAAGCTGACTTTGATGCTTTTTACATGAAAAATCCTGATGCGGGTATTGCCGCCCTAAATACAGCCTTGAAACTGCAACTGAACAAATATCAGGCTGCCGAAGTGAAAATGAAACTATCGGACATATTGCTGCTGGAAGAAAAATTTAATCAGGCAATAATATATTATGCCCAAATAGAGGAAGACCTTAAAAATGATGCCGTAGGGCATGAAGCAAGCCTTAAAGTAGCTAAGAGTACCTACTTTAAAGGCGACTTTGAATGGGCACAAAAACAACTGAAAGTATTAAAATCGTCATCATCGCAGCTTATTGCCAATGATGCGCTGGAGCTTTTTTTACTGATTACCGATAACACGGTGGAAGACAGCACCCAAACGGCTTTAAAAAAGTTTGCCCGAGCCGATTTTAAACTGTATCAGAACAAAAAAGCGGAGGCATTAATCGAGTTTAAAGACATTATTGCTAATGATAAAACCGAAAGCATACAGGATGTTACCCTGCTGCGCATCGGTAAAATATACGAAACACAAGGGCAATATGACCTTGCCCTGCAATACTATCAGGAAATAATTAACAAATATGCCGAAGGTATTTATATAGACGAAGCCCTGTTTTTCTCGGCAGAGATTTACGACAAAAAACTGCAAGACCCCGAAAAAGCGAAACCATTATACGAAAAAGTACTTTTTGAACATCAGGACAGTATTTATTTTGTAGAAGCCCGAAAAGAGTTCCGAAAGCTAAGGGGCGATACAGCGAGTTAAATGCCAATCAAAACGATAATGAAAAACCTACAAAGCATTGTTGAATTTATAGAAATAAATTCTGAAGATATAATCAATAATATTGATATCGAAAGTATTTCTGTCTATTCATTCATAAAAGAAAGATTTATATCATCTAATATTATTGATGATTATATATTTCAATTTGTATACAAAAGCTATTATAGAATTGAAAATGCTGGATTAACTCCTGATTTTAAGAAGAGGTATTTCGAAATTCTTAAAGAACTACAGAATACTAAAAATTTTGAAATTGAAAAAACAATCTCCGATTTATATCGCATAAAAAACCGAAAAAACCAGTTCAGTGTACAATTTTCCTTCACAACAAAATTATTAAATACAATAAATGAAAATCTCCCTATTTATGATAGTGAAGTAGCAAAAGTTTTTTCTTTTTCGCAACCGTATTCACGCCCGTATAATCAGAAAATTGAAATTTACCTAAATCAATACAGTCAAATTAATGATGCTTATAAAAGAATCATAGAAGAAAACCTATTGTACAATGTTGTAAAAAAATTTGATAGTAAGTTTACAAATAACAATATTGGAGCTATAAAAAAACTGGATTTTATTTTTTGGTCTACAGGCAAAATTAAAAATACAATTGGAGATGATGGGTTTCTCTCTATCAAAGAACTGGATTTCATTGACGAATTATCAAATAAACAAATCAACTAACACATGATTATTTACAACGTAACAATAAATATAGACGATACTGTACGCGAACAATGGCTAACATGGATGACGGAAAAACACATTCCCGAAATGCTGAAAACCGGAAAATTTACAAAAGCTAAAATGGTAAAAGTGCTAATTGTAGAAGAAATGGGTGGCACTACCTACTCCGTACAGTATTTTACCGAAAGTAAAGCAATGCTGGAACGCTATTATAAAGAAGACGCTCCTAAAATGCGCGAAGAGGGACTACAGCTTTTTGGCGACAAAATGCTTGCTTTTCGTACCGAACTTGAACTGTTGAAAGAATTTAAACCGGCATAATATTACGCTGCCTAAAGCCTGTTTCCATACAGGCATCACATAATTTGAATGGATAGAGTAAAAGCCAAAAAACATCTGGGGCAGCATTTCCTGAAAGATGAAAGCATTGCCAAAGATATTGCCGACACCCTAACGCTACAGGGGTATGACAAAGTTTTGGAGATAGGTCCCGGTATGGGCGTGCTTACCAAATACCTACTGGAAAAACCCGTTGAAACCTATGTTATAGAAATAGACACCGAATCGGTGGAGTACCTAACCACCCATTACCCTAAGCTACACGGTAAAATTATCTCTGAAGATTTTTTGCGCTATAACCTTAACACCGTTTTTGGCGATGCCCCGCTGGCAATAATAGGTAACTTTCCTTATAACATATCGACACAAATTGTTTTCAGAACCCTCGAAATGCGCGACCGGATACCTGAATTTGCAGGAATGTTCCAAAAAGAAGTAGCCGAGCGTATTTGCGAGAAAAAAGGCAGTAAAACCTACGGAATCCTCTCGGTACTGGCACAGGCTTTTTATGATGCCGAATATCTTTTTACCGTTTCAGAAGATGTATTCATACCGCCACCAAAAGTAAAATCGGGGGTACTCAGACTAAAACGCAAAGAAAATTACCACTTACCCTGCGACGAAAAACTGTTCTTTGCCGTAGTAAAGACAGCTTTTAATCAACGCAGAAAAACACTGCGTAACAGTTTAAAAACATATAACCTCTCCGATAATTTAAAGGAAGATAGTATCTTTGACCTGCGTCCGGAACAGCTTTCGGTGGAAGATTTTATTGTGCTAACCCAAAAAATAGCTGCCAATGGAATTTAAGGTTAATAAGGATTTCATCGCTCAGATAGAGCAATATATCGAAGAAAATCGCGAGAAGGAACTACAAAACCTTCTTGAGGATATTCACTATGCGGATATTGCCGAAATTATGGGCGAGCTTAGTGACTCCGAAGCAACCTATATATTCCATATCCTTGACAGTGAAAAAACGGCTGAGATACTTCTGGAACTTGATGAAGAAGTAAGGGAGAAAATTTTAAAGGAACTTTCGCCAAAAGAAATTGCAGAAGAGCTTGACGAACTTAGTACGGATGATGCTGCCGATATTATTGCCGAACTTCCGCAGGACAGGAAAGAGGAAGTTATCTCTGAAATACTGGATGTAGAACACGCTAAGGATATTGTTGACCTGTTGCGTTATGACGAAGATACGGCAGGTGGACTCATGGGTAAAGAGCTCGTAAAGGTTAATGAAAACTGGAACGTGCTTACCTGTGTAAAAGAAATGCGCGAGCAGGCTGTAAATGTACAACGGGTACACTCTATATATGTGGTTGATGATGAAAACAGGCTTAAAGGCAGGTTATCGCTGAAAGATCTGCTTACCACATCGACTAAAACACCCATAAGCGAAGTATATATCCCTAAAGTTGACTTTGTAAAAGTAAATACTCAGGGGGTAGAGGTAGCGCGTATCATGCAAAAATATGACCTTGAGGCAATACCTGTGGTGGACGAACTGGGCAGGCTTGTAGGGCGCATTACCATTGATGATATTGTGGATGTAATTAAGGAAGAAGCCGATAAGGATTATCAGTTAGCAGCAGGTATCTCTCAGGATGTAGAGGCGGATGACAGCATCCTCGACCTTACCCGTGCACGATTGCCCTGGCTGGTACTGGCATTATTAGGCGGTTTTATAACCGTTAGGGTTATGGGGCTTTTTGAAGGTGCTATGGAAAAACATGGTAACTTGTTTTACTTTACTCCGTTAATTGCGGCAATGGCAGGTAATGTCGGAGTACAGTCGTCGGCTATTATAGTACAAGGTCTTGCCAATAACACCCTTAGCGGCTCGCTATGGAAAAGACTTGTAAAAGAAGTTTCCCTTAGCCTTTTAAACAGCTCTATTTTAGCATCGATATTAATATTAGGAAGCCATTTTCTTTTAGGAGTCAATTATGAAGTTGGGCTTACCGTGAGCATATCGCTTATCTCGGTAATCGTTATCGCCTCGCTTATTGGTACATTCGTACCCATACTGCTGAATAAATTTGGCATAGACCCTGCACTTGCCACAGGTCCGTTTATTACTACCAGTAACGATATTTGCGGAATATTGATTTACTTTACTATTGCGAAAATGATACTTGGGTTTTAGCATTAAGACTTCATTCAAAAAAAGTTACTTCAATTGCATAAACTTTCTTTTCCCAAATGTGTATAAAGGCAAATCCTTTAGAACCCACAAAGGAAAGTTGATAATAATAATTATCTGTTGCGTCTTTTAAAGGAGCACCCCAGTTCCTGAAGGTGGTAGAACAGGGATAGTTTTCAATTAGTTTTTCTTCACTGTCACCAATTACAATACCGTCAACACTAAGAGTATAAGGAATTTTATAATTCCCTTTCGGATAATGTGCATTTATGGTACTGATGCTGCCTGAATCGGCAAACAGTACTTCGAGATTATTTACCCAGTACTCTTTTTCAACAGCAATTTTATTTCCGAAAATAGAATCAGTACTTACCATTTGAAACGGGGCAATCTTATTTTCAAAACCTTTACGCTTCAGTTTATAAATAGGTTTATTATCAACTATAACCTTATCTACCGGTATAGTATCATACACACGCCGATTTATTTCTGATAAAAAATCTTTGGAAACAAAATCTTCAAAACCCATAGTAAGCACATTTTCCAATTTACTTTCAGCATCAAAATATTTCTTTTGTTCTTCCGGAAAGAAAATGGCACAGTTATTTTTTGTGGTATAAATAGTATCCCTATAGCTGTTTATCTGTATTACATACATATTGGGTATTACATCCCCCTTATCATACACCTGTCCTTTGCAATCGCAATTTTCGGCATACCAACTTTCTTTTGCCTCCCTCTTTAATTGCAAAAGGCTGTGTGCCAAATCACGGTCATAAGACACTGTTGCCTGTATGGTAGTCCCTACCGCAGAGACTTCTTCAAAATAATCTTTTATAGTGCACGACCCATTGCGGAACATAACGCCCAAAGTATAAGCCGTTACTTTAGTATTATCTTTAATCTCTTGTGCCATACAGGATATACTTATCAGAAAAAAGAAAAAATGATATCGCATAATTCAGTTGGTTAGTAATAATTATAAAACTAATAATTTTACCCGATAGTATATTAACAGCTCCTTTCTTTAACTTTGTATGACAAAATATTGAATAATGAACGTACACCCTGAACAAATAAAAATCCTTCATATAGACAGTAACCACCCTACCTTATGGCAGCAACTGGAACAGGCAGGGTTTACTAACGAAGCTGACTATACATCTACAAAAGAAGAAACAGAAGCTAAAATTGCAAACTACAACGGGATTGTTATTCGCAGCCGTTTTGATATTGATAAAACCTTTCTGGATAAAGCTGTAAACCTTCAATTTATTGCCCGCGTGGGTGCAGGGTTGGAGAGTATCGACTGCGACTATGCCGAACAAAAAGGCATACGCCTTATCGCTGCGCCCGAAGGCAACCGTAACGCTGTGGGCGAACAGGCGCTGGGTATGCTGTTGTCATTATTTAATAACCTGAACAAAGCCGACAGGGAAATCCGCGAGGGTAAATGGATTCGGGAAGCCAACCGGGGGCACGAACTGGACGGTAAAACGGTAGGTATTATAGGGTATGGTAATATGGGTAAGGCATTTGCTAAAAAACTGCGTGGGTTTGAGGTAACAGTATTGTGTTATGATATAAAACCTATGGTAGGAGATGTTAATGCCAAGCAGGTATCATTACAAGAACTGCAACAAAAAGCGGATGTATTGAGCCTGCACACACCCTGGACTCCTGAGACGGATAAAATGGTGAATGCCGATTTTATAAATGCTTTTGCCAAGCCTTTTTGGCTGCTTAATACCGCACGGGGGAAAAGCGTAGTAACAAAAGATTTAGCCCAAGCCCTACAATCAGGAAAAATTTTAGGGGCTGCGCTGGATGTCTTGGAATATGAAAAATCATCCTTCGAAAATTTGTTTACTAACGATACTACTCCTGACGAATTTCAATACTTGCTAAACGCTGATAATGTATTGCTGTCTCCCCATATAGCCGGATGGACTTTTGAAAGTCATGAAAAACTGGCACAGGTAATTGCAGATAAAATAAAAGTAATTTATTTTGAAAGTAACGTAGCTGAACAAGAAGATAAGCGCGTAACAGGCATAGGCGGTATTTTCTTCAAGTCTGAAAATCCTGGTGCTTTAAGAGATTGGTATAAAAAACATTTAGGGCTTGCTACTGATGATTATGGTTGGTCGTTTTGGTGGAAAGATGCAGCAGGTAATGATGCTATAACACAGTGGTCGCCTTTTGCTGCTGACACTGCCTATTTTGAACCTTCACAAAAACAATTTATGCAAAATTTCAGGGTACATGATCTTGATAACCTTCTCGAAAAACTAAGGGGAGAAGGCGTAACCCTTGTAGGAGAGCCGGAAGTGTATGATTATGGTAAATTTGGCTGGATACTGGACTGCGAAGGAAACAAGATTGAGCTATGGGAACCTATTGATAAAGCATTCCTTTAATATTAAGTTTTTGGGTGTTTTTTGGGTATTTCATAACGTTACGTTAAAAAAAGATTTATTTTAGTACCCCTATAATGGTATCTGATCCGGATAAAATCAGGGAGTAACCGAAAAGCCATACGAGTAGGAACCAACCAAAAACAAATAAATTATGATTGAATGGTATTTAAAAGTAGTTCGTGATAACTATGCAAATTTTTCAGGAAGAGCACGCAGAAGTGAGTATTGGTATTTTGTACTTTTCAGCACTATAATAAGTATCGTACTAAATCTTATCGATATGTTTTTATTAAACATGAGAGAAGTAGGTGTAATTAGTACTATTTATAGCTTAGTTGTATTCATTCCAAGTTTAGCAGTAGCTGTAAGAAGATTGCATGATGTAGGTAAAAGTGGATGGTATTATCTTTTAATATTCCTGCCTATCATCGGATGGATATGGTTGTTAGTACTATTCTTCACAGAGGGAGATAGCGGTGCTAATGAATATGGTCCTGACCCAAAAGCAAATTATAATGAATTTGAAGAAATAGGTAAAACTGACGTATAATAAAAAAAGCCCTTTATTAAAAGGGCTTTTTTTATATTCTTAATGTTCTCCTTTTTCTATCAGTTTACGTTCCAGCTCAGCCTGAAATTCTTCCATCACAGGTTTTACAGTACTTTCCGGCAGGTCGGCAATACGAATGTACATTAACCCATCTACCGAGTTATTAAACAAAGGGTCAACATTAAAGGCGATAACCCTTGCATTCTGTTTAATATACTTTTTTATCAGCACCGGCAGGCGCAGGTTACCCGGTTCTACTTCCTCTATTATTTTGTCGAACTTATTTAGATCCGATTCCGTTTCGTTAAATACAAAATCCTTGTCAGCATCCTTAAGCTTTACTTTATACTCCTTTTTAGGATGCACATACTGGGCAATATAAGGGTCATAGTAATGTGATTTCATAAACTCTATCATCAAGGATTTCGAGAAGTCTGAAAACTGATTACTGATACTTACCCCACCTATCAGGAATTTATGTTCCGGATAGCGCAGTGTAGTATGCACTATGCCTTTCCATAACAGGAATAACGGCATTGGCTTTTGCTGATAATCAGCTATAATAAAAGCACGCCCCATCTCAATAGATTTCGACATCATGTCATACAATTCCGGCTCAAAACGGAAAAGATCGTGCAGGTAAAACCCGTTAATACCATACTTTTTATAAATATCGCTGCCCAACCCCATGCGGTAAGCCCCTGCAATTTGTTTGGTATCATCATCCCACAAAAACATGTGATGGTAATATTTATCATAATCATCAAGGTCAAGCGATTCATTAGTTCCCTCACCTACTGCCCTAAAGGTAATTTCGCGCAGTCTGCCTATTTCATGCAATATATTAGGTATTTTATCTGCCGACACAAAAAATACTTCATAATTTTTACTTTGCAACAGCCGATAATCGCCTTCTCGCAGCGCTACAACCTCAGCCTGTATCTGTTCCTGATTTGCCGGTTTGGCAATTTGTTTGGGCTGGTTTTTAGTGCCTTTTTGGAGTTTTATATTCAAGCCGGCAGTGTCTATAAGTTTTGTTCCCTTTTCAAAAGGATTTGCCAGCATATAGGTTTTACGCCTTAAAAATTCGGAGTATGCCTCCATGCTTTCATGCTCATTTTGTTCCGCTACCGATATAGGCTTCCCAATACGTACTTTTATTACTCTGGATTTTTGGGTAAGCAGTTCAGAGGGTAATTTTGCCGTACGCAAAGTATCGCTAAGTCTGGAAAGAAAGTAAAACAGCCTGCTGTTTTTGGCATGAAAGTATATGGGCACTACAGGTACGTTTGCCTTTTTTATAAGTTTTATAGCCCCCTCTTCCCAAGGTCTGTCAACAACCAGTTTACCATCTCTGTAGGTCGATACCTCGCCCGCAGGAAATATCCCCAGTGGTTTATTCTCACTCAGGTGGCGGAGCGCATCTTTTATTCCTGCAACACTCGATTTAGCATCTTTATGTCCCTCAAAAGGGTTAACAGGCATAATATAACTCTTAACGGGTTCTATGCGGTGCAGTAAAAAATTGGCTATAATTTTAAAATCAGGACGCCTTTCCAGCATTAATTTCATCAACAAAACCCCGTCTAAGCCTCCCAGCGGATGATTAGAAATTGTTATATAAGCACCTTCTTTGGGCAGGCGTTTAAAATCTTCTTCGGGAATTTCAAATTTTATCTTAAACTCATCGAGTAATGCGTTCAGGAACTCCACATCAGGCAAATGTTTATGCTTGTCGTATATTTTGTTTATCGTGGAAATCTTCAAAACCTTCATCAGTATCCAGCCTGAAAAAGTCCCTAAAAAACCATATTTATCAGTCTTTATTGCTTTTGCAACTTCTTTAGCGGTAACTAGGCTCATCTGCATTATTATGTTTCGGCGAAAAACAAAGATAACAATTCTGATGAAACGTTAAAATGGAATATTTTTTTTAACGCTTTAATTATTTAAATGCTTAAATAGCTACCATTAAAGCATTTAAGGTCAAATATTACAACCCAAGTTTAATATATATAGTTTTTTGGTTACTTTTGGGTTGTTAATTTAGCTTATGAAAATTATTTCTTACAATGTAAACGGCATACGCGCTGCATTTACAAAAGGTTTTTTAGACTGGCTGAAACAAGCCGCCCCCGATATTATATGCCTTCAGGAAACTAAGGCAAACGAAGATCAGGTTGCCGTAAAAGAGATAGAAGCGGCAGGCTACCCCTATCACTACTGGTTTTCGGCACAAAAAAAAGGCTATAGCGGCGTAGCAATACTCTCTAAACACAAACCGCTTAATGTGGTATATGGCACGGGTATAGACTATATGGATGCCGAAGGGCGCAACCTTAGGCTGGATTTTGAGGACTTCTCCGTAATGAGCCTTTACCTGCCATCAGGAACAAATATTGACAGATTAGACCACAAGTTCCAATATATGCGCGATTTTTACGATTATATAAATAACCTAAAGAAAGAAATACCCAATTTGATAATTTGCGGGGACTATAATATATGTCATGAAGCCATAGATATACACGACCCTATACGCAATGCAAAAGTATCAGGCTTCCTGCCCGAAGAACGTGCCTGGCTCGATTCATTCATCAAAAACGGGTTTATAGACAGCTTTAGGCATTTTAATAAAGAACCGCATAATTACAGTTGGTGGAGCTATCGTGCCAATGCCCGGAATAACAACAAAGGGTGGCGTATAGACTATTGTATGGCAACTGAACCAATGCAGGAAAGACTGACAAGAGCCTTGATATTGCCCGAAGCCAAACACAGCGACCACTGCCCTGTAGTAATTGAATTTGAATAACGAACGGATATAAATTGAACAAAAAAATGATGATTAAAAGAATTTCTGTCGGATTACTTGCTTTAGTACTTACTACCTCATGCGTATCCTCTAAAGTATATAAAGACCTTGAAAATAAATATGCCGACCTGAAAAAGGAGAACAGGTCGCTGGCTGACGAAAACAGTGCTTTGTCAAAAGACAAAAACCAACTGGACTTGCAGGGGAAAGACCTGCAGGCACAACTGGAAAAAACTAAAGCGGAACGCGACAAACTGGCTTTCGATTATGCCGCGGCACAGTCGAGCCTTAATACCTTAAAATCGTCTTACAGTGCACTGGAGAAAAACAGTAGTGAAGCGCTTGACAGCAACATGAAGAAAAATCGTGAGCTACTGGCACAACTTGAGGCTAAAGAGAAAGCACTTGCTGCAGAGCAGGAAAGGCTGAACAAGCTGAAAAGCGACCTGCAAGACCGCTCGCAACGTGTGGATGAACTGGAGGGTATGATAGCCAACCAGGAAGCCAGCCTGAAACGACTGAAAGAAACCCTGAGCAAAGCACTAAATAGTTTTGAAGGTAAAGGACTTACCGTAGAACACAAAAACGGAAAAGTATATGTGAGTATGGAAAACAAACTGCTTTTCGGTTCGGGTAGCTGGACAGTGGGTGCAGAGGGGCGCAGAGCTGTTAGCGAAGTTGCGAAAGTACTTGCTGATAATCCTGATATTGCTGTACTGATAGAAGGACATACTGATAATGTGCCTTATAACGGTAACGGACAAATAGCTGATAACTGGGATTTATCTACCAAGCGTGCTACCGCTATTGTAACTATTATTAAAGAAAACAAAGGTGTTGACCCTAAAAATCTTACAGCAGCAGGACGTGGAGAGTATGCCCCGATAGCCAGTAACGAAACTGCCGAAGGCAAATCGAAAAACAGGAGGATTGAGATTATCCTGACTCCGAAACTGGACGAAATTTCTAAAATGCTTAACGAGATATAATAAGTATTCCTATAGATTGTATATACCAAAAACCCCTCTGCAATGCAGAGGGGTTTTTATGTTTTGATGCTGTGCTAATAAAACATTTTTTATTTTTTAGACTCTTCGCTTTATTCGGAATAACAAGCCCATTATTTTACTGACAGTTTATGGTTATATACCGCATCATTACTGCCTTTAACCTGAAGCAGGTATAACCCTGAAGGCAACCCGCTTACAGTAAATGTGTTATCAGAATCACTAATCTTGTTTTCTATCAGCAGCTTCCCGCTCATGTCATATACGGTAATGCTTTCAGGCTGTATGCCATTTCCGGCTTGTATGGTAACAACATCATTTGCGGGATTAGGGTAAACTTTAAATACCGAACCGCTAAAAGTATCTGTGGCAGCAGTACTATCGATTATCTTATATACTTTACCGCTGGCATTGCCTGCTATATATAGTTCTCCATTATTATCCTTCCCGAAGGTAGCAAAAAAGTTTCCGTCGAAAGCCTCACTCCACGTAACTTCAAGGCTGCTGTTTACCATCCCTATTTTATTGTTACAATAATCGGCAAAAAGATACATGCCCTGCAATGCAGGATACATACTGCCTTCATAAACATAACCTCCTGTAACGGAGCACCCAAAAAAATCTTCGCCAACATAATGATTATATGTTACTACAGGCCATGTAATTTCTTCGGCAGCAACACATCCGTCTGTGTTAAACTCATCATTCCCTTCATAGCATCTCCAGCCATAGTTCAATCCGCCTGTAGCAGCATCCGATTTATTTACTTCTTCTATAATTCCCTGACCAACATCGGCAATCCATATATTGCCATCGGCGTCAAAATTAAATTTCCAGGGGTTACGGAATCCGTAAGCCCATATTTCATCGGCTCCGTCAGTCCCTACAAACGGGTTATCGGCAGGTATGCTGTATGGGCTGCCATTATCAACATCAATACGTAATATTTTACCAAGCAGCAAATCCAGGTTTTGGGCATGGCTGTTAGGGTCTTCCCACTCACCGCCATCACCTATAGCTATGTATAAATAACCCCCGGGACCAAAACGCATACAACCGGAGTTATGAACAGCTCCGGGCTGGTCTATACTAAGTATGGTTTCGGCACTTGTTGCATCTGCCACATCAGGATTTGCACTAACGGTATATTTAACGATAGCGTTATCTCCATCCACATCGGTATAGCTTATAAAAAATATTCCGTTTTGGGAATAGTCAGGATGGAAAACCATACCCGACAGCCCTTGCTCATTCCCGTCATAAGACACAAGGCTGCTTACATCCAGAAAAGGGTCTTCGTTAACACTGCCATCCGGGTTAAGTATCCGGATAAGTCCCTCCTGTTGCACAATAAAAAGACGGCTGTCTCCCGCATTAGCAATTTCGGTAGGTTTCACAAAATCGGCTCCTACTTCTTCAAGTGCAATAGTTTGGCCCAAAGCGATTGCGCTGCAAAGCAAAGCGCCAGCAAATAGTAATTTTCTCATCGCAAATTTATAGATTAAAATTTTTTTCAATATAGAAAAAAAACATGACTCACAGTGATTGTAAGAAATATTTGCTGAATATTTTATTATGGAAAAGGCTTTTACCGAATTGATAATTTATGGCTGTAAATATTTCCATTACTGCCTGTAACCTGCAACAAATACAACCCGGAAGGTAACCCTTTTACATCAACAGTATTATCTGCACTATTAATATTGTTTTGCTGTAACAGCTTACCGCTCATATCATAAATCGTAACGTTGTTTGCTACTATGTTACTGCCTGCCTTTATCGTTACCAAATCATTGGCAGGGTTAGGGTAAACTGAAAATACAGAATTGGTAAAACCGGGCACGCTCAACTCGGTATCTACAATACGGTACACATTACCGCTGCCACTGCCGGCAATGTATAGCTCGCCGTTTACATCCTCGCCAAAGGTGGTAAAAAATTCTCCTTCAAAAGCATCAGTATAAGTTATCTCCATAGCGCTATCCAAAAGCCCTATTTTATTATTACAATAATCAGCAAAAAGATATATGCCCTGTAACCCCGGATAGGTATCTCCGGTATATGCATAGCCCCCTGTTACAGAGCAGCCATTGGTTTCCGTATGGGTATATTCGGCTACAGGAAAAGTGTACATTTCTACAAGCGAGCATCCGTCAGAATTATACTCAGCGCTACCCTCAAAACAACGCCACCCAAAGTTGTACCCCCCTGTTGTTGGGTCAACTTTATTAATTTCTTCTATTTCGCCCTGCCCTACGTCGGCAATCCACATATCGTTATTTATTTTATTAAAGGAAAACTTCCATGCGTTGCGCAATCCGTATGCCCATACCTCATCAGCCCCGTCAATACCTACAAAGGGGTTATCGGCAGGTATGCCATACGGCGCAGCACCATCCACATCAATGCGCAGCATTGCACCCAGTAGTGTATTAATGTTTTGCCCGTTGCCGTTAGGGTCGCCACCACTACCGCCATCGCCCATAGAAATATACAGGTAACCATCAGTACCAAAACGAATACAGCCCCCGTTATGGTTAGAAAAAGGCTGATCTACCGTCATAAGTATCATAGCACTGTCCGCATCGGCAACATTGGTGTCATCCTCGCTTACGGAATAACGCGCTATAACGGTAGCGCCTGATGTGTTGGTGTAATTAATATAGAAAAAGCCATTGATGGCATAATCCGGGTGAAAGGCAAGCCCCAACAAACCCCTTTCGCTGCCCGAAGATATAAGATTATCAACATTCAAAAAGGGCGTCGCGTTAGTTGTACCATCTGCATTCAGCACCTTAATCATTCCGCCCTGTTCTACTACAAAAAGTCGGTCATCGCCCGCATGTGCTATCTCAGTAGGGGAATTAAACCCCGAAGCAAAAAGTTCCAAATCTATCGTTTGTGCAAACGAAAGACCTGAAAGCATAGTAAGAATAAATAGTAATTTTGTTTTCATAGCGGTTTTATTTGTATGTTACTATGCTAATTTAAGGATAATTAGAAGATTTAACGTTAGTATTATGAAAATTATATACAAACAGACTTGCAACAAAAAAACAACCCCTGCTTTCGCAAGGGTCGTTTCGGGTTATTGAGTTAGTTAGATTACAAATTCGCTATTATTTTGTCCTTGGGATACCTGACTTTATAACTGATACGCACTTTTTTGGTTTCGCCCGGTTTCAGGTTAAGCTCCCACGTGAGTATGCCTGTTTCGGTATTTACTTTTGCGCCGTCATCTTTCAGCAGTTCCACTTCAATTTCTTTGTCGGTGCTTATGGGGTACTGGTCTTTCAGTATTAGCTCAACAGCTTCTTTTTTATTGTTTCGCACCGTAATATCATAAGTAAATGTTTGCTCTTTGTAGGACGACAGGAATTTACTACCCGATTTATCGGCTACTTTTTCTCTTTTAATCGAGATTTTTTTATCCCTGCCCATACTCAATCGTAAAGTATCGGTCGTTTGGTTCGGGTCTATATAGGTTTTACCAATATACATCCCTTCAAAAATGATATTTGCCTCACCCTGCAACAGGTTGTACTGCGAATAATCTTTAAGCTCTGCCAAAAGGAAGGCTTCTTTTTCCAGTTTTGGTACGGCATAATGTTTATAGGTAGCCGGCAACTTGATTTCTTTAAGGGTTACGCTGTGTTTTTTACCATTGCTAAGTATATCATACGGCACATCAATATCAAATGAAACGTTAAGTTGGTTTTCGCTTATTGTGGTATAATCAGATATTGTAGATTCTTGTACATCTTCGTATGCTTTCCCTTTATTTATACTACTGGCACCTCTTATTGCTATCGTATTCATAACTGCATTACTATTATCATACCCTCTATAAATAACTCCAAATCGTAAAAACCATGCCTGTAATAACGGTGCCTGGTTGTTTTGGTTCGGCATACCGCTGGACAGCGTGAGTTTTGCCTTTTTCCAGTCAATACCCGTTTGCTGTACCACCTGTGCTTTATACAGCATATTTATCGGCTCGCTGATGTTATCGGCTCGCAAGTCGTAAAACGGCGACCATGATGCACCTGTGGTTAGGTAGTTTATTTCGAGCGGCACATTGCCTGCCACATCATTCATTACCTGTAGTACGAGCTTCCCTTTCGATGTTTTTTCTTCTTTGTTAATGTTGGTTTCCAGCCTGCTTCTCAGTTCGCTCAGGGTTACATTCAGCTTGTTGAGTTTGTTATTCAACTCATTTTCAGACAGTGCAATTTCTTTACGTTTCGCTCTGTAATACTCCACCAGCTTGGTAAGCTCATCCACACTCAGCCCGCTTTGCTGCCCTGCTACCTGCTGATTCCTATCCAAAATTTCCAACGACTTTTGCTCGGTATATTTAGCAATGTTTACATTTTGGATTTCTTTTTCTACCAACGTAATACTGTCGCGTACCTTTTTCAATACAGGCGAGCTTTCGTCAGGTTCAAATTCCGAAATATAATCGCGGGTAAACTGTACTGACAATACCGTGAGGCTTTCGGGCGCGCCAATGCGTACTGTGCTTTCGTTAACATAGTCGGCAACGTTTTTAATCACTATTTCGGATGTTCCCGAGGGTAGTGTAGCCGATGCCGTTTGGGTTATCTCGGCAGCGTTAAAATATACCGTTGCTGCTGTTACCTTTGCCGATGTAAATACCGGCTTTTGTGCATAAATGATGCTGCTGAAGAGCAGGCATACAAAAAGTATCTTCTTCATAATTATCGTGTTTAATTATAAAGAGCATCATTTTGTAAGAAAGGTTGGGACAGCCCAAAAAAAAAATTTAATATACTTTGGGAATAGTAAATAAAAAATCGTCTATATCTATCGAATCGTTCGCTATAGCCATAGTGTCTTTTATTTTTAACCTTGCCCGGGCAGGACCGTTAATATATACCTCTTCCTGTTGCAGCGTATCTTCGGGGGTTATCAGTTGCCTGCGCAGCATTAAATCTCTAATATAGGTATTATGCCTTTCGGCGTAAGGTTTCAGTTTGCCCTCATCGTTAAACTGCCACATAAAAGACTTGGGGCGGGGCACTATACTTGCCAGGAAAAGGCACTCGTCAAGCGTAAGTTCTGCCGGCATTTTTTGAAAATAATACTGCGATGCTTCGCCTATGCCATATACATCGGGTCCCCATTCTATCACGTTGAAATAGACTTCCAACATACGCTCTTTACCGGCAATGCGATTGTTTTCCAATATATATACCAGTAGTATTTCTTCCAGCTTTCGCGAAAGCGTTTTTTCGCGGGTAAGGAACACATTTTTTACCAACTGCATACTGATGGTACTTGCCCCGCGCGCAAACTTCTTGGTCTGGATATTTTTAATTATCGACTGGCGGAATGCCTCTGTAATAAACCCTCTGTGATGAAAAAACGAAGGGTCTTCACTCGTCAGTACCGCTTTTTGCAGGTAGGGCGATATTTGGTCTAACGGGGTAAAGTTAGGGTTTTCAGGTCCTACCACAATGGGGCGTTGGCGTACTCCCCTGTCAATAGCCATGTAGGTAAACGCTGTATTGAGTTTGGCAAGATTAGCTTCGCCATATTTGGTAATTTTCAAACCGTCTTTTTTCAGGTTGCTGTCAAAAACCAACTCTTTTGGCTTGTTCTTGTTATACACAAAATCGAGGTCGTAACTAAAGCTGCCTTCCGCTTCCATACCTTCAAAATTACTGAAAAGCCCTTTGGGGAGCGAGGTTATAAAATCCTGTGCCTGCATTTTGGGTATATGTAGCTGTAACTGATATACAGTATCTTTCTCAATACTGTACTTGGCAAAGGGCGTTAGTTTAACATTGTTAAACTGTACGGATGAAGTGCTGTCCAGCTCCATAAAATCTGCCCCGAAAAGAAAATGATAATCAAAACGGGCATTGTTTATCACTACATCTTTCCTGGCAATTTTAGGATGGTTTACCATAAAATCGTTTATGGCTGCAAAACCATCTATATGCAGTTCATCGCCTTCCATATCAATATTTTGAACATTAACACGGATAGAGTCAAATCCTGATTTCAGGTTAAAACGTTCACTAATATAGGGCAACTCAATACGCGAAGTATCGTTATTAAAAAATTTGAGGTCGGTTTGCTTGTTGCGTGGGTCAGCCACCCCCTTTACCTGCCATGACTGTACTTTGTCTTTTTCTGTTACCCCGAATGATGATTCCAGTTGTTTATCGGCAAGGCGCAACGCTGTAAGGTCAATACTTACCTCGCGCCCCATATCATTAAGGCGCAGCGAAAGGTTTTGCAATGTCATATCGGTAGGCACAAGGTTCAGGGCACGGTTAAGCAAACGATAGGCTTTTTTAGCATAATTTACCTTTTCTTTTTCTTTCGGCTCTTCGGTTTTTTTCTTTTTTGCAGAGCGTAAAAAAGCATCAAAGTTTTTACCTTTTTTATTACGCACCAGTTGAATATAGCCATTTTTCATTTCCAGCCTACCCAACTGTATTTTGCCTGTCAGGAGGCGCGATACATTAACATCGGTAGTAAGCGATTGGATATGCAACAGTGTATCGGCATCTTTGGGTACAAGTGTAATACCTTGCATAGTTATACCCGAAAAGCCTTTGAAGGAGGCTTGCTTAACTTCAAACTTACTGTTATAATCACGTTCTATTTTATGGGCTACTTTGGCAATTGCCTTGTTTAGTAATGCATTTCGGAAAATAAAAAATGCTATAACGCCAAGTACTACAAAAACAGCAAATATTTTTACTATTAATAGTACTAATTGTTTCCTGTTTCTTTTTCGCATTATATAAATAATATAAACCTAACCGAAAAGATGCCCCGCAACATCTTCTATTTTTGCTACGAGCTTTATTTCGATAAGGGTGTCTTTTAATGATATTTTATTATACTTAGAAACAAATATAGTGGAGAAACCCAACTTTTCTGCTTCCAGTATGCGCTGTTCTACGCGGTTTACGGGGCGCACCTCGCCCGAAAGCCCTATTTCGCCTGCAAAGCAATAGTCTTTATTTACCGGAATATCCTCGTTAGAAGATAGTATGGCAGCTACTACGGCAAGGTCTATAGCGGGGTCGTCAACATTAATACCGCCTGTAATGTTCAGGAAAACGTCTTTTGCGCCAAGCCTGAAACCTGCTCGTTTTTCCAATACGGCAAGTATCATATTCAGTCGTTTAGCATTATAACCTGTTGCGCTGCGCTGCGGTGTGCCATATACCGCCGAGCTTACCAGTGCCTGCACTTCTATCATAAGTGGGCGCATCCCCTCCATAGTGGTGGCTATCGCCGTACCGCTCAGTTCTTCTTCTTTATGCGATATGAGTATCTCTGACGGGTTGGTTACTTCGCGAAGTCCGCTGCCCAGCATTTCGTATATACCCAGTTCGGCAGTAGAGCCAAATCGGTTTTTCAGCGAACGCAATATACGATATACATGGTTGCGATCGCCTTCAAACTGCAACACGGTATCAACCATGTGTTCCAGTATTTTGGGCCCGGCTATGCTGCCATCTTTAGTAATATGCCCTATCAGGATAACGGGTACATTGCTTTCTTTGGCAAATTTTATCAGTTCGGCAGTGGTTTCGCGAATTTGCGAAATACTCCCCGCCGATGATTCGATATAATCGGTATGCAAGGTTTGTATGGAGTCGATAATAACCACTTCGGGTGCTATCGCTTCTATTTGCCTGAATATGTTTTGGGTTTTTGTTTCGGTAAGTATAAAGCAGTTATCGGCATCTGGGTTTATCCTTTCGGCACGCATTTTTATCTGTTTCTGGCTTTCTTCTCCCGATACGTATAGTGTGCGATAGGGTAACTTTAAAGATATTTGCAGCAGCAAGGTGCTTTTCCCTATGCCCGGCTCTCCGCCCAACAGGGTGAGCGAACCCGGCACTATACCGCCTCCCAACACTCTGTTCAACTCGGCATCGCCGGTATCAAGGCGTTGCTCGCTTGCCGTGTCTATATCTTTAATTTTTAAAGGCTTTGATGCTTTTTTTACTTCGGGAGATGTTGTTGCCCTCCACGCAGGTTTTTCTTCCTTTTGTATTACTTCTTCCACTATGGTATTCCATTCTTTGCAGGCATTGCATTGCCCCTGCCATTTGGAATATTGTGTGCCACAGTTTTGACAAAAGAAAGACGTTTTTACTTTAGCCATCTATATTATTCAACCAGGTTTTTTAGTACCTCTGCTTTTTCTATAATGAGATCCTTAGTATAATCGCCAATATCAGTATAGTTGTACCCTTTCAGGTAGGCACGTATTGCTTTTCGGGTTTCTCCCTTCATTTCGTGGTGCAACCCTTGGTAGTACTCTCCTATTATCATTTTCGGGTAGTCGTCCCGTGCCATATCAGCAAGGTCTTCGAGCTCATCATAGGCGGCATTTTTCATAATGGCAGCTTCTATTGCCTTAAAGTCATTGAGCCTTACTGGAATTTTAATTCCTAAATCGTTACGAATGGCATCATATTTCTTTTTCAGATAATCAACATAGCCTGATGGCAATGTAACAATTTTTTCTTCGTATTCTTTTGACGATATCGGTTGGTATTCTGAAAATATAAAGTAGAGCGAGTTAGGTATGCCCAGTGCTACCAGCGAGTAGTGCGATGCTCCTTCAAACTCTTCAAACTTATATTTTAACTGCGGGTTTTCAATAGCTTTTATATTAACGTTAAGCGTGTCTATTTTTTGCTTTATATTTTTTACATCGCCACTTGCGGTTGCCATATAGTAATAAGTAGGTTGCTTAACCTCTTTAAGTACCTCCGGCACTCGTTTGTCCATCTCTATGGGTAGTATGGGGCTAAAAGATACATAGGCATTAAATACGGGCTTTTCTCTGTACATGAAAAAGTTGAGAAAGCCGGCGGTAAGGTTATGCCCTGCTACTACCTTAAAGGGTGCAACACGGTAATTTTTTTCCATGTAGGGTATTAACTCATTAGCTATAAACTGGTAAAACTGGTCGCCCTGCCCTTCGGGCAATCCTGTAGATTGGTAGGTTTGGGTATCGAATTCCCTGCCTTCTGCTCCGTCGTGATTTACTCCTACAATTATTACCTGTGGCAAATCGTCCCAATACGAGGTGTACGATAATATCCCTTCAAAAGGATCTACTAAATATTCTCCGTCAAGTAGTATCAGTAAGGGATATGTTTTATTTTCATTTTTTTCATAGAGCGTGGGTGTGACGACAGTCACAACCCGGGTATCATTGAAAACCCTTGATGGTACATCTTCCAGTGTTTTTTGGGGGTATAAACAGGAAGAAGCCAACAATATGAATAGCAAATATTTGTATTTCATTGTTTTACGACTTAGTTGAAATGCTATGCAAGGTAATAATTATTTTTTTCTATAAAGTAACGGGAGTAATAAAAATGAGAGCCCGCCCAGAAAAATAACAAATACTATTTGCGATGTCCATACAATCCAACCAAACGCAGTACCTACTGCCTCAGGAACATCGTATAAAAGTAATATTGCGCCAATTACTACCGGATAAACTCCAAAACCTCCATTTGAGAATGTTATGGCAAGGCTGCCTATAACAAAGGAAGTTGCTACAGCGCCAAGACTGATATGGGCAGTTTCGGGCAATGCATATATGCTAACGTAAAACATGGCTACATAGGCTACCCAGATATATAGTGAATGAAGTAAAAATGGCCATTTGTTAGGCATTTTGAAAACGCTGAGGGAGCCTTCTACAAGCCCTGATACTTTTCTTTTAATTTTAAGTACCCACTGTAGGCGCGAATATTTATAGAACAGTATTGTGCCCGCAAAAAGTATTATGAGAACACTGCCGTAAACCAGCAATTCTTCGAGAGGTATTTTTTGCGAAACATACTCTTTAAGCACATCAAACTGTAAAATTAAGGTTACGGAAATGCACAATATAAGAAGGATTAAATCTACAAACCGTTCGGATATTATAGTCCCGAAACCTTTATCAAAAGGCACGCCGCTGTAATTTTTTAATGCTACGGCACGTGATACCTCTCCTGAACGGGGAATGGTAAGATTTAAAAAATAGCCTATACTTATAGCAAAAAAGTTTACTAAAAAGGGAGACTGGTAGCCCATATGCTCTATGGTATATCGCCACCGGTAAGCGCGGGATATATAGCTGGTAAGTGCAAAAAAAAGTGATATTGCCACGTAGCTGTAATCGGCATTTGCAAAATGCCGGAACATCTCCGTACGCTGTTCGGGTGTAAAGCTGTTGTAGCTGTATATAATTAAAAACACTCCCAGCAAAAGCGGGAGTGTTATACTCAATATTGTTTTTGTTTTTTTATTCAAGACGCTCTTATGTTAATGAGTTATCTTTCTCATTAGGGAAAATGATAGCGGGCTTGAATGTTTTTGCTTCTTCAAACTCAAATATACCATAAGAGATGATGATGATGATATCGCCCTTTTGCACTTTTCGTGCAGCAGGACCATTTAAGGTTATTTCACCACTGCCTCTGTTTCCTTTTATAACATAAGTCTCTAATCGCTCACCATTGTTAATGTTTACGATAGCAACTTTCTCTCCTTCAATAATATTGGCGGCATCCATTAAATCTTCGTCAATGGTAATGCTCCCTATGTAATTTAAATCAGCTCCAGTCACCGTAACGCGGTGAATCTTGGATTTTACAACTTGAATTTGCATGGTGCAAAGGTAATTAATTTAATGAAATATTATCTATGAGCCTTACATTGCTTAACATAACTGCAATAAAGGCTCTGTATTTTTTATTTTCCTTCAGCGTAGTGGGTATAAGGTCGTCTTCGGCAGTTATCTCGAAATATTCCAGCTTAAACTCAGGATGTGCCGAAAAAGATTGTGTTACATACTCTTTCACCTCTTCTATAGTCTTAGCTGCAAACTGGTCTTTTGCTGCTGTAAGCGTTTTGTATATCAACGAAGCCGTTTCTTTTTCAGCATCCGTAAGCCTTTGGTTTCTGGAACTCATTGCCAGTCCGTTTGGCTCGCGGGTTATGGGGCATCCCACTATGTTTACCGGAATGTTATTTTTGGCAACCAATTTCTTAACAATTTGCAATTGCTGAAAATCTTTCTCACCAAAGTAGGCATTGGTGGGTTGCACATATTCAAACAGTTTTTTTACTATGGTGCCTACTCCGTCAAAATGACCGGGGCGGTGGCTGCCTTCCATTTGATTTTCTAACCCATCAAAAGAAAATGATACCGATTGTGTGTTGCCATCATACATTTCATCTACAGATGGTGCAAAAACAATAATATCACGACTAACTGTCTCTATCTGCGCTACATCGACTTCCAACGTTCGCGGATATTTTTTTAAGTCTTCAGGGTTATTAAATTGAGTAGGATTTACAAAAATACTGATGACAGTAATATCGTTATCTTTTACAGACTGCTCTAAGAGCGACAGATGCCCACGATGCAATGCGCCCATGGTAGGCACAAAACCAATTGAAGAACCTTTGCTTATATAGCGGGATAAAAGCGACCTTAAATCGGCTTTATTATTGAAAATGAGCATTAAATTTGAATTAAAAATCAGGGCAAAATTAATTATTTAGTTATAAACTGCGTAAAAATGTTTAATTTTGCGTGTTTTTATACCCAATTAAAATAAATTTTGAAGATGGAGGATAAGAGGATATTATATGTATCATCTGAAGTAGTGCCATATTTGGCTGAAAATGAAGTATCTTTAATGTCATACGAAGTGCCGAAAATGATTAATGATCAGGGCGGGCAGATAAGAATATTTATGCCGCGCTATGGTAATATTAATGAAAGAAGGCATCAACTGCATGAAGTAATCCGATTGTCCGGAATGAACTTGGTAGTAAATGATATGGATATGCCGCTTATTATAAAAGTAGCATCTATCCCCAAAGAGCGTATTCAGGTTTATTTTATTGATAACGATGAGTATTTTAAAAGGAAAGCAACATTTAGCGATGAGGATGGTGTACTATATCCTGACAATGATGAAAGAGCCATATTTTTTGCAAAAGGTGTGGTAGAAACCGTAAAAAAGCTAAACTGGGTGCCCGATATTATACACGTACATGGCTGGATGGCTGCCTTACTGCCCGTGTATATGAAGCACTATTATAAAAACGAAGCGCTATTTGCCGACACTAAAATTGTGACCTCTGTATATAACCAGTCGTTTGAAGGCACACTTGATATGGGCATGCTTAAGAAAGTTCTTTTTGACGAAATTCCTGAAGAAGCGGTAAAAGATCTTGAAACACCTGATTATCAAAACATACTTAAAACAGCTATAGCCCACTCTGACGCGGTTATCATATCATCTGAAAACCTGTCTCCCGAACTGACAAAATTTGTTGAAGAGTCAGGAAAACCCTTTCTTCCTTATGTTTCTAAAGATAAATTTTCAGAAGCATATACTAATTTCTATAAAAATCAGGTTTTATAGTAAATCATTAAAAAACTTATATGAATAACCGTTCGTTCTATAAAAAACTTATTCTTGCTTTTAGTATAGTATTCTTCATTGCCTGCGATACTGAGTATAATGACATTGGCGCAAATATTATAGATGAAGATATACACCACGACATGCTTGTGCACGAAGCCCGCGTGGTGGCTACCGATGTGGGCACAGGAGCTGTACAGGCAAACAATTTACCCATAAACTTGCTTGGGGTATATGATAACCCTGTTTTTGGCAAAACTGTTGCCAGCTTTGTCAGCCAGGTAGAACTTGCAAGCGTTAACCCAACTTTTAGCAGCCCTGTTATAGACTCTGTATATCTGTACGTACCTTACTTTAGCACACTGGAGAGCACCTCAGAAACAGGAGAAGGCACTTATACGTTAGACTCTATTTACGGAAACATCAACTCTAAATTCAGGTTGCACATTTATGAAAATAATTATTTCCTGAGAGATACCGATCCCGGTTCAGGCGATGCCTCTGCACAAAAATACTATTCTAACGACAGAGGTTTGGTTGAGTCCAACAGAGGTACAACATTACTTAATAATAATGGGGCTGAAAGTCAAAACGAAGCATTTGCATATAGTGCCACAGAGGTAAAAAGAAGATATGGCAGTAGCGGCACTGTTGCCGAAACCTTTGCTCCGGGTATGTTCCTGTATCTGGATAACGAATTTTTCCAGTCTAAAATACTAGATGCAGGCGCTTCGGGCAACTTGCTTAATAATAGCGTATTCAGAGAATATTTCAGAGGACTTTATTTTCAGGTAGAACAAATAGGCGACCAGTCAGTAATGGGCATGCCGCGATTTGACCAAGGTAAGATTACTATAAAATATACTGATGATGAGCTTGACCTTGATGGTAACCCGGTAATTGAAAACGGAGTTGTACAGAGGGAAAGCAAATCGCTTACAATAAACCTTATAGGTAATACTATTAACTTTTTCGACAATACCTATTCCTCACCATTCACAACAGCCATTACCAATAACGATGGCGCAACGGGCGATGAACGCTTATACATTAAAGGCGGAGCAGGATCTATGGCAGCTATAGACATACTTAGTGATGAGGATATCGCACTATTAAAAGCGGAAAGAATACTGGTTAATGATGCAAGCCTTACTTTTTATATAGACAGAGAGGCTATGGCAGGTGTTAAAGAGCCTATGAGGCTATACCTTTATGACCTTACCAACAAAAGACCTTTATACGATTACAGTATAGACAACACATCGAGCAATGCCCAGCCGAAATACAACAAATTTGTACATGGCGGTATAATTAGTTATGATGATGCCGATGAAAGAGGTATTAGCTATAAAGTGAGAATTACTAACCATATCAGCAATATTATAAATAAAGACTCTACTAATGTTAAGATAGGTCTTGTTGTTACCGAAAATATTAATGTTATTACCAATGCCGCTCTGAAAAATTATTTTACCACAGGCAGTACAGAGGTTAAAACCGTTCCTGTATCATCTGTAGTACATCCGTTCGGAACGGTGCTATATGGCAGTAACAGTAATGTACCCGAAGAGAAACGCCTTAAACTTGAAATTTTTTATACTAAACCAAATTAATTTATTAACTTATGTGTGGAATTGTTGGTTACATTGGGCACAGAGAAGCATATCCTGTAATTATTAAAGGTCTTAAAAGACTGGAATACAGAGGTTATGACAGTGCAGGAGTTGTCCTGTTTGACGGCAACGACTTAAAGCTTTCTAAAACAAAAGGTAAGGTTTCTGACCTTGAAGAAAAATCACAGAAAGAAATTTCTGTTACGGGTACAATAGGCATTGGTCATACCCGATGGGCAACGCATGGTGTTCCTAATGATGTAAACTCACATCCGCACTATTCTAATTCAGGTAACATAGTAATTGTACACAATGGTATTATAGAAAACTATGAGCCTTTGAAAAAAGAGCTTATTGCCAGAGGGTACGTTTTTCATTCAGATACTGATACTGAGGTTCTTGTTAACCTTATTGAGGATGTAAAGAAAAAAGACAACCTAAAACTGGGCAAAGCAGTACAAATAGCGCTTAACCAAGTGGTAGGTGCTTATGCCATTGCTGTATTTGACAAAGAAAGACCAAAAGAAATCGTGGCAGCCCGTTTGGGTAGCCCGCTTGCCATTGGTATTGGTAAAGACGAATTTTTTATTGCATCAGATGCATCACCATTTATAGAATATACTTCAAACTGCATCTATCTTGAGGATGAAGAAATGGCAATCATCCGTTTGCACAAACCGATGAAAATAAGAAAGATTAAAGATGACTCTTTGGTTGACCCTTACGTTCAGGAATTGCAAATGAACCTTGAGCAGATAGAAAAAGGCGGTTATGACCACTTTATGCTTAAAGAAATTTATGAGCAACCAACGGTTATAAAAGACACCTATCGCGGTAGGCTTCATGCCAACGAAGGTCTTATCAAAATGGCAGGTGTAGAAGATAACCTGCAAAAATTCCTGAATGCCGACAGGATTCTTATTGTAGCATGCGGTACATCATGGCACGCAGGTCTTGTAGCCGAATATATATTTGAAGAGTTTGCACGCATACCGGTAGAGGTAGAATATGCATCCGAGTTCCGTTACAGAAACCCGATTATACGTGAGAATGATGTGGTAATTGCCATATCGCAATCCGGAGAAACTGCCGACACGCTTGCTGCCATAAAACTGGCTAAAGAGCACGGTGCATTTGTATTTGGTGTTTGTAACGTAGTAGGTTCATCTATTTCCCGCGAAACCCATGCAGGGGCATATACCCACGCAGGTCCGGAAATTGGGGTGGCTTCTACAAAAGCATTTACTACACAAATTACAGTATTATCGCTCATAGCGCTTCGTTTGGCTCAGGCAAAAGGTACACTTACCAATTCTGATTTCCACAGGTACTTACAGGAACTGGAACTGATACCCGAGAAAGTGCAACAAGCACTGGAAACCAATGATGCAGCAAAAGCTATAGCCGAGATATATAAAGATGCCCCTAACTGCCTCTACTTGGGCAGAGGGTACAACTTCCCGGTAGCACTGGAAGGCGCATTGAAGCTTAAAGAGATATCATACATACACGCAGAGGGTTACCCTGCTGCCGAAATGAAGCACGGTCCTATTGCGCTTATTGATGAGCAAATGCCGGTAGTGGTTATTGCACAAAAGCAAGAGCATTATGATAAAATAGTAAGTAACATACAGGAAATAAAATCGCGTAGCGGTAAAATTATTGCTGTAGTTACCGAAGGCGACACACAGGTTAGGGCGCTTGCCGACCACGTTATCGAGATACCAAAAACGGTTGATGCGCTTTCGCCATTGTTAACTACTATACCGTTACAATTACTGTCTTACCACATTGCGGTAATGAGAGGTTGTAATGTTGACCAACCACGTAACCTTGCAAAATCGGTTACAGTAGAGTAAAGAATAGTTTTTCTAAATTATATAAAAGCAGCTAAGAACTATTTCTTAGCTGCTTTTTTGTTACGTTTATATCGATAAATTAATCGGAAGATTAAATAAAAGTATGCTCTTTAGTTTTGGTATTTGCCGGCATAAAGGCACGAAGCATGCCGAACCAATTGGTAATTCTAAACTTCTATTTCAAGGTAGTAAAATTACCTATCAAAATTACTGCTTAAAATATTTGGGATAGGGTACCACAAATCTACTCTACTCCTCAATTATTTCGGGAATGTCATCATCAAATGCTAATGACACCAGTGTTTCATCTTCGGGTACGTCGGGGCGAAAATAAATTATGTATTTTCTTGTATCACCAGACTGTAATTTGTATGAAAATTTATCACCTTTGCTGCCCCAATAAGCCTGTACTGATAAAACAACATTATATACATTCCCCTTATCAGTTTTCAGGCGCAGCCGCTTAAAATCTATAGTTATCTCATCCTCACTTTCGTTATCAAAATTCAGAATTATACATGTAGCTACTCCATCTATACTTGTTCGGGTCATTGAAAAATCACTTCCGTAAACTTGCTGCCTTTCAAGATTTGTTACGGTATAGCTAATATTGTCTTGGTAGGTAAACACACTACCGACTTCTACCTGGGCAAAAGAAGAGCCTGTAAAAAACAAGCCGATAAAAGCGAAAAGTAATTTTAAATTCATCGGATCAATCAGCGTTAGGTATTGATTGTACCCAACCTTGTAAAGGTAACAGATTTTTTATTATCACTATAAGTATATATATAAAATTTGTCCCCCACAACGTGAAACATTGTCCCACATTCCTCAAAACAAACCGCCCTTAAATAACAATACTAAAGCTGATTTATAAAAACAGGGGCTTTTATTAAAAAAAATGCAAAATTAATATTGCATAAATCATTCAGAAAAAACTATCTTTGCGCTCGGAAAAAAGAAGTTTTTTCAGGAAATAAATAGCTGTTTAATAAATACATAAGCAATGTCTAAAGTAATAGGAAAAGTTGCACAGATTATCGGGCCGGTTGTAGACGTAGTGTTTGACACTCAGAACGCTGAGCTTCCAAAAATCTATGATTCATTAGAGATCACTAAAAAAGACGGTACACTATTAGTGCTCGAAGTACAATCTCACGTGGGTGAAAACACTGTACGTACAATTTCGATGGACTCGACTGACGGTTTGAGCAGAGGGCAAGAAGTTATTGGTACGGGTGCCCCGATACAAATGCCGATTGGCAGCGACATCTACGGACGTTTGTTTAATGTTATTGGCGATGCTATTGACGGTCTTGGCGATTTGCCTAAAGCCGGCGAAAATGGTTTACCTATTCACCGTCAAGCCCCAAAATTTGAAGATCTTTCAACTTCATCAGAAGTTTTATTTACAGGTATTAAAGTAATCGACCTTATTGAGCCTTATGCAAAAGGGGGTAAAATTGGTCTTTTCGGTGGTGCCGGTGTAGGTAAAACAGTATTGATTCAGGAGTTGATTAACAATATTGCAAAAGGTCACGGTGGTCTTTCGGTATTCGCAGGAGTAGGTGAAAGAACACGTGAGGGTAATGACTTACTTCGTGAGATGCTGGAGTCCGGCATTATTAAATATGGTGAAGACTTTATGCACTCTATGGAAGCCGGCGGATGGGACCTTTCTAAGGTTGACAAACCCGGCATGAGAGAATCTAAAGCTACTTTCGTATTCGGACAGATGAATGAGCCACCGGGAGCACGTGCTCGTGTAGCACTATCGGGTCTTACCATTGCTGAATACTTCCGTGACGGAGCTGGTGAAGCACAAGGTAAAGATGTACTTTTCTTCGTAGATAACATCTTCCGTTTTACACAGGCAGGTTCAGAGGTTTCGGCACTTTTGGGTCGTATGCCATCTGCGGTAGGTTACCAGCCTACATTGGCTACAGAAATGGGTGCAATGCAGGAGCGTATTACATCTACCAAAAAAGGTTCGATTACATCGGTACAGGCGGTATATGTACCTGCGGATGACCTTACTGACCCGGCACCGGCTACAACCTTTGCCCACCTTGATGCTACTACAGTACTTTCTCGTAAAATTGCCGAGCTTGGTATTTACCCTGCAGTAGATCCGTTAGATTCTACTTCAAGGATACTTACACCGCAAATTCTTGGTGATGAGCATTACAACTGTACACAAAGAGTAAAAGAAATTCTACAAAAATACAAACAACTACAGGATATTATTGCTATTCTTGGTATGGAAGAGCTTAGTGAAGAAGATAAACTGTCTGTATCGCGCGCACGTCGTGTACAACGTTTCCTTTCTCAGCCTTTCCACGTAGCAGAGCAGTTTACCGGTATTCCGGGTTGTCTTGTAGATATTAAAGATACCATCAAAGGGTTTAACATGATTATTGATGGTGAACTTGACCACCTTCCTGAAGCTGCCTTTAACCTTAAAGGTACTATTGAAGATGTAATTGAGGCAGGACAAAAAATGCTTGCAGAAGCATAGTCAGTTATTAGTTAACAGTTATCAGTTATCAGGCTTTTAACTATTAACCACTAACTATTAACTTATAACTTATAAAGTATGTTATTAGAAATAGTATCGCCGGAAGGGCACTTATTTAAAGGAGAGGTTACTGCGGTAACCGTACCCGGTGTTGACGGTGAATTTCAGTTGTTAAACCATCACGCCAACATCGTTTCGATACTGGCAAAAGGTACTGTTAAGGTTGCAGTAAATAATTTAAATGCTGCTACTGAGTATTCTCCGATATTTACCCGTAATGATAAAGAGCAAAAATTGTTTCTTGCCATACAATCAGGTACATTGGAGATGAAAGACAATAAGATCATTATTTTGGTTGATTAATTCACTTATATTTACTAAAAAAGCCCTTTTCTGTTAGAAAAGGGCTTTTTTGATTTTGTATACCCACCATCATTGTGATGAGAAACGACAAATAAGCTATTACAGATTGCCGCGCTACGTTTCACTTCGCTCGCAATGACATCATAACTTATTCTTTACCTCTTCTACATACTCCATAATATCACCCGGCTGGCAGTCCAGCTCTTTACAAATCGCTTCGAGTGTAGAGAAGCGTATCGCCTTTGCCTTACCCGTTTTTAATATCGAGAGGTTTGCGGTAGTAATACCTACGCGTTCGGCAAGCTCATTACTGCGCATTTTTCGCTTTGCCAGCATTACATCAAGGTTTATAATTATGGGCATGGCATTATATGGTTAAGTCGGTTTCCTCTTTCAGGAATGTACCTTTCTCAGCTAAGTAATACAATACTAACACGAGTTTCCCTAAAAGATAAACAACAAGAAACATGGGTATCTCTTTAATAAAAACACTAAGGCTACGAAAGAAAAAAACTCCGAAAACACAAACCAATAAATATTTACATTTTGCAAAAATAATAATACCTTCTCCGGCTTTTTTAAACGCAACAGCTTGTTTATCATAAAAAATTTCCCCCTTTTGCAGTCTGTCAAAACTTCGGTATAATATTATTAATATGTAAACCAAATATCCCCACAGTATTGCGCAGAGTATATGAAAATAGGGTAAAGCTTCTGTGCTTATTGCAAGTTCTTTACTAATTGTCGCAAACTCTTCCCTTACCGTATTTTCGAAATCAGCCGGATTTAAAAATGTGGTATAAGCTTTAAAGAGTTGTATTCCTGTAAAAACTATCGTCACAATTATCATAGCACGAACAGCAAGCAAGATTATATTTAAATGATATTTCATAACTTATACCGTTAATTCGTTTTCTTCTTTCATATCTTTTGCCATTTGAAATACTTCGCTAAGCACTATAAAAAAAAGACCAATGCCGGGAATTAAGAAAGAATCATTAATCATAAAATTTAGCTTTACCTCAACATGACTACTGGTAAGCGCAAAAAATATAACCGGTAGCAGTATGGTAACATAGCCTATAAGGATGGCTTTACCCATCTGGTCGAAGTTTTTGATAACCGAAACATCAAAAATGATGCGTTTACGGAATAATACAAGTATTTTTCTGAAAAGGTATATGGCATATACCTGAAAGGCATAACCAATGTATATAATAAACATTGATACTATTATTTCCCAACTTGTTTTATTTTCTACAATTTCACCATTTTTAGATACAGCTATATCAAAAGGTACCTCATTTGGCATCACTGCAATCATAAATATCATAGGCAAACCAAAAATAATACCGATGATGGCAAAAAAATATACAATATCAATCAACGATTTTAAAAGCCAAAGTCTTCGCATAGTCAGTTTAGATTTATATGATACCACAAATATATAAAATTATTGATAAACAATAATTATTTTTCAAAAAGCAATATTATAAAAGCGAAGCAGAGTTATAAAAGTTGTTTATTTTTGAGGTATGCATCAATTACCCAAATCACTTTCCGATAAATTAGCACAACGTGCCCATAATGGTATGTTGCGCCAATTGCCACCACCATCGGCATTGGTAGATTTTGCCTCCAACGATTATTTAGGGCTGTCGCAAAGCAAGGATGTTTATGATGCTGCGCACAACTACCTCATCGAGCATAATACTATAGCCAACGGAGCTACAGGCTCACGCCTGATAAGCGGAAACCATAGCATATATAATGATGCCGAAACCTATATAGCACAATTCCATAATGCTGAAGGCGCATTGCTATTCAACTCAGGATATGATGCCAATGTGGGTTTCTTTTCCTGTGTACCTCAAAAAGGTGATATTATCCTGTATGATGAATTAATTCATGCTTCCATACGCGACGGCATACGGCTAAGCAATGCCCTTGCCTATAAATTTCCGCACAACAACTTAGAGGCTTTAAAGGCAATAATAGAACGACATAAAAACAAAGCAACGGAAATATATATAGTAACCGAATCGGTTTTCTCGATGGATGGCGACAGCCCCAGCTTGACTGCTTTAACAGCATTAGCAACGGAACATGGCTGCAACCTTGTTATAGACGAAGCACATGCATTGGGAGCATTCGGTACAAAAGGCGAAGGACCGGTACAGCAATTAGAATTACAAGATAAAATTTTTGCCCGAATTATGACTTTCGGTAAGGGTTTAGGGTGTCATGGTGCTGCTATTTTGGGCAGCGCAAAACTCAAGCAGTACTTAGTCAACTTTGCACGCAGCTTTATTTATACCACAGGATTACCCCCGCATAGCGTAGCCACTATTTTATGTGCCTATAAACAAATGGAGAAGGATAGTAATACCCGCAAAAAACTGGAAGAAAACATTCAGCATTTTATAACAGAAACCAAAAGGCTGGGGCTTACTAATTTCATCCCAAGCATATCGGCAATACATTGCGCCATTATACCGGGTAATGAAAAGGTGCAGCACATAGCACGGCTACTACAGGAAGAAGGCTATAATGTAAAAGCCATTTTACACCCTACTGTACCAAAGGGACAGGAACGTCTTAGATTTTGCTTACACAGCTACAACACACAGTCAGAAATTACGGGAATATTAACCTGCCTTAAATCGGTTCTTCAGGCTTAGGGAGTTCGCGTTTCCGCGATCGTTTTTTAAACCAATTGCTGTCCTCTTCCCCAAACAGGTAGGCATACGGTTCGGTTTCGGGGTTCATTTCAAACAGTCTTTTAAGTATGGCAATGGTAGGTATAATTAAAATCATCCCTACAATACCCCAAATGGCAGCACCTATAAGCAGTCCTAAAAAGGTAACAAACGCATTAAGGTTTACATTACTCCCCGTAATCTTAGGAGTAAGATATGCATTCTCCAGTAATTGTATAAAAGTAAACGATATGATGACGGCTATAGGGTAAAATAAATTATCTTTTGTTATCAAAGCAAAAAAGAAAGGAAGTACCGCCCCGAGTACAGGTCCCAGATAAGGAATAATATTAAGCATTCCTGCCAGTACCCCAAAAAAGATAGCATGCTCTATACCCAATGCAAAAAGTACTGCGGTATTTATTATGGCAAGTATCATCATTACCTTACCCGCCCCGCTGATGTAATTATATACAATGCGCCGAATAGAAGTTAGCTTCTCGAGCAGGTCGCTATCATTTTGCCTGCGAAATACTTTACTGATAAATACCGCCAGGTGATCTCGGTAAATAAGCAGAAAAAATATAAATACGGGCAGTAGTAATATATCTGACAAAGTACTCAATGTACTAAATATAAGCTGCGTGGGGGTAGCATCTTCCGTTTGCACAATAGCTACCGCTTTTTTAAACTCAAAACCGTTATACATACCCATATCGATACCCAGGTTTTCATAACTCCAGTTATTGGCATCTATTACATAACTATTCACTTTTTCAGAAAGATCGCCCCCTAAGTCCTCTACAAAGCTGCGAACCTGAAAATATATAAATATTAAGGAAGCCGAAATGATAACCATAAAAATCAATAAGCATATTGCAGCACTGATCGTTCGGGGCACTTTGCGCCTTTCTAACCGGTTGCATGCCGATGTGAGCAACATGGATATAAACCCTGATACAAAGAGTGGGACTAATATCGTTTTAGCCACTATCATAAAAAAGACGATAATGATAATGAGCAAGGATATAAAAACAGCTTTTATATAGGAAGGTAATTTTACTGTATCCATAAGTAAACGAATGTTAAATTTGGTGTGTTTTTCCAAATTTACATATAATATACCTCTGCAAATGGTAATATTTTATTAAAGTTATTCTGTATAAATAGTAAACAATAAACCTCCTTTTATCTGTCAAAATATTGGTTTCTTATTTAGTAAATTTGTTGTCTAATCAAATTGAGAATGAAACTTTTTATAACAGGTATAGGTACCGATGTAGGTAAAACCATAGCCTCGGCAATAATTACCGAAGCACTTAAAGCTGACTACTGGAAACCCATACAGGCAGGCGACCTCAACAATTCCGATACCCACAAAGTCAAAAAATACATCTCTAATACCAAAACAAAATTTCACGACAGCAGCTATGCGCTCAACACAGCGGCAAGCCCGCACCTTGCAGCAGTAATAGATGACGTTACTATTGACCTGAAAAAGATAAAAGAACCAAAAACTAAAAACCATTTAGTAATAGAGGGCGCAGGCGGACTGTTTGTTCCGTTAAACGATAATAATACCATTGCCGACCTGATACAGCCCGATTATAAAGTTATCGTAGTATCACGCCATTATTTGGGCAGCATAAACCATACACTGCTTACTGTTGAAGCATTAAAAAGCCGGAATATTGCCACAGCAGGTATTGTATTTAATGGTGATGAAAACAAACCAACAGAAGATATTATCCTGAAAAAAACAGGCATCACCCTGTTGGGCAGGATAGAAAATGAACCGTATTTCGATACAACCGTTATCCGCGAATATGCCGATGCATTTCGTGATAACCTTTTAAAATTACAAAACAGCAATGAGTAAAAGTGAACAAATTCCCCCTTTGGGGGATGGGGGGCTTGTATCTCGCGACGAACAATACCTTTGGCATCCTTACACACAACACAAAACCGCAACCCCGCCCATAGCCATAACACGAGGCGAAGGCGCATTGCTGTGGGACGAAAACGGCAAACAATATATAGATGCCATAGCCTCCTGGTGGGTAAACCCATTTGGGCACAGCAACACCTTTATAGCCGATGCTATATACAAACAACTTACTACGCTGGAACACGTATTGTTTGGCGGTTTCACGCATGAGCCTGCCGTACTGGTAGCTGAAAAACTAAAAGAGATATTGCCCCAAAATCAGCAAAAATTCTTTTTTTCCGATAATGGTTCTACGGCGGTAGAAGTAGCCCTGAAAGTAGCCCTGCAATATTACTATAACAAAGGCGAAAAGCGCACCAAAATAATTGCATTCGAAAATGCCTTTCATGGCGATACCTTTGCTGCTATGGCTGCAAGCGGTATCTCTTTTTTTACCGAGGCATTTCGCGGTTCGCTTATAGAGGTTACACGTATTCCCGTACCTGTAGCAGGACAGGAAGAAGCCAGCCTTACAGCCTTAAAACAACTTGCCGAAACAGGCGACTATGCTGCGTTTATTTTTGAACCCTTAGTGCAAGGCGCAGCAGGCATGGTAATGTATGCCCCCGAAGCACTGGATGAGTTAATTACAATTTGCAACGAAAATAACATCTTTACGATAGCGGACGAGGTAATGACAGGGTTTGGTAAAACCGGTAAAAACTTTGCCTGCAACTATCTTATTACACAGCCCGACATAATGTGCCTCTCTAAAGCGTTAACAGGTGGTACTATCCCTATGGCGATAACCACTTTTACACAACAACTATTCGATGGTTTTTATGATGATGATGTAAACAAGGCATTATTTCACGGGCATACTTTTACGGCAAACCCAACAGGGTGCGCAGCAGCGTTAGCCAGTATGGAGTTGTTACAACAACCCGAAATGCAGGAAAACATAAAGCGCATCAATCAAAACCATATCGCTTTTGAAGAAAAAATAAAGACGCACCCAAAGGTGAAAACTACAAGGGTACTGGGCGTAATTTTTGCCCTTGAACTAAAAACCGACAGCCAGGAAAGTTATTACGGCGGGCTGCGCAACAAACTGTATAATTATTTTATTGATAACGGTGTTATACTGCGCCCTGTGGGGAACATCATTTACATACTCCCGCCCTACATCATTAGCGATGCATTATTAATAAATATTTATGAAAAGGTCGAATCGGCGATTGAGAAAATAATGTAAATTAGTTTTGAAATTTACATCATTTTTATGATACATCCTGATACCGAACTCTGCTTTATTAACAACACAGTAGGCTATGGTGTTGTTGCAAAAAAATTTATCCCTAAGGGTACTATAACATGGGTTCAGGATGAGCTGGACAGTATTTATACCCCCGAACAAGTTGCAGGAATCAATCCGCTAATGCAGGATTACCTGGAAACCTATTGTTTTACAAACGGGCGTGGCGAAAAAGTGCTTTGCTGGGATATTGCCAAGTATGTCAACCACAGTTTTAACCCAAGCTGTATATCTACCGCCTACGATTTTGAGATTGCCGTACGCGATATTTATCCGGGCGAACAATTAACCGATGATTATGGTTATCTCAATGTGTCCGAACCTTTCAGACCGGAAGATGAAGGTACTGAGCGTAAGGTGGTATATCCGGATGATTTGCTGAAATACCATCCCGTTTGGGACAATACCGTCATCGAAAACCTCCCTAATATAAACAAGGTAGCACAGCCCTTACAGAAATTTATACCCGCTGCTGTATGGGATGAGTTTTCGGAAGTACTTGCGGGCAGGGCTGCATTACGTTCTATTCGGAATTGTTATTTCGAACAAAGAGAAGCAAACAGTGCATAAGGTTTCGATAATTTAAGGTTTTACAGTACTTTTGCGGAAAAACCGCCATTCTTTTGTTTACTCCTGTTTCTATAACCGCTATCGCTTCCTTTTCCCCGTTGGGTAATCATCCTGATATCGTTTGGGAAAATTACCTTAATAATGCATCGTTAATACAATTAATGCCTTTTGGTACTAAAAAAGCATTCGGTGTGGCGTTACCTGAATCATTACAGCAGGAAGTACAGGCACTAAGAGCATCCGCACCAAAATATCAAAACCTTGACAACTCGGTGCTGTATGCACTCCTGGCATCGCGGGCTGCCATAAAAACGGCAGGATGGAAAAGGGGAGATAATTTTGGTGTAAACATAGGTTCATCGCGTGGGACAACCGCTCTTTTTGAGCAGTATCACAGTGAATTTTTACAAACGGGAACATCAAGCACGCAAGCCTCCCCCGCTACTACTTTGGGCAATATAGCCTCGTGGGTGGCGCAAGACCTTAAAGCTGCCGGACCGGATATATCACATTCCATAACCTGCTCTACCGCCCTGCATGCTGTGCTTAACGGCGTGGCATGGCTGCGCTCGGGTATGGCTACAAAATTCCTCGTAGGGGGTAGCGAAGCTCCCCTCACCCCTTTTACCATAGCGCAAATGCAGGCAATGAAAATATATGCTTCGCAGGAGGCAGAATATCCCTGCCGTGCTTTAGACCTCAACAAAAAAACAAATAGTATGGTGCTGGGCGAAGGTGCTGTTTCGGCGTGCTTGGAACTTGGGCGAAAAGAAAATGCTGTTGGCTATATAGAAGGCATTGGCTATGCTACTGAGGAACTGAAGCACAGTATTTCTATTTCGGCTAATGCCGACTGCCTGCAAAAATCGATGCGAATGGCGCTACAGGATACAGACATAAATGAGGTAGATGCCATAGTACTGCACGCTCCCGGCACGGTAAAAGGCGACCTTTCGGAATATAATGCCATCAAAGAAATATTCGGCGAAACCCTGCCTTTGCTTACTACCAACAAATGGAAAACTGGGCATACCTTTGGGGCTTCGGGACTACTAAGCCTTGAGCTTGCCCTGATGATGGTGCAACACAATACTTTTATCGGGGTTCCTTATATCCCGGCACAGGAAAGTAAAAAACCGATTAAAAAAGTATTGGTTAATGCGGTGGGCTTCGGCGGTAATGCCGTGAGTGTTTTAGTAGGCAAATAAAAAATTCCGCAGCCATCACACTACGGAATTTTTATTAAAAACATCCAACTAAAAATTCATTTTCAATTATGAAAAAACTATTTATACTTTATTATCACATTACAAATGTATAACAGTTAAAACTGCTGTTTTTCAATTTGCTATACTTCTTCTCTATGCCGGTATAATCAAAACAAATCATTATACGCTATTGCTGTGCAATTACTATCTTTGACTTTTACTTAGCTCTTGTTTTTACTTTGTATGCTCTCAATCGCTTTTCACCCCATATACAAACATCCGTTGCCGGAAGGGCATCGGTTTCCGATGATAAAGTATGAACTGTTACCCGAACAGTTACTACACGAAGGTACAGCTACCAAAAATGATTTTTACGCTCCTGATATGCCCGATATGCAACATATACTTGCGGTACACACAAAAGAATATGTAGATGACCTGCTGAACCTTACCCTGAACCCTCGTGCGGCGCGTAAAATAGGCTTTCCCCTTTCGGCAGAGCTGGTAGAACGGGAATTGCGCATTGCACAAGGCACAATTTGGGGATGCGGGCAGGCATTGCAAAAAGGTATTGCTTTTAATATTGCGGGAGGCACACACCATGCCTACAGCACGCACGGCGAAGCATTTTGTTTGCTAAACGACCAAGCCATAGGAGCGCAGTATTTATTGAAAAACAACTTAGCAAAAAGAATATTAATTGTTGACCTTGATGTGCATCAGGGCAACGGCACTGCGGAGATATTTAGGAATAATGAATTGGTATTTACTTTCAGTATGCATGGTAAAACCAACTACCCGTTCAGGAAAGAAATATCTGACTTGGATGTTGCCCTGCCTGATAATACCGGTGATGAGGAATATCTTTCCATACTAAAAGAAACATTACCAAAACTCATCGAAAGTCACAAACCCGACTTTGTTTTTTACCTGAGCGGTGTGGATATCTTAGCTTCTGACAAGCTGGGAAAACTGGGTTGCTCTGTCAAAGGTTGTAAAGAACGGGATAAATATGTACTCAGCATGTGCCACACGCTCGGCATACCGGTGCAGTGCAGTATGGGTGGCGGTTACAGCCCCGATATTAAAATAATTATTGAAGCGCATGCCAACACTTACAGGGCGGCCAAAAATATTTATTTTTAAAGATTTTTTCTTCAAATACTAATTATAATATAATGAATGCTCATTCATGCCTGTATTATGACAAGAAGCGCGCTATATTTATAACATAATATTTTTTTATACGTAATTCCCTAAACTTAAATATTTTGAATTAAATTGTCGCTCTTTAAATTTTATGCTATGAAAAAGATTACACTATTAATGGCACTGCTTATATCGGTGTCTTTTTATGCCCAGCGAAGGGTTGCTGCCAAAGTGCAGGAATTAAAAAACGCTGAGGCAACTTTCAAAACTTTTAGTCCGCTTACGCCGACTGAAGGTGTTAAAGATTATACCCAAGTAGATAACGAAACTTATGCTACGCTTAACGTTGATGTTTTAAATACTATTTACAACACCAAGCCGGAAACCATTAACCTTACCATACCTTATTTGGGGAGTACTATAAATGTAAGCCTGTATAAAGTAAACATTTTTGCCGACGGTTTCCATGCGGATACTGACAAGGAAAAAGATTTTGCTTTTAAACAGGGTATTTTCTATCGTGGTATTGTAAAAGATGACAATGCATCTTTAGCCTCATTCAGTTTCTTCGAAAATGAAATGGCAGGTATTGTTTCCAATCAGGAACATAATAATATTGTAGTAGGAAAACTAAAGAAAGAACATAACTTTTCAGAATATATCATTTATTCTGATAAAGAACTGAATGTGGTTAGTCCTTTTAACTGTACAGCACCCGACAGGACTGATGAAGGTGTGGAGTTTGGCAAAAGAACTGAATTAAACACAAAAAGCACTCAAACCATTAACTGTGTCGGAATGTATTTTGAGGTAGATTATGATATGTTTCAGGAAAACTTTTCGAGCGAGGATCTTACTGTTAACTGGCTTACTTCTTTATTTAACAACATCCAGACGCTTTATGACAACGACGGTATTAATATATCGCTGAAATCGTTTTTCATCTGGACTTCTCCCGATCCTTATTTTGGTGACGATTCTGAAGATTACCTTGTACAGTTTTTAGAAGCCTATCAATTTGATACTTTTGATGGCGATTTAGGACAACTCTTGGCAGAGGATGCAGGGGGATTAGGAGGTCTTGCTCCTTTACCCGGTATTTGCGAGGCTCCTTCAAATGGTAGTTATGTAGATGTAAACGATTCTTTCTTACTGGATGTTCCTCAGTATTCATGGAGCGTTCAGGCTTGTGCTCACGAGATTGGTCACCAATTAGGCTCTCCACACACACAGGCCTGCGCGTGGAACGGTAACAATACAGCTATAGACGGATGCTTTGAAACCGAAGGTGGTTGTGCACCGGGACCAACTCCTTCTAACGGCGGAACTGTAATGAGCTATTGCCATTTGTCTCCGGCAGGTATTAACCTTGCCAATGGTTTTGGCGAACAACCTGCACAGTTGATAAGAGATTTTGTAAACTTTTCGGACTGCCTTAGTACAACCTGCGAGAGCATACTATGCGAAACCACCCTAAGCAACTTAGCCGTTACAGAACCTAATGATTCAAATGAATTTGTAGCTTCATGGGAGGATGATGGCAATACTACAGGTTTATGGGATGTAATGCTGCATGATGCAAGCTCAGTACAGGGCACGGGTTGGACAGAGATAAGCTCAAACTCTGTAAATATAGAAGGACTTCAGCCAAACAGCTACTATGTACTGAAAGTAAGATCTGTTTGCGATGCGGGATTATCACAAATACAGGAAATACTTTTTGCTACCGATGCTGACTGGTGTGAAGGGCAAACCTTTACAGACCCGGGTGGGGCAACATCAAATTACGGAAACAATCAATCTATAGTGCGTACATTTACCCCAACAGAAGAAGGGAAAGTAATACGTGTAACATTCAGTTCGTTTAGCCTTGAGCAAAACTTTGATTTCCTTCGCGTTTTTAACGGAGCTACTACGGCTGCACCAACTTTAGGTAACTTTACAGGAACAACAATCCAAAATCAATTTACCTCTACGGCAGCAGATGGATCATTAACTTTTAGGTTTACTTCTGATGAGATATTTAATGAGGGAGGTTGGATAGCTTCAGTAGAATGCGTTAATGCCACTGCTGGTATTAATGATAACTCATTCAGCAACTTTACCTACTACCCTAACCCGGCTACAGATATTATCAACATTAGTGCCGGTGAGGATATTATCGAGATAAAAGTGTATGCTATATCAGGACAGTTATTGTTTACAAAATCGGTAAATGCAGCCCAGACTACTGTAGATATATCTGCATTGGCTAATGGTGTGTACTTCTTTAAAGCGGTGAACAACACTAAAGAAACTAACTTTAGAGTGGTAAAACAATAAGTTCTACAAGATGAATTTAAATAAAAAAGCAGCACTTAACAGTGCTGCTTTTTTATTTAGATGAATTTATAAAACATTAAAATATATTTTTATATTTAATGTTAATTCACCTAAAAAATTATTTCATGGAAATTAGACTAAACAGCTCGAAGTTAAAATTCAAATTAAATGAGAAAACCTTATTAAAAAATCTTTTTGATTTAAATATAGGAACTTTAATAGCTGACACAATTGATATCTCAAGTAGCAAAGAAGCAAAAGCATACTATTTACTTTATAATGCGAACCATAAAACAAATGTTCAGCTTACTAAAGAACTAGGTCAAGATAAAATAGACCAAAACAAAAATCTTATGGAGATTTTTCATGAAATTGAAAGTGAATGGAAAACTTTTTTTGAACAAGAAATAATTTTAAAAAAAGATTTTTTTGATAATATTCTTCAATACAATACTTCTTACTTAACCAACTCTTTTAGATTATTTCAACGATATGCCGAGTTGATTGGCATTACAGTACCAGAAGATTTCAGTTACAAATACTATCTTACATATAGAGATAATTTAGTTAATGAATATCAAGAAAATAAAGAAAAGTATAAGGAAATAGTTGACTTTTTTGATAATCCAATATATGAGGAAAATAAAAAGCTAATCACTCTCCTCGAAAGCTATAAAAACACTAAAAATTATTATATAACCCCCTTACAATCTGGGGTTAAAGAGTCCTTGAAGGATTTATACATTGAGCCGTATTTTCAGGTGTATAAAAACAACTTATTAGTAAACAATAATAGTAACTACGATTTTGAAAGACTTCAAGATGAATTAACAATCCATGACTTTGTAAACAATTATTTTTTGGACGGGGTTCAACATAAAGAGTTGAGGAACAAATCGAATATGCTGTTTCTATTAGGTCAGCCAGGACAAGGAAAAACATCATTTTGTTATAGAGTAATCTATGATATCCTAGAAAAAAATCACAACTTACCTGAAACTCCTATTTATTTTTTAAAAATTAGAGATTTACATGCTCGAGATTTTATCGATGATACTTTTAACACAATAAATAGACATTTATATAAAGAAGTAGATTTTAATATAGATAAGTGCCTTTTAGTTTTAGACGGTCTAGACGAAGCTTATATGAGCGGTGGACTAACAGATCATGACCTGAAAATACTTTACGAAAGATTGAAAATAACCTCAAAGAACAATAGAAATCTTAAAATTATTCTCACCTCTAGGCTTAATTATTTGAATACGAATGACCCAAGCATAGAAGGTTCTTTAGTTGTTAGATTAGGTGTACTTAATGAAGAACAAATCAAACTTTACATAGATAATTTTTCAAGTTTTTATCCCAAAAATAAACTTAAAAATATCGCTAATAACATATTAACTGATGAAAATTTTAAGGATATAAAGGAACTATTGGAGCAACCTGTATTAATGTATTTTATTGCTATTGCAGATATTGATATTCAAGAAAATGATTCAAAAGCCGTAATATATGATAAAATATTTGAATCTCTTGCTAAAAGGAGTTGGGATAAAAGTGGTCAATTAAGCTATATAAAGTGTAGCTTTAAAATATACAATAAATATTTGAGATCTTTTATAAGGAATGTCGCATTTGAAATTTATCAGTCTCCAAATCTTCATATTTCAATAAAAAAATTATCGGAATTAGAAGCTACCAAGTTATTTGTAAAAAAATGTTTTGATGAAGAAATCTATCAAGAAGACAAGTTAAAAGAAATCAGTAAATATCTATTAATCAGTTTTTATTTTCAGCAAACCAATAAAAACGAAGAAGAGGATACGGCAATCGAATTTTTCCATAATTCGCTTTGGGAATTTTTAACGGCAGAATATCTATGGCTAGAAAATAAAAGAGTTGTTATCAATCAAGATGAAGATGGCGAATACAAACCTCTTAGGGTGGATGAGTATTACAACGCGATTAGTTATTTAGTTGGAAATAAAAAACTAAAATGGGAAGTAATGCAAAATTTAGAAAATATAATCTCTCTAGAAAACCAGGAAACCAAAGATCTTATTTCTAATTTGATGAAAGATGTGTTTTATAAAATTGCAAAGAAAGATATGTTGCTCGATTATGACTCAAAAAATGAAACGTTGAGTCCAAGAGATAAAATGCATAATATATTTGAACTAATGTGGATGTTCTATTATATTACTTCATATCAAACTGGCAAAAGAATAGAAACTAATCTCAATATAAATCTATTTCTTTTTGATAATAAACAACCTTCTTTTAGCACTTCAAACAAATTGATTAATTTGGATTTAAAGGATGATGCGCAATATAGTTGCTTTATTTCTGACGCTCTAATACAAAATACAGTATTTGACATTGACTTTACTGAATTTAATTTTTATGACAATTATTTTTTTAATACACTTCTACATCAAACCTATTTTAGTTTATATGTTAATGATAATAAATTCGAAAAAGTTACTTTTGAAGATACGAGGATTTATGTTGGTGATTTTTCTGGAAATGAATTTATCTTGTGTAAATTCAACAATATTCAAATTCCTAAAAGAGAGACATTTAAAAAAATTTTAAAGAATAATAAGTTTGATGATTATTTTATAGAAAATCATAAGGTAGTTCAAAGAACAGCGAAAAGTTTTAAAAATCAATCTATAAAAGAATATTATATAGTTTGTACGGATTCTGAGAATATTGGAGGGGCAAATATAGAATAGTTGCCCCCTCCTTTTTTTAATTATTATCTAATATTAAAGAATTGTTTTATCGTACGCGTTTATGTAAAAAGCAGTGCTGTAATGACACTGCTTTTTGCATTATTTACGTTCTACTCCTCTTCGCAGTATCTCTTTTATACCTTCTATATGCTCGGTAAATTCCATAACCTGCGAGAGCATCTGCGCCATATCATCTCGATTGCCAAAACCTTTCAACTTGTTATTCTTTACAAAAGTTTCTTTTATTGCTGCCCATCGTGCCGTATCGGTGTCCGATAGCTGTCCTGTCATTTCTTTATACTTAAGCAGGTTGGCTTCGGCGGCACTGGTAAGCGTTTGTGTTTCATTACGGTAATGCGAAAGCAGTAAAGTACTGATTTCCTCATCATTCATAACAGCTACTATCTTAGCCACCAGCTTGTTCATATCACGATACGACCCCTGTAACCTAAACGGCGGTTCGGTTCGGTAAGCATCTTCCATCGCCGCCGAGGCAATATAAGCAGCATTGGCTTTCAGCACCACATCGCGCACTTTTATCACTTTATCCAATACGGCAAGGTAGGTTTCAATTTCCTGCTTGCTGTGGTTGCCTTTCAGTTCAATACCATCGCGCTGCCCTGTTGCTGCCATTTGTATCATTGGGTACAAATCATCGGCATTTTTAGCCATAAGGCTTGCCAGTACAGGGTTCGACGTTAAAGCATTTTCTATAAGGCTCAACTCAAACAATTCACTGGTGTTGCCTATTACATCACCCAAGTTGTATATGTCGGCACGGTTAGCAAGCATATCAGGGATGCTAAATTTCTCACCTGTTTCGGTATAAGGGTTACCCGCCATAATAACACAAAACTTTTTCGACTTCATGTCATACGTTTTGGGTTGCCCGTTATACACTCCTTCTATTTTACGCGTACCATCGGCAAGCGAAATAAACTTTTGCAGGAACTCAGGACTGCAATGCTGTATATCGTCAAGGTACAGCATCACGTTATTCCCCATTTCCAAAGCAAGGTTCAGTTTCTTCAACTCCTCGCGGGCTGCTGCATTGGTTGCCGACGATGGATCTACCGATGTAATATCGTGCCCGATTGCCGGACCGTTTATTTTCATGAAAACCAATCCGAGCCTGTTGGCAAGGTACTCCATCAAGGTCGTTTTACCATAACCCGGTGGCGATACCAACAGTAACATTCCCGAACGGTCGGTTCGGCGGTTTTCGCCGGCACTCCCCAACTGCTTGGCAAGATTTTCACCAAATAATGGCAAATACACCTGGTCAATAAGCTTATTACGTACAAACGAGGTAAGCACTTTCGGCATAAACTCATTAAGTCGCAATTGCTCTTTCAGTTCTATGGTAAGTCGGTGGCGTTCTGCTCTGAATTTTTCAAAAGCAGGTACTTCGTTATCATAATAATTCCCGAAAATTCGTATGAACTCATGATAATGGAAATGGTATTTTCCATCCTCTATCGTTGGGTGCGAACCTGCCAATCCTGTAATTACTTCATCCGGCTCTATCGGTACTATTTTCTCTGCCGACTCATGCCTGTACAGTAACAACGCTGTTATTTCGTACAAATACTGTGCGTACTGTTGTTGTTCGGTTTCTTCTAAATAAGAAGCTACCCATTGTGCAGCAAGCAACACACCGCTTTCCTTATCGGGAGCGTGGTCTATATTATGCCTAAAGGTAACGGCTGCCCCTTTGTTGTCGAGCGTTTTTATAAAGCTCTCTGCCAGTTGTGCTGCCTTGTGACTTAGGGTAAAGGCATCGTCATTCTTCAATTCATCAAAAAGGTAACGGGCTGCTTTAGCCGTATCAATATCCAGCCCTTTACCAAAGGCTGTGTTGTGTAAAAAGGCTTCCAGCTTTTGCTGTAGCTCCTGTACGATGTAATCGAACTCCTTACTATTCGGGAATATCTTTAAAACACTTCCCGATGCTTTTATTTTACCGTTAAGCCTGTTACGGGCTTCTTCTTCCTGCCCGTACCAAAAAAACTGTGCAAACGCACGGGTTATGGGGGCATAGCGCAACAAGCCTAAGTTATGGTGCTTGGCTGCCAGTGTTTTCAGGATTTTAAAAGCATCGGCATCATGAACGCCTTTTACATAGCCTTCGGTATAATTTTTAGAAGTTTCCTCCGCTACTAATGCTTCCAGAGCGTCATCGGTCATATCATACAGTTGCTCAGGAGCATTATTCCTGAATATCTTGTAGGCTAAGAAAGCGGCTCGGTATATCTGTTCGTTTTCCGAAACCAGTTCCTGACTCCAGTACTTTTTAGATGCCAGTAAGGTTTCGTTCTTTAACTCCTGATAAAAATCAGTACCTGTTAAATGATAGTTCAGGTTACCATCTTTATATACTATGGTTAAGTCTAAAGGTTGCTTGTTTACCGCAAACTTGTGGTTACCTAATCGGATGATGTTCTCGCCGTCTTCATACAAGTCCTGCTTGTCTTTCAGCTTACGAAGTGCATCTTCTTTCGCCGATTTCAACTCGGTTTCTATGGCTTCGGCTTTGCCGGTATCTTCCAGCACTATAAGTTGTTCCACAAGGTCGCGCAGCTTGGCAATCATCAAATCAGAAGCAAAATAACCGTTTATCTCTTCAACCGAATTAAACGTCAATGCCTTAGTTGCCACATTTTTCAATATACGGCTCGAGGCACTCTCTATGGCAATGGCTTTTTTATTCCGCGCTTCTGTAAGCGCATTTTTCTTAGCTTCGAATGCAGAATATACTTCTTCGCGCTTCTCCATGATAGCGCCTGTAAATTCCTCATAGTCGGCAAAACGCGCTTCAAGGTCTTCCAGTTGTACTGAAATTTTATTCAGCAGTTCATCTGCTTTTTCCGGAGTGGTAGCCCTGTCGAGCGCATTAACGATGCTTTGGTCTATCAGTTTTATTTGTGCTGCAAAGTCGGCCTTCGCCTCTTTACTGCCCAGCGATGCAATTTTGTTTTTTATATCTGCCTTAACCCTATTGAGCGTAGCAAATATCAGCGATATGGTATTGATAATATGTGTAGATTTCGAGGTATCGTCTATCTTTAAATTTGATACGATGTCAATCAGCATCTCCAAATCGGCAGTAATTTTATTTACCTCATCCTGCAATTTTTTACCTTCGGCAACGGTGGTAATGTTTTCTATTTCGCCTTGCTTTTCGGCAACCCTTGCATGATAGGGCTCTAACGCCTTTTCGTCCATAAGGAACTGCACGCAGTTTTGCGAAATATTTTCAGTCTGCTCTACAATTTCGGCTTCCAGCTCATTAATGAACTCAGGGTCAACATAGCGTACTTCGCGAAGGCTTATTACTTCGCCTCGCAGGGAACGCAATCCGGCAAGGTCGGCTACAAAAACGTCAATGTCATTAAGCGGCGAACTTTTTATTTGTATAAAAAGACTCTCTGCTTTCTGCCTTACCTCTTCGGTAATTTTCTTGGCATTTTGGCGCAGTTGCACCACCTTTTCAAACTCGTCTATAGCAGCATTTGCGGTGCTTTTTATCTCGGCAAGGGGCTTATTAAGCTCAAACGTTTCGGCATTCGCTATCCAGTAATACCCGTCCAGTATGTTTTGTGCCATACGGGTAAGGTCGGCATACAAACCGGTATAATCATCGTTTTTATTGAGCAGGGTAATTATTGCCTGGCTATCTGCCATCGCCTTTACAATATCTTTATTGCCTATTTTGTATATGTAACTGTCCTTGTGCTGCGAGGGCATCGTATCGCTTTTTACAAACGGTGTTTGCCATATTTGTACCAAGTGATTTTTGGTTGCCTCATCTTCTGCCCTAAAGTAGCACAACTCGCCATTTTTAAGAATGGTATAACCGTTGCACGCAATGGGTGTCATTACCTCGCGGGTAATCAGGTTGTACGACATCAGTACATACTGCCCGTAGGTTTCTTCATAAAAAACATACATAAAGTCTTCGCCGTTGGGCGAAGCGATACGCTCCTGAAACATCAGGTTTTGCAGGCTGTTTTCGAATATTTTATACTCGCCTGTTTGCAGGTAATACCCGTTAGAGAATATCAAGCCGTGATCGTCCGGCAATAATATTGCCGACGTTGCAAGGCTGTCTATCTTGCGGACTTCCTGTAATTTATGGTTGTATATGAAATAGCGTGGTTCTTCCTGAAACGGTTTTATACGCAGCGCAATAAGGTTGCCCAAATCGGCATACTGAAAGTTACCATCGTCCAGCGTTTGGTCGGGGTGGGTAACATCCTCATCATAAATACCTTTGCCTACGGTGGTGTTGTCCTCTATTTTTATGGTAAGCGTACCGCCTACGGTTTCTACAAATACTTTATCGAGTATGGAAACGTGCGGATGAAGTCCATATTTTTGCATTTCTCGGGTGGTTTCCTGCCAACGGAAATCGTGCTGACGCGGAAACTTATATTCGTGGTCGCTCCTGTTGTCTATATAGGTGAGTTGGTTGTCTTTTATCAGCCACTTGAATGTTTTTATATCCGAAATCCGGTCGCTGATTTGGAAAACCATGTGCAGGTAGTTGCCTGCAATAAAAAACTTGCGGAAACTGGTATCTCTGTAATATTTATAGAGGTTGAAAAAATCGGTTTGGAATGTTTCATCGCCTATAAAGTCGAGGTTTTCCTCACGGAAATCGCCGTTTTCATATACATAAACCGCAAAAACATCTTCTGCCTTAATATCGGTACGCAGCCCGAAGTGTACGTTATACCCCAGTATGCACCTGTCGTCTATCGATACAATATCGGCAGGGATGCAGTTGTTTTGGGTAATAATCCTGTTATTGGCTATCAGTTTGGTTTCGATACTGCCAAATACTTCCTTCCGCGCGCCATTTAGTTTTTGCAGCCTGTCCAAAAGATCTTTCTTTTGGGTTTCCAAACGTGCCTGTATAATTTCATATGTACCGCCTTCCAGTGTACTCATTTTTTACTTTTGTTTTTCCCAAGAATTTCTTTAAGTTCTAAAATGCTTAACATTTCTTTTCGGGAGTGTATCATACTATGACAATTAGAACACAAGAGTGCAATATCACCAACCACAGTTTTATGATTAGATTCCATCTTATTTATAGGAATTGTATGATGTCCCTCTATGAAGTTTTTCCCTATTTCGCCATATTCTTTTTCAAAATCAAACTCACAGACTTCACAAAATACCTTACCATACTTATTTATAAATAACTGTTTGGCTTCTCCTATTACTTTTGGATTTCTTTCTCTCCGCCTATGGATTCTCTCAACAAGACTTCCTTCTATAAATTCCTTGTCATTTATATCATGCTGCAAATTTTCATCGATGAAATAATCCCAAAATTTCCTTTGGACACCAAAACTTCCCCTTTCATTAGCTTTAAAACCTAAACTTTCACAATATCTTTTATATTGCTCTTCTAATTTGTTATTTTGTAACGGTTGAGAATTTAATATAGAAATAATTGTTATATTAGTGATTCGTCCATCTTTATGGGCTTCAGTATGTTTCTTTAAACTATTGTTTAAATATCCTACAAAACGGCTCGGAACAAATCTCGTCTCATCATTAATTTTATACGCGATAAAACAAGTCCCTCTTTTGATTAAGGACGTAATCTTCTCTTTTTCATCTTCTTTACCTTCAACTAAATAATTCTCAAAGGTTTCAATATTATGGAGAATATCACTTTCTATTTCTATTAATTTCATAATGTTTTTGGATAGGATAACCCTCGGTATGCCAAAGCACACCGAAGGTATTATTTAAAAAAATCAGATAAACTTGTAATTATCCCAGCTTCCTGTTAGATAAGCCAAGGTTTTTAGCCATATCCATCAGGTTAGCAAACAAGCCTTGTTCTCCGTCGTCATTACTGCGTTTTTGCAGTTCCATAAGCAATCCGGCTACGGTCAGGTTTTTAATATCTTCTGACGAGATGTTGTATTTATCGGCAAAGCCTTTTACACGATCTATCAGGTTTTCCTGCCCTTCGCTGCCATCGCCTAAAATGGCATCTTTAATGTCGGTAATGTTCTCCGAGTGGTTTACCAGCCTGTCAAAGCCTTTGGCTCTTGTTATCTGGTTAACAATCTGGTCAAAGAACATGGTTTCGCCACCCACAATATCAATCTTAGCGGCTTTCAGGGCTTCGCCTATTACGGCAGCCTGAGCATCGGCAATATCTTTCTGGATGTTGATGTGGGCAAGATCAACTTGTAACTCTTTGTTCAGTTTTAACTTGAACTCTTCGTGCTCTTTCCCTACACCGTCCAGTTTTTTCATGGCTTCGGCTTTTTCTTCTATACCGCTGGCTTCGGCAAGTGCTTTTTCTTTAATAACATTGGCTTCAGAAAGTCCAAACTCTCTCTCAGCCTCTGCTCTTGCTTTAAGACCGGCAGCTTCGGCAAGGGCTTTTTTCTCTATAATCACAGCATCTACAATACCCTGTCTTTCATTGGCATCGGCTTTGGCGTGCATTACCTGTGCTTCCGATAATCCGAGTGTGGCATCTTCTTTGGCTTTGGCTTCGGCAAGTATTTTACGGGCTTCGGCTTCTTTTTCGCTGGCAGCCATTCTTGCAGCAGCATCAATATTAATTTCTTCGGCTTTTTGCTTCATGGCTTCTTTTTCAGCCTCAGCAGCTTTCAGTCGTTTGATGTATAACTCCTCACTTTGTTTTTCGGCAAGTGTTATTGCTACTTTTTTCTCCCTGTCGGCGGTTTTAAATGCCTCAATATCTTTCATGTTCTCCTGCTCCTGCACCACGCCTTTTTCGAGCACTACCCTGTCGCGGATAACATTTTGTATGTTTTTACGCTCTACCTCAACGGCTTTCTCTTTTTCTATCTGCGCCAGTGTTACAATACGCTCTCTTTCGGTTTGTTCTAACGCGCGGTCTTTTTCTACTCTTTCGGTTTCTACGGCAGCGGTACGCTCTTTGTTTTTAGCGGCTACTATTACCAGCCTGTCTTTGTTTTCCTCAGCAACCTGTACTTTCTCGGCAGTGCTGATGCGTGCTGTTTCCGATTTCAGTTTTTCTTCTTCGGCTACTTTTGCAATTTCAGCTTCTTCTCGCGATTTGATATTGGCTATTTCACGTTTTTGTATTTCTTCTTTTTCGGCAAGCTGACGGTCGAGCGCCAATATTGCCTCGCGTGCCTCTACATCCTGCTTACGGATGGTTTTCTCCTCGTCCCTTCGGATAAGGTTCGATTTTATATTTTGGGCTGCGGTAAGCTCAGTAATTTTCTTGATACCTTCGGAGTCAAGTATATTATCTGATTTCAGGTGGCTTAATGATGTTTGCTCTAAATCGTCAATAGCACAGTCGTCAAGAATATATCCGTTAAGGTCGGTACCGATAATTGAGATAATTTCTTCGCGGAACTCGCTGCGGGCTTCGTATAACTCGATAAAATCGAATTTTTTACCTACAGTTTTTAAGGCTTCAGAGAATTTAGCGTCAAACAGTTGCCTTAGTACATCAATTTCTGATGCTCTTTCGCAGCCGATGGTTTGTGCCACGTTAATAATATCGGCAGTAGATTTATTGATCTTAATAAAGAATGTTACTTTGATATCGGCACGGATGTTATCTTTACAGATGAGCCCGTTAACGCCTGTACGCTCTACATCGAGCTTTTTTACAGAGATGTCCATAATCTCCATTTTGTGCAGTACGGGTACTATAAGCCCGGCATTAAAAAATACTTTAGTACCACCGGCTCCTGTGCGCACAATAACCTTACCCTGTATGGTTTTTTTGTACATGGATATGAACCATACCGCAAGACCAATGATTACAACAATAATGGCTATCATGGTAATAATGAGTGTGTCTCCTAACATTTTGTTTTAGTGTTTAAAATTGGTTGATTAAAAAATTGATTGTATAATGGTTTCTATAAGCCCTATACAGGCTGTAATGATGGTTATAAAAACTGTTATCATGGTTGTTGGATGTTTTATGATGTTGTTGTTGAATACTAATAATCGAATTTTTCAATGAGGTAGTATTTCCTGTCTTCGCTTTCTTTTACTATAACGGCTTGTTGTCCTGCCGCAATTGCTTCGTCGGTATTACTGCGGGCATATAGTTTTATGGGGTCGCCATTTACTATTAACTCTATCATTCCTGTTTTATCCCGGGTTACCGATGTAACCACACTACACCTGCGCCCCAAAAAATCTATAACGGGTTCGCCTTTATGGTTTACCTGTTTGTACAGGTATCTTAAGGGTTTGCTAAATAGTTTTACTACAAACAAACTCGCAATAAAGTTAGGAATCAGTAACACGAAACCGAGTAACGTACTTTCTACCCCAAGGTAGTAGGAGATGTTGACTCCTAAGAACCACATACAGAAAAACAATATGGTAATGATGAACATTAACGGAAGTTCATCAAAATTAAAGTATTCCAGTATTTTCATAAAGCTGCTCCCTTCGGCTGCATGCTCGCTGTTAGAGAGGTCGCTGTCAAAATCGGCATCAATATCTGCCGAATCAAAGTCGATACTAAAATTATCAGGGTCAAGTCCGGCTATTATAACCAACAGCCAGTAGATAACCATAATGATGGACATGATGGTGAAAAAGGCATTGACGGGCGAAAAAGAAATTTTAATTAATTCCTCCATTGTTTATAGTATATATTATTCCGGTGTGCCACCGCTTATGCCCATTTGGGCTTTCAGCTTTTCGAGCTCGCTCATGGCTTTGGATTTTTTTACATCCACCGCCTTGTCTATCTCGGCATCTATCGATTTGGTTGAGTTAGCAATTTCGCCATAGGCTTCCGCCAAAGCTTCTTCCTGCAATACTTTTTCTTTCATGCGTTCTAAAAGCGATATCGTGCCGTTACTGTCTATTTTAGCCATTTGCTTGTTAAGGCTCTTGGTGGCATCGGCTACCTTAACGCGAGAGCGGAGTATTTTCAGTTCGTTCTCCCATTTATTAATGTTTTGTTTAATGGTATGTACATTGCCTTCCATCTGCAAAACATTCTGGTCAAACTTTTCCTTATCGCCCACTGCGCGCTGCTGGTGTGCCAGCGATTCTTCCTTTTTCACTAAGGCTTCGGTAGCCAGGCGGTCAGCATCTTCAGCTTCCATATCGCCTTTTTGTGCCTTCTTTAATATCAACATGGCTTTTTCGTTATAATCTTCTGCCTTGTTGCCATGTTCTTCTATTTCATTTTTGGCACGTATGCTCATGGCTTTTACCTGCGCCAGTGCTTCAAGGCTTTTATCAAGGTCTTCTTTCATATCCCTTATGCCCTGTTCAGTCATTTTTATAGGATCTTCTATACCGTCTATAGCGTGGTGCACTTCGGCTTGCCCAATCTTAAATAATCTTCTTAGAAATTTCATTTTTTTAATTTTTTGAAAAGTTAATAATCTGTTCCGAATACTCGCTCAACAACAGGCTCAGCGAATTTAATGTTGCTCCAAACTCATTTTGGTCTAAATTTTCGAGCTGCAGCGAGTCTCTGAAAATTACTTTTCTGCCTGTATCATCCAGCACAAAAGCCCCGTGAATAATGTCGCGGTTTTTTTGGAGCAATGCCTTAAATACCGGGTAGGCATCCGGCTTAACTTCAAACAAATATTGTTCAAAAATAACAATAGGATATGCCACACAAATAATAAGGTTAACTATACCATCCTGCTCGCTGCTTACTATAAATACGCCATCTTTACTATTCTCGTATTTAACCTCAAGCTCGAGCTCGTTCAGGTAATTTTTAACCACTCCAAAATAGTCTTTCATGTTACAGATATTAATAATTTTATAAAACTCGCTTTTTTTTTGACGGCTTACAACTATTGCCTTATATATTTTTTAACAATAGGAGTTAAAATTTAAACCTTCAAAAACTCATTATATTAGCATTATTATTATCTTTGCTAATATTGTTAGCACAAATTTAGAGAATAATTTTTAATTTGCAAATAATATTAGCAAAATAATTTTACCCATGTTTGGAAAAAACCTCAAAAAAATACGCAGCGTACACGGAATGAGTCAGCAAGAATTTGCCGAACTATTTGATTTAAAGCGCGCTACACTTGGCGCGTATGAAGAAGACCGTAGTAACCCCAAACTGGAAACCGTAGTAAAAATTGCTAAGCATTTTAGTATTGGTATAGAAGACTTGCTCACAAAAGAGCTTACCGTAAATCGATTGTTGCGCTTTAACGAAGCCATAACGGTAGTACCCGGAGAGCCTCAAACAAAAGGTATAGAGGGTATTGCGTGTATTACTGAGAATAATAAGGAGGATTTTATTAAACAATACAGTATTGCTAATAATATTAGCAACATACAATTATCCCATGTTTATCTTCCCCACGTTAACGGAGCGCACAAGCTGGCTTTGGTAATAAATGATTTAACCATGTCCGGCGGAGCAAACGGCTATTTGCCGAAAGATATGGTAATAGGCACACAAGTACCGCTAAATGAGATAGAGAAAGTAAACGGCGAGCTGGTGCTGGCAGTAACTGCTAAAGATATTTTTTTTAGAAAAATGAGTTATCAGGGCGACAAAGCAGTGCTAAAAGCCAACCACCCCGGTGTAGAGCCTATAGTGCTGAATACTTCCGAAATTTTAGGGTTGTGGGTAGTAATACATCTTTTCAGATATACCCTGCCTACTAATGATAATGAGCTGGAGCAACGCCTGTCTCAACTGGAAAATACTATTGCCTCGTTACGCCAAAAATCTTCATGGTAAAAAATAAGGGGTTGCTCCTCAGCAACCCCTTCCCTAAACTAGTCCTAAACGGGTTTATAGCCCCCCGTATGAACACAAAACACACTCTTTTCTCTAAGAAACTATTAAATAAAAACAAAGATAGAGGTTGTTATAAAGCCAAAACATACCCAACTATAGGTAATTTATTGTTTTCAACAAACTTTAATACAACAGGTTATAGCATCGTTAATATAGCAGCCTATACTTATTATCTGCTTCATACCGCACATATACATACAAAACACTTTTTGTATCTTTGGGGAAAACCCATTGTTATATGCAAATTGAAATAAGTAAGGTTGAACTGCGTAACCTGCAAATAGAAGACTACAAACAGTTAAAACTTTCTATGCAACACGCCTATGGCGAACTCGAACAGGCATACTGGCAGGAAAGAGAGATAAAAAAACTTTTAAAAATATTTCCCGAAGGGCAACTGGTAGTGCTGGTAGATGGCAAAGTGGTGGGAGCAGCCCTGTCCTTAATAGTAGATTATAAAAAAGCTACCGGAAACCATACTTATGAAACCATAACCGGCAATTATACCTTTAACACCCATGATTACCAAGGTGAGGTGCTGTATGGTATAGATGTATTTATAGATCCTGATTACAGGGGGCTTCGTTTGGGCAGAAGACTGTATGACACCCGTAAAGAACTGTGCGAACAGCTTAACCTGAAGTCTATAATATTTGCAGGACGAATACCCAACTATACAGCGCACGCCGATGAATATACCCCAAAAGATTATATTGATAAAGTGCGCCTTAAAGAGGTACACGATCCCGTACTTTCGTTTCAGTTAAGTAATGATTTCCACGTAATAAAAGTAATGCGCAACTACCTGGAGGGCGACATCAGCTCGCAGGAGTATGCCGTACTTATGGAGTGGAACAATATTTATTATGACAAAAGCCCGAAACTGATTAACACGCGTAAAAGCGTTATCCGTTTAGGGTTAGTACAATGGCAAATGCGTCCGCTGGCAAATGTTGAAGCATTGTTTGAGCAAGCCGAATTTTTTATTGATGCCGTTTCGGGTTACGAAAGCGATTTTGCCCTGTTTCCCGAACTGTTTGTAGCGCCGCTAATGGCAGATTTTAACCACCTTAGCGAAGCCGATGCCATACGGGAAATTGCCCGCTATTGCGAACCGATACGGAAACGTTTTCAGGAAATGGCAATATCCTACAACATTAACATTATTACAGGAAGTATGCCCCATATGGAAAACGGCAACCTGTATAATGTAGGCTTTTTATGTAAGCGTGACGGTACATCTGAAATGTACACCAAAATACACATTACTCCAAACGAAGTGCATTACTGGGGTATGAAAGGCGGTAGCGAAATAAGAACTTTTGATACCGATTGTGGCAGGATAGGTATTATGATATGTTATGACGTAGAGTTTCCCGAGCTTTCGCGCCTGATGGCAGACGAGGGTATGAACATACTTTTTGTACCTTTTCTTACCGATACTCAAAATGGTTATACCCGCGTAAAGCATTGTGCACAGGCACGCGCTATTGAAAATGAGTGTTATGTAGCCATAGCGGGCTGTGTGGGCAACCTGCCCAAAGTAAACAACATGGATATACAGTATGCCCAAACAGCCGTATTTACCCCTTCGGATTTTTCTTTTCCATCCAACGGGATTAAGGCAGAAACCACCCCGAATACGGAAATGACGCTTATTGTAGATGTTGATATTGACCTGCTGAAAGAACTACACGAATATGGCAGTGTACGCATACTGAAAGACAGGCGCAACGACCTGTACTCTATTAAAAAACTAAGACAGCCTAACAACATAAGCCCCGATACCGATGCCCAAACCTTTTAATCATAAAACTATAAAATTATAATGGTGCAAATATCCATATTAGGGTGTGGCTGGCTGGGACTTCCTTTGGCAAAACAACTCATAGCGCAAGGAAACGCCGTAAAGGGCACAACAACCACGCCCGAAAAAACAGCTGTTTTGCAACAGGCAGGCATCAACCCTTATGTTATAACCCTGCATGAGAACAGAATTGAAGGTGATATTGGTGCGTTTCTCAGCGGAAGTGAGGTATTGATACTTGATGTTCCGCCGGGAGTACGCAAAAATGACAGTGAAAATTTTGTGGCTAAGATAATTACGCTCATTCCTGCTATAGTTGCTTCGGGGATAACCAAAGTACTATTTGTAAGTTCTACCTCCGTTTATGGAGAAATTGATGGTATTGTTACCGAAGCTGCTATACCAAACCCTGAAACGGAGAGCGGCAGGCAGTTACTCGAAACAGAGTTGCTTTTGCAAAGCAACGTTAATTTTAAAACCACCATAGTACGTTTTGGCGGTCTTATAGGCGATGACCGCCACCCTGTATATTACCTTGCCGGTAAAACAAACATCAGTAATCCAAATGCCGTAATCAACCTTGTTCATCGTGACGATTGTATGGGCATTATCCTGAAAATAATAGAGACGGGTGCCTGGGATGATGTTTTTAATGCCGTTACGCCTTATCATCCTACACGACAGGAATACTATACCAAGGCAGCAAAAGAAAGGAAATTACCTGTACCCCTATTTAACAGCGAAGAACCGTCAATAACAAAAAGGATAGCCTCTAACAGGGTAAAGCAGGTTTTGGGATATTGTTTTAAATACAGTAATTTATAGGGATATAAAAAAATACTGCCCCGGATAAACGCATTACCAAGAGCAGTACTTATAAATTAGCTGGATGTGATGTAAAATAAAGAAATTCTTATGACTTAAAATGGCGGAAAAACCGCAATTAACATTTTTTTAAGAATTCATTTTTAGGTAAAAAATCCAGTAAAATAAAGGCTTTTTGATAACTATATAATAACAATTAGATTAAATGTAACCTTGTTTGCGAGCCTCAAATATCAGCTCTTCATCACCTCCTTCTATATCCAGTAAACGCTTTATTCTGTACTTTCGTTTCTCAATACCGCTTACGGTGAGTGGTATATATTTATCCAGGTTTTTATTCTTAATTCCTTTGGCAAGTAGTTTTATAATGCGAATATCCAGTTCGTCGAGCAATATACCGTTGCTCATTCTTTTTTGAAAATCCGATACGGTTTTTGAATAATAATTCTCTCCTGCAAGTACTGCTTTAAAACCTTCAAAAAGTTCATCGGTAGTACAATCGCTTTTATTGATAAACCCTTCGGGGTTTATTGTTTCCAGGATACGCCCCATAATATCGACCTCTTTGTGCATGGTCATCATTATAATTTTGCATTCGGGCATTACTTCGCGCAACAACCCTGCCATATCTGCCCCGGAATAAAGTTCTTTTTCTGCATAGTCAGGTATGCTGTAATCTACTACTGCTATATCAAACGGATCATTTTTATAATTATGGATTAATTCATAAGCCGATTTGCAATCAGTGGCTTTAATAAAATCAAGATTACCGCGTTCTTCATTCAAGGATTTAAAAATAGCATGATAACCCTCGAGAACTACAACATGGTCATCTATCGCAAGGACATGTAATACTTTTTTCAAGTTGGATTGTATTTATTTTGTGGGTGGACAAAGTTAATTCTTAAATATATATTTTTCCTGCGGTTTTCCCGCAATTAACAATTTAGGTATGAATCACAACAGGAACATGATACTGCTGTGGTTCAGCAGAATACTATGTATATCTTGCTATGTATACATTAAAAACTATTCCTCCTGAAAATAGTTAAAATATATAACATACAATATTTTTTTAACAAATATTATGATTGTATTGATTTGGCATTATGTTTAAACAACAAGTATCATCCAAGTTAAAAAAACTATATATTAGCACGCTAATCCAAGTTAAAAATGAAACTATTATTTATCATATCAATCGCTTTTTTTTCCATTAATTTAAATGCCCAATTCTATAACGGCAGCATCACGCTTAACGACGGGAAAAAATTAACCGGTCTTATTGAATTTAATTATGACAACGGTATCAATTATATGCAATCTGAAGATGATGATGATTTTTTGGCTATCTCTGCAGATGACATCCGGTTAGTACAAGCAACGATTAATGATATAGATGAAAATTTTGTTTTCCTCGATGCTCCTTTCGCTTTAAGTAAAAAAAATGAAAGTGAAAGTATAAGAAAAAGGCTTTTTCGTATTATGGTACAAGGACGGGTTACACTGTTAGAGTACACCCCTTCCAGCGCATTACTGATATTATCCTCAAGCGATATAAACGTTTTATATCTGAGAAAAACGGATAACGAAATACCAAAAATGTTCTCATATATACAAAAAGGGGCTATAATTGGTGCGAGATACCAACATAGGAATTTTAAGGAATTTACTGCTGAATATTTCTCCGACTGTGCAATACTTGTAGAAAAAATTAATAATAAAGATTTTAAAGCCAAACACTCTCTTGAAGTTGTTGAGTTTTATAACAACAATTGTAACTAATAAAAATGCCCCCAAATAGTGTCTAACTTTTTGGGGGCAGTTCATTACATGACTTTTTATTACCAAATTTTTACTCTTTTGTCCGGCTCTATATACATACCGTCCCCTTTATTAATATCAAATGCTTCATAAAAAGCATCCACATTTTGCAGCGGTACATAAGCCCTGTACATGCCTGGCGAATGCGGGTCGGTTTTTACCTGGTTTTTTATCGCCTCATCCCTCATCTTGGTTCTCCATATAGTAGCCCACGAGATAAAGAAACGCTGCTCCGGTGTATAACCGTCTATAAGACCCGGACTACCTTGCTTTTTAAGGTAAAGTTGCAGCCCGTCATAAGCGGCATTAACACCACCAAGATCGCCTATGTTTTCACCCAGTGTAAATTTACCATCCACGTATGTGCCCGGCAGCGGTTGTAACTGGCTGTATTGGTCGGCAAGTGCGCCGCCAAGCCCTGTAAACTTCTCAAGGTCTTCATCGCTCCACCAGTTTATAAGGTTACCATCAGCGTTATAACGAGAACCCGAATCGTCAAAACCATGTGATATTTCGTGTCCTATTACGGCACCAATACCGCCATAGTTAACCGCTTCATCAGCTTTATAGTCATAAAAAGGCGGTTGTAATATTCCTGCCGGAAAAACAATCTCATTATATGCCGGATTAAAATAGGCATTAACAATTTGCGGTGCCATGTGCCACTCATCTTTATCTACAGGTTTGTGCAGTTTTTCAATATCCTCATTATAGTTAAAGCGGGAAATATTCATCATATTGGTAAAAAGGTCACCGCCTGCTTCGGGGCTTTTAATAGCTAATGCCGAATAGTCTTTCCATTTATCTGGATATCCTATTTTTACTCTTAGTTTTCGTAGTTTTTGTATCGCATTTTCGCGGGTAGATTTTGCCATCCATGGCAACCTGTTAATACGGTTTTCAAAAGCCTGCATTACATTGGCTATCATACTCTCAGCTTTTGCTTTCGCTTCCGCCGGGAATTTTTCGGCTACATACAGTTTACCCAATGCTTCGCCCACAGTACCATTTATGGTTTTTAACGCATTTATATCGCGTTTTTCTTCTTTTAGTGCTCCGCGAAGTGTTTGGCTATAAAACTCCCAATCGGCAGTTTCTATATCAGTAGTAAGATATCCCGAAGCCCTGTTGATTAAAGTCCACTTCATGTAATCTTTCCAGTCCTGAACTTTGTTTTGCTCCAGCAAATGGTTAAGGAAAATCATATATTTAGGTTGCGACACAACAAGTGTATCTATATTGCTTACACCAATATCCGTAAGGTATTTATCCCAATTTATAACAGGGGTAAGCTCTTGCAGTCCGGCAACCGTCATAGGGTTATAAGTATTTCTTCTGTCGCGGCGTTCCACCCTGTCCAGTCGGGGTTGTGCCATTGCGGTTTCCATTTCCAGTATATTTTTTGCCCCTTTTTGTGCCTCTGCATCATTATATCCTAAATATTTCAGCATATGGGCTACGTGAAGCATATACTTTTCTCGCTTCTCTTGAGAGTCTTTATCATCAGATACGTAGTAATCTCTGTCGGGTAAACCCAAACTGCCCACGCCTATATATACCACATTTCGGTTACTGTCTTTGGCATCAGTACTCACTCCCGCACCAAAAAATCCGAGACCGCCAAGAGGCTCCATCTCGGTCAATAAAGTCTGTAAATCCTGTACATTTTCAATCTTATCTATTTTTGCCAAATACGGTTTTAGCGGTTCGACTCCCTTTTTATTTCGGGCTACAGTATCCATAATAGAACGATACAGGCTTGCTGCTTTGCCCTGATCGCTGTTTGGGTCTAAGCCCTTGTTGGCTGCCGCTCTTTTCAATATTGCGAGAGCATCGTTATTAGTTTGCTCGCGCAGCTCGTCAAAACTGCCCCAACGGGTTTTATCGCCCGGAATTTCGGTATTATCTACCCATGTACCGTTTACATATCTGAAAAAATCTTCGCTCGGCTCAACCGATTTATCCATATACGATAAGTTAATGCCCGGCTTCGACTGGTTATTGTTTTTAGTTTGTGCATTACATACTGCTCCACCAAGCATTATAACTACACTGGTAATAGTTGCTGTTTTGTTTAGTTTCATATCATCCGTTTTAATCCATATTTTTACAAAAATATAAAGTTACCTCAAAAAGCCATTCCAAAAGTAAAAAAAGTAAATTTTAGATTATTTTTTAACGTTGTAAAACCTGCTTTACCTGTATTTTAATCGGCTTTCCTTTCGTAATTTTGCAAAAAATTATCCTGATATGCTTTCTTTTTTCAAAAAATATAAATTCTTCTTTTTAGTATTAGGTTTGCTCTCGGCTGTTATTTTGTATCTTTTTTATGGCGCGCTGAAACCGCAGAAATTCCTGAAGATATACAGCCCTGCCGATGTAAACCCCGAACTGGTAGATACTACCGTACAATACATAAGCCGTAATCATAAAATAGCCGATTTTGCTTTTGTAAATCAAAATGGCGATAGTATTACCCAAAAAGACTATGAGGGTAAAATATATGTAGCCGATTTCTTTTTTACTACCTGCCCCACCATTTGCCCTATAATGACCGATAATATGGTGTGGCTTCAGGACAGGATAAAAGACAACCCGAAAGTTATGCTGCTTTCGCATTCCGTTACTCCGGATATTGACAGCGTACCTGTGCTTAAAGCCTATGCCGAGAAAAAAGGGGTTATAGACAGCAAGTGGAACTTGGTTACCGGTAATAAAAAAGACATTTACTACATAGCCCGAAAATCGTACCTGGCAGTGAAAACCAGCACGTCTGACGAGTTGTATGATATGGTGCATACCGAAAATTTTATTCTGGTGGACAGCCAGGGGCGAATAAGAGGGTTTTATAACGGTACAAACCTTGATAATGAGGTGGAAGGCGAAAAAAATGTAAGACAATTACTGGAAGACATCAACTGGTTGTCTGAGCATGAAAACTAACAGTCGTGTGTTAATTTTTTGTAAGTTTGTGTATAAATTATTCTGAATAAGCTTTGAAAAATACTCTTGCAGGGCTCAAAAAAGGGCAAAAAGCCATCATCGTCGATTTTAATATAGACCTCATCCCGCTCAAGCTCCTTGAAATGGGATGTTTGCCCGGAAACCTTGTAGAAGTTTTACAAATAGCGCCGTTTGGCGACCCCATCTACATTAATGTAAACGACAGCCATGTAGCAATTCGCTTAGAAACAGCTTTTGAAATTGATGTAGAAATTTTAACCCCTTAACTTTAATGGCAGTCCAAACTATAAAAATTTCTTTAATTGGTAACCCCAACACCGGTAAAACCTCTGTGTTTAACCAACTCACAGGGCTTAACCAGCAGGTAGGCAATTACCCCGGCATAACGGTAGAGCGTAAACAAGGTACTGTGCGGCTGGGCGAAAACACTAAAGGAACTGTTATAGACCTGCCGGGCACGTACAGCCTGAATGCCAGCTCGATGGACGAAAGTGTGGTTATAGAGCTACTGCTAAACCGTAATGATAAAGACTTTCCGGATGTGGCTGTGGTGGTAACCGATGTAGAGAACCTGAAGCGTAACCTGCTGTTATTTACCCAAATTAAAGATTTGGAGATACCTGCCATACTGGTTATAAATATGGCAGACCGAATGCAGCGCAAAGGTATATCGCTCAACATTCCCTATTTAGAAGAACAGTTAAAAACAAAAATAGCCTTAGTAAGCTCCCGCAAAGGCACGGGCATTAATGAGCTTAAAGAACTTATTGTTAATTATAAATACCTGCCTACCGAGCCGTGCCTCAACGCATCGTCTATAGACCCGGACTATTTCGATAAACTAAGACAGGCATTTCCCAACCAGTTACTGTATAAGCTTTGGCTGGTTATTACACAAGATGTAAACTTTGGGCAACTGGAGCGAAACGAAATAGAAAAAAGCTCGTTTACCAAATCGAAAACTGAACTGAAAAGGCTACAGCAAAAGGAAACCATAAAACGCTATCAGTTTATAAACAATGTATTGAAGCAGGGGCAAACGGTAGATACTGCTATGGCAAAAGACCTTAGGGCAAGGCTGGACAGAGTGTTAACCCACAAAGTTTTCGGCTACGTGATTTTCTTTTCCATACTGCTGCTCATTTTCCAGTCAATCTTTGCATGGTCCAGCGTACCTATGGATTTGATAGATGAAGGCTTTAGCTGGTTAAGCTCCTACACCTCTAAAAATATGCCTCCTGGCAAACTTACAGAGCTTGTAACCGAAGGAATTATTCCCGGCATTGGCGGTGTGGTTATTTTTATACCGCAAATAGCCTTCCTGTTTCTCTTTATATCCATACTGGAAGAAAGCGGCTACATGAGCCGTGTGGTATTCCTCATGGATCGTATTATGAAACGTTTTGGGCTAAGCGGTAAAAGTGTAGTACCCCTCATATCCGGTACTGCGTGTGCTATACCCGCTATTATGGCTACCCGTAATATAGAAAACTGGCGCGAAAGGCTTATTACTATACTGGTAACCCCTTTTACCACCTGCTCTGCAAGGCTGCCCGTATATGCCATACTTATTGCACTTGTAATACCCAACCGCATGGTGCTTGGCTTTTTTAACGTGCAGGGGCTCACACTTATGCTGTTGTATATGCTGGGCTTTGCCAGTGCCATTATATCGGCAATGATTTTAAATAAAGTACTTAAAACCCGCTATAAAAGTTTTTTTGTAGCCGAAATGCCCAATTACAAACTCCCTCTTGCTAAAAATGTGGCAATTACTGTTATAGAAAAAACAAAAGCATTTGTATATGGCGCGGGTAAAATAATACTGGCAATCTCTATTGTTATATGGTTTTTAGGGTCGCACGGACCGGGCGAAGAGTTTAAAAATGCTGAGCAAATTATAACCAACGAAATAGGCAATACCCAAATAGACCCTGATAAACTTAACGATAAAATCGCTGCATACCAGTTAGAGCATTCTTATATCGGTATTATGGGCAAGAGTATAGAGCCTGCTATAAAACCCTTGGGCTACGACTGGAAAATCGGCATAGCTATTGTATCCTCTTTTGCGGCACGCGAGGTGTTTGTAGGCACACTTGCCACCATATACAACATAGGCAGCGGCAGCGAAGACGAAGCGACTATTAAAGAACGCATGAAGGCGGAAACCGACCCTGAAACGGGTAAAAAAATATTCAACTTCGCCTCAGGGTTATCGTTGTTATTATTTTATGCCTTTGCCATGCAATGTATGAGCACACTTGCCGTTACTAAAAAAGAAACCAATTCCTGGAAGTGGCCATTAATGCAATTATTTGGCATGAGTGCTTTTGCATATCTTGTATCGCTAATTACATACCAGCTTTTAAAGTAAATTATGAAACGATATCTTTTACTGTTACTTTCCCTCACATTTACCATAAGTCAGGTGCAGGCGCAGCATAAAATAGACCAGTCTAAAAACGACCTTAAACAAAAGCGGCAGGCAGCCGGAAAAACCGGCTCGGCAAGTTCTTCAAGCAGTAGCAGCAGTAGTTCCGGTAATAATGATAATCCACTTCTGTTTGAACTTTTTATGTATACATTGGGTGCAACGTTTAAGTACGGGATAATCGGCGATTATGCTAACGAAGACCACCTGAGCAACGACCTTACAGAATATCCGTATTACGAAGGGACAGGAAATTATTACAATCCAAAATTTGGCGAAGGTTACCTGTATGTTTTCCGGGTAGATGTAAAAGATAAATTTCTATACCATAACAACAACCTTTATGGTAATCATCTGGATGTGAAAATACATCCCTTCCGTCATTTTTATCTTACAACCGATTATTACCAACTGCATGAACGTCAAAAAGCAGCGGGAACGAGCGATAATCTTTCCCTGTTTTACTTTAACTTTGCTTATGACAGGATTCGATTTGAACGCTTTAACCTGGGGTGGACATTAGGAGCATCCTATGTGGGCAATGATGTAAAAAGAGGCGGTTTTGCCTACGGGCTTAACGCCGAGTACTTTTTAAAGAAAAATATCAGCTTTCAGGGAAGCGCAAAATGGTCTGTAATAAATGGTGAGCCGGTAAATGCTTTCGAGCTGGAAACCCGCATCCACCGTAAACAATTTTTCATAACGCTGGGTTATGAGCATTTAAAAATAGCCACGCCAACATATAATTTTATGACGATAGGCGCAGGCGTCTATTTTTAAAAATCATGAATATACAGGAAATTATAGCCTATATACTGGTGGCGAGCGCAGTAGTTTATCTGCTAAAGAAATTCTTTTTCAAGAAAAAAAAGAAAACATCAGCACATTGCGATAACGACGACTGTGGATGTCATTAAGTATAAAATCATAAAAAGGAAGGCTGCTTAGCCCAATGCAACGTCCAGCATCATCATCACTACGAATCCTCCAATAAAGCCCAGCGTAGCAATATCCGTATTTTTGTCCTGTTGCGTTTCGGGTATTACTTCCTCTACCACTACAAATATCATGGCACCCGCTGCAAAGGCTAATGCATAAGGCAATACAGGGGTAAAAAATGTAACTGCTATGGCACCTAACACACCCGCAATAGGCTCTACAAGTGCAGATGCCTGCCCGTACATAAAACTTTTACGACGACTCATACCCATACGGCGTAATGGCATGGATACTGCAATACCTTCGGGAAAATTCTGGATGCCTATACCTATCGCCAATGTTAAAGCAGCAGCTATCGAGGCTTCCGGTATTCCGGCAGCTACACCACCAAACAGTACCCCTACGGCAAGCCCTTCGGGTATATTGTGCAGGGTTATAGCCAGGGTTAGCAGCGTGGTACGTTGCCAAGGGGTTTTTATACCCTCCTTTTCGCTTTCTTTAAAATTAATATGCAGGTGGGGTAAGGCTTTATCTAACCCGAACAAGAATAATGCACCGAGAATAAAACCTATAGCGGCAGGCATTACCTTTGCAAAACCTTCGCCGCTACTCATATCTATGGCGGGCGAAAGTAAACTCCAGTAACTGGCAGCTACCATTACTCCACCCGTAAAACCGAGCATACCGTCGAGTGCTGTTCTGTTCATGGTTTTAAAAAAGAATACTGCCGATGCGCCAAGTGCAGTAACGCCCCAAGTGAATAATGTGGCATACAGTGCCGCCAAAACAGGGTCTATCGATTCAAAATAAGCTACAATGCTGTCAAACATATATTTATACGGTTTTTACAAAAAGGTTAGCGGCTATTTTATTTGACACAGTCATTTGCCTGTCATGAACACGCAGCGTGAGCGACATATCAAAATCTTCCTTAGCAATTATATCGATAGCCGAGCCGAGCGCTATCTGTTGTTTGTCGAGGTACTGTAAAAAAGCGGGCGAGCTGTCTTTTACTCCCACACATATTACTTTTTTACCCGCCTCTACTTCCGAGAGTAATTTTTTATCTACTTTTTTTATCTTTCCTTCCCTGTCAGGTATCGGGTCGCCATGCGGGTCTTCGGTCGGGAAATCCAGAAATTCTTCCAGCTTATCAGTTAGTTTTTCCGATTTTATATGCTCCAGTTGTTCGGCAACGTCATGTACCTCATCCCATGAAAAATCGAGTTTTTCCAGTAGGAATACTTCCCACAAGCGGTGCTTGCGTACAATCATAAGTGCGGTAAACCTGCCATTATCCGTAAGCGATACTCCTTGATATTTTTTATAGATGACCAACCCTTTTTCGGCAAGTTTCTGTACCATATCCGTAACCGATGAAGGCTTACTTTCCATTTCGTTAGCAATGGCATTTGTGGTAATCCCCTTGCTTGAACCGATGGAAAGGTGGTAGATAACTTTAAGGTAGTTTTCTTCAGAATACGTCATTAATCATTAAATTAATATGCAAATATAGCTATTATTTGATTTGGTTAAACTATTTTTTAGGTTAGTCTAAATATTATTGTTATAATACTATACGCTATTTGTTTATTTTTGGTTTTCAGCAGTAGCTACATGAAACATTTCCATTATATCTTTACGGGTTCCGGGCTTTCGGCGTTAATGACAGTTTACAGAATGGTCGTTTCAGGAAAGTTTGACGATAAAAGTATAGTACTCATAGATCCTGACACTAAAGAAAGTAACGACCGCACGTGGTGTTTTTGGGAAAACGGTACAGGCGAGTGGGATGCTATAGCGCACCAACAATGGGATAGCGCATTTTTTATTGATAACAGCTTTACAAAAAAAATGATGCTTGCCCCCTATCATTATAAAATGATTCGCGGAGCAGATTTTTACCGTTATGTAAAGGGTATGATTGCGCAGCAACCCAATATTACTTTTGTACAACAAAAAGTAATTGACTTTACGGATACTCCGTTGCATGTTTTGGTAAAAACAGAAACAGAGAGTTATACCTGCAACAAACTCTTTAACAGTATATACAACCCTATGTTGCCTGCAAAGAGCAAGTACCCTTTATTGCAACAACATTTTATCGGGTGGTTTGTAAAAACTAAAAAACCTGTTTTTGAGGCTGATGCGGTTACATTTATGGATTTTAGTGTACCGCAAAAGGGCAATACCCGCTTTATGTATGTACTGCCTTTTTCGGAAACGGAGGCTTTGGTAGAATATACGCTGTTCTCTCATAATTTGCTCGAAACGCAGGAGTATGAAAATGCCATACATCAATATCTTGAAAACCTCGACAGTAACGATTATGAGGTTATCGAAAAAGAGAGAGGCAGCATCCCCATGACGTGTTATCCCTTTTGGAAAAATAACAGCAAAAATGTTGTCCATATCGGTTCGGCAGGCGGGTGGACTAAAGCCAGTACGGGCTACACCTTTAAAAACACAACTAAAAAATCGGAAGAATTAGTCGCTTTTCTTGAACAGGGAACTGACTTTACCAAATTGCACCAAAAGAATCGTTTTTGGTTTTACGACTCATTATTGTTGGATATTCTGTATAAAAAAAATGAGAAGGGCGGTACTATTTTCTCCGCTATGTTTCGCAATGCACCGCCACAACTTATATTTAAATTTCTGGATGAAGAAACCACTTTTGCACAAGATTTAAAAGTAATTTGGGCATGCCCAAAAGGACTCTTTATAAAAGCGTTGGTACAACGATTGTTTTAAACCGTAATATTTTTTAGAACAGTATTTCTTTGTAACTTTGTGAAATTAAACTTTAATATATAAAGATATGTATCCTGAAGAACTGGTAAAACCCATGCGCGCTGAACTTTCAGAAGCAGGTTTTGAAGAATTATATACAGCCGATGCGGTAAAAAATGCTATTGACAGCGAAGGTACTACACTGGTAGTAGTAAACTCTGTATGCGGATGTGCAGCAAGAAATGCACGCCCGGGCGCAAAAATGAGCCTTGATAACAACAAAAAACCTGCAAAACTGGTTACCGTTTTTGCCGGTGTAGATAAAGAGGCTGTTGATGCAGCCAGAGAATCTATGTTCCCTTTCCCTCCGTCATCGCCAAGTATGGCTTTGTTTAAAAACGGCGAGTTGGTACATATGCTGGAGCGCCATCATATAGAAGGTCGTCCTGCCGAAATGATTGCGGAAAACCTTAAAGATGCTTACGACGAGTTTTGCTAAACTGGGATTTTTTTACAACTAATATGGAAAACCACGCTCATGGCGTGGTTTTTGTTTATCATTAAATATGCCTGCATATTAAAAATTTTTAGTATCTTATAAAAAGGTAGTACTTTTACGCGAATTTTTAAACCCCTACATGGAAAAGATACTATCATATCCTATATCTGCAGTATATTATGTTGTTTTCCTGCTCATGCTGGTTATATTCCACCCAATACAATGGGTTTGTTTAAATGCGTTTGGCTACAACGCACATAAAAAAAGTGTTAGTATCCTAAACTGGTTTTTAATGAGAAGTGCCCACATTTTAGGTACAACTTACAAATTTACCAAAACAGCACCCATACCCGAAGGCGTACCGCTTATTATAGTGGCAAACCACCAGAGCATGAACGATATACCGCCTATTATCTGGTTTATGCGTAAGTTTCACCCTAAATTTATCAGTAAGAAAGAGTTAGGAAAAGGCATACCCAGCGTATCATATAACTTGAGGCACGGAGGTTCGGTGCTTATAGACCGTAAAGACCCTAAACAAGCCCTGCCTGCCATAAAGCAACTGGCTCAGTATATTGAAAAACACAAACGCTCGGCAGTAATATTCCCCGAAGGAACGCGGAGCAAGACAGGAGAACCCAAACGGTTTTCTGAAAACGGGCTTAAAATACTTTGTAAATACGCGCCATCTGCGTACATTGTGCCCGTAAGCATTAACAACTCGTGGAAGTTGTTTAAATTCGGACAATATCCATTAGGTTTAGGCAACCATCTGACTATTACAGTACAAGAACCATTTGCCATAAAAAACATTCCTTTTGAAGAAGTAATGGCGAGAACGGAAAGAGAAGTAAAACAAGGAATAAAAAATTAAATATATGTCTATAAAAAATATCCGGTTGGAGGTAATGCAGTTTTTGGAAAAAAACATCGACTCCTTTGTTGAAAGCTACCTCGTGCCGGTAGAAAAAATATGGCAACCAACAGATTTGTTGCCGGACTCTCAAAGCGAATCTTTTTATGAAGATGTAAAAGAACTGAGAGAAATAGCCAAAGACCTGCCTTATGATTTTTGGGTAGTACTCGTGGGCGATACCATTACCGAAGAGGCATTGCCTACGTATGAATCGTGGTTGATGGATGTAGAAGGCGTTAACCAGGTAGATAACGGCGGTAACGGGTGGGCAAAATGGGTGCGTAACTGGACAGGCGAAGAAAACCGCCACGGCGATGTGCTTAACAAATACCTGTACCTGTCAGGGCGTGTAAATATGCGCGAAGTAGAAATGACTACGCATCACCTTATAAACGATGGTTTTGATATTGGTACGGATCGTGACCCGTATAAAAACTTTGTATATACCAGTTTTCAGGAACTTGCCACTTATGTTTCGCACAACAGAGTATCGCAAATTGCTAAAAAATTCGGCGATAACAAACTCTCAAAAATGTGTAAGCTGATTGCAGGCGACGAAATGCGTCACCACCTTGCTTACAGCGAATTTGTAGATCGTATTTTTAAAGTAGATCCAAGCGAAATGATGCTGGCTTTCCAGTACATGATGAAGCAAAAAATAACCATGCCCGCCCATTTTTTGAGAGAGTCAGGGCAAAAGATAAGCAGTGCTTTCGATCAGTTTTCCGATTCGGCACAACGCATAGGCGTATATACCGCACAAGATTATGTAGAGATACTGCGCAAGCTTATAGAAAAGTGGCAAATAGATAAAATTGACGGGCTTACTGCCGAAGCTGAAAAAGCAAGAGATTTCCTGATGAAATTACCGGACAGAATGGCAAGAATATCCGAAAGGATAGTAATACCCGAAGAATCACACATATTTAAATGGGTACAACCTGCATTAATAAAATAAGATACTAAAAGCTGCCTATTGGTGGCTTTTTTGTTTGTGTATTAACTATTTTTGCATCACTCAACTTTATACTATGACTAACCCCGCCCTTATCCATAAAACTATCCATTTTGTAAAACAGCAACTTGAAAATGCCGAAGGAGGGCATGACTGGTTCCACATTCAGAGAGTGTATAACAATGCTTTAAAAATAGCCGAAACAGAAGCCTGTGATTTACTCGTGGTACAACTTGGGGCATTATTGCATGATATTGCCGACAGCAAGTTCCATAACGGCGATGAAACTGTAGGACCAAAGGTAGCACGTACATTTTTAGAGCAGGAAAATGTAGAAGAAGCCACTATTATGCATGTAGTAAACATCATCGAAAATATATCCTTTAAAGGCGGGAATTTTGAAAGGAAATTCAACTCAATAGAATTGGAAATAGTACAGGATGCCGACAGGCTCGATGCTATAGGTGCCATAGGTATAGCCCGAACCTTTAACTATGGTGGGTTTAAAAACAGGGCTTTATACAATCCGGATATTGCCCCTCAAATGAACATGACGAAAGAGGAGTACAAAAAAAGCGACAACCCTACCATAAACCATTTTTATGAAAAACTGCTTTTACTTAAAGACCGTATGAATACCCAAACAGGTAAAACATTAGCACAGGGCAGGCACAACTATATGGTAAACTTCCTGTCCCAATTTTATGCAGAATGGGAGGGGGAGAAGTAAAGTCTTTTTTTAGCTAAAAATAAAAGCCCCTTTAGGGGCTTTCATTTTATTTACCGGGAAACTCAGCTTTTCTTTTCTCTAAGAAAGCCGTTGTCCCTTCTTTAAAATCTTCTGTCCCGAAAGATTCGCCAAAGGCTTTTATTTCTGTTTCATAACCGTTAACGCCATCCGTATAATTGGCATTTATAGCTTTTATAGCCTGCCCTATGGCTACCGATGAGTTTTTCATAATCTTACCTGCTATCCCTTTACAAAACTCCAATAGTTCTGCTTGTGGCACTACATGGTTTACCAGTCCGTACGTTTTTGCTTCTTCAGCATTTATCATGCCTGCGGTCATAATCATTTCCATAGCACGCCCTTTGCCTACAAGCTGTGGCAAACGCTGTGTACCGCCATAACCCGGTATTACGCCAAGTGAAACCTCGGGCAAACCCATCTTGGCATTATCTGATGCTACGCGAAAGTGTGCTGCCATAGCAAGCTCTAACCCTCCGCCCAATGCAAAACCGTTTACCGCTGCAATAACGGGTGTAGAAAGGTTTTGTACAAAATCGAATAACAATTCCTGCCCTTTTGCTGCCAGTTTACCGCCTTCTTCTACTGAGAAATTAGCAAATTCAGCGATATCGGCACCGGCTACAAAAGCCTTCTCGCCGCTACCTGTTACAATGATAACTTTAACAGCAGCATCGTCATTAAGTGCTTTAAAAGCATGGTGCAATTCTTCAATTGTAGCTTTATTAAGCGCATTTAGTTTAGTTGGTCTGTTAATGGTAATCAGTCCAAGTCCGTCCGCTATTTCCGTAAGGATATTTTCGTAATTCATTTTCAGTATTGGTTTTTATGTTTATGTTGTTGTTTGTCCTTCTTTATTATCGGGGCTATCGGCTGCTATAATAGGAAACTCGACTATAAAGGTTGTACCCCTCCCTATCTCACTTTCAAAAGTAATAGTACCATTATAGTTTTCTACAATATTTTTAATAATACCCAGCCCGAGCCCCATACCACTGGTTTTAGTCGTAAACTTAGGTTCAAATATACGGTTCTTATTAGCCATACTTATTCCTTTTCCGTTATCTTTTACCGCTATTACGGCATGGTTATCTTTACAGTATATCCTGACTTCAATAAGCGGTTCGGGATGATTTTCCGGTATTGCCTGTGTAGCATTTTTAACAAGGTTGGTAATAATACGTATCAGTTGGGTGCGGTCCATACGGGTTATTATCTCTTTTTCTTCGCTGCTGAAAACAATATAATTTTCATTAAATATCTCCAGCGCAAGCTGTACTATTTTAACCATATTTATGGTTTCGTTTTGCTGCGCAGGCATAGAGGCAAAACTCGAAAATGCCGATGCTACCGATGACATGGTGTCTATTTGCTGGATGAGCGTAGTGGAATATTCATCCAGTTTTTTCCTGATATCAGGATCGTTGGGATCAAACTTGCGCTGAAAACTCTGCACGGTAAGCCGCATGGGTGTGAGCGGATTTTTTATTTCATGCGCCACTTGCTTTGCCATTTCGCGCCATGCCTGTTCGCGCTCACTTTGTGCCAGTTTAGCCGCACTTTCGTCAAGGTCATCTACCAGTCCGTTATAGGCTTTCACCAGTTGGCTTATTTCCTGCGGAGAATCGCGCTGGCTTATTTTTTCATTAACGGTGCTTAAACGGATTTCGGTTATCCTGTCGCTTATCGCTTTAAGTGATTTGGTAATATAGCTCGAAAGAAAATAGGCTATCACGATAGAAATAAGCAACATAAAGGAATATACCTGAAAAAAGCGCATCATAAAATTATTAATCTCCTTTTCGTAATACCCATCGTCCTCTATATAAGGCAGGTTGAGTATGCCCAGCGGTTTAAACTTGGTATCTTTAATATAGCTGTAGGAAGAGCGATAGCGTTTTCCCTCTTCGGTTTTAAGTAAATCCACATAACGCTTCTCGGCGGTAGAGCGTATAATCCGCAATATGGGATCAGAAATTTTTTGGCTTATAGTATCTACCGCAAAGGCTGCTTTGGATGATTTTAACAACTCTCCGTTAAGGTCGTATATGTTAATTTCCATACCGTGTATGTTTGCCATTTCATGGATGCGCTCCCTGAGAATAAGCGATAAATTTTCGGTAGAAAGCGGGTAGGTTGTGGTAGCAAGTATATAGTTAATATGCTCTTTTATTGCCTTTTCTTTCCTGTCCACACGCTCCTGGTGGTAGTCTTTTGCTTCTTTTTTAAACTGATAAATAGATACGGCAGCAATAAGCAAAGAGGCAACCAGCGTAACGAATATCATAGAAAGAAATATTCTTACCCGCAGCGACCATCTTCTTATCTTAAACCGTTTCTTCATTCGTTCAGGATTTGTTCTTTTCCCTTATGCGTTTATAAAATTTAAAGCCCAGCATTATCAGTATCGAAAAAGCAATAATGCCCACTACCCCGAATACCCAGTTTACGGCACTTTTTAAAATTACTAAAAAAACAACGGCAAATAGTATAATAGTAGCGCCTTCATTCCATAAGCGCATAAAATTGGTCGAATATTTTACCTCATCACGTTGCAGTTGCTTGTATATGCTGTGGCATTTTAAATGGTAAAGATACAGCAGAAATACAAAGCCCAATTTTACGTGCATCCACGAAAATTGCAGCCATACTCCGCCACGTGCTGTGCCAAACAGCATAAGAAAGGCAAACACGCTTGCCAATACTGCCGAAGGCCAAGTAATGATATACCACAACCTATAGGACATTAGCTTATATTGTTTTATCAATATTTCCTTTTCGGGAGATGGTTTAGCGTTAGCCTCTATATGATATACAAACAGTCGCACAATATAAAACAACCCGGCAAACCAGGTTATTACAAATATCAGGTGTAATGATTTTATATAGTCGTAATATTCTTCCATCAGGCTTCTTTAAGTTGTTCGGTCATTTCTTTTCTTAAAAATAATCCTGTTAATAATGTAGATAATATATCCGAAACGGGAAATGCTACCCATACTCCAAAAATACCAAAAAAGTGTGGTAAAATAAGTACCAGCGGTATCAGGAAAAAACCTTGTTTACTAAGCGTTAACAGTAACGCTTTAGTCGCCTTACCTGCTGCCTGAAAATAAGCTCCGCCTATAAGCTGTACGGCAATAATGGGCGATGCTGCAAACACCCAGCGCAGTGCGCCGGGAGTGTCCTGTATTACCCCTGCATCGGTAGTAAATAACGCAGTAATGGGCTTTGCAAAGGAAAATACTACCGCAAAAATTATTACAGAAAGATAGGTGGCATATTTAACAGCGGTAATAATAGCTTCTTTTACCCTTATGTAATTGCCTGCTCCGTAGTTGTAACCCGCAATAGGCATAAAGCCCTGAGTAACCCCCAATACCGGAAACAGCATAAACATAAGCATACGGCTAATGATACCGTATATGGCAACTGCCTGCTCGCCCCCTTCGGCATACAGCGTATGGTTAAGTATAATAGCCAGAATACTTATTACGCCCTGCCTTGCAAAGGTTACAAAACTTAAGGAGGTGATTTCCTTTACTAACTTGGGGTGAAAATCAAAGCTGCTTAGTTTTAACCGAAGTTCACTCTTTTTTATAAAAAACCAAAAGATATATAAAAAGCAAAACAAAAAGGAAAGTGCTGTTGCCGTTGCCGCACCCGAAATACCCCAACCGAATACTTTTATAAAAAGTATATCCAAAATAATGTTTGATATTGCTGCCACTATCATGGCAATCATGGCATGGCGCGCCTTGTCTTCGGCACGTATAACCGTGTTGCCCATCATGCAAAATGCCTGAAGCGGCACTGCAATCAATATGGGCATAAAAAATGCTTTGGCGGGAGCCATAATAGCTCCGTTTGCACCAAACATAAATAATATTTCATCGCTAAAAAAAAGCCCTGCTATTACAAACAACGATGAAACTCCAAAAGTCATCATAATCTGGTGGGCAAAGGTAGCAACCGCTTTTTCATGGTTGCCCTTACCCAAGGCTCGTGATAATACCGAGCTACCGCCTATACCGATAGCCATACCCATAGAGGATATAAAAAAAGTAATTGGCATTACTACAGATAGTGCCGCAATGGCAAGCGAACCTATCCAGCGACCCACAAAAATAGTATCTATAAGCAGGTTAACCGTAAGGAATAATATCCCTATAGATGCAGGCACAGCCTGCTTAATAAGCAGGCTGTTGATACTCTTGTTTGCTAAGTCTTTTGATGAAACCGACATTATGCTACAGGGGTTTCAGCATAAGCCCATTCGTTTATCCAGTTTACTACAACATCTATCCAAGGGTCGCTGTCGTTAAGGCATGGTACTGCCATAAAATTTTCGCCTCCGTGCTCTTTAAAATCTTCTTTAGCACGCATAGCAATCTCTTCGAGTGTTTCAAGACAATCGGAAACGAAAGCCGGAGTAACTACCGCAAGATTTTTAATGCCTTTTTCGGGCATTTTATTTATTTCGATATCAGTATAAGGTTCTAACCATTTATCGCCCGAAAGGCGTGACTGAAAGGTTAGCGAATATTTATCTTCGGGTATGCCCAGTTCTTTTACTACCAGCCGTGTGGTTTCGTAACACTGGTGGCGGTAGCAAAATTTATGTGCCGGAGATGGCGTTACGCAACACGAGCCGTCAATCTTGCAATGCGATTTGGTTACATCGGTTTTACGGATATGGCGTTCCGGTATGCCATGATAACTAAACAGCAGGTGGTCGTAATCGTAACCTTCTAACGATGATTTTATCGAATTGGCAAGTACTTTTATATAGTCAGGCTTATCATAAAAAGCAGGAACATCGGTAATGGTCATGTGCGGGAATTTCTTTGCACGAATTTCCTCTGCAAGTTTCAATATCGTTAGTGTAGATGCCATAGCATACTGCGGATAAAGCGGGAAAAGCAGTACTTCCGTCACGCCTTTATCGGCAAGCTCCTGCAAACCCTTTTCTATCGACGGCTGACCGTATCGCATAGCCAGCGATACCGGCATTGTTGTTTTTTTAACTACTTTTTTATGCATCCTCTCGCTGATAACGATAAGCGGAGAACCTTCGTCCCACCATATTTGCTGGTAGGCATGTGCCGATTCTTTTGGTCTTTTGCGTAATATGATGCCTCTTACCAGTAATGCCCTCAGCAAGAAAGGAACATCTATTACATATTTATCCATCAGGAACTCATCAAGGTAAGGTTTTACATCCTCCGGGGTTGGGCTTTTTGGTGAGCCCAGGTTTACTAACAGTACTCCCTTCATGTTTTATATTGTTTGTTCTTGGTTGTTGTTTTTTGTTATCTGCTACTGCTCAAAAACCGTGCGAGAGGCAGGCTGTTTCCTAATTTTATGACTTGTTTAAGTATTTGTATTCATACTCATCAAATACTTTTTGGGCGTAGTGCCAAATTTCTTTTTAAATGCTGCTATAAAATGGCTCGATGTGCTGTAACCTATGCGCAGCCCTACTTCATTCACGTTATACGAACCACTGTCTAAAAGCTTACGGGCATACTCCATTTTGTAATCAAACAAAAAACTGTACACGCTATCACCATATATTTGGCGAAAGCCCATTTTCAGCTTCTTTAGGTTAATACCCACTTGGTCGGCAAGTTCTTGCAGCCCCGGTGGCTCTGCCATGTTGGCTATAACAATATCTTTTGCTTTACGGATTTTTATAACATTGTCCTCATCTATCAAAAAAGGGCACTGCTCGGCATTCGGGTCTTCGGAACGGTTAAAATAAAGGCTCAACAGTTCGTACACCTTACCTTTAAAGTACAGTTTTTTAATGGACTGATGCAGGTTAAAATGAAACAACTGACTGAGCACTATAGCCATACTCGGGTTTATTTTATCCTCCTTATAATACTTTTTGTCTTTGTTACCATCACTCAGGAATGGGATATAATCTGCCTCTTCCGAGAAAAAACTATGAAACTTTTTAATGGATATTAATATGGATAACACCCACGAGTGGGGTGCAATTTCGAGGTGTACCGGCAGTTCTTTTTGCGGATTGTACAAAAAGAGGGAAACCTCCTCGCGCAAGTCCAGCGCATAACGCCCCTGATTGAATATAAATTTAGCCCTGCCCTTTACCCCAAAGTGAAACTGGATAAGATCTACCCCCACTTCGCGCTCAAAATGTACGGTGTCGTCACCATCATTTTGGAAGCGTAAAACAAAAAAATTATCCTCAATCTGTATCGCTTCATGAGTACCCATAGCGGTATTTTTTTGGATGCCCTTTTTAAGTTTTCAATTCGTTTTATTTAGAATAGTTCTAAACTAATTGATTGTAAGGCATTGATTTTAGTGCAAATTTAAAGGATTTATAATTATAAAAGGATTTTTTCGCCAAAATATCCGACAGCGTTATAAAAAGAACCTGTAGCGTTACTTTTAAAAAAATGTTAAAGGTAATTTTGTATCACTTTTAGGAAAGTGAGTAATATGGAGAATCATAACATGTCGAAGCATCAGTACTTTTATGCCGTAGGGTTAAGCTACAGGAAAGCCGATGCCGAGATGAGGGGAAAGTTTAGTTTGAATGCCGAAGGCAAACACAAGGTATTGCAACAGGCAAAACAAGAAGGCATAAGCAGCCTTATCGTTATATCTACCTGCAACCGGACAGAGATATACGGCTTTGCCCAACATCCCTTCCAGCTCATAAAATTACTTTGCGATAACAGTCAAGGCACCGTAGAAGAATTTCAGCGTGTGGCTTTTGTATATAAAAATAACGAGGCTGTAAACCATGTGCTTCGCGTAGGCACCGGACTGGACAGCCAGATACTGGGTGACTTCGAAATAATCAGCCAGATAAAAACCGGTTTTGTAGAATCTAAAAGTATGGAACTTGCCAATACTTTTTTAGAAAGACTTATAAACTGCACTATACAAGCCAGTAAAAGAATTAAAAACGAAACCGAGCTTAGCTCAGGAGCAACATCGGTATCCTTTGCATCAGTACAGTACATTATGAACAATGTAGCTGATATTCAAAACAAAAACATACTGCTTTTCGGTACAGGAAAAATAGGGCGCAACACGTGCGAAAACTTGGTTAAGCATACCAAGAATGAGCATATTACCCTCATCAACCGTACTAAAAATAAGGCAGAAAAGGTAGCCGGTAAATTTAACCTGCTGGTAAAGGACTATGATGTACTGCCGTTGGAAATAACAAAATCTGACGTATTGGTGGTAGCCACAGGCGCACAAACCCCTACTATAGATAAGGATATACTGGCATTAAAGAAACCTTTACTGATATTAGACCTGTCCATCCCTAAAAATGTGCATGATAATGTAAGGGAGCTTGAGGGGGTAACGGTTGTACATTTGGACGACCTCTCTAAAATAACCGACGACACGCTGGAAAAACGAAAAAAACATATTCCTGCTGCCGAAGCTATTATTGCCGAAACCGAAGAAGACTTCATTAGTTGGGTAAATGCCCGAAAATTTGCCCCTACCATTCATGCGCTAAAAGAAAAGCTTAACACAATAAAAGACTCCGAATTAAACTTTCAGCGCAAAAAATTAAGTAATTTTGATGAAGAACAGGCAGAGATAATCAGCCAGAGGATTATTCATAAAATTACAACACATTTTGCAAACCACTTGAAAGACAGGGATACTATGGTAGATGAAAGCATTGAATGGATAGAAAAAGTATTCCGTATTGAAAATACTACAAAATGAACAAAGCCATACGAATAGGCACGCGCGATAGCGAGCTTGCGCTATGGCAGGCACATACTGTACAGGCAAAACTGGAAACACTGGGATATGCAACTGAAATTGTAGCTGTAAAATCGACCGGAGATGTGGTGCTCGATGTACCGCTGTATGAGTTTGGCATTACCGGGATATTTACCAAAACGCTTGATGTGGCAATGATAAAAGGCGAGGTAGATATTGCCGTACACTCCATGAAAGATGTACCCACTGCATTGCCCAAAGGCATAGTACAGGCAGCCGTTTTAGAACGTGCTGATACCCATGATGTACTGGTACACAAAGGCAGCCTCAATTTTTTGCATGAAACGGGTACTATTGCCACAGGCAGCCTGCGCCGACAGGCACAATGGCTGAACCGATACCCACACCACACAGTAACCGACCTGCGCGGTAACGTGAATACCCGACTGAAAAAACTGGAAGAAAGCAACTGGGGCGGCGCTATTTTTGCCGCTGCCGGATTGGATCGACTCGGATTTCTTTCGGGCAATCAAATAGAAAGCCCCTCCTTTGGAGGGGTTGGGGAGGCACTTGACTGGATGATACCCGCACCCGCACAGGGCGCAATGGTGGTGGTAGCTATGGAAAATGATGATTACTGCCGGGAAGCACTTGCTAAACTAAACCATACCGAAACGGAAACATGCACCTTTATAGAACGCCAATTCCTTAAAAAACTGGAAGGGGGCTGTACTGCACCCATTGGCGCGCTGGCACGATTTGAAGAAAACATAATTCGCTTTGAAGGAATATTGCTATCTATAGACGGTAAACAAAAAATACATATAGAAAAAACCATTGCTGCCGATGCTGATTATAGTACCTTTGGCACGCAATGCGCACAGGAAGTGCTTGATAACGGCGGAGTGGCTTTAATGCAGGACATCCGTGCGAAACTCAATAAAAAGTAAGTTAGGAGATGTTTAAAAATATTTCGAATGTATTATCTAAAATCTACGGCTTTGTAGATGTCTTACTCATTACCTTTTTGGTGTTCGATTTTGGCTTCAAAAATCTTATCTCCGAAGTACTTGATCATAAAACACTATACTTTGTAGGACTCATAGTTGGGCTTATAGCATTCAATGTTATCCGTTTTTTTTATACGCAAAACCTGACGCTGAAAAAAATGCTGAAGGCAAACGTGCTCATATTGGCACTAACCCTGATAACCGCATCTGTAACCTTTTTATTCAGCGGAGAATATGAGCGATTGTATAACGCCAACCTTATTATTGATACAGGGCTTATTCTTTATTTTTTCCTGCGCCTCACAAGCCTTATCCGTAAACTATATGCATTGTACTATAACCCTACCATATTGTTTGTTGGCAGTTTTGCCATTATGGGTCTTATAGGCGCTTTTTTATTAATGCTGCCCAATGCCACAACACACGGCATAAGCTTTACCGATGCACTGTTTACAGCCATTAGCGCAGTTTGCGTTACAGGGCTTATTGTAGTAGATACCGCTACCGATTTTACCTTTATGGGCAAAACGGTAATATTGTGCCTCATACAACTGGGGGGCATTGGTATGCTTACCTTTACCTCATTCTTTTCGTTTTTCTTTAAGCAGGGAACTACTTTTAGGGAAGGTATGAATGTGAGCAGCTTTGTAGATAGCGACAACCTGCAAAATGTAATGCGTTTTGCCATGCGGGTAGTAGCCTTTACCGTAGGTATCGAAATTGCGGGAGCATTGCTCATATACTCCTTTATCGCTGATATTCCGAGTATAGAAAATAAAGCGTTTTTCTCCATATTCCATTCCATATCCGCATTTTGTAATGCCGGGTTTTCTACCTTTTCCGCAGGGTTAGCCGACCCTTCGGTACAAAACGCCTATGCTTTTCAGTGGGTTATAATGCACCTCATCATCTTTGGCGGTCTTGGTTATAATATTGTTTTCAACTTCCTGCTTTATATAAAACATTTTATTGTTAACAGTATATCGAATATGCGTTTCCAAGCACCTGTACGCATACTCACACTCAACTCCCGTATTGTTATTATTACCACAGCAATATTACTTACGTTGGGTAGCGTGTTCTTCTTTTTTACAGAGCAGAATACTACTTTTAGTAATGAAACATTTTTTGGCAAAGTTACATCGGCGGCGTTTACATCGGTTACAGCCAGAACGGCAGGGTTCAATACCTTCGATTTTGCATCACTCTCCATGCCCGCAATACTTTTTGTAATATTCCTTATGTGGATAGGGGCATCACCCGGCTCTACCGGAGGTGGTATAAAAACCAGTACCTTTGCATTGGCTACACTCAACATACTTGCCATAGCACGCGGTAAGGAGCATATAGAGCTGAGGGGCAGAAAGATAAACAATCAATCCGTAAAACGCGCTTTTGCCATTATATGCATCTCGCTTATGGTTATAGGTATGGGCGTTTTAATGCTGTTGTTTTTTGAAAAAGATTTTTCGCTTATACAGGTCGCTTTCGAGGTGTTCTCGGCATTCAGTACCGTAGGACTTAGCCTCGGTATAACGGCAAGCCTTAGTATAGGCAGTAAATATGTTTTGATAGCAGTAATGTTTTTAGGAAGGATAGGTTTACTCAACTTACTGATAGGTATGCTGAAAACCATAGAGGCACACAGCTATGAGTATCCGGAAGAAAACATAATGATAAACTAAAAAATTGAAAGTATGAAGATTATCATATTCGGGTTAGGAAATTTCGGGATGTCATTGGCAGTAAATCTGACAGAAACCGGAAATGAGGTTATTGGTATTGATAATAATATGAACAAGGTTAATATGGTAAAGCACCAAATATCGCACGCGATATGTATGGATGCTACTAACGAAATGGCTTATCAGGCACTGCCTGTAAAGGATGCCGACCTTGCCGTTATTGCCATTGGAGAAAATGAAGGGGCAGCCATTATTACCACGGCTATAATAAAAAAGCTGTCAACCGCTCGTATTATAGGGCGATCGCTCTCCCCAATACACGATACGGTGCTGAATGCAATGGGTATAGAAACCATTATTCACCCCGAACAGGATTTTGCCGACAGGCTTGCCAAAAAAATAAACCTGAAAGGTATTGTAGATAATTTCAGCATCGATAAAAATTACAGTATATCCGAAATTAAGGCTTTACCCGAATTTGCAGGAAAAACACTGGAAGAACTGGCTTTCAGGCAAACCTATAACCTGCATATCGTTACTATAATCCGCAAGCAACTACGAAAATCTATTATAGGCACTACCAGTCAGGTAGATCAGTCAGAAGGTTTTGTAACTAAAGACAGTGTTGTTATGGAAGATGACCTGCTGGTGGTTTTCGGGCTTAATAAAGACATTGGTAAGTTTTGTAATCGTTACCAGCAAAAAACAAAACGTTAGGAAATGGAAAGGTCTGCGCGCATATTGGCTACCAAAAAGCTGCAACCTAACCAACGGCAATACCTGCTTAATGCAGGACTATCAGTAACCGAAGCCGATTTTATAGGTATTCGATACAAACCATTTAAGGCAGAGGGCATTAAAGGCAACCTTATATTTACCAGTCAAAACGGATTTAAAGCGTTTTTGGAAAACAACGAAAGTGACCGTTATAAAGATAGAAAAATATTTTGCGTAGGACAAAAAACGCGTGATGGAATTGTAAGCGAAGGTTATAATGTAATCGCCTTTTCAGACTACGCAGAGGAGCTTTCAGCGATAATAATACAGGACTTTGCCAACGAAAATTTTACGTTTTTATCGGGCAATATACGGCGTGATACCCTGCCCGAAGCATTGAAAAAAGCAGGGATAGTATTTAATGAAATTGAGGTTTATGAAACGGTGCTTACGCCCCATAAAATTACATCGCCTGTAGATGGGTTATTATTTTTTAGCCCAAGCGGAGTAGTAAGCTATTTAAAGGAAAACAACATTACAAACCAAGTCTGCTTTTGCATTGGTACAACCACCGCGCAGGCTTTACAAAATGTAACCGAAAATATAATTGTGGCAAACAAGCCCAGTATAGAGAATGTTATAATACAGTGTATTAATTATTATAAGAATTATTAACCACAAAGCACACAAAGTGTACACAATGGATACAACGCTTATGAACCTCGTGAAAAATTTAGTGAACATTGTGGTTAAATAAACTAAACACAAAATGAGCATAAAAAACGACTTATTCCTAAAAGCATTACGTAACGAAACTGTAGAACGCCCACCCGTATGGATGATGCGCCAGGCAGGACGTTACCTGCCCGAATTTATGGCATTAAAAGACAAGTATGATTTCTTTACCCGATGCCAAACTCCGGAGTTGGCTGCCGAAATAACCGTACAACCCATTCGTATCGTAAAACCCGATGCGGCAATATTATTTTCGGACATACTGGTTGTGCCACAGGCTATGGGTATTGAGGTGCTGATGAAAGAAAGTGTAGGTCCGTTTTTGCCAAACCCCATCCGCACGGCGCAAGATGTAGAAAAAGTAATTGTACCGAATATAGATGAAACGCTTGGTTATGTAATGGATGCCATAAAGCTAACCAAAGAAATACTGAACGACGAAGTTCCGTTAATCGGTTTTGCAGGCTCTCCGTGGACAATATTCTGTTATGCCGTAGAAGGAAAAGGCTCAAAAAGTTTTGATACGGCAAAAGGATTCTGCTTTTCGCAACCCCAAGCAGCCCACGCCCTATTGCAAAAAATAACCGATACTACGATTGCCTACCTGAAAGAAAAAGTAAAAGCAGGCGTAAATGCCGTACAAATATTTGACAGTTGGGGCGGTATGCTAAGCCCTGTAGATTATCAGGAATTTTCATGGAAATACATCAATCAAATTGTTGAGGCATTAGCTCCCGAAACGCACGTTATTGTGTTTGGTAAAGGTTGCTGGTTTGCCCTTGACGAAATGGCAAAAAGCAAGGCTTCGGCGCTTGGAGTGGATTGGACGTGCTCGCCACGCAATGCCCGCTATTTGACAGGAGGACAAATTACCCTGCAAGGTAACTTTGACCCAAGCCGACTGCTTTCGCCCATACCCACCATCAAAAAAATGGTACACCAAATGATTGATGAGTTTGGTAAAGACAATTATATTGTGAATTTAGGACACGGCATACTGCCTAACATTCCTGTAGATCATGCCAAAGCATTTATAGAAGCAGTAAAAGAATATAAATAAGAGCCTCTCCCCAACCCTCTCCAAAGGAGAGGGAGCATGAAAATAATATGAATACAGATATAAAAACATATAACGATACACTTAGTGCCGAAGACAAAGCAATATGTGATTTGTTAGCCCAAACTATAGATAACAATCTGAATTTTACAGAAAATAAAATATGGCATGCGCACCCTGTGTGGTTTATAGACGGCAACCCTATTGTTGGGTACAGCAAACTAAAAAACAACGTCAAGCTGATGTTTTGGAGCGGACAATCGTTTGAGGAAGAACAACTGAATGAGAGGGGCAAAAAGTTTAAAGACGCCGCTATTGGTTATACCGATGTGAACCAGGTAAATACTGACGATCTGAAACGCTGGCTTGAGAAATCGGAAAAAATACAATGGGATTATAAAAACATTGTAAAACGAAAAGGCGTTTTGGAACGACTGAAATAAAGCACCATGATAACAGCAAACTGGACAACTGACCGTATAACAACCGTTACATCGGAGGAGTTTTTCAACCTCGTGGAGCGAAACAGGCAGCATATATACAAAACGTTTCCGGTTACCACTGTAAATTGTGCTGACTTAGGCAAAACAAAAACATTTATAGAAAATGCCCTTGCAACCGAAAAAAACAAAAACGGTTATTATTTCTACCTGCGTGATGTTGCAACCAATTTGTTAATGGGCTATATCGTTATAAAAAATATTGACCCGAAAATAATGAAGTGCGAACTTGCCTATTTTATTGATAAAGAATACCAAGGGCAGGGAATAACAACTCAAGCCATTGCCAATACCGTTAAGCATTGTTTTGATGAGTTGGGTATGAATAAGGTTTATATCTGCACTGCTACAACCAATATAGGCAGTCAAAAAGTAGCTGTAAAAAATGGTTTTATTCAGGAAGGCATTTTGCGTAAAGAATTTAAAAACGGCGAAGGAAAGTTGGAAGATATCATGTACTTCGGGTTGATAAAATCAGATTATATGAAATGAAGATAGTAACATGGAATACTGAGCGAGTTTCTAAAGATGCAGATAAAATTCAGGATGCTATTAATCAGTTTGATGCAGATATAATCGTTCTTACAGAAACCTGCTCTATTTTAAATGCAATGACAAATTATAATATAGTTGCATCATCAACATTGCCTGAGTATTTTGATGTTATCAAATATAAAAAAGGAGAAAACAGGACGAGTATATGGACGAAATACAACATTGTCAAAGAAATTACAACCTATGATAACTATACGAATGTAAGCGCAGTATTAGAAACAGATTTAGGATTACTGATAGTATATGGTACTATAGTTGGAGTATTTGGAGGAATTGGAAAAAGATTTGAAACTGATCTCTCAGGAACATTAAATGATTTAAATAAATTGGATTCTGAAAAAGCAATATGTATCGCAGGAGATTTGAATACTTATTTTTCAGGCTATGCCTATCCAAGTCATAAAGCCAGAGCAATATTTAATGATGCCTTCAAAAAAATGGGACTTATTAATCTTACTGCGGAAGTTAAGGATAATGTTGACCATATTGTTATAAGTCAACTCTTTCTTAAAGACAGAAAAATTGAAATTGAAACATTTAACAATGATAAATCGTTAAGCGACCACATTGGAATATGCATAACAATATTATAATGAAAGATAAATTTTACCAATATATACAACAATTACAAGATACTATAACCGCCAAACTGGAAACGGTTGATGGTAAAGCAAAATTTCGTCAAGACCTTTGGGAACGTGCCGAAGGCGGTGGCGGCAGAACCCGTGTAATAGAAAACGGAAACGTATTTGAAAAAGGCGGAGTAAACATCTCAGCAGTACATGGTGCTTTGCCAAAAGCTATGCAGAGTTATTTTAATGTAGGCGATGTCGATTTCTTTGCCTGCGGGCTTAGTTTGGTAATTCATCCTAAAAACCCTTTTGTCCCAACAGTGCATGCCAACTGGCGTTATTTCGAAATGTATGATAAAGCAGGGAATATTGTAGAGGCATGGTTTGGCGGTGGGCAGGACCTTACCCCCTATTACCTTTTTGATGAAGATGCTGTACATTTCCACCAAACCTGTAAAACGGCATGTGATAAACATAACCCTGAGTTTTATCCAAAATTCAAAAAGCAGTGCGATGACTATTTTTGGAATACACACCGTGATGAAGCGCGGGGTATAGGTGGTTTGTTTTTTGACCATTGCAAAGCAACAGATGATTTCAGTATGGAACAATGGTACAACTTTGTAACCGAAGTAGGAAACAGTTTCCTCGAAGCCTATGTGCCAATAGTTGAAAAGAGAAAAGATATTGAATATACCGAAGCTAACCGCAACTGGCAAGAAATACGCCGCGGGCGTTATGTAGAGTTTAACTTGGTGCACGACAAGGGTACACTTTTCGGGCTAAAAACCAACGGACGTATTGAAAGTATATTGATGAGCCTGCCACCCCATGTACAGTGGGTGTACGACCATCATCCAGAAGCGGGTAGTGAGGAAGAAAGGCTTATTACTATACTTCAAAACCCAAAAAACTGGATATAAGAACAGCCTAAGTTAAAATATCAAAATATACCATGTACATGATATATATCATGTGTCATGTAATCAATAATTTGCAACTTTGATTAAATCATAATACTATGTTCCCAATACACAGAAACAGACGATTAAGAACCAACGAATCTATCCGCTCGTTAGTGCGTGAAACCATACTTACACCAAACGATTTTATGTTCCCTATGTTTATTGCAGAGGGTACTAACGTGCAGGTAGAAATCCGATCGATGCCCGGCATATACCGCCGCTCGATAGACCTGACCGTAAAAGAAGTTAAGGAACTTTGGAGCATAGGCATTAAAGCAGTAAACATATACGTAAAGGTTAACGATAACCTTAAAGACAATACCGGTAAAGAAGCATGGAATCCTGAAGGGTTAATGCAGCAGGCTATTAAAGCCATAAAAGATGCCGTACCGGAAATGATAGTAATGCCTGATGTAGCACTTGATCCTTACTCAATATACGGACATGACGGTATTATAGAAAACGGGCAAATTATTAACGATGCTACGGTTGATGCGCTTACACGCATGAGCGTGAGCCATGCCGATGCGGGGGCTGATTTTGTTGCACCCAGCGACATGATGGACGGGCGTATACTGGCAATCAGAAAAGCCCTTGAAGAAACCGGACACCACAATGTGGGCATTATGAGCTATAGTGCCAAATATGCTTCAGCATTTTATGGTCCTTTCCGTGATGCGCTGGATAGTGCGCCGAAAGAATCGGGTGTGCCTGTACCGAAAGATAAAAAAACCTACCAAATGGATTATGCCAACCGCATTGAAGCCATTAAAGAAGCGGTACAGGATGTAGAGGAAGGCGCGGACATCATAATGGTAAAGCCCGGACTTGCTTATCTTGACATTGTACGCGAGGTAAAAAATGCTGTAAACGTTCCCGTTTCGGTATTCCACGTGTCAGGAGAGTATGCTATGGTTAAGGCTGCTGCCGAAAGGGGCTGGCTGGATCATGATGCCGTTATGATAGAACAACTACACTGCATAAAGCGTGCAGGGGCAAGCCTTATCTCTACTTACTTTGCTAAAGAAGCTGCTATTTTATTAAACAAATAATCATCATGAAATACCTGTTTTTTATACTTATGGCTCTTTCCTTCCTGTCATGTAAAAAGGAGGAGCAAAAACAAGACTTATACCCGTCGGGTACGGAAAATGTAAGTGAAGGCACTACTACTGATATGACGGAATCGGAAAAATTAGGTCAGGAACTCTTTAACGGAAAAGGGAATTGCTTTTCCTGCCATAAAGCCGACCAAAAGGTTATAGGACCAAGCATTACCGAGATTGCAAAAATATATACTGAGAAAAACGGCGATATGGCTGGCTTTTTGAGAGAGAAAGCCGACCCGATTGTTGATCCTTCACAATACTCAGTAATGAAAACCAATTTTTACATTACTAAAAATTTTACTGATGAAGAAATGCAAGGGGTTGTTGATTATGTAATGAGTTTTAAAAAATAGTCGCAGTTTTCAGTCGCAGTTTTCAGTTAATATGGCGCATACTGAATACTGAGACTGAAAACTGAAACCTAATCCGGTGCTACGAGCTTAAAACCCACACGGGGTATATTCTCTATACGAATACGGTCGTCATCTTTAAATATTTTGCGAAGGCGCGATATAAACACATCCATACTGCGCCCCATAAAATAATCATCTGTACCCCAAATGGAGGTTAGTATTACTTCACGTTTCAGTACGGTGTTTTTGTGCTCTATAAAAAGTTGCAGTAATGCCGACTCTCTTTCGGTAAGTTTTGTGGTTTTATCATTGCGCGTTATGGCATAGTTTACGGCATCAAAAACAAAATCGCCAATAGTAAAGGTGCTGCTTTTTACCGCAGGTTTTTTTTGGCTGCGTTGCAGGAACACTTCAATTTTCAGGACAAGCTCCTCCATGCTGTAGGGCTTTACCAAATAATCGTCGGCACCAAGTCGCAAACCTTTTATACGGTCTTCTTTCAGGGTTTTTGCCGAAAGAAAAATAATGGGTACTTCCACATCACGTTCCCGAATAGCTGTTGCAAGTTCAAAACCGTCCATTTCGGGCAGCATTACATCGAGTATGCACAGGTCAAAATCGTCTTGCTTAAACGCTTCAAAAGCAGCCTTGCCGTTATCATAATGAGCTACTTCATATTCCTGCTCCAAGTTATCGGCAGTAAGAAACGCAAGTGTGTTGTCGTCCTCTACATATAGTATTTTCTTTTTCATAGCATGCTATTGTTGGGTATAGCTATAGTTATGGTTATACCTTTATCATCATTATTTTTTATTTTGATTTTCCATCCGTGTAGCTCACAAATCTTTTTAACATAAAACAACCCGATACCAAAACCTTCTATCTCCTTTTTATTCTCTCTGGGCACACGATAAAACCGATCAAAAACATACTCTAAATGTGCCGATGGTATGCCCGAGCCGTTATCTGTAAAATGTAACTCCAGGTATTTTGGCTTTTCTTCTATATTTATATGTACTTCGGGAGCTTCATTACCATACTTTATGGCATTTTCTACAATATTATAAGCTATATTGTAAAAATGGAATTCGTCTGCTGCTATAAAGTAGCCGTTTTTTGTGCTGTTTAATTGTATATTGGCAGCCGGATATTTAAGCGATGCGTTGTCTTTAACCAAATCCAGCACTTCAACAAGGTTAAATTGTTTCTTTTCAAGCCCCATCAGGTTGGCATCAGCTTTCGCCACATTCAGTATACGCTCTATATGTTGGTTTAGCTTGTTGCTTTGTTGTATTATTATCTGCAAATACTTATTCAGTTTCGGGTCTTTCTCTATAGCATCCTGTTTTACCGCATAGTTAGAGGCTATAAGTATAGACGACAATGGTGTTTTAAACTCGTGCGTCATGTTATTAATAAAGTCCTTTTGCAGTTCGGTATATCTTTTTTGCTTTAAAAGGGTGAATACCGAATAGACATATATAATAAGCACCAAAAACAATACTACTGTATATATCCAGTACTGTTGCAATGATGCTATGTAGTTATAATGCAGGTGCGGAAACCGGATGGCAAAATAATAAATGAGTCCTTCTTTTTTAGTAAAACAGTTTTTACATTGCGCCACGTCATTCTCCACTTCAGAGCCTGCTGCATTTATATAATTGCCGTACATCATCTCATCCGAAGCACAATCGTATATGGCATATTCATAATCAATATCCAGCTTTACCTTCTGAAACTCGGTTCTCAGATAATATTCAAGTATATCTGCTTCAAAAACATCATCCACATTTACTACATAGTAATCGTCAGATACTTTTTTAATAGGTGTAGTAACGGGTAGCTCGCTGTTATTATCCCGGTATATTTTGTTCACCACATCCTGCAAGGCAAAATGAATTTTTTCGCCAAACTCCTTACGTTCAAACATAAATGCCTGTTTGAGCATTACCAACTGCATAGTAATAACACCTACTATTGCCAGTAAACCAATGAAGACAATTATATTAAGTTTATTAAATTTCAATTTTTAAAATGTCGTTAATTATTGTTATCCTATATTACTATAAAAAAGCGTATGTCACAAGCCGTTAACATGTCGTTAACAATAGTTTGAAAACGATTAACATTTTTCAATAAATAAGTAAATATATTTGTAATGCTAAATACTAAAAATTGTATTAATCATATAAATCTACTAATTATGAAATCATTTAAATTTACATTATTCGCAGTGGCAGGAGCCCTTTTATTATCATTCTCTGCCAATGCACAATCTGCACTTAAACCGGCTGTAAAAGGAGCAAAAGCAACTACCGCAACCAGTGAAGAAAAAAACATGCAGCCTTCAGGAATCACTTGGGAAGAAGACACGCACAACTTTGGCGAAATCGAACAGGGAAAGCCGGTATCACACGAATTTACTTTCAAAAACACTACTAAGCAAACTATCCTTATTACTAACGTAAAGGCATCTTGCGGATGTACGGCTACCAACTATACTAAAACGCCTATCAAACCGGGAGAAACCGGTAGCGTAACAGCTACTTATAACGCACGCAGCGGTGGTAACTTTAACAAAACCGTTAGTGTTACTACAAACGACAGCGATGTAAAAAAAGTACTTAAAATAAAAGGTAAAGTACTAACGCCTGAAGTTGAAGAAGCAGCTCCGGGTTCTAAACAGTAATTTTTTTACCGATAATAAAAATAATAAAGACCACCGTAAGAGGTGGTTTTTTGTTTTGGTTATTCAAGTGTAAAAACGCTAACTTTGTTCATAGTACTACCATCTCCATACCTAAAAAATGAAACAGGCATACATCAAAACACCGTTGGGCATTACCGCCATAGAAGGCGATAATGATGGCATTAGCAAAATAACAGTGCTTGATGAAAATGTAACAATATCCGATACTATTCACACAGAATTGCAGGAAGCTGTAAACCAACTGGAAGAATATTTTTCGGGTAGCCGAAACCATTTTACCTTTAAAATCAACCCACAGGGAACTGATTTTCAGAAAAAAGTATGGAATGCTTTATTGCAAATACCCTATAGCAAAACCACATCTTACCAACAATTATCAATACAACTGGGCGATGTAAAAGCCATACGTGCCGTAGCATCGGCAAACGGCAAAAATCCGCTTTGGATAGTTGTGCCCTGCCACAGAGTAATAGGCTCTGACGGTTCGCTTACAGGCTACGCGGGCGGACTTTGGCGCAAAAAATGGCTGCTGGAACACGAGAGCCCACCCATACAACAAAGTCTTTTTTAGTCTATTCAAAATAAATTTTGATTAAATTCGTAGCATATCCTTTTAACCGCTGATTATGAAATTCATTAAAAAATTCCTGCTTTGGTTTGTTATTGTGCTTACGGGCATCATTATGCTCATGTATATTTTTGATGTCGATTACCTGCTGCGTGCCATGCGCACCATCTACTTCAGGGGAGAAACCACCGCATTTTTAGATGATTATAAAGAATTTCCTAACCGCACTATAGAAAAAGGCACACCGCAACCTTGGGCTATCCATAACGATTATAACACTGTAGAGCCTACAAAAAGATTACAAGAAGTACATGAAAAACTGGAAACTGTAGCCTACCTCATCATAAAAAATGACAGTATATGGCATGAAAGCTATTATGACGGTTATGATAAAGACAGTAAATCCAACTCCTTCTCTATGGCAAAAAGCGTCGTTTCGGCAGCACTGTTTAAAGCCATTGAAGAAGGAAAAATAAAAAGCCTCGACCAAAAAGTCAGCGACTTCTACCCTCAGTTTAGCGAAGGGCTTGGTGCTGAAATGACGGTGGGCGACCTCTCGTCTATGGCATCAGGGCTAAGTTGGGATGAACGCTACTACAGCCCGTTCTCCATAGTAACCCGTGCTTATTTTGACGATAATCTTGAAAAAGTAATACTGGGGCTTGAAGTGGTAGAAGAACCCGGCACAGCATTTAAATACCTTAGCGGTGCTACCGAGTTACTGGCTATGGTAATAACCAAAGCCACAGGGCAAACCCTTTCGAGCTATGTGTCAGAAAAATTTTGGAAACCTATGGGCATGGAAAATGAAGCCCTTTGGCAAACCGATGACCCTGACGGTATCGAAAAAGCCTATTGCTGTATTGCCAGTAATGCGCGCGATTTTTCACGATTTGGTAAACTTTTTGAGCATAGCGGTAACTGGAACGGAAAGCAACTTTTGGAAAGCACATCTGTACAAAAAATGATAAGTCCCCGATTTCCCGAAGCCCCATTTTACGGCTACGGTTGGTGGATACACAACTACTTAGGCAAAAAAATGTTTTATATGCGCGGGCACTTAGGGCAGTTTGTAATTGTGATACCCGATGACAAAGTTGTTATTACACGACTGGGACACCTGAAAGGACTGCAAACCGACACCGACAGGCACAGTAACGACTTTTATGTATATGTAGATGAAGCCTACAAAATGATGGGCATGATGCAGGATAACGAAGGAGACGGCAACGGAAAAGAAATGTAAACCCAACCGCTACAAATGCTCGAAAAAATAAGGCTCGACAATATACTATTCCTCGATATAGAAACGGTTCCCGAACAGGAACATTTTGACTTGCTGGATGCGGAAACGCAGCAGCTATTTGACCTTAAAACGCAATACCAACGCAGAGACGGCGAAACGCCTAATGAGTTTTACGAACGTGCCGGCATTTGGGCAGAGTTTGGTAAAATAATATGCCTCTCCGTTGGCTTTTTCACCTTTAAAGGCGATATACGCCATTTTAGGGTAACCTCATTTCATGGCGATGAGCCTAAAATTTTAAAAGATTTTAATAACCTCATCAATAATCACTTTAGCCAGCCACAGCATATCATGTGCGGGCATAACGCTAAAGAGTTCGACTTTCCCTTTATAGCCCGCAGAATGATTATTAATGGTATAGCATTGCCCAACAAGCTCAATCTGTTTGGTAAAAAACCTTGGGAAGTACCCCATCTGGACACTATGGAGCTATGGAAGTTTGGCGATTATAAAAGCTATACCTCGCTAAAACTGCTTACCAAAATACTGGGCATAGCCTCGCCCAAAGGCGATATAGACGGCAGCCAGGTAGCGCATGTATATTATGTAGAAAAAGATATAGACCGTATTATAACCTACTGCGAAAAAGATGTTGTTGCCGTAGCGCAAGTGCTATTGCGCTTCCGCAGAGAAGATTTATTGATTGAGGATGAGATTATACATGTATAATTTGTCATTCTGAATGCAGCGCATCGAAATGAAGAATCTTATTTAAACAAGCATTAGGTTCTTCCTTCGTCAGAATGACAAAACATACGCAACTGTCATTCTGAATGCAGCGCAGCGAAATGAAGAATCTTACTACAAACAGGTATTAGATTCTTCCTTCGTCAGAATGACAGAATTGCCTAACTTTACCCTGAATGAACACACCCTTACTCCACATACAAAACGTTACTATTTCCGCCAAAAAAGAAGGCGAATGGACTCCCATTGTAAAAGGGAGCGATTTTGTATTGCATCAAAATGAGATACTGGGCATTGTGGGCGAATCAGGTTCCGGTAAGTCCGTTACATCTCTTGCCGTAATGGGGCTGTTACCCAAAGGCATTCTGGAAGTAACCGAAGGTAAAATTGACTTTGAAGGCAGTAATATTGCAATGCTTTCGCAAAAAACACTCCGAAAAATACGCGGTAACGCCATCAGCATGATATTCCAGGAACCGATGAGTTCCCTGAACCCATCGCTGAAATGCGGTTATCAGGTTGCTGAAATATTAAAGGAGCATACCAATTTATCACAAAAAGAAATTAAGGAAACGGTACTTTCACTATTCGAAAAAGTAAAACTCCCTAACCCCGATAAAATATACAACCGCTACCCGCACGAAATATCAGGCGGGCAAAAACAACGGGTAATGATTGCTATGGCGATAGCCTGCAAACCCAAAATACTGATTGCTGACGAACCCACTACCGCACTGGATGTAACCGTACAAAAAGAAATTATACTACTGCTGAAAGAACTGCAACAAGAAACGGGGATGAGCATTATTTTCATTTCGCACGACCTGTCGTTGGTTTCGGAAATTGCCAACAGGGTATTGGTAATGTACAAAGGCGAAATTGTAGAACAGGGCGAGGTACGGCAAATTTTCAACAATCCGCAACATCTCTATACCAAAGCACTTATCAGTTCGCGTCCGTCGCTGGATGTGCGCCTGAAACGGCTGCCCACGATACAGGATTATCTCACAGAAAATGTAAATACAACCGAAGTAACCCCCAACCAACGAAAGGCTGCGCACGAAAAATTATACAGCCAACCGCCATTACTGGAAGTGGTTAATGTAGAGAAAGAATATATTTCTTCGGCAGGATTGTTTGGAAAAGAGATAAAATTTAAAGCCGTAGATAACGTTAGCTTTACAATATACGAGGGTGAAACACTGGGGCTGGTAGGCGAATCAGGTTGTGGTAAATCAACACTTGGCAATGCCATATTACAACTGGATAAACCCACAGCAGGCAAAATACTATACAGGGGCACTGACCTCACACAATTACCAACAAAACAAATACGTGAGCTGCGAAAAGAGATACAAATCATTTTTCAGGATCCTTATTCTTCTTTAAACCCTCGCATTACCGTAGGCAAAGCCATTCTGGAACCTATGCAGGTGCATGGCTTGTATAAAAACAATAAAGAGCGAAAAGAAAAAGTACTGGAAATACTCAACCGTGTGGGGCTTAACGAAGAACATTACAACCGCTACCCGCATGAGTTTTCGGGTGGGCAAAGGCAGCGTATCGGCATAGCCCGAACCATAGCCCTGCAACCGAAACTGATTGTATGTGATGAATCCGTTTCCGCGCTGGATATTTCGGTACAGGCACAAGTGCTTAACCTGCTGAATGAGCTAAAAGAAAACTTTGGGTTTACGTATATATTTATCTCCCACGATCTTGCGGTGGTTAAATATATGAGCGATCAGGTACTGGTAATGAACAAAGGTAAAATTGAGGAGATGAATGAAGCCGATGCGCTGTATGAACATCCGCAAAGGGAATATACCAAGAAGTTGATTGCTGCTATACCGAATAAGTAGTTGGCAGTCGCAGTTTTCAGTTAATTATCTTTTGTCATCCTGACGAATTGAAGAATCTTTTCTGAGATTCTTCAATTCGCTTCGCTACTTTCAGAATGACACAATCATTGAAAACTGCAACTGTAAACTGAATACTGTTTAAATTGCCATTTCAGGAATATCGCCTTCTATGATAAGGTTTCCTTCGGTGGCTTTTTGTATTTCCTCAACGGTTACACCCGGAGCGCGTTCCAAAAGCTTAAAACCTTCGGGAACAATTTCCAGCACGGCAAGCTCAGTAACTACTTTCTTCACACAGCCCACACCTGTTAAGGGTAGTGTACAACGCTTTAATAGTTTACTTTCGCCTGCTTTGTTTACATGCATCATGGCTACAATAATATTCTCGGCAGAAGCTACCAAATCCATTGCCCCGCCCATACCTTTTACCATTTTACCCGGAATTTTCCAGTTGGCAATATCGCCGTTTTCGGCAACTTCCATAGCGCCCAGTATGGTAAGGTCAACATGCTGCCCGCGTATCATTCCGAAGCTGGTAGCCGAATCAAAAAATGAAGCTCCCGGCAGTGTTGTTATCGTTTGTTTCCCTGCGTTGATGATGTCGGCATCTTCCTCTCCTTCAAAAGGAAAAGGTCCCATACCCAACACACCATTCTCACTTTGAAATTCTACCGATATATCATCGCGAACAAAGTTAGCTACCAATGTAGGAATACCTATTCCTAAGTTTACATAATATCCGTCTTTAACTTCTTTCGCTATTCTTTTTGCGATACCTTCTTTATCTAACATAATGTATTAATTTAACAATGTAGCAATGTAGCAATGTAGCAATGTAGCAATGTAGCAATTGGGCTTCACGTTACTTGTTATTTTTGCTGCTACTTAATATTTTATAAACTATTAACCCGAGTTCTGTTATTCTTGGTTTAAGACTTTCATCAAAAGGATAAGTTGGTGCTTTTTCACATAGCAAAAGCCAATATTTTGTTTCTTCGATTTCCTTTGCTGCAATTTTAACTTTATGAATAAAATCGGCTCGGCTTTCTGCATTTTGAGCTTCATGAATATTTGCTCCTATACTTGTCCCTGATTTTAGCAACTGCTTGGCTACAACATATTTTTTGTTGTTTTCTAAAACCTCACAAAAAGCAATTATGTCTATAGCAAAACTAACCGACTTAGTAACAACCACATTTTCACGCTCCATATCTTCAATTGTTACATTAATGAATTGCTATATTATATAATTATTTCTTCCTTACGGTTCGTTGCTCAATTCTCTTTTCGTACTGCTCTCCTTTAAAGATACGCTTTACAAATATACCCGGTATGTGTATCTCGTTCGGGTCAAGTTCTCCCGCGGGTACAAGTTCTTCTACCTCGGCAACGGTAATGGTTGCAGCACCCGCCATACAGGAATTAAAGTTACGCGCCGTTCCTTTAAATATAAGGTTTCCGGCTTCGTCACCTTTCCATGCTTTTACTATGGCAAAATCCGCTTTGTAGGCCTCTTCCAGTATGTGCATTTTACCGTTCCACTCACGTGATTCTTTACCTTCGGCTACTTCTGTACCATAGCCGGCTGGTGTATAAAATGCAGGAATACCTGCCTGTGCCGCGCGGCATTTTTCGGCAAGCGTACCCTGTGGCGTAAGCTCCACCTCAAGTTCGCCGCTAAGCATTTGTCTTTCAAATTCGGCATTTTCGCCTACGTATGAAGAAATCATTTTTTTTATTTGCTTTTTTTGCAGCAACAGCCCAAGACCAAAGTCATCAACCCCGGCATTGTTAGAAATACAGGTAAGATTGGTAATCCCTTTTTTAACCAACTCGTTAATACTGTTCTCCGGAATACCGCAAAGACCAAAGCCGCCCAGCATTATAGTCATACCGTCTTCTACCCCTTGTAAGGCTTCCTCAACGTTTTGTACTTTTTTATTAATCATACAATTTATTTTAGTTTTCGTGCATAAATATATAAAAAAACGCCTTCTTTTGAAGGCGTTCATTATTAAAAGTCAAATTGTTTTAAATTGAGGTCAACCTCCGTACTGTCTTTTTCAATAACCATATTGCAATCCACTTTTATAGAAAGATTCTCGGGTCGTTCAAAATCTTTCTTCGACACGTTGAGTTCTTTATCTCCATAACATTTTTTCATAAACATTCCCCATATAGGTAGCGCCATAGTAGCGCCCTGTCCATAGGTAAGACTCCTAAAGTGTGCCGAACGATCCTCATTACCTACCCAAACACCTGTGGCAAGGTTAGGCACCATACCCATAAACCAGCCATCGCTTTGGTTTTGTGTTGTTCCGGTTTTACCGGCAATAGGGTTGGTAAGTGCATACGGGTAACCCGTCATGCGGTTATAGGCTGTACCACCGGGACCGCCCCATCTTAACCTTCCGCCCGAGCCTGTTTCTGTAACCCCCTGCAGCAGCTTTATTACTGCATAAGCAATGTCTTTACTCACAACCTCTCGAGTAACGGAGGTATTGCGGAAAAGTTCTACTCCGTTTTTATCTTCTATACGGGTAATTACCATCGGTTTTATATACATCCCTTTATTGGCAAAGGCACTGTATGCCGCTACCATTTCCCGTACTGTAATTTCGGCTGCTCCCAAGGCTATGGCAGGTTGCTCCGGTATATTAGATGTTATGCCCAGTTTCTTGGTAAGATCTACCACTGCTTTTGGTCCCACCTGGTCTATCAGCTTGGCCGAAACAGTGTTTATAGAGTGTGCCAGTGCATATTTAAGGGTAACAGGTCCTTCAAACTTACCATTAGAGTTTTGCGGATGCCAGTCGGCATCAATACCGTATTTGCCTTTTGGCATACTGAAAGGAGAGTCTATTATAGTATCGCATGGCGTATAGTGCAACTGCTCTATTGCCGTAGCATATACAAACGGCTTAAAGGTTGAACCTACCTGCCTTGCGCCCTGCTCTACGTGGTCGTATTTAAAATGCTTGTGGTCTATACCGCCCACCCATGCCTTAACCTGCCCGGTTTCGGGATCCATACTCATAAGCCCTGCCTGAAGAAAATGCTTATAGTAACGGATAGAGTCCATCGGGGTCATGATGGTATCGCGTTCTCCTTTCCAGCTAAACACTGTCATTTTTGCTTTTTTATTGAACGAAGCGCGTATTTCTTTCTCCGTTTTACCTGCCTGGCTCATTATTCTCCAGCGTTCGCTGTTTTTCATGGCACGTTCCAGAATACGGGTGGTTTCGTCTTTAGAGATCCTTACAAAAGGGGCATTTTCATTTTTTTTCTGACCGATAAAAAATTCTTCCTGCAGGTTTGCCAAATGGCTGTGTACGGATTCCTCCGCATATTTTTGCATACGAGAATCTAACGTAACGTATATTTTGAGCCCGTCGCGGTATATATCATACTCCGTACCGTCTTCTTTAGGGTGCTCTTTAACCCATTTTTTCATAAAATCCCTCAGATACTCCCTGAAATAAGTGGCAATACCTTCGTTATGGTCTTCCGGGTTAAAGTTGAGTTTTATTTCTTTCTTTTCTAATTCAGCCTTCAGTTCCGGTTTTAAAAAACCGTTTTTTACCATTTGCCCTAATACCACATTTCTTCGTGCCAGAGAACTTTCCGGGTGCGATTTGGGATTTAGCTGCGAAGGGTTTTTAAGCATCCCTACTATTACTGCTACCTCTTCAACGGTTAACTCTTTAGGTTCTTTTCCAAAATAGGTTTTTGCTGCCGAACGGATACCCACTGCATGGTGTACAAAATCTACCGTATTGAGATACATGGCTATAATTTCCTGTTTGGTATATTGTCTTTCCAGCCTTATGGCAATAACCCACTCCTTAGCTTTTTGTGCAATACGTTCTACTATATTTTTAGAACCCTCTCCATGAAAAAGGTTTTTAGCTAACTGCTGACTTATTGTACTTGCTCCTCCGCTGCCTCCGAGTGTTAATGCAGCACGAAGTGTACCGCGGGCATCAATACCCGAATGTTCAAAAAAACGTTCATCTTCAGTAGCTACAAGGGCATCTACAAGATGCTGGGGCAAGTCGGCATACTTTACAGGGGTACGGTTTTCAAGGTAAAATTTACCTATCGTTACTCCGTCAGACGATATTACTTCGGTAGCGACATTAGAGTCGGGGTTTTCTAATTCGTCAAATGTGGGCATTTTACCAAAAACACCCCATGATGCCATAAGGAAAAACAGCACTACAGATACAAGCCCTATTAAAAAAATCAACCAAAAGGTTTTTATGTACCTAAAAAAGCCATCGTTGCTGTTTCCGCTTTTAGTATTCTTTCCTGTTGCCATTTATATTATTATTCTGTTGTCTCTATCCTGAAACCTACTTCGGTAACACCTTCCAGTTCCTGTATGCCGGGCACTTTATCTACTTCGCGCACGGCTTGCTGAATGTTTACTTTATAGTTACCCAATGCAGGAAATTTTACTTTTTCTCTATACCAAAGTTTACTTTCTTTAACATCGCTAAAACCTTCCCCCATAAGTGTTCCGTCAGGGTATGCCATTTGGTATTCTAATGTATCTACTACGGCAAAATCGGCATCCGGTTGTTGCATTTCCACTATCAGGAAAATATTACTGTACGGGTAATCATTATTATTCCTGATATTAATGAACATATTGTACAAACGGGTTGTATCCTGCTGCTCAAACTCAAACGAAACAATACTGTCTTTATTCCACACACCGTCAAATGACTTGTATTCGTCAAACACCCTTTTTTCATCGCAAGAGCAAAAAAGGAGCAGTAATGCGCCAAAAATAAAAATGCTATTTCTTATCTTCATTACCACCGGGCTTAGCGTTTCGGTTATTGTTATTATTCCTGTTATTCCTGTTCTTATTGTTGTTTCTTCCCGAATTATTCCTGCCTCCCTGTTTTGGAGCATCGGGGTTCGCATTAGCTTTCGGATTGGCATTCGTGTTACCACCCTTTGCTTTTACAGCGGTGTTTGGCTTGTTGCCATCGTTGGCGGCAACTGCTGGTTTTTTCTTTTTGTTACCCGGTCTTTTCTTACGTTTAGGGGCGTCAAAACGGGTAAGGCTGTCCTGCCCTACTGCATTTTCAAAATTCTTTTCTACCGCTTCGTGCGCTGCTGTTTCTTCCGTAACATATTCTTCCAGCGATACAGCACGTTCTTTGCGTTTGTTAAGTTCCAGTATTTCTTTTACCTGGTCGGCATGTATCATGTGCCAGTGCGCTGTATCATTTGCGTAGGCAAACCACATATTGCCTTTAAAAATATCTACCTTTTGGCAATAGGCATCGCCTTTTTCGGTATATAATTTTGTGTCAAGATCGGGCAGTTCCTTAAGCGCATCCAAATACGTGTCTAACTCATAGTTAAGGCAGCATTTGAGTTTACCGCACTGTCCTGCCAGTTTTTGCGGATTGAGCGATAGCTGCTGGTATCGTGCTGCCGAAGTGTTTACACTCCTGAAATCAGTAAGCCAGGTAGAACAGCATAGCTCGCGACCGCAAGACCCAACACCGCCCAAACGGGATGCTTCCTGACGGAAGCCTACCTGTTTCATCTCAATACGGGTGCTGAACTCTCGTGCAAAATCTTTAATAAGCTGGCGGAAATCCACTCGGTCATTCGCTGTATAATAGAACGTAGCTTTTGATGCATCGCCCTGAAACTCGATATCGGATATTTTCATTTCAAGGTTAAGGCGTATTGCCAACTCCCTTGCTATAACTTTCATGGGTTCTTCGCGGTCGCGGGCTTCGCGCCATATATCAATATCCCTTTGCGAGGCTTTTCGGTATATTTTTGCAATTTCGCCATCATCCTTTACACCTTTCTTTTTCATCTGTATTTTTACCAGTTCGCCGGTTAGGCTGATGATACCAATATCATGACCGGGCGAAGCCTCGGTAGCCACAATATCGCCAATGCTAAGGGTAAGATTCTCTGTATTTCGGTAAAACTCTTTACGTCCGTTTTTAAAACGCACCTCAACACAATCAAAAGGTGCCTGACCTCCGGGGAGGCTCATATTCGAGAGCCAGTCGAAAACCGTAAGCTTGTTACAGCTATCCGTTCCGCACGTCCCGTTATTTTTACATCCTTTGGGCGATCCGTCTTTAGAGCCCGTAGAACAATTTGTACATGCCATAATTTAAAATATATATAGTGGTTGCAGCCTGTAGCCGCTACTCTGTTGTAATAACGATTTTGTGGGTAAAGATAGTATATTTTATGGTAAAAGCTGCAAAAGCCGCGTTGAAGCTCAGCAGCAGAAACAATCTTGAAAATCAAGCAGAGTATCAATACTTTATCCTTTAACAGGTTTAGTATTACTTTCATAAAAAAACCTGCACTTGCGTGCAGGTTTCGGTACATAACAAGCGGTATGGCTTTATTCCTGTGGTAATTTATACAGTTTATCCGAAAGGCGTATCCTGAACGGTACATGCATAGTAAGCCTGTCGCCTTTTTGGGCAACATCGGCAGGTTCGCCGTTTACACGCATATTGGTTACCACCAGTTCCTCCCTGCCTGTGGTAGGGCCTGTAATCAGTATCCTGTCGCCGGTTTGTAACTCTTGCTCTATGGTAAACTGAGCAACTTCTGCTTTCGGGTAATAATGTTCTCCCTTGCCTACCAATATTTTACGCTCTCTTTTGCGCGTGCCTTTTACTTTGGCAATAGCAACGGGCGAAACGGCATCGCCGGATTTTTTAAACTTCAAGGCATCCGATTTTCCTTTCCTGAAAATCATATTCCCTTTCATAATACCCCTGCGGCGTTCGCGCTGCTCGTTTTCGGGCAGGTGAATCACATCAACACACGCTGCCGAACAGCAGTTTTCCATACTGGCGGCACACTCTTCACACTGAATAAACAGCAGGTGGCACGCCTCGTTGGCACAATTGGTATGCGTGTCGCAGGGCTTACCGCACTGGTGGCACTGCGCAATAATATCGTCGGTAATGCGCTCGCCCAAACGGTGGTCGAACACAAAGTTTTTACCTATAAATTTGCTTTCCAGCCCTTCGGCTTTTACCTGACGGGTATATTCTATAATACCGCCCTCAAGCTGATATACATTTTTAAAACCCTTGTGCTTAAAGAACGCCGATGCTTTTTCGCAACGGATTCCGCCCGTACAGTACATCAACAGGTTTTTATCCTCTTTATGGGCTGCAAGGTCGCCTTCTATAATGGGTAACGACTCTCTGAATGTTTCTACATCGGGGGTTATGGCATTGCGGAAGTGCCCTATTTCGCTCTCGTAGTGGTTACGCATATCGACCACAATAGTGTTTGGGTCTTCCAGCATTTTGTTAAAATCCTTAGCCTTTAGGTGAATACCTTTGTTCGTAACGTCAAACGTGGCATCGTTAAGCCCGTCGGCTACAATTTTGTTACGTACTTTTATGGTGAGTTTGAGAAACGAAAGGTCGTCCTGCTCTACCGCTACATTCAGGCGTATGCCTTTCATAAAGGGGTAAGTTTCTATATGGTCTTTAAATGCGTAGAAGTTGTCGGCGGGCAGCGAAAGCTGGGCGTTAATACCTTCGGTCGCTACATAAATGCGCCCCAGTACCTCCAGTGGGTTCCAGGCAAGGAATAATTCGTCGCGAAATTGTTTTGGGTCAGTAATGTTTGCGTAGGCGTAGAAAGACAGCGTTAACCGTTGCTTACCGGATTGGTCGATAAGCTCTGCTCTTTCTTCTGCGCTTAAGGTGTTGAACAGTTGCATGCTATACAATTTTAAGTGAGAAATTTTTTCAGTATGTACCAACCCCTATTGGCGGGATTGGGTGCAAAGGTAGAAATTTTTAGGAAATGTGGAAATTGAATTATTCTTTAAGCCAATCAGGGTCTGATGCTTTTAATTCCTCATTTGATATTAACCTTCCTGCTTTTATATCTTCTTCTGCCATTTTTAGCATTTCGATTTGTACGGGAGTGAGTTCCACTATGCCCGATTGCTTTAATTCATATTCTTCAATTAACTTCCCTAAAGCTTCGAGTTCATCACCTTCGGGAGTTCCCTTTTTAGCATCAAAAATTACTTCGAGCCGCTCCATTGCCATGTCATAATCCTGCTCTGTTTTAATAGGTTTGATGCTCATATTACATAGTGAATTGATTTATAGTATCTTTTGATTTTTTTCATCCTGTTTTTTGACTAAGCTTATCATATCAAGGTACAATTCATTTGAAGCTTTGAGTCCAGATGCTCCATAGTTTCTAGAATTTATGGATCCGTTTAACTCTTTCAAATTTTTCAACTTACTTAAAAAGAAATTATCCGATAAATCTCCAATATTAATTCCTTCAATTATTAAGTCTTTAAATAGTTTCATTATTGCATTGTATCCCGTCGTTTTATTAAGAACAGATTCGTTATTTAACCAGTCATCAGACAATAATAATTTTAGTGTAGAAAAATAATTTAGTAGTATTTTGTATAATACATTTTTTTCCTTACTTATATAAAAAGCCCAAAGGGGGTATCTTTTGGCATCGTAATCAAAGTCGAAATTTATAAATTCTTTTTTTTCTTTAATTAAATTATTTTTAATTAAGTAATAATCCTTTTCTGGAAAAGTTAAGTTTATCAATGGGTTAACAAAAGCTGATAATGAAATTATCCCCTTATTTCCCGAGCCTAATAGCCTTATATTATTATACCATGGCGAATCTTTGGCAAAATGAAACATTTGTGCGATTTCAATCATCATTTTAATAGGAGTATAAATCTTGCTATCTAACTCTAAACTTAAATTATGGGAAGCATCAACTTTTGTTTGCTGTGAATTTATTGTAGAAAAGATATTAGCTTGTTGGTCTATTTTTAAATCCTTAAATATTGCTATTATAAGCTCGAAATTGTTTTTTAAATTGTCTCTAAAACCCTCAACTCTATGTTGTCCGTCAATCAAGGTAAATGTTGAGTCATTAACAATAAGCTGTAGAATATCGTCTGTCTCATCACTAACATATTTTGACTCTGTATTTACAATAATTGAATTAGGAAATGTAGCATCAGTGGTTGTTAGATATGCTTTGATTTGGTTAACTTTTTCAGCTTTTAATTCTCTTTGTATTCCCAGCACCTGTTCATCATCCTGAATTTTTCTTCTATCTACTCTGGACATTTGCAAAAGTAAATCAGGCGAAATCTTTCCAACATATATTGTACCTATCGATTGGTGGACTTTTATAACTTTTATATCTATAGTATTCATACTTTTAAATCTTTATCGCCGATAGTAGCTTTATTTATTTTGCTGGCTTTTTCCGCACTTTGTTGACTTATAGCTTCTTCCTCATCATACTTGCTTATTAACCCAAGTAAAACAGCAATTATTAAAGTAATTAATGCAATTTTTCTATATAATGCCAACGAGAATATTTGCATCTCCTTCTCAATTTCAACAATAACTAATGAAAATGTTACTATACTTATAACAAAAGCACATATATTAACCATAGTGAGTAGTTTTCTCTTCTTAGATTGACTGAATGTCATAAAATATAGCGATGTATAAAGACAGGCATTAGTAACAATTATTATGCTTATAATGCTTAGTGTAAAAGCAAACTCGCTTTCTTTTTCTTTAATTCCCCAAATTATTCCAATATTTATTAGAGGAATAAGATAAGAAAAAAATAGCCATACAAATGTTTCCTTTATAATACTTGGGATTCTAGTTATAAATAACCAAATTTTATTTAAGTATGGTTTAGCTACTTCAAAATTTAAAAAATCATTCATTTATATAATTTATTGGATATAAATTAAAGGAATTTTATTTTATTAATTAAATTTAGTTAAGAAATAATAATTTATAAGATTATTTTCTTACATTGCACTATCAAATAAAAGCAGTATTTTTACTAAAAAATAAGACGATAATAATGAGTGCAGATAAAGAAGCAAAGCTAAAAGCATTACAACTTACATTAGATAAACTGGATAAATCATACGGTAAAGGTGCCGTTATGCGCCTGGGCGACAAAGCGGTAGAAGAGGTGGAAAGCATCCCTTCGGGTTCGCTTGGCGTTGACCTTGCACTGGGTGTAAACGGTTACCCACGTGGCAGGATTATAGAAATATACGGCCCGGAATCGTCAGGTAAAACCACGCTTACGCTGCACGCCATAGCCGAAGCACAAAAAGCGGGCGGTATTGCCGCTTTTATTGATGCCGAGCATGCTTTTGACCGTAATTATGCCGAAAAACTGGGTGTAGATGTAGAAAATCTTATTATATCGCAACCCGATAACGGGGAGCAGGCTTTGGAAATTGCCGAAAACCTTATCCGTAGCGGGGCTATAGATATTGTGGTTATCGACTCGGTTGCGGCACTTACCCCAAAAAGCGAGATTGAAGGCGAAATGGGCGACAGCAAAATGGGGCTTCATGCCCGCCTTATGAGTCAGGCACTAAGAAAATTAACGGCTACTATCAGCAAAACCAACTGTACGGTATTCTTTATCAACCAGCTTCGTGAAAAAATAGGTGTTATGTTTGGTAACCCCGAAACGACTACGGGTGGTAATGCCCTGAAATTCTATGCTTCGGTTAGGCTCGACATCCGCCGTTCATCACAGATAAAAGATGGTGAAAATGTAATTGGTAACCGCACGAAAGTAAAGGTGGTTAAGAATAAAGTCGCACCCCCGTTTAAAACGGCAGAGTTCGATATTATGTATGGCGAGGGCATAAGCAAAACAGGCGAAATTTTAGACCTTGCCGTAGAGTTTGAAATTGTAAAAAAATCGGGCTCATGGTTTAGCTACGGCGATACCAAGCTGGGGCAAGGGCGCGATGCGGTAAAGGCATTGATAAAAGATAATCCGGAACTTGCCGATGAACTCGAAATCAAAATAAAAGAAGCTATAAAACAAGGCATGGCGTAACACTATAAAAAACCCGAAATGAATCGGGTTTTTTTATATCCGAAATACGCAACCTTTTGCCGAATTTTGTATCTGTAAAGTATGTTATGTATTGACTGAGGACATTTTATGAAAAAGCTGTTATTGTTATTAATTGTATTGACGGGTATAAGTTCCTGCTCGTTTGATGAGGATAATCTTGATTTTCAGGTAGAATTTATACCTATAGAGCGTATTGATTTTCCTGAACATTTGGAGAGCGGGCAAACCTATCAGATAAAAGTGTATTACAGAAGACCGAGCGATTGCTATTATTTTGACGGATTTTATACGGAAAAAGGGCAGACGTCTGAAGTATTGGCGGTGCAAACACTGGTAATACAGGATGCCAGATGCGAATCGTTGGAATATGGAGAGCCTGAAATAGGGCTTTATGAATTTACCTGCCCGGTATATGAAATAAATACTGCCGGCAATAGTTATTCGTTTGAAATTTATAAAGGAGTTGACGGCGAGGGTAATATGATATTTGAAACGGTACAGGTACCCATTGGGCAATAATAATTAAATAATGAAAGTCATTGGGTATAGAACAGCTCATAAAAGATTGCCAGAAGAACAACATAAAGGCACAGGAACAGTTGTACAGGCTTTTTGCCCCGAAACTGTTTGCTGTATGCCTAAAGTACTCACGCAATTATGAGGATGCCCAGGATAACATGCAAGATGGTTTTTTATTATTGTTCCGAAAAATAGAGCAGTTTCAGTTTAAAGGCTCTTTTGAGGGCTGGGCAAGGCGGTTGATGGTAAACAACGTACTGCAAAAATACCGCTCGGAAGGTGTTTTTGAACTGGTTAGCGAAAATATGCCCGAAGGGGCAGAGGTAGAAATTGAAAGTGACAGCGTGAGTATGGATTTTTTGCTGTCGATAATACAGGAGTTGCCGGACAGGTACCGGATGGTGTTTAACCTGTATGTAACCGATGGTTACTCGCACAAAGAGATAGCCGAAATGCTTGGGATAACGATAGGAACGTCTAAATCGAACCTATCGAGGGCACGATTAATATTAAAGGAAAAAATTGAAGCGCAGGAAGGTAATTCTAAAAATACCTACAGCAGATGAGTGAGAAAAAAAACATAGACAGGCTGTTTCAGGAAAAGTTTAAGGACTTTGAAGCCGCTCCGCCCGAACATGTATGGGAAAACATTGAGGCGGAACTGAAAAAGAAGAAAAAAAGGAGGGTTGTACCACTGTGGTTTAAACTAAGTGGGGCTGCGGCTGTATTGCTTATCGGGATGTGGTTAATCAATCCTTTTGGTAATGAATTTGAAGTGAAAGATAATCCGGTTGTAAACAGCAACAAGGGTAACGGTACGGTACATGATGATGCTACTGACCTGAATAATAAAGGTAATGGTAACAACAGGGTTACTCCCCCCATACAAAACAATCAAGGTTTTAATGCTAATGACGCTGTGGCATCGGGTAATGAGGATAATCCGGCTGATGCCAACGGAGAAAAAACTTCACATTCCGGCAAAAACGGAAATAATGTTATTACTAACCCGAAAAACGGTTTTGGTAATACTAACGATGCCGTAGTAAACAACAATGACACCAACAATAAAGGGAAAGCGAAAAATATTAGCCCCCTAAATGGCGGTAAGCAGAAAAACAACAGTGATGAATCTTTTTATAATAAAGATGCTGTTGTTTACAGCCCTAAAGCAGAAAACAGCGATAACCACAATAATATTGGTAACGAGCAGAATAGTAATAGTATTGAGAACGGGAATAACAATGCCGTAAACACTGATGCTGAGATTATTCCGAATGAAAAATCAGCGGTTGCACAAAACGAAGATTATAACGAAAATACAAATGCCATAAAAGAAGGCACAGCGCAAAACAGTGATTATATTATCTCAGATAAAGAGGTTATAATAGACGAAGCCGTTGCTGAAACCGTTGTTGATACTGCCGCTACAGAGGTGCCTGAAAATGAACTGGAAAAGTTACTACAGGAAAAACTAAACGGGGAGAAAGAAGACAAAGACAAAATGCTGGCAGAAAACGGTAATGACAAAAAATGGAATATTAAACCGCAAATAGCTCCTGTGTTCTACAATTCCCTATCAGAAGGCTCACCCATAGATGCCCAGTTTGCCGGTAACAGTAAAGATTATAACAATAACCTGAGCTATGGCGTAGGGGTTAACTATGCCGTGAGCGACAGGGTTTCCATACGCTCGGGTATCAATACGGTTAATCTTAGTTACGCCACACGAGGTATCGAGTTTTATGCTTCCATGTCCGAGCAAACCAGTAATATAAGCGGTAACAATGCTGCCCGCGCTGCAAATTTAGTTGTGCAAAGTCAGGCTGTCTCTGATGGCAACTTTAGCCAGGCTGCTCCCGAACAAACATTCAATGGCTCTATGCTACAGGAAATGGGCTATATAGAAGTACCCGTAGAAATGTCGTATGCATTGATAAACAAAAAGTTCGGCATCGATGTTATAGGCGGTTTCAGCACCCTGTTTTTAAATAATAATAATGTAAGTGTAGTTACTACACAAGGGTTAAGCTCATCGCTTGGCGAGGCAGAAAACCTTAATAATATCCATTTTAGTACCAATGTAGGTATCGGGTTTAAATACAGGTTCTTCAAATCGTTCCAAGCCAGTTTCGAGCCTACGTTTAAATATCAGGTTAATACATTCAGTAATAGTTCGGGTAATTTCAAACCCTATTTTATAGGCTTATATTCCGGTATAAGTTTCAATTTTTAGAAGAGAGTTTTGGTTGGTTAGCTAATTCTTCTTTATACTAGGTAGTCCCGTAGTGGGATGAATAAGGCGCCCGTGCACATATTAGGGCGCTTTATTTTTTTATATAGCGTAACAAACTATGATAAATAACCTGCCTTGTTTCATCTTTCAGCACTTTTTTATCATTAAGTGTTAACCCTTCTGTAGTTATAAAGGGCAATACTTTGGCACGCATTAAACCCGGACTTCCGCTAAAAAAAGTATATGAAAATCGTTTTTTATTGTCAGGAAACACCATAGGTACTATCGGTATTTGGTGCTCTATTGCCAGCCGGAATGCACCGTCTTTAAATTCATCAAGCACCACAGTTTCATCGTCCGGGACACCGCCTTCGGGAAAAATACAAATACTAAGCCCTTCGCTGAGTCTTTTCTGCGCACGCACAAATACTTCATGCCTGCTTTTGGGACTGTTTCTGTCTACCAATATACTGGTACGTTTGTAAAAGAACCCGAAGATGGGTATGTTGGCAAGTTCTTTTTTCCCTACAAAAACAAACGGATTTTTAGATACAATGAGCATCAGCATAATATCTGCCATCGAGGTATGATTTGCCACCAGCATATAGCTCTCGCCCTTTTCCATTTGCTGCTCGCGCTCTATTTTATAATAAAAACCCATGCCCAGCACTATAAACTTTGCCCAAAGGCGTGCCAGGAAAAAAAATTGCGGATAGGTTTTGGAAGAAAGTATTGACAGTATCAGTACCGGCGAAAACACAATAATGGGTACACCCATCAGGATGTAAAACCATATGCGCCACAGTATCCATAAAAAGTACTTGATTATTTTCATTATGCCAAATGTAAGGATTAGCTAATTATCTTTTTGCCAAAACCGTTACCTTTGCAAAAAATTTATACGGAATAATGGCAAAAATACTTACAGGCATACAAAGTACAGGCACCCCCCATTTAGGCAACCTATTAGGTGCTATATTACCCGCCATAGCAATGGCGAACCAACCTGAAAATGAATCATTCCTTTTTATAGCCGACCTGCATTCTGCCACACAAATAAAAGATGGCAACGAGCTTCGCGAAAATACCTACAGCGTTGCTGCTACCTGGCTGGCATGTGGTTTGGATATTAACAGGGTAGTATTTTACCGCCAGAGCGATATACCCCAAGTAACCGAATTATCTTGGTATTTGAGCTGTTTTTTTCCATACCAGCGGTTAACGCTGGCACACTCATTTAAGGATAAAGCCGACAGGCTGGACGATGTAAACGCAGGACTGTTTACCTACCCCATGCTAATGGCTGCCGATATACTGCTGTATGACGCGGAGTTTGTACCCGTAGGTAAAGACCAGTTACAGCATATAGAAATTACCCGCGATGTAGCTTCGCGCTTTAACCACCAAATGGGCGATACTTTTGTACTGCCCGAAGCCATTACCAGCGATGTTACCAAAATTATTCCCGGAACTGACGGGGAGAAGATGAGTAAATCGCGTAACAACTTTATAAACATATTTCTGGAAGATAAACCATTACGCAAACAGGTAATGAGTATAGAAACCGACAGCACCCCGCTGGAAGATCCTAAAAACCCCGATACGTGTAATGTATTTGCCATATACAAACTACTGGCAAGTGATGAGCAAACAGAGCAAATGCGCGCTAACTATGTGGGCGGTAACTATGGTTACGGTCATGCCAAGCAAGCATTGTTTGAACTGATAGTTGAAACCTTTAAAACTGAAAGGGAGAAATACAGCTACTATATGGCTAACCTGAACGAAGTAGATGCTGCCCTGAAAGTAGGCGCCGAAAAAGCGACAACAATAGCCAATAGTGTACTGGCAAGAGTGAGAGAGAAACTGGGATATTTATAATTTTCAGTTAACAGTCACAATTTGTTTTAACATGCTACGTCAGCGTGACAAAAGAAGGATCTAAACAAATAGTTTTAAAGATGCTTCGTGCCTCAGCATGACAATACACCCCTTCTATTTGCTTTATCACAAAAATTACTGTCATTCTGAAAGTAGCGAAGTCGGATTGGAGCATCTCTAAAAAAATTCTTCCTTAGTCAGAATGACAGCGTGACTAAATTGATGCTTTATATTCTAATTTTTACTACTTTAGCATTACTAACTAATAATTAGCATATGAAAACTATTGGCTTATTCTTACTATTTGCTGTATCGTTTATTACCGGAGGCAACAATGTTCCTGCTGCTGTTGATTATGACATTGCTAAAAAAATAGACATTGCCATAATAGAAAAAGGCAATATAAAAGTTCTTATTGACGAAAAAGCCTTTATTGAGGCGGTAAACAATTCTTCATTGGTTACTAAAGAAAACCGTGTGCATACCTTTAGTGTATTGAAGGGTATATCTCAGGGAGAAGCCGAAAAAGAGTTTTACTATATCCTGTTATCCTCTAAAGAAAAAAACTTTAACCTTGTGCGCGTACTATACAATCGTAACGGCAAGTTGGTTATGGATCAGGATGATTTTGAGAAAGAATATTATACTTACAGCTATTTTGTAAGCTGCGAAGGTGTTGATGGCTGCACACCGCAAATGTTTTATACAGACTCTCAATTAATGTGGTCCTGTTCAGATAAACCGGTATGCGTTTCGCCCGAAGAAGCGAAAAAGAACCCCTGCACAAAATCGACAAGTCTTATAACGGAGGACTAAATTGCTTCAAACATTTTACCGGGTAACGGTCGGATCACGCCTTTGAGTTCCATAGTAAGCAATAGTGACGATAGCTTAAACACAGGCATACCGCATTGCAGGGCTATAATATCCATGAGTTCCTTACCATTCTTCTGTAAGTAGTCATATACTTTTTGTTCCTCTGCTTCAAGGGTTATAAACAATTGCTTTTGCACAGGTTTTTGTTTCTTCTCCTCCAGTTCCCAGTTCAGCATATAAATCAGGTCGGCAGCACCGGTAAGCAGGTTTGCTTTTTGGGTTTTTATCAGGTTGTTGCACCCCTGGCTGTATTTATCGGTAATGCGCCCGGGCACGGCGAACACATCTCTGTTATAATCGTTAGCAATATTGGCTGTAATTAAAGAGCCTCCCTTATCGGCGCTTTCTATAATTACAGTAGCTTCAGTAAGCCCCGCCACAATGCGGTTACGGCGCACAAAGTTTTCCTTATCGGGGTTGGATGTACTCCAAAACTCGGTCATAAAACCGCCGTTCTCCTCCATCTTAGCTACATACTTTTTATGTGTTTTGGGGTATATCTGGTTCAGCCCGTGTGCTACTACACCTATAGTTTGCAGGTTGTGCTGCATAGCCACACTATGGGCATGAATATCTACACCATAGGCAAAACCACTCACAATAACAGGGTTTAACGGCACAAGGTCTTCAATAAGTTTTCGGGTAAAGTCCGCACCGTATGATGTCATTTGGCGTGTGCCCACTATACTGATCATTTTTCTGTCGTGCAGGTTTATATTTCCTGAACTGAACAATAAAACAGGACCGTCTATACAATGTTTCAGCCTTTCGGGGTAGTTGCTGTCTAAGTAAAAACTAACATTGATTCCGCTGTTTTTTATAAACTTCATTTCGGCTTCCGCCAAATGAAAAACAGCCTTATCCTGAAGGTTTTTGTATAATATTTCACCTACGCCTTCTATGGCAAGCAATGCTTTTCGGGTTGCCGAAAATACAGCTTTGGCACTACCGCAGTGGTGTATCAGCTTTTTCGCCACAATATCGCCTACACCCTCTATGCGAAGCAAGGCAAGTGTGTTAAGTAATTCAAAATCAGTCATTAAAAAATAAAATATACTGTTGTGTGTGAGTTGTTAATAAAATTTGTGAATAAAATTTTGCTTTCGCTCCCGAATAGTTAATTTTGTGTCTATGATGATAGAGAAATACATATCGGTGCTATTATACCGTTACCAGTGCGTTACTGTTCCCGGCTTTGGTGCATTCCTTGCCGAAACTACTTCGGCACAACTGGATAATAATACGCATACTTTCTATCCTCCTAAAAAGCTTATTTCGTTCAACGCGAATTTAAAGAATAATGACGGGCTTTTGGGCAACCATATTGCTTTACAGGAAAAAATTTCTTACGAAGAAGCAATTGCTGAAATGGGCAGAGCAGTAAACCATTGGCTTACTGAGTTGGAGAACAACCAAACCCTTGTGCTTAAAAACTTAGGAAGCATTACAAACAATGCCGAAGGCAGCCTTGTTTTTACTCCTGATACTCCTGTAAATTATCTTACCGACTCTTTCGGATTAAGCTCTTTTGTGTCACCTGCCATCAGGCGGGAAGAATATAAAGCTGTTGCCGAAGCGGCAGAAGAAAAAGCACCTATTGTATTTACTCCCGAAAGGAAAAAGAATTACAGCTACCTTAAATATGCCGCTATATTTGTTGTGGCTCTTGGTGCGGGCAGTGTTGGTTTTAAATTTTACAGAGAGAACGAAGTGGCAACCGAAACGCTGTTAGTACAACAACAGGCGCAGGAAGAGGTGCAACAAAAAATACAGGAAGCTACCTTTTTTATAGATAATCCTTTTGCGGTAACACTACCCGTAAAAGAAGAAGTTACCAACTTGCCCTATCATGTGGTGGCAGGCGCTTTCCGCAGTGAAGAAAATGCTGCTGCGGCAGTAACACAACTTATCGGCAAAGGGTATAAAGCTAAAAGTATAGAGAAAAATAAGTTTGGGTTATATCCTGTTATATACGGCAGCTATGCCACACACGACGAGGCACAAGAGGCACTCAACAAGATACGACAACAGGAAAATGACGAAGCCTGGCTTCTCATAAAAGAATTATAAAACCATCCTCCGCTACGGAGGATTTTTTATTTCTGTAGTATCTTTGCCGAAAAATAATAGTATGCAGTCAAAATATCCTTCAGATTCGGTGTGTATAATGACCGACCTTGTGCTACCCGGAGAAACCAACCCTCTTAATAATCTTTTTGGCGGCGAACTACTGGCACGTATGGATCGTGCAGCCAGTATTGCTGCACGCAGGCACTCGCGTCGCATTGTGGTTACCGCATCTGTAAACCATGTGGCTTTTAACAGGGCTGTACCACTGGGCAGTGTGGTAACGGTAGAGGCTAAAGTATCGCGCACTTTTCGTACCTCTATGGAAATTTTTATAGATGTATGGATAGAGGATAGAGAATCGGGTACAAAATCGAAAGCTAATGAGGCTATTTATACCTTTGTGGCGGTAGATGAAACAGGACGCCCTGTAGAAATACCTACCATAGAGCCACAAACCGAGCTTGAAAAACAGCGGTATGAGGCTGCCCTGCGCCGAAAACAACTGAGCTTAGTGCTGGCTGGTAAAATGAGTCCTGCCGATGCTACCGAGTTGAAAGCATTATTTATGTAAGATAGTAAGATAAATATAGAGCAATAATAAAAAAGGGAAGCTAATGGCTTCCCTTTTTTTATCGGTTTTATAGTGGTGTTATCCAACTCTCCGGGTTAAGGTGGGTAGTGTTTTGCAGTATCATGAGTTTTACTACCGTTTTGCCGGTAACAGGATTGGTATATACTTTTCCTAAACTCTGTTTTATATTCACTTTTTCGCCTACTCTCACGTTTACCGAGCTAAGGTTACTATATACTGTTATATAATCTCCGTGAACTATAAATACTGATTTTGTTCCTGATACAATTTGTACGTCCAATACTTCACCGCCAAAAACAGCACGGGCATCGGCATTCTCCTCTGTCGTAATTTCTATCCAGCTATGGTGTATCTCGATAGTTTTAAGCACCGGGTGGGGTTGTGTGCCATAGCGCATAGACATATACCCCTTTGCTACCGGCCAGGGTAACTTGCCTTTATTTGCCTTAAAGTTATCGGCAACTATTTTGGCTTCTTTAGTAAGCACTATTTTATTGGGTGCTGCTGCTGCAGATGCTGAGCCTTTACTTGCAGAGGTTGCTCCGGATGCGGCAGCCGCTTTCTTGTTGGCAGCCGCAATAGCATCTCTTACTATCTTGTCTATTTTACGTTCTATTTCTTTTGCCTCATTTTGCTTTTTCTTTATATCGGCAGTATATTTTTTCTTGTCTTTTTGTATGAGTTTTACCAGTTTTTCCTGCTCTTTTTTCTCCTCTACCAGTTCTGCTTTTACTTTAAGGTTTTCGGCAAGCAGTTGTTCTTTTTCTTTCTTCTGGTTATTCAGTTTTACGGCGAGCTCTTCCAGCTCGGTCATTTTTGTTTTTATTGCCTCGCCTTGTATTTTTCTGAAACTTGCATACTGTTTCATATACTGCATACGCTTGTATGCCTGTAAAAAGTTTTGGGAAGATAGTATAAACATAATACGGCTTTGTTGCGAACGGCTTTTGTATGCCTTGAGAATCATGGCGGCATAATCTTCTTTTAACACCTTGAGTTCGCGATTCAGCTTATTTAGCTTAAGCTGATTGAGGTAAATTTCGTCGGTAAGTATTTTGGTTTGTTTTTGGGTATTGCTAATAAGTTTTTCGCTAAGCTTTATCTTAGTATCATTATCGGCAATTTTAGTCATTACCGATTTTTCCTTGCTTTTCTCTTGGCTAAGCAGGCTTTGAAATTCCTTAATTTCTTTAAGTATTTCGGCTTTTTTTTGCTCCAGTTGCTTTTTGTCTGGTTGCGCTGCGACAAACGTAGTGAAGCTTAAAAAAAGAATGGTAAGGACTGCTCTTATCATGTTCTAAATATTCAGTTAATCAAGAAATACCTGATCGAACCCCGATGGTACATCATAAGGGAACGAAAAATCTTCGTCAAAGGTAACAGTATTATATTCAATATGTATCGTAACCCTGTCTTTTTGCTCAGCATCAATCTTCATTTCTGCCGGCAATACTGCTTTGGGGTACTCCCTGTGGGCAGGATATTGTATATCAAGGCTACGCGCATCAAGACCGCCTTGTGATATCAGTTCTTTTTTCAACAAATAGTTTGAGCCTTCAAATAAAAATGATTTCATTATACCTCCCGAATTTGAGCTTAACCTGTATAACCCATTTTCTATTTTGGCAGTATAGGCATCGTCTTTAAGGTTGTATATTGCTTTGCCCAAAATAAGGTTTTGCACTTTATTGTAATCTAAATCTGCCCCCAGCCATTTGCTCAGCATAGCATAGTTCCCGTCAAAATAGGTATTGTTGAGCTTTTCATAATAGCTCACATTATCGGGGGTTATTAATGCCTTTGCCATAGTAATGCCTAAAAACTTGAGGCTCACTAATATCTTCTCATCTTTTTTTATTCTTATGTCTGCCGATAGTTTTTGAGACGTGTTACTGTCAGTGTAACGAGCATCGGCTTTTATAAAGAGGGTTTTAAAGCTTTTCTCGTTGGCATAATGCCCGTTTACAATTTGGGCTGTTGTTTTCGCCTCATCCGCGCTTTGCTCGTTTAGTACCGCCTGTTTGGGTTTACACGATGCCAAAAGTATTATCGTGAGCATCAATGCTGTTATTTTTTTCATTTTGTTTTTTTCGATTTAAGCAATCCCTCCGTCCTTTGTTTATACACATCTCTTTTCTTGGTATCTCCTAAACCTTCATATGCTTTGGCAAGTTGTGTGCTGAACCCTGCTTCCAGTTCCGTATCTTCAACGACAAAATCAATGCCTGTTTCCAGCCAGTCCTTCGCCTTTTTAAACTGTCCTAAATTATTAGCTGCCAGCCCTGCAAAATAATACAATCGAGCATGGGTAGGATACAAATCTATATAACCCGATGCTTTTTTAAGCAATATATCGTTTTGTTTATTACCCTCATAAGCATATAGCAAAAGCTCTATGGTTTCTATATCATCACTATTGGCTGCTAAACTTTTTTCAAAATATTCTCCTGCACGGGTATAATCTTTTTTGCTGAAAAAGAATTTACCTACCTCTTTAGGTACATTTACTTCTTTATCATCTTCAAAATAATTGGCCGCTTTGGCAAGATCATTATTAAACTGGGGATTGTTGTTTACAAAAATAAGAAACTCATTAAAGGCGCGGTGCTTTATCTTAAGGTCTATTTTTTTGCTGTCCAGTACTCTGAAAAGTGATTGTGCCGCCTCATTACCTTCTTTATTATTCAGGTGGAATTTGAAAAGGCTTACCTGTGCCCAGTCAGAATTTGGTATTTCTTTTTCGAGTTTTTTGGCTATTTCTTCAGCCTTACCTTCCTGGTTACTTTCGGAATACAAATAAATCAGTTCCAGATAATTCGACTCTTCTTTCGGGTTTTTCTTTATGGCTTCTTCCAGTGCTTCTTTTTTAGGTTTCCTGAAACGGTCTTCCTTCATAATTTGCATCCTGTACATCTCTCTTTTTTCTGAGTGCCCTACCTTATCATCAAGCGAATCGATAAGCACGAGGGCTTTGTCATACTGCATGGTGTACATATATAGTGACACTAAGTCTTCTTCATAAAACTCTTTACGCCACTCGGTAAGTTTTTGTACTATGGGTATTGCCTTATTCCAATCTTGTACGGCATAATATACATCATACAAACCTTGCCAATACCAGCGGTTTTCGGGGTCAATCTGTGTTGCTTTCAGATAAGCCCTTTCGGCATCGCCAAAACTTTTCAGGGCAAGCTGGTTTTTACCTATTTCGTTATATACCGCAGCATTATCGGGCTGTAAGGCTACACATCGTTGTAATGATTGTATTGCCTTATCATAATTTTCGATTCCTTTTTGCTTTAAGGCTTCATAAAAATTGTTTTCAAATTCGTTATTTGCCAATGCAATTTCGTCCGGTTCCTGCTGCTGTGCCTGTATAACTACAGGGTACAGCAACAAGCCGGAAAGCGTTAATGTGCTAAAAAGAATCTTTATATTCATATTTTTTACTCTAAAACCGAATAGTCGCCAATACTGACGCTGGTAAACTTACCATCAAAACGGGCATTATTGCCTATCATGGCATTATCAAGGTTGGCATTTTTTATTGTTGTATTGGTTTGCACCAAACTGTTTTTAATGGTGCTGTTTTCTACTTTAGTGTTGTTCCCCAACGATACATTTGGTCCTACTTTGGCATTTTTAAGCACTACATTTTCGCCTATATAACACGGCGGTATTATTTCGCTGTTTTCCAGCACTGCCGATGCTGATACCAGATTTTCTCCGTCGGCATGCAAAAAGCCAAGCATTCTGTTATTAGTATCAACGGTTACATCTTTGTTACCGCAGTCCATCCATTCATCTACTTTACCTGGAACAAATTTCATGCCCTTTTGCTTCATGTTCTCCAAACCATCGGTAAGTTGGTACTCGCCACCTTTTACAATATTGTTATCTAACAGGTATTGCAGTTCGCTGCGCAATGTTTCTCCGCTTTTAAAGTAGTATATGCCTATAATGGCGAGATCGGACACAAACTCTTTTGGTTTTTCTACAAAGTCAACAATTTCATTTTTATCATTAAGCTGCACTACACCAAATGCGCTTGGGTCTTCTACTTGTTTTACCCATATTACGCTGTCGGCTGTAGTATCTAACGTAAAATCGGCACGGAATAGTGTGTCGGCATACGCAACTACTATCGGCCCGCTCATCGATTCTTTAGCGCTCATAATGGCATGGGCTGTGCCCAGTGGTTGCTCCTGGTAGTATATAGTACCTTTTGCACCCAGTTTTTCGGCTATGGCAACAAGGTCTTTTTCTACCTGTATTCCAAAATCAATATGGATAACAAAGGCTATTTCGTCTATTTTTTGGTTGATTACGGCGGCAATGTCTTCCACAAGTCGATGCACTATGGGTTTGCCGGCAATAGGGATTAATGGTTTTGGTACTGTTAGCGTATGCGGGCGAAGGCGCGAACCGCGACCTGCCATGGGGACAATAATTTTCATGATTAGAATAGTGTTGTATTGGTGTTGTTGTTTTTTACTTTACTCCGGTACTGCCAAAACCGCCTTCGCCACGCGAAGTTTCGGTAAGTTCTTGTACTTCCTGCCACTCGGCACGTTCGTGTTTGGCTATAACAAGCTGGGCTATCCTTTCGCCATTTTCTATTGTAAAAGCCTCATTGGATAAATTTACTAAAATTACGCCTATTTCACCTCTATAATCGGCATCTATTGTACCGGGACTGTTTAGTACCGTAATACCCTTTTTGGCAGCAAGTCCGCTACGAGGGCGCACCTGGGCTTCATGCCCTATGGGGAGTTCTATAAACAGTCCTGTTTTTACAATGGCTCTCTCTAAAGGGTTTAATACTACCGGTTCGTCAAGGTTTGCTCTTAAGTCCATACCTGCCGAAGCAATCGTTTCGTAGTTGGGCAACGCGTGTTGCGAACGATTTATAATTTTAACTGTCATGGGTGTGTATTTATAAATCAAATATCAAAATAGTATTACTAATAACCAAACCTTTAGTTTGATTAATTTGTTACCGTTGCTTTATAATACGCAGCAATGTCGCCTTTTCATTACTGTAAATAAACCCGGCATACAGGGCAATAGCACTTATCCCTACAAAGTAGTTTTCTCTGAAATAATAAAAACATACCAATGATAATGCAATGGAAAGCCCTAAGTAACCACCTATTTTTTTCATATCATACGGAATAGGGTAATGCTTGTTGCCTAAAACGTATGATATAACCATCATAGTGCTGTAGGCAGCTATAGTGGCAATAGCCGAACCCATATAGCTATACTGTGGTATGAGGGCAAAGTTTAGCCCCAGTGTAACGGCTGCGCCTACTATCGAGATATAGGCTCCCATTTTAGTCCTGTCAGAAAGTTTATACCAAACGGAAAGGTTATGGTAGATACCCAAAAAGAAGTTTGCCATAATAATAAGCGGTACCACTTTCATGCCTTCCCAGTAGCCTTCTTTTCGGATGATGAGTACTTTGAGTAAATCGGCAAACACGATTACTACCAACAGGATAACCGACCCGAAGATTACAAAATATTTAGTAATCATGGCATAGGTTTGCGGTGCATTTTCGTTTTTAGCATGACTGAAAAAGAACGGCTCGATACCCAAACGGAATGCGGTAGCAAAAAGCGTCATGAATATGGCGAGCTTATAACAGGCAGAATAAATACCTACCTCTGTTTCGGCTATATTTTCGGGAAGTATTTTTTGGAGTAATATCCTGTCAAACGTTTCATTGATAGCAAAGGCAATACCGGCTACCAGTACGGGCAGGCTGTAACGCATCATTCGGCGCCATAGCGCTTTGTCCATTTGCCATGAGATACGGAAGTAATGCGGTAGGAGTACCAAAAACGTAAGCAAACTCGCTATAACATTGGATATAAAAATGTAACCAATCTGGAAATTTTCAATATACATTGTGCCTACTAAACCGTTGGGGTATGCATCAGCCAGTTTTGGTAAATAGAGCAGGAAAAACACGTTAAGCCCCAAGTTGACCGCTACATTACCGATTTTTACTATGGCGTAAAACATGGGTCTGCCTTCGGCGCGCAGTTTGGAAAATGGTATGATAACCAGTGCATCGAGTACCAATATCCAAATGGTATAGGTAATATACTCAACGTCTATCTCGGCAGCTTTGGCAAGGTAATTACGGCTTACCAGTGCCGCACCCAGAAAAACTACAGAGGTCCAGAATATAGATACGGTAGATGTTGACTGTACTTTTTTGGAATCTTCGTTGGTATAAAACCTAAAAAAAGCGGTTTCCATACCATAGGCAAGCACTACATTAAAAAGTACCATCCACGCAAAAATAACCGAAACCTCGCCATACTCGTCCTCAGGCAAAAGCTCGGTATAAAGCGGTGTGAGCAAAAAACTGAACATGCGCGGTACTACCGTAGCAATACCATAAATGGCAGTTTGTTTAAAAAGATTTTTATACAGGCTCAAAGGGTTATGGGTTACTTTTTATTTAGTACAAAAGTAGAGAATATTTTGGGTCGCATATTAAAAAGAAGCTATTCAATTTTGATCCAACCCTCTTCTTTAAAGATATATCCTATCCATTCAAATCCGTTTTTATAACCGAAAATTAAAAGGAAACTCTCATTTTGTGAAATCTCCATCGACTTGTTAGACCCTTTAATTATTAAATGTAAATACTCCAGTTCCTTAGCTTCTATTGAAGCTCCATTTGGATACGTTACTAAAACCCTTAGATGGCAACTAGTAATAAGAAGATGTGATACCTCTTTAAATAATCCACTATTAAAGTTATTTTCATGCTCAAATGCTACCCTAATATCCCTGAACCAAAACCAATCATCTCTTAAATTTGGAACTAAATTTTCTTTTGTATAAAATATAGCATCTAAACAATAATAATCTTTTTCATAACATATTAAATTCAACTTTTGAGCTACGTTATTTAATACCGAGTTTTCGTTACCTATAATTTGATGAGTAAAATTAATATTCTCTTCCCAAATTTTTTTCAAATATTTCCTTTGATCATTAACTACTTCTTTCCATGCAGTAAAAAAATTTCTCGCATTTACTTCCATAAGAATATTCTATACTAACTAAGATAAACAAAAAAAGCCACCCTTCGGGCAGCTTTATGTCAATCATTCAATAATACTATTAATTACCGTAAACTCCTTTTAAATATTCGGCTACTGTTTCCGGCTTTCTGCCTAGTATTGTTTCTATTTTGTTATTAACAGCATCAAATTCATTCTGCTTAAATGCTTCGGCAAAACCGGCAAACATATGTATATATCCGGCAGGAACACCTGCTTTGGTAAGTGTATCGATATATTCCTCACTGCTTGGCGAAACATAAGTAATTTCCTTACTTGTAATTTTGGTAATAACATTCGTAATGTCCTGAAACGTTACTGCTGTTTCATTCGTTATGTCATATACCTTATTTTCATGCCCCCCTGTAGTAAGCAGTACCGATGCAACTTCTGCCATATCGTTACGCGAAGCAAATGCAACTTTTCCATTTCCAGCAGGTAAATAGGCTATACCTGTTTCAAGCAGTTTATCGCCTAAGAAAACCGGAATCATATCAGTATAAATAGTATGTTTTAATATGGTATAATTTACCCCTGATGCTTCCAGCCACTGCTCTGTTTTAAGGTGAGATTCAGCTATTGAGGCAATAGGCGAAGTTTCGGTTTCATTTTTCCTTACAAAACTGGTGTATAAAACGTGTTTTACACCCGCTTCTTTAGCCGCATCAACAACATTTTTGTGCTGGCTATTTCTGTTTTCAATGTCACTGCTCGATACGAAATACAATTTATCAATTCCTTTAAAAGCCTTTACTAATGATGCATAATCATTATAATCGCCTTCCAATAGTGTAACGCCTTTCGATTTTAAATCGGCTGCTTTTGCTGCATCCCTTACTAAAACCAAAATATTAGGCGCATCTGTTCGCTTCAATAAAAAATCTACTGTTGTTCCGCCTAAACTTCCTGTTGCTCCTGTTACTAAAATAGTACTCATAATTATATTGTTTTAAATTAATGAATTATATTTACTCTCTAATAAATACTTAGTTACTTTTGTAGAGTAAAAGTATTAAAGTTTAGTAAACCAAACAAGAAGGCACTTTTTTGTTTGATACTTACCGGAAAGTAATTATTACTGTAAATCAGAACATTATGAATAAAAATAATTCAAATAAAAGTAAATGGAGTCCTGAGGACTGCCCCATAAGAGGTATATTAGACCGGTTTGGAGATAAATGGTCGATACTGATAATACTGATACTCGGTGAGAATGAAAAGATGCGCTTTAGCGAACTGAATAAGGAAATAAGCGACATCTCTCAAAAAATGCTGACCGTTACCCTGCGCACGCTCGAAGCTGACGGACTTGTAAAACGTACTATATACCCCGAAGTACCGCCAAGGGTTGAGTATGAAGTTACAGTACTGGGAAAATCACTGCTTCCACATATTTCAGGACTGTCGCAATGGGCTGTTAAAAATGAAGTTGCCATAAAAAAATCTAGAGCAGCATTTCAACAATAACTCAAATAAAAAGCATAAAAAAAGCTACCCTTTCAGGTAGCTTCTCTATTTATGTTTGTTTGTCTGTTCTTAGCTGTTCAAAGCCTCGGCACCACCAACAATCTCAAGGATTTCGTTGGTAATTGCAGCCTGGCGGGCTTTGTTGTAGGTAAGTTTTAACTGGTTTCTCAGGTCGGTAGCATTATCGGTAGCTTTGTGCATTGCCGTCATACGTGCCCCATGCTCTGAAGCAAAAGAGTCGCGTATGGCTTTATACAACTGTGTTTTTAACGATAGCGGTATAAGCTGTGCTACAATTTCTTCTTTAGAAGGCTCAAAAATGTAATCAACGTTAGTGTTTACATCAGCACTGTCTAAAGGCGCTAATGGTAAAAACTGCTCGGTAAGTACCAACTGTGTTGCAGCATTTTTAAAATGATTGTACACCAGCTCTATCCTGTCATACTCACCCGCAACAAACTTATCCATAATGCTTTGGGCTATATCGGCAACATTTTCGAATGTAAGGTTGTCAAAAATATCACTTTGGTTTGCTGTAATCGTACAGGTTTTCCTCAGCACATCGTTACCTTTTTTACCAATGGTTAAAACATCTACTTGCTTGCCGGCATAGGTTGCCTGCAATACTTTTACCTGTTTGATAACATTGGTGTTAAAGGCTCCGCACAACCCTCTGTTGGAAGTAATGGCTACAACCAAAACTTTGTTTATCGGGCGTTGCTCGGCAAATGCACCTCCGTTGTCGCCCTCCATAGTGGCACTCAAGTTTTGCAATAGCTCAGTAAGCTTTTGGCTATAGGGGCGCATTGCCGTTATAGCATCTTGCGCTTTTTTAAGCTTGGCTGCCGATACCATTTTCATCGCACTCGTAATTTGCATTGTCGATGAAACGGAAGCAATCCTGTTACGTATTTCCTTTAAGTTTGCCATTTCTAATTTAAAAATGTATCAATTAGTCAATAATATAACAATTGCTACATTGACTAATTGTTATATTAAATAATTAATATTTTGCCGATATTTCTGCTGCTGCTTTTTCAAGCACGTCTGTAAGTTCGTCTGTAAATTTACCTGCTTTAAGCGCATCCAGAGTGTCTCTGTGTTTTGCGTTAAGGTACTCCAGGTAATCTCTTTCAAACTCTTTTACTTTGCTTACAGGTACTTTTTTAAGCAAGTTTTTTGAACCTGCATAAATAATAGCTACCTGATTTTCTACTGTAAACGGGTCGTTAACTGCCTGCTTTAATATCTCAACGTTTCTTCTTCCTTTTTCAATTACATTTAATGTTGCAGCATCAAGGTCAGAGCCAAACTTAGCGAAAGCTTCAAGCTCACGGAACTGTGCCTGGTCAAGCTTAAGTGTACCCGCTACTTTTTTCATTGATTTAATCTGAGCGTTACCACCCACACGCGATACCGAGATACCCACGTTAATTGCAGGACGTACACCTGAGTTGAATAAATCGGACTCCAGGAATATCTGACCGTCTGTAATCGAAATTACGTTGGTTGGGATATATGCCGAAACGTCACCCGCCTGTGTTTCGATGATAGGAAGCGCCGTAAGCGATCCGCCACCTTTTACAATTGGTTTTAACGAATCCGGAAGGTCGTTCATGTTCTTCGCAATATCATCATCGGCAATAACTTTAGCCGCACGCTCTAACAATCTTGAGTGAAGGTAGAAAACGTCCCCTGGGTAAGCCTCACGTCCCGGTGGTCTTCTAAGCAAAAGCGACACCTCACGGTATGCAACCGCCTGTTTAGACAAATCATCATAGATGATAAGTGCCGGACGACCTGTGTCACGGAAATACTCACCAATTGCAGCACCTGCAAAGGGAGCGTAAACCTGCATCGGGGCAGGGTCAGAAGCATTTGCAGCAACAATAACGGTATAAGCCATTGCGCCTTTTTCTTCTAATGTTTTTGCAATACCTGCTACTGTAGAAGCTTTTTGCCCAACAGCAACATATATACAGAATACAGGCTTGCCTGCGTCATAAAATTCTTTTTGGTTCAGGATGGTGTCGATACAAACGGTTGTTTTACCGGTTTGACGGTCACCAATTACAAGTTCACGCTGACCGCGTCCTACAGGAATCATGGCATCGATAGCTTTAATACCTGTTTGTAACGGCTCGGTTACCGGCTGACGGAAGATAACACCCGGTGCTTTACGCTCCAAAGGCATCTCATACAGGTCGCCACCAATAGGACCTTTACCATCTATAGGGTTACCCAGTGTATCTACCACACGTCCTACTATTTGCTCGCCTGTTTTTAGGGAAGCAATACGCTGTGTTCTTTTTACGGTAGAACCTTCGCTAACGCCAACAGAAGGCCCTAACAATACTACGCCCACATTGTCTTCTTCAAGGTTCAATACAATACCTTCTAACCCGCTGTCGAATGCTACTAACTCACCATATTGTGCGTTAGATAATCCGTAAACACGGGCAATACCGTCACCTACCTGAAGTACTGTTCCTACTTCTTCAAGGGTAGCACCCGATTCAAAACCGGACAATTGTTTCTTTAATATTGCTGAAATTTCAGCAGGTTTAATTTCTGCCATAATAATTGTTTATAATTTAAACACTTACGTGTGGTATATACTAGTTACTAAGTTCTCTTTTTAATGTTGTAAGGCTGTTGGCTACAGAGGCATTAAACTGCTTGTCGCCCACTCTTAATATAAATCCGCCTATTATTGCCGGATCTACTATGTTTTGAAGCATCAATTTTTTATCTGAAAGTATTTTTGCTTTTTCCAGCACTTTTGCCTCAAGCTCCGGTGTTATAGGGAAAGCTGTTGTTACTACAGCAACTTCTCTGCCGTTTAGCTCGTCAAACTGAATGCCGTATTGTATTGCAACCTGCTCCAGTATACCGAACCTTTTGTTTTCATGCAGTAGTCTGAATAATCCTTGAGTAATGTTTTGCGAACCCGCAAATACTTCTTTAAGGGTTGATTCTTTAACCTCTGCTTTTATAGTAGGGCTGGCTATAAAATCGCATAGCTCTTGGTTTTCTTTTAGCGTATTTGCAATTTGGCTCATATCGCCGTTCACCTGCTCTGCATTGCCTGCTGCATGTGCCATTTCGAGTATTGCCTTTGCATAACGTATTGCGGCTCTTGAACCTGTCATAACCGTATTAGTTTAATTTTACATCATCAAGCATTTTCTCTACCAGGTTGGTTTGAGCTGCTGAGTCAGATAGTTGGGTTTTAAGGATTTTTTCGGCAATCTCTACTGATAGTGTAGATACTTGATTTTTAAGCTCAGCCATAGCAGCATTTTTCTCGCTCTCTATAGAAGCTTTTGCCTGCTCAATCATTTTTTCGCCTTGTAGCTGCGCTTCGGTCTTAGCATCAACTATCATTTTCTCTTTTATCTCTCTTGCCTCTTTTATCATGGCATCTCTTTCGGCTCTTGCCTCTTGCAGTATCCTTTGGTTATCTGCCTGTAGGTTTTGCATTTCTTTGCGTGCAGCCTCAGCAGCAGCAAGTGCACCGGCAATACCGGCTTCTCTTTCGGTAATTGCTGTCATTATAGGTTTCCATGCAAATTTTACAAGAAGTAATACCAGCACTACAAAAATTATTGCCTGCCAGAAAAATAATCCGAATGAAAAATCATTTACTAACTTTTCCATTATATCTTAAGTATAAATAGTTCTTTAATTAAATCAATTTGTCAAAAACAACACCTGCAGCCAACCGCTGCAGGCAGTGTCTTATTCTTTTTATTAAGCTGCGAAAAGCGCCGCGAAAGCAACACCCTCAAGAAGTGCAGCAATAATAATCATTGCAGTTTGGATTTTACCTGCAGCCTCCGGCTGACGGGCAATAGCATCCATTGCAGAACCACCGATTTTACCAAGTCCAAGACCTGCACCGATTACTACTAAACCTGCTCCAATAATTCCTGGAATTTCCATGTCTAATTTGATTTAAATTAATTAAAAGTATTACGTTTTATATTATTATCGGTTCTTCCTCTGTATGGGCGTCATGGTCTTCTTCATGATGATGTTCCTGTACTGCCATACCGATGAACAGTGAAGACAGCATGGTGAATACAAACGCCTGAAGAAAGGCAACCAGGATTTCTATAATAGAGATGAACAATGTTAACCCAAAGAATGATGGACCGGCGATCCAGTTTTTAAACACAAATATTAAACCTATAAGGCTCATTACCACAATGTGTCCTGCCGAAATATTGGCATAAAGACGTATCATCAATGCAAATGGCTTTGTAAGTGTACCCAGTATTTCGATTGGTATTAATGCTATTTTCATTAATACAGGTACATCGGGCATCCAAAAGATGTGTTTCCAGTAATCTTTATTAGCACTAAATTGTGTGATAAAGTAGGTTATAAGTGCAAGACAAGCCGTAATAGCAATATTACCTGTTACATTTATACCCAGCGGTGTAAGCCCAAAAAGGTTAAGGATAAGGATAAAGAAAAATACTGTAAGCAGGTAACCCATAAACTTTCTGTATTTGTCTTTTCCAATGTTAGGTATTGCCACCTCATCGCGAATGAATAGTACAAGAGGCTCTAATATTCTGCCCATACCTGTTGGTATTGGTCCTTTTTTGTATGATTTTGCAAGACCCGTAAACAACAGGAACATTATTAATGCTGTTATAAGCATAGCCATCACATTTTTAGTGATAGACATATCTAAAGGCATTGCGTTTGTTGGGTGATGATGCTCGTCAAAGGTTAAAGTACCTTGGGCATCTGTTTTATATATTTTATCGTGGTAAAGCGCATAGTGTTCTCCTCCGGCTTCAACAATTTTTTCCCCATGTTCAAATTCCGATGCAGAGAAAAATTTAACACCGTTATCTATTAAGATTACAGGAAGTGAAAAACCATAATGTTTACCCGTCTCTTCATCAGAGAAAAAAATGAAATCATGAGAGTCCTGAAGGTGATGGTTTATAAATGCTTTGATTTGTGATTTTTTATCCGCCGGCTCATGCGTTTCTGAATGAGCGTTTTCTGCAGCATGAGCTTCAGTTTCGGGATGTCCCGACTGGGTCTCATCAGAGACGTTGGCGGTGCAAAGCAAAGGAAATACAGCAAAGAGGGCTGTTATTGTATTCTTAATTAATTTTGTGGAAAACACCATCTTATTAAATATCTTAATTTTACAGTCCTAAAATTTTGTGCAAAGGTACATTTTTAATTAATATTCCAAGATGATTGGATAAAAATTTTTAAGATAATTTCAGCCGTATTAAATGTTTGTTACTTATTGTTTAATAAACGTGCTGTATAATAGGCCTCTATTGCCAAAAACAAAATAAACACTATAAAAAAGTTTATTTTCTCTGTTGGGTCATCAATCGTTTTCGCCAGTATTGGTCTTGCAAAAAGATAACTAAGCCCCATCTTGGCTGATGTTAAAAAAAGGAAGATATACCCCAACTGTTCGTTTCTTTTTTTTCCTATTATAACAAGAACTCCTAAAATTATAATGGTAAAAACAAAGAAAAAGAGATATACTACGGGCAGTGTGTAGATAAAATTTTTCGCGGCACCCTCAAGTCCGGGTAACCTATAAATAAACAAGTTGGCAACCAGCAAAACAACTGCTATAATAGCGGTAACAATAAAAATACCTATATGCTTTTTCATAACTATTTATTCAGGTCGTTTACCTGCCTTATCACATTGTATAAAGCGATAAAAACACCCAAAAGTGTAAAAATTATAAGATTTGTGTTTTTTGTATTAAGATACCTCTCATCGAGCCAACCGCCAAACCAGGAAAATAAAAAAATTATTATCCCCATTTGCAGTGGTATATTGATGAGCGCAATCCACTTATTGCGGTTGTTATTATCCCGCTTGCTGCTCACTTACTTTAGTTATTTGTTTTACTCCGTTTTTCATAGAACACGTTGCTGTAAAGGAAGCTCCCGGCTCTACAGAAAGTTTGCCTGTTATAACTTCGCCTACAATGCTGGCACTCGATTTAAGGCTAAGCAACTCCTCTACCTCCATCTTTCCTTTAAACTTACCTTCTATATCAGCATTTTTACACTTAATGTCACCTATTACTTTACCGCTTGGTCCTATTACTATTTTTCCGCTTGAAATAAAGTTTCCTTCAAGCTCACCGTCAAGCCTGAAATCGGCTTGTGATGTAATGTCGCCTTTTATTATAGTTCCTTCTACTATCCGGTTGGTTTTCCCTAAATCGGGACTTCCTGCTTTGGGTGATTTTTTGTCAAACATTTTTTAAGTATGTGTATGTGATTATGAATTGTGCTTTTATTTTACGGCTGAATATTCAGTAAAATTCTTTTTAATCTGAACCACTTTGTAATCTTCGCTTGATATAATAATCGGTGTCTCGGCTATTTTATACTTCTTATAGTCTTTTAGTACCGACACCGCATCCTCTGCCGCCAGTTTACTGCTGAAACCGTGTATTACTAAAAAGTCAGACCCTGTTGTATATATATCCTGAGACAGTGTGATATTGTTATTAAGCCCCTCTTTCATATACTTCTGTATTTTCTCTGTAAGCGGTTTTATTTTCGGATCGTTAGGATTGTCAAATTTAAATACTATCTTCCATGACATAGCGGGTTCGCCAAAAGCGAGTTTTTCCAATGCGGGTATATCCGTTTTCAATATAACCTCCGCTTTTTTACCCTCTTCGCTGTTGGGGTAGTTAAGGGCAACAAAGTTTAATGTCTTTTTATACTCCTCTACTCCTTCCAGCCTTCCGTCAATACCGGCTTTCAATAATTCGAATTTAGAAACAATAGGCTCTCCAGTATAGCGATCTATATACTCCCTGACCAATGCGTCTGATTCCCTTATTTCACCATTTTCATATTTTTTAAATAAGGTTGCATATACTGCTTCGGGGCTTTGGTTGTCCTCAGCGTCAAGCGTAGGATTTCTTATAATCTCTGCATATCGGCTGTCCGGATACTCCGCAAGTATTTGCTGTTTGTACAGCTCTGCCCTTTCAGGATTTATAATTTGGTATATTTTGTATAAATTATATTTTGACGGCAGTACCAAACGCTCTTCAGGGTTATTTTGTAATAATTTTTCCAACTTGTCGGCAGCACGCTGATATTCTTTAAACTTCTCCTTATATATAGTACCAAGCTGGTAGTAGGCAAAATTGCGCTCTTTGGCAAGGCTGTCTAATACTTTTTGCGAGGTGGGCAATTGAGTAATGTAAAACTCCGGTGTAAAGCGAGGGTCAAGCTCATCTTCATTTTTGCTTTCTACACTCAGGCTGTCCGCATCTGCCCCTTGTTCCGCAGCAACGTTTCTCAAATCCGATGCCCAGCGCCAGTTATCCGCAAGCGGGCGTTTGCCCCATCTTCTGGCAAATTCCAATTTACCATAAGATACGGTGGAAGGGGTGTAAAAGTAAAATTTACCGGGTGTAGCACCACTGCCGAGCTGACCGGGGGCGTTTATTGAGCCACTCTGATTGAGTGGGTTTTTTACTTTTTCTTTAGAAATTGAAGGGTCAAATTTCATTGGGCTATCTGAGCCAAGCGCAGGTTGCATTGGCTGTATAGCTCCTGATGCTGCCATGTTTTCCTGTCTCCTTGCTTCTTTTTCAAGTCTTTCACGCTCTGCAGCTTCTTTTTCTTTCAGTATTTCTATATAATCCTGATAGTATTCCTTTTTAGCTTCATCTGATAATGAAACAACGTGCAATATGCTGTCATTAACTCTGGCTATGGCTTCATATTTTATAACGTCTTCAAGATTATCTCTTTTCTTTTTAATGTTTTTAAACTCGCGCGACCGCTTGTCTAAATACACCATTGTACTGTCATAATACAGCCCTGCAACAGGATATTTTGCCTTTTCAAAATTTATTTCGGCAATGTTGCGGTAGTTGGATGCTTTCAGGTAGGGGTCTTTCGAGTCTGTTTTGGCACGAAGCGATTTGTTGTAGTACTTCACCGCGTTTTCATCGAGGTTTTGCTTATCATAAAATAATCCTACCTGATGGTTTATAACATCAAGGTAAGGACGGTTCTCTCTGTCTTTAAGCAAGTCGTTATATTTTTCCATAAATACCAGCGTGTCGCCGTTTTTATAGTCAAACTGGGCTGCCTGCTGGGCATGTGCCTGTATTACATAACGTCTTGGCGACTTTCGCTTCATATCTATTACCTGCTGAAAGGCAGCAAATGCGCTGTCAGGATAATTAAGCCTCTGGTAAAGCTGACCTGTTATAAAATAGTATCTTGCTCTTTCTTCTTTCTGCGTTGTATATTCGGCTGCTTTTTTAAGCACTACCAAGGCACTGTCCAGGTATTCTGTTTTTATATAAGCCTCGGCAAGTATTGCATTGGCATCAGCATATACTTGGTCACTTAATTTAGTTTTACCTTCCAGCAAAAGTTTAAGGTTTTTTATGGCAGTACCTTCACTTTCCAGCCTTATATTGGTTTTTGCGCGCCATACTTTGGCTTCGCCAATTTTATCGCTGTTAGGGTATTTGTATAATATGTAATTAAACGCCTCCAGGGCAGGTATGTATCTGTTATCATAATAGCGTGATTGTCCCAGCAGTAAGTGGGCTTCATCTATTTGCGGATTCTTTTCGCTTCCGCCCATGTACATAGAGTGTTTTTGTATGGCTTTGGTAGCCTTTTCCTCCGCGCGCTCAAAGTTAGGGTTTCGCTTATCGTTGGGAGTCATCTCCTCTTCGGTAAGCTGCATCCTTTCTACAGGGAGCAGTTCCCAAAAGTTATCGTTGTAGGTAGTTTTCAGTTCGTTAACTCCGGCATCAAGCGCCAGGTTACCGTTATACAAAACATTATATTCGGTAGTAACCGCATGGTAGTTGCGGTTAATAAATTTGTTTTTTTTGGTAGAGCAGGCTATTAAAAAACCAACCAAACCAAAAAGAAGAAAATATTTATACGTACTGGTTTTCAAATGTATAGATTTTTATTCCTTTAACTGTCAAAATTGCTTTTTAGTATAAAAGAGGGGTAAAAATACACTTCTTTTCGTTAAGAGAGAATACTTTTAGGTCAAAAAATTGAATACAAAAAAAATCCCCTCGTTAAAGTAAGGGGATAGTACATTATACTGCAAAAAACGCTTCGAGTTCCTTGAGTGTTTCTTCGGATGTTTTTATGTCTTTTACCACTTCGCCATGCTGTAATGCTACTATGCGGTTGCTCACCTCTATAGTATGGGCAAGGTCGTGACTGGATACCAGTATGGTTACCTGCGGGTCTTCGGCAAGTTCTTTAATTATTTTTTTGAGCCTGAACTGTGTGGTAGGGTCTAAGTTGGCAAACGGCTCGTCGAGTATAATAACTTCGGGGTTGCCTATAAGGGCTGCAATAATGCCTACTTTTTTCTGGTTTCCTTTAGAGAGGTCGCGCAGGTATTTTTTTCGTTGCAATATCTCGCCATTAAAAAAATCTTCATGTTTAGCCAGCAGTACATCAACATCTGCTTTATTCAAACCGCGAAGTTCACCTATAAAATAAAAATACTCTTCGGGTGTGAGGTAGCCTATCAGGAAACTCTCATCTATAAATGCCGATGTAAAGGGTTTCCATGCTTCGCTTTCGTTTACCTTAATATTGTTACTGGTTATATACCCGTTTGATGGTTCTATAAGGTCGAGCAGGAGGCTGAAAAATGTGGTTTTGCCCGCACCGTTATTCCCTACCAGCCCAAAGCTTTCGCCTTTGGGTATTTCAAGATTTTCTATATTTAAAACGGTTACTCCGTTGTATGCTTTTTTTAAATTCTGTACTTGTATCATGTGCCGTATATTTTAGTTTTTTTGTTTGTAAGATGCTAATGTTTTATACTTTTCGGTTTTATATATCTTCTCTATCATCGAGAACACGCTGTTGCGGAAAGCAAAACCTGCTACACCTGCAATTATAACAAGTATAACACCCCAGTTGTTACCTATAAGCTGACCAATGGAGTAGAGTGCCATAGGAATAAGCATTTTGGGTAGTGACAACAGCATGGTTTTTACATTAAATGCCTTTTTATCGCCAAAGGCCTGCTTGCTCGAAGCAAGGTCTATCGGGGTTTTTATATAAGCTCCGCCCAGTAGTACTAAATGTGAGTTTACACCTATGTTGTATATTCCTGCCGCAAGTATCATCAAATATATATTGACGCCAAAATACAGATAAAATGAAGCAAGCAGGGTACTGGCAACCGTACCGATAACTATGAGCCACCATTTTGACGAGATGTACTCGCGATACTGTATGTTTTGGCTCATCATAAGCGGGTAGTAGGCACTGTCCCAACTGGGTACAAACTGCCCGAAGGTAAACAGGAAGCCTCCCGTAATAAATATAGCTGCAAACATGTGCATAAAGCTGTTATCATACATTTCCAACATTCCCGTAAAGAAGAATAATCCGTAGAACAGAAACACCACACTCATAATTACAGTGGTTTTAGAGCGTTTGTTTCTCCGTATCAGTTTAATATCATTTTTGAGGAAAGTACCCAGTATGCCATAGCGGTTAAGCCATGTATAATCTTCGGTAGAAACGTCTTTTTGCTTGCGCGAAAGCCCTGTATCCAGATACAAATGTGAACGGAAGTACCTGAAACAGGAAATCCATACAGCAACAAGTGCTGCCAAAGGGAGTATAAACGTATATGCCGTAGTGTACATCCCTTGGAAAAATATTCCTGTATATTCGGTAATATCAAAAACCTCATAGTATTGCAATCCTGCCGCTATACTGAGAAATACGATGAAACCTACAAAAAGCCCGTCTTTATTATTAAGCAGTATGTTTAGGAAATTGTTGACATAGATGAGCGACAAAATACCCAAATGCCAAAACACCACATGCAACGGATCATATCCTTCAACCAATAATATTATAGAGAAAGGAATAAAGAAGAATGAATGTATTACATTGAAGAATGATATTGCTGTTTTAGCCAATGCGAAGTTTACAATAGTACCGCGCTTTATGGGCAACGTGAGTAACGGTCTTATATTGATAATGGGAATTTTTTGCAGGAAAAGGCGCACCAGTAAATCGGAAACCAAGTAATATATCATATACCTGTTTACCAGTAACAATGGGTCTTCATCTGTAGCGTCTTTTATAATATGGTAACTCCCGAAACCTAACAGCAGAAACATGCCTGTAAAGTATATAGCTCCGATTATCATAAAAACTTTAAGAACCATATTGCTCGCAAAAGCAGATGACCTGAAAAAGGCTTTCCATTCGAGGGCGATAAATTTCCTGAACATATAATTGGTGGTTTTGTTTATATAGTTAGTATATAATAGCCCAAGAAAGTTACAGTTTTTATATACAAATGCAAACTTTTCAATATTTAAACAACGTATAAATGTTTCTCTCAAATTTTATTTACCTGTAAGTAATGCTTAATTTTGCAGTTAAATCATAAAAAAACATGTCAACATTTCACCCATTAACCATACAAGATGTTACAAGGGAAACCCCCGGAGCTATATCAGTAGCTTTTGCAATACCCGATCATCTTAAAGATGCATATAAATTTACAGCAGGGCAATATATAAACCTAAAAACCCAATATGAAGGGCAAGAGGTGCGCAAAGCCTACTCTATTTGCTCATCGCCAAACGGAGGTGAACTTCGTGTGGCTATAAAAGCGACAACAAGCGGAGGATTTTCGTCCTTTGCCAATGAAAATCTTGCAGTAGGAGATATGATGGAAGTAGGTACACCCGAAGGTAAATTTACCTTTGAACCTAAGCCCGAAAGGCAAAGCAACTATGCTGCTTTTGCTGCCGGTAGTGGTATAACGCCTATACTCGCTATTATACACTCGGTACTGCAAGGCGAACCAAAAAGTACTTTTGTACTGGTGTATGGTAACAAGACACCCGAAGACACCATTTTCCATCAGCTATTGCACGACATGCAACTGGAATATGTAGGTCGGTTTTTTGTACATTTTGTATATAGTAAAGCCAGAGCCGAGGATGCGCTGTTTGGAAGGATAGAACGCTCTACCGTAAACTTTGTGATAAAAAACAAACATAAAGAAAAAGAGTTTGCCAAATTTTACCTGTGCGGTCCTGAAGAAATGATAAAAACGGTAAGCGAAGTACTGAAAGAAAGCAACATACCCGAAAAAGATATTAAGTTCGAATTGTTCTCTACACCTATTGCCGAAAAGAAAATTGAGGAAAACTTAGATGGTCATACCAAAATTACAGTACTGGTAGATGATGAAGAAATGACTTTTGATATGTCGCAAAAAATGACCATTCTGGATGCTGCACTAAAACAAGGTATTGATGCGCCTTACTCCTGCCAGGGGGGTATATGCAGCAGTTGCATGGCACGCATAACCAAAGGTAGTGCAGAGATGAAAAAGAATGCTATACTTACCGATGGCGAAATTGCCGAAGGGCTTATACTTACGTGCCAGGCACACCCCACATCGTCAGAAATTTATATAGATTATGATGATGTATAAATCTGAAATAAAGTAATTGAATGTAAAAACGGGGCTGTCTCAGCGGTGTCATTCTGAACGAAATGTAATGGAGTGAAGAATCTCAATTAAAGATTCTTCCTTCGTCAGAATGACAAAATACTTACTTAGTAAGTGCTTTTGAGATAGTCCTGTTTTATTTACTGTTACAGCCTGTTGTAGTTTAAATAGCCATCTACCGCATTTACCACATCTTTTGGGTTTATGGTGCGCATGGCATCTTCATAACCCTCTACTTTTTTATTACCGTATATAGAGGTAGGCAGCTTTGGATATTTTTCCCTGTCAGAAACCAATTGATTTTTCTCAGGTTGGTTAAAGGGCGCAAAGCCCGCATAGGGGTGCGTTGCTCCCCAAAGCGTTACTACATTTACGCCATACATAGCGGCAATGTGGGCGTTACCACTATCCATACTAAGCATTACATCAAGATTGCTTATGAGTTGCAGCTCCTGCTTAAAGCTCATTTTGCCTGCCGTAATAATTATGTTATCATGCCCGGCGGCAAAATCTTCGAGCTTCTTCACCTCGCTTCGTCCTGCGCCAAAAAGAAATATTTTAGTATCGGGTTTTGCCGCAAGTTGGTTAATAACTTCCTGCATTAAATCTTTAGGATATATTTTTGATTTGTGTTTGGCAAAGGGAGCTATGCCTATCCAGTTTCTTATACGATTTCCGGTAAATGCCACCACATCAGCAGTAAGGCTCTGTTTTTCCGGAAATTTAACTTTGCTGAGATTTATAGGAAATCCGAGTTTTTCAAATACATCGGCATACCTTTCAACTACGGGTATTAACGGTTCAAACACCTTGTTTTCTGGTCTTATAAGAGCCGTTCGTTGGCTTCGGGCTTTATTAAGGGTTGCCGTTTTTTTACTTTTCAGCCTAAATAGTGTCGTTATTACCTTACTTCGCAATACATTGTGCAAATCGGCAACACCATATACATGAATCTTTTTAAGCTCGGTATATAGTTTCAATAACCCTAAAAAGCCTTTGTGCCTATTGTTAGGGTCGGCTGCAAAAAAATCTATATTAGGTATCCCGTTAAAAAAAGGCTTAAAAAAAGCTTTTGAGACTACCGTAACCTTTACTTTCTTATGTTGTTCTGTAAGTGCCCTTAATACCGGTACCATCATGGCTACATCGCCCATGGCGGATAGCCTTATTACCAAAATATGTTTTCTTCTCCCCATTAGGGTCCTATTTTTTATTTTGGTATAAAACAGGATTCAATTCTTCGTCATTATACATTTTCATCTGCTTATAGACTTTCATATATTTATCACCGTTCTCAATATCAATAAGTAAATCGTCTATAGCCGTAGATAAGTCTTTTTTCTGCTCCAGCAGTACATTAAGCTTCTCTGTACATTTTTGGCGGTGTTCTTCAGATGCATTTTCACGAGTAGCCTCTTCGTGCATATGGTATATTTTCAGGGCAAGTATGGATAGCCTGTCCAGTGCCCATGCAGGGCTTTCGGAGTTTATTTTGGCGTTATCCTTAACCTGTACACCGGCATATTTTTGTAAAAAATAGCTGTCTATATACTCCACCATATCCGTACGCTCCTGGTTAGAGGCATCTATACGTCTTTTCAAAGCCAATGCTGCTACAGGGTCTATTTCAGGATTACGAATGATGTCTTCCAGGTGCCATTGCACGGTATCTATCCAGTTTTTGGCATAAAGCAAATGCTCTATTTTACCTTTATCAAAAGGATTGTTTACAGGTTGGTCAACATTATCAAACTTATGGTAGTCGTTAATGCTTTGTTCAAAAACGGGAAAAGCTATTTCGGAAAACATATTCAAATTTTTAGTTTACAAATATAGTTTTAATACTTTTACGTTGCTAATACAAATATTTTTTAGAATGCATATTCATTATATTTCCGATAACAACAGCATACTCAACCACTTCCTTGCGCAACTGCGCGATGTATCGATACAAAATGACAGTATGCGTTTTCGGAAAAATGTGGAACGAATAGGGGAAATAATGGCTTATGAACTTAGCAAAGTATTAGATTATAAAGAAATTGACGTTACTACCCCTTTAGGTATTAAAAAAACAACCGCTATTAAAGACGGCGTGGTACTCTGCTCTATACTAAGGGCGGGACTGGCAATGCATACCGGGTTTATGAATTTTTTTGATGATGCCGAAAATGGTTTCGTTTCGGCATACAGGCATCATCCTAATAATGATGATGATTTTGAAATACTGGTAGAATACCGTGCAGCACCCTCTTTTAACGGTAAAACACTTATACTGGTTGACCCGATGCTGGCAACAGGGCAATCGTTAGTAGCCGTATTCAAGCAACTTATGGAAAAAGAAACACCGAAAGAAATACATATTGCCGTAATAATAGCTGCGCCCGAAGGTGTGGCATACCTTAAAGAGCAGTTGCCTGATTATTGCCATCTATGGATAGCAACGCTTGACGACGGACTTAACGAAAAGAAATATATTGTGCCCGGACTGGGCGATGCCGGCGACCTTGCCTATGGCAGTAAGTTATAATTGCATTACAAATAATATAACAGACACAATTACTATAGCTGCCAAAACAGTTTCTTTAACCCAGTAATTTTTTTGGCTCTCTAAATAATTAGCCCCCATTATGGCAAGCGGTGCAAAGGTAAAGGCAAGAAAACTGTTGTTCTTTGCATCCGAAAGTACATAGATGCCTACGCCTATTAAAAACGAAAATAATATCTTTTTGTGCGATACCTGTAAGTTGAGCGGTTTGGAGCTTATGGAAAAAATATAAGGGAAAAGAAACAACACCGTTACCGATGCGAAAAAGGCTATAGCTATATTTTGGTATATATTTTCGAAATAAGTAAAGTCAAAACTAACATGGATTTCGCCCATAACATGGTTAAAGAAACTTTTGTCTATAACAAGCACTGCCATAAAATAGAGTACCGTTACCGCAAAAAAGGCGATAAAGGGTATAATCCAGTTCCTGTAATCGCGCGATACATGAAAAATTATAGAGATAAATACCAAGACTATATATATAATGCTCCAAAAGTGAAAAATGGCAGCAGCAAATATCCAAAAGGATGCATCGAATATTTTTTCTTTCGGGGTAATTAACGATTGTAATGATATGAGCCTCCTTAGTGCCAAAAGCAGGAAAAAGTTGGATATAATAATATTGGTGTTTACTATTATAGTGGGGAACAATATTAAAAACACCATGAAAAGAAACATGGCATAGGTGTTATCCTTAGTAAGCCTGTTTTTGTGCGTAATAAAGTTTACAAGAAACAGTGAACCCGCTAAAAGAAAAAGCAATCCTGTTTTTTGGAGTATTAAATAAAAATAGGCTGTCCACGAATCGTCTTTAAAAAGATACAGAAAATAGAACGATACAAGTGTAACGGCTATCATTACATAATTTATTGGCCGCGATTTATTAAAAACACTTGCTAACATTTGGAAAATTTATATACTTTTGTGGATGTAAATATAATACTTGTTTAAAAATGAAAGCATTTTTTGAAGCGATAGGTTACCTTTTTACCGATATACTGTTTATACCTATGAATTTCTTCCGCGCATTGGAGTTGGAAAACTGGTGGACGGCTAATATAATAACTTGGATTTTCATCATTATTTGCTGTGCAGCTACATGGTACTGGATTAAGCAATTGAGATTGTTTAAAGCAAACAACGAAGATACGCAAGATACTACGGCTCACTCCTTTTTATCATAAGTCAAAGCCGATATCTTTTCTAAAATACATCTTATCAAAATGTAGCTTATCTATATTTTGGTAAGATTTTTTTATGGCTTCATCCCAACTGTCCCCGTAAGACGTTACGGCTATTACTCGACCGCCATTGGTTACTATTGCACCATTATCCTGCTTAGTACCTGCATGAAAGGCAATAGAACCCTCAACTTTATCAAGCCCGGTAATTACTTTTCCTTTTTCATACCCTTCAGGATACCCGCCGGCTACCAGCATTACAGTAGCTGCGCTTCTTTCATCAATTTCCAATACGGCTTCATCCAGCTTTTGGTTTGCTACGGCTTCAAACAGGGTTACAATATCGCTTTTCAGCCTTGGTATTACAACCTCTGTTTCCGGGTCGCCCATCCTTACGTTATATTCTATTACAAACGGGTCGTTACCCACTTTTATAAGCCCTATAAATACAAAGCCTTTATAATCTATAGCATCATTTTGCAAACCCGCTATGGTAGGTTTTACAATGCGTTCTTCTATTTTTTGCATAAACTCCGCATCTGCAAACGGAACGGGTGATACTGCCCCCATACCTCCGGTATTAAGCCCTGTGTCGCCTTCGCCTATGCGCTTATAGTCTTTTGCCATAGGCAATAATTTATAACTCTTGCCATCGGTAAGCACAAAACAGCTTAGCTCTATACCATCCAAAAATTCTTCTATTACTACTTTACTGCTGGCATTGCCAAACTTAGCATCTACAAGCATATTTCTTAACTCCTGCTGTGCTTCTTTCAGGTCTTGCAATATCAATACACCCTTGCCTGCGGCAAGCCCGTCAGCTTTTAGTACATAGGGTGGTTGTAGTGTTTCCAGAAACTTACAGCCCTGCTCTACCGTATCTTTGGTAAAGCTGTCATAAGCTGCTGTAGGTATATTATTTTTTACAAGGAATTTTTTGGCAAACTCTTTACTGCCTTCCAGCTCCGCCCCATGTTTTGATGGTCCTATTACGGGTATATCGGCAAGCTCGGTGTCATTTTTAAAAAAATCGTATATCCCGTTTACCAGCGGGTCTTCGGGTCCTACCACAACCATTGTTATCTGCTCGGCAAGTACCCACTTTTTTACCGCATCAAAATCGTTAGGGTTTATTGCTACATTAGTAGCTATGATTGCTGTGCCTGCATTGCCCGGCGCTACAAAAAGCATGTCGCACTTTGGGCTTTGTGTTATTTTCCATGCCAGTGCGTGTTCTCTCCCTCCTGATCCTAATAGTAAAATTTTCATGTGTGTGTTGTGCTTACTTAGTAGTTAATATGCTTTTTCGTCGCCCATTATTATATTGGTTACCGTTTGCAATATAATTTTTAAATCCAGCAGTAGCGACCAGTTTTCTATATAAAACACGTCATACTTTATACGGTTTATCATATCTTCATCGGTACTTATCTCACCTCGGTAGCCTTTCACTTGGGCAAGCCCCGTAATTCCGGGTTTTACATAGTGGCGTATGCCATATTTTTTTATTCGTGAGCTGTATAATCTGTTTTGAGACCAAAGGTTGGGTCGAGGTCCTACTACCGACATTTCGCCTTTAAGTACATTTAAAAACTGAGGCATCTCGTCAAGGCTCGTTTTTCTGATAATTTTACCTACACGTGTTACCCTTGGGTCGTTTTTTACTACTGACTGCTCTGTAGTTTTATTAATTTTCATAGAGCGGAACTTATAACAAAAAAATTCTTTCTCACCAATGCCAGGGCGACTTTGCAGAAAAAAAACAGGTCCTTTAGATTCCAGCTTTATCAATATAGCCATTAATGGCGTAAACCACGATAGTATAAAAATAATTACAAACAGCGAGAAAACAATATCAAATCCTCTTTTAACTATTTTGGCAATTGGCTCATGCAGCGGTGTTTTGCGCAACGACAGTACCGGGAAAAACTCATAATAATCTATCCTCAGGTTTTTAGAGAATATATGTTTGGTATCCGGTATAAATTTAATGATTTTGTTATTTGCCTCCGCAAACTCTACAAGGTCTTTCATTTGCAGGTTGTCCAGCTCATTCATAGAGCAGTATATGTCGTCAATTTTTTTGGTTGTCACAAAATCTTTTACTTCATCTATCTTTCCCACTATCTGCGGGTTTTTCTTTTTATCTGAAAAATAGCCGTAAAAATTATAGCCGTAGTCAGCCCTGGTGTCAAATAACTCTTTAAGGTTTATTGCCTGAGGGGTATAGCCTATTATTATTACATTTCTTTTATTGCTGCCTGTAGATAGCCTGTATTGCTTTAGGTAATAGAACAGTAGGAACTTGAAGGAGGTAATGGCGGTAAAGGTAACCACTATATATTCTGCCATAGCCTGACCGCTAAAAATGGTTTGCTTGGCAAACGGAAAAAAGGCAATTATTGACAGTAGGAAAAGTATGCCCTGACGGAATAGTTTAGAGAATATTTGTACTGCGGTAGTGTAGCGGTACACCTCATAAAATCCTGAAAAATAGGATATAATAGACCAGCAAACTATTTGATAGGCCGTAAAGTGCAGGTCGTTTACATTGAGTTCGCTAAAAAAGAATCGATAGGCTATACTGATAAGAAGCACATCGAAAGATATATTGATTGGTCTTAAATATTTTGAGTACCTACCCCTACTGAATGAATTCATATTAATGTATAAATCCTGAAAAATCTTTATGCTCTTCTTTTAGCAGCTCTTCTTTTGAGAGGGATTTAAAATAATCGTATGTTATTTTCATCCCTTCCGCACGACCTACTTTTGGCTCCCACCCTAATAATTCTTTTGCTTTTGCAATGTTGGGCTGGCGCTGTAAAGGATCATTTTCAGGAAGTGGTTTGTATATTATCTTTTGGTTTGTTCCTGTGAGTTTGATAATCTCCTCGGCAAAATCTTTAATAGTTATCTCGTCAGGGTTACCAATATTTACAGGATATACATAATCAGACTGTAATAACCTGTATATCCCCTCTACCTGATCATCTACATAACAAAAAGAACGGGTTTGCATACCATCGCCAAATACCGTCAAATCTTCGCCTCTGAGTGCCTGACCTATAAATGCCGGTATTACCCTGCCGTCGTTCAGCCTCATACGGGGACCATAGGTGTTAAATATTCTTACTATTCTTATATCTACTTTATGAAAGGTGTGATATGCCATAGTGATGGACTCCTGAAAACGTTTTGCCTCATCATATACCCCTCTTGGCCCTATGGTGTTTACATTGCCATAGTAATCCTCAGTTTGGGGGTGTACCAAAGGGTCGCCATATACTTCGGATGTTGATGCTATCAATATTCTTGCGCCTTTTACTCGTGCCAGTCCAAGCAGGTTGTGTGTTCCTAACGAACCTACTTTTAGGGTTTGAATGGGTATTTTTAAATAATCTATAGGGCTTGCGGGCGATGCAAAGTGCAGTATATAATCTAAATTACCCGGAACGTGTACAAACTTGGTTACATCATGATGATAAAACTCAAAATTTTCGAGCTTAAAAAGGTGTTGTATATTCTTGAGGTCGCCCGTTATAAGGTTATCCATGCCTATAACATAATAGCCCTCTTTAATAAACCTGTCGCAAAGGTGTGAGCCTAAAAAACCTGCCGCACCGGTTATAAGTATTCTTTTCATATCTTTTGTTTATCAGTAGCTCCCGGCAGCAAAGCCGTATTAAAAATGCAGTAGAACATAGTAAAGAAAACTACTCCTCTTTGCCTCCACAGAAATGATTCGGTCAAAAATAAACTTATCATAACAATTGCGAAAGCAATATGTACAAAATCTTTTTTATGGATGCCCTTTTTAAGATTTATTATGAGCATAACAATAACTATCAAAAAGCCGAAAATTCCTAAATCGGCAAACACTTGTACATACTGGTTATGGAAATTGAGCTTATTATAAAACAATCCATCTTTATCGCCATGAACAAGGTTATGTTCTATGCCCTGTTCTTCTACTTTATCATCTGAGGCGTTAAGACCGTAGCCGGTAAACAATACAGGGTCTTCTTCCAGCATTTCGGTAAATATTCTTATTTGATAGAGCCTGAATGATGTTCCGTTAAGGAAATCATTACCGTTAAAGTCGTTTCTCGACCAAGCCTCCTGTAAGGTAACATAATGCACTCCGCCTTCTGCCTCATTCTGTTGTTTGTTATTGGTAAACTCGGCTGCTATGCGCTCATTTATTTTACCGTAATAGCCCAGTAATCCTGCCATTATGCATAGCAGTGTTACGGCAGCAACGCGTCCTCTTACCGTCATGCCCGAATAGAAAATGTAATATAGGGCTATAAGCAGTACATTGGTAATTATAATTACTTTGGAGGAAAGCAGGAAAAGAAAAACGAGCAGGAACAGCATCATAACATGCCCCCAAAAGGTTTTCTTTTTTTTACATAAAAAATACATTAACGCCATAGATACCAGTACTGAAAGGTATATGGCATTAACATCGTTAGTGGCAAGCTCATGGTAAAAGAAAACATCTGTACCGGCGCCTTCTCCGTAACGCATAATTGCCCTGCCCAAAAGGATGATGCCGAACAGGATAATACCCAAACTGTAGTTTTCGAGTATCTTATTTAATGATTTGTATGAAAGTGTCTGATTAAAACAAAAAGTAACGGGTATAAACAGCAACGGTGCCTCGCGGCTAAGGGCTTTGAGGGTACTTTTAAAATCTACCGACCACAGTAGTGACAGTGCCATGAGCATAAAAAGCAACATTAGCGGCAGCAGGGGTAACCGCAGCTTTATATTTTGCTTGTTGTAGGAAAGAAATGTATATAATACAAACAGTATAAGGGTAATACTGTTATATACATAGCTGAGCGGTATGGTTAATAACGCTGCCGAAATGAAAAAAATAAGCATTTTTTTACCCGGCGTGAGTCCTATTCTTTTTAGTAAAGCATGCCTCGAAAAATTGTAAATATTTGCCATTTATTTTTTCCCAGTTAAAGTCGTTTTCTATTGCTTGTATGTTATTTTCTATAATTGCCTTGTTTTTTTCTTTATCCAAATTCGCTATCAGGTGTGCCACCTCATCAGGATTGGAAAAATAAAAAGCATTGTCTTGTAGAACGCCTCTGTTAAAAGCATTATTGTGGGCTGCTATAAGTGCGCCCGATGCCATTGCCTCAAGCAACGAAGGGTTAGTGCCCCCTACTGAATGCCCATGAAAATAAATTTTAGAAAACAATCGTAAATTATTAAGATGTTCTAAGTTATAAAGCCCTCCTATAAACCGTATGTTTTTATAGGATTTGTACTTTTCGGTAAGGTAATCTCCATGCTTGGTTTTATAGTTGCCTACTACCAGTATGGGGGTATCATTTTTTGTGTTTGCCACGCCCTGTAATACCATATCAATATTATTTTCGGGCTCAAAGCGTGCCATAATCATGTTGTAGCCATATTTTTCAACATCATATTCCTTCAGGATATTTTCGTCAGGATTAGTAAAGGGCGTTGCGCCATAGGCTATATATTCAGATTCTTTATTATATAATCTTTTCAACGATTCCTGTATGCCCAAAGAGTCGGCAACAAGATAGTCGCTTTTTACGGCTGCAAGCTTTTCGGCAAATTTTAAAAACTTTTGTACCGGTTTGGAGTATTTAGAGCGTTTCCATTCCAAGCCATCCATATTGGTAATAATTATGGGCTCTTCAGGCAGCATAAAATACCATACAGAGTTGCTGGTATAGCCCAGTTGCAGTATAATATCAAAATTGCGTTTGCGGCTGTCTTTTATACAATTATAATCGTAAATAAACTGCCCTGCCGTACCCATTTTATATTCCGGGTCATAGCAATGGATGATGTTTACTCCGTTAAATATTTTTTCCTGATAGGGGTGGTTGTGCGAGTTGTAAACATATACTTCATGCCCTTTATTAACAAGGTAAACCGAGAAAAATTCGGCAAACTGTTCAAAGCCTCCATAATAATTGGGCACACCTCTTGTTCCTAATATCGCAATCTTCATCAAAGTTCTTTTTCAAGGGCATAAAAATAGGCTTTAATTTGTATATGAAAAAATGTATTTGGATATAATAAAGTGTATTATTTTAAATGCGTGTTGAGTGCAGTTGCCGATATTTCCCAATCATATTTTTGCCTGATGTTGTTGCTTATTGCCTGAGTATCTGTATCTGAAACAGCATTTTGTATTGCTTTGTGCATTGCCTCTTCATCGTTTGGGTTGAAAAGCGTATTACCAAAGAAATCGAAATCGCCCATAGCGGTTGCAGAGGAACAGGCTGTAGGGACTCGTGCTGCTGCCGACTCTAATGGCGGAATGCCGAAACCTTCGGCTATGGAGGGATATACAGATACATCGGCTCCTCTTATTAACAGCAACAAATCGTCAAAACTGACTTTGTTAAGTATCAGTATTTTGGCGGTAACTTCGGCAGGTAATGATTGATAGAATGCGTCAAATTTTGGGTTGGCAATAGCAGGTTGTCCCACAAATACCAAACTATAATTTTTATAGTATTGTTTTTCTACAAAAACTTTTAGCAACATATCGTGGTTTTTACGCGGTTCCCAGCGGCTTACAAAGAGTAAATAATTATTAAGTGCATATTTTTTTGCAATGGCATCCTTAACCGTTTTTTTATCATATTTTTCAAAAAAGGCTGCATCTACTGCATTGGGGGTAATAATTATGTTTTGAATGTTATAATGGTGCTCTATTTGTGTTTTTGAATAGGGTGAAACCGTTAATACCAAATCGGATAGTTTTGCACTATACCTGAAAAAGAAGCCTTTTACCAGCCTGTATGATAGTGGAAAATATTGCGGATAGTCTAAAAAAAGCAGGTCGTGTATGGTGTTAATATACTTACAATATTTAAATAGCGGGGTTATATATTGAAAATGGGCATAATCAATATTATTTCTTTTAATAATACGCGGAATATCAATAAGCAAGCGATAAAACTTTCCTGACGATGTGTAGCGTATGTATTGTATATTCTCGGCATTGCCAAAAACAGTTTTCAGCTTATCAATATCAGATGCTCCAAAAAAGAACTCTTTGGTTTGGTCTTTAATCAGCGTAGTATAAAGCCCTTTCAAATAAGTTGTTGTTCCCTGAAAGCCATCGTCAAAAACATGACAATCTACAAAAATTTTTATTTTCTTATTTTCGTGCATACTCTTAATCTGGAGTAAGGGTTTTGTTGTGGTTATGGCAAAGCATTGCTCTTTTCCGATTCGCGAATATAGGTTTTGGATGTATAATACAGCAATGCACCCAATATAAAAATAATTACATCTCTGGTATTATAAATCCCCGTAATGGTTAGTGTAGAAAACAAGTATATTGCCCCGATGCCCGATACCATAAGGGTGCTCATACTACGTTTTTTATATACATAAGCATACCACCTCAATACCAGCAGCAGGTATATTATGAGCCCTATTGCCCCTGTTTTATAAAAAACATACATATACCCGTTGTGCAACTCCGAGATGTAGCGTACTCCCTTATTGGGGTCGTTTAAAAGCGGGGCTTCAAATTTAAGGTTTACTAAGGAGCCATGACCTGTGCCTACTATATAGCTGGAGGGGTTTTTCTCCATAAGCGAATAGGCTCTCATGGCTTCATAGCCTCGCCAGTGATCCCATAAATCTCTGTGGTTTTCACGATTTACTCTTGTAGTGAATATTTCTTCGGGGGCTACTTTTATTTTGTATAAAAACCCCTCAAGTCCGGGTTTTCCGCGTCTTATGGTTGTGTTATTTAAATAGGCATAAAACAGCAATAAGGCAACTATAAATGCACCTCCCACTAAAATGGTTTGCTTGGTTATTTTTGTAAAACCATATATTGTAAGTAACATTATGGCTGTCATAACCATCGTAGCTCTGGAAAAATACAAAATGCTTGATAATACTATTGTTATAAGCACTACTTTGTAGTATGTTGAATTGTTAATCAACGAACGTCCTTCCAGCTTTTTGTAAAACCACAAAAAGAAAATGGCGAATAGTTCCAGAAAATTATCTTTTGTATAGTACCGGATATTTGATATTGAGCCACTTGCAAAATCTACTTTAAAAAACAAAACGTAAAAATGTATAATGGCAGATATGAACCCCGCAACAACTACAACTTGTATAAAAAGCCTGAAATTATTTATTTTTCTAAAAAAGAGGTAGCCTATAAGAATACCTACTAAAGGCTTTATGAAATGGAAAATGTCTTTAATGATGTTAAAAGGTTCATATTCATGAAGTATGGTTCCTATAAACCCTAACAGCAACAGTAAAATTAATGTTATTACCTGTGCTGAAAATTTTATTGAAAGTACTGTTTTTCTTTCTATAAACACAAAAAACAGCAATGCGGCAAGCTGTAAGGCTATATTGGCTTTAAAAGAAGGCAGATAGAGCTGTAATAGCAACAGCAGCACAAAAAGAGGTGCGTATATTGTTTGGGCTTTTATTTTAATGTGTGTATTTTGTGTTTGTGCCACTTATCAAAATATTAGTTTAGTCCAGTTTAAAAGTGCTTTTTAGGCGTTTAACCAAAGCGTTTATGGTTAGTGCAAACTTAAGCTTTATTGCGGTTATACCTGTATAATGTTTTTTTATATAGCGTTTAAAACCTTGTATCAACAATGGGTTTCTGGCTTTATTAAACCCTACAAAATGTATGTAGCTGTATTTTGATAAAAAAACGCGCCTGTAGCCCTTGTAGTATATCCTCCGACTCAAATCTATATCTTCAACATACATAAAATAATCTTCATCAAAGCCTCCTACCGCGTCGTAAACTTTTTTTGGCATTAACAGGAATGACCCGCTAAGCCAGTCAACCTCATAAGCTTCTTTAGAGAAATGTCCCGTTTCTATATCCCTGCCTGTTTTGCTGAGATTTTTTAACCGTAGCATTGCGCTAAAATCAGGAAACTTGCCTGTCGAGATGGTGTATTCCTTATCAGCGTTAAGCATTTTTATAGTTAGTACTCCTATAGTATCATCTGCTTTTATATAGTTTAGCACCGGGGTTAAACTATCCAGTACTATGGTATCATTATTTATGAGCAGTAAATAATTGCCTTGGGCGTGTTTTACCGCTTCGTTATTCCCTTTACCAAAGCCAAGATTATCGGGGCTTTCTATAAGTTTTATATCAGGATAGTTTTCGCGTATATAACCGCAACTGCCATCGCCCGATTTGTTATCTATAACAATAATCTCATAAGCTATACCGTGTAGTGTTTTATATAAAGAGTCAAAACACCCCTTCAGGTATTTTAACCCATTATAATTTACTATTATTACAGAGAGTTCCGGTTTCATGTACTTACAGTTATATCCAGAAATGGATTAACACAGGTTTTGGCGTTTCTTCATATATCCCCTTCACATAATAGTTATATTCCGGTACAAAACCTTTTATAATCCTGATGATTTCTTTTGGGTCGTTCTGGTCATGGTAGGTAGTTATGGCTATTTTCGGTTTATTTCGTTTAATAGTCAACTCAGCCCCTTTCAGCATCTCCTCTTCAAAACCCTCAATGTCGGCTTTCAGATAAGTAATTTTTTCGTTGTTTGATAATAGTGTATCTATTTTTCGTAAATCTATTTTTTGAGCATTTGCTTCGTTACCCTCAACAATTTTTCCGGTAAGGGAATCGTCAGAAAACATTATCTCAGTATCCTCATTACCAACAGCAACATTAAAAATTGTAACTTTATCTTTATAGGGTATAAATGTTTTTTGCAGGCTTTTGTAAAATTTCTCTCCGGGTTCAACCATATAAATATGGCTACACTTGTCTATCTCTAAAAGCGATAACAGCCCTTCGGCAGTACCTATATCCAGTAAAATTTCTCCGGGTGCTATAATAGTGTGTTGCTTTTGATAATAATGCCAGTCTGATGTGTCAAACGTTTCGCATATTACCTGGTCAAGCCTGTTTAGCGGAAATGATTTTGGCCAATACAGCACTTTATCGGTATCCTTAAAAGAAACCTGATAATCGTCGGTTTCAATTATTTTATCAATATAGTTTTTGGCAATGCGGTGAATTTTTGGTTTTGTTAAAAACTTAAGCATTTCGATAAAACCAACATTGTTTTTATTGACAAACAACCAAAAAAAAAGAATTTTTAATCTTCTCATGCAGAAAAATTTTAAAGGGCATAATAGCTCCTCTTTACGATAAAAACAAAAGTATAAAAACGTACTTTGTTTTTGTCTTATAATGTGGTAAATAATGCCCTTAGTCGATTATACGTTTTTTACCCTGAAAAAATATTGTACTGAGAAGAACTCTTCAAAAACTCCAAAGGTTAGCTTGTTTAGAAGTTTTACAAACGATTTCCCTTTATAGTTCTTTACAGAGCCTTCGCTATACTGTACCTTGAAACCTGATGCCTCTAAAAGCTCTTTGATATTTTTCCTGCAATAAAAACGCATATGAGTATAGTCGAATATACCACTCTCCTCGTATCTGAAATCGCCTTTAAATACAATTTTCTTTATTGCGGAATAATGCCGGATGTTGGGCATACTTACCAGCACCTCTCCGTCAGGATGAAGGTATTTTTGTACTTTGGCAAGTACTTTTTTGGGTTCTACCAAATGTTCCAACACGTCGGGCAATAAAATAATATCAAAATAGCCCTCATATTCCGGGAAATCGGTTTCCTCAATATTGGCAAATATAAACCTGTCCAGCGGCTTATAATTTTCTTTATTTTTAACATCTTCATAAAGCTCTACGCCCACAGCTTCTGCCGCAATTCCCTGCTGTTTTAAAAAATATAGTGTTTCGCCATAAGCTGCCCCAATTTCTAAAACCTTTAGCCCCGGTTCTTTTTTGCTTATCAGGCTAATAAGGTCATGCCTTATATTGGCATAATAGCTGGATGTTTTGTCACTGTAATTCATTATCTCTTTGTAAAAGTTTTATCTGTCATTTGTAACGATTCTTCGCCATTTAGCTTGTTGCGTACTAATAAACCTATTTTATAGCTGCCTTGCGGTATATCTTTTTTATTAATCAATACTTCACAACCTGAATTGTCATAGTTATGCCCGTCATTATAATACTGCGTAACATCGGGTCTCAGTACAAGTTTGGCAGGGAATATATAGGCCTGATCATTCCCCACAAAAACAATTTCTATTTCATTGTCCGTTGCATCCTTATCTTTTAAAAATGTCCAGCCTTTTATTTTTACTGTATTTGGCTGCTCCAAAATTTCATCAATAAAGCCAAGCTGTGGTTTTTGTGCCGGCAGCTCATCTTTTTTAACCGATCGGGTCGTTTTCTCTATCTCTGCCAGTCTGCCTATTTTTTTATAAAGCCACTTGCCCGAATATTTCTTTATTGCTATGCCCAGCGTAAGACTGTCTGGCTCAAAACCGTTTGTAAATATAATGGATGAAAAGCCTAATCCGGCATTACCCTCTTGCATTATCTGTTTGGTTTGAGTGATAAATACTTTACTACCATCTGAAACGGTTATAAATACAGAATCTTTACTACTACCGGCATCATTTTCCACAAATACATTTCCTGCCGTTATAATACTGTTTTCATTAGTAATAAGCCTCTCCAGAGTAACTGTTATTTTATCATTATTCAGATTTTCAGCTTCCTGTGGTTTGACGTATCTGATATTATTTTCAGAGTCCATTTTATATAGTACAGAACCCTCGCGGTCAAATTTTATTTTATTTTGCTTTGCCTTGTCATACAGTAAATAATAACCGTTCAGATAATCTATGGCTAACTTATTATCTTTTAAAAGAGTACTAAAAACATCCAGGTGTTCCTGAGTTGTAATATACAGTTCGTCAGAAGAAAAGTTACCGCCCTCCAACAATGTCCTTAGTGAATCGGTATATTTTTTAATCTCTTTATAATTGTCTCGCGCAGAATATCCTACACTTATTTTTTTATGGTTTTTTAATGCCAAAAAGCTTAAGTCCTGATAGTCCATCCCGTTAAGTAAATGATTATTGAATGGAGGAAAGGTTATCATAGCATCAAATTCAGGGATTATGGCATTCCATTTTTCTTCGGTAAGAGGATTGTTATATTCTCCGTAAGCAAAATTTTTGGGAGCATACAGTTTTTTAAGCTCATAGCCCTGTATAAAAATAATAAACAGTAGTAACAAAGCCTTAAACCATTGCGAAAGTTTACTCTTTATAAATACCAGCGTAAAGAATAACATTATTACATAGTAAGGAATCCAGAAAACCCTGCCACAGGCACGAAAAGTATCTCCCAGCTTTAAAATAATTTTGGGCAGCCAGTACTCAAACAATACCCGGTCGTTATAAGTAACCCTGTTGGATACAGCAAAAAATGCTGCTGCAATCATGAAAATAAACAGCAGAAAGAGAAATTTATTTCTATCATTAAAAACAACTTTCCTGCCTTTTATTAAAAAGTACACGAATGATACAATAATCAATAGTCCCATGCCTATTCCCAGATACATATAACCCTCGTATTGATAAGGAGATGCCCAGCCCATAGATGGAAAATAGGTGGAAAAACCGCCGGAGTTTATCAATCCGTTAAGGTTTATGCCATATAATTGATAACCATCCTTCACAGCAAGATTGGTACTACTGCTAAAAGACAACATGCCTAAAATAAACCATACTACAAGTACAGCAGCAACAGAAGTGGTGATATAGGTAAAAGCTTGTCTTTTGGTTAAAAGCTTACTGTAGAGTGTGTGTTTCAGGGGCAAGATAACATTGAATCCTGCTACCATAAAGGTAAGGTAAGGGTTAACCAGCCCGCTTATTACCAACAGGAATATCTGTTTTTTATTCAGGCTCTTTACATTATCTTCCGACGCGGGTTTTAAATAATAGTATAAAGAGGCTAACAATAACCAGTGTGCACACAAAGCAGGATGAAAAGCCCTGTAAAATAAAACCGGATTACAGGTAATGAGCAAAGTGCCTAATATTATAAAAACAGGCTTTGTATGGTATAACCTGAATATTTTTATACAATAGTGTGCCGTTAGTAAAAAGCATAACAGTAACCAAATGCCAAAGTACTGGAAATCATCAGGCAACAGGGGAGAAAACAGTTTAAGAGGCAGGGCCATCAACGGTATAGAATCTGTAAAACCTACGTTAGTGCCTATAGGGTATATGTAACTGTCTATTTCGCCTAAAGGAAACGTCCAGGGTGCATCTCTGTAAAACCCCCAGCCCAGGTAATGCGTACCCCAGTCGTGCCGTGCATCCATAAGCCAGCTGATATTGGTAGGGATAAGAATTTCTAACCCGTAGCTATAACCAAAAATAGATACTATTAGCAGTAGTACTAAACCGTTTGTAATCCATTTTTTATCCATAAATAATCCCTGTCGGTTGTTGTGCGCAAAACTCCTTCTTAAGTAAACGCTTTTTTGTATTTTATCCTACAAATATAGTCCTATTTTTATATCCCCCCGGTTTTGAACCCTCACCCGGCATAATGTGTGGTTTATTTCAGGTTATATGGCTCAATTTTATTATCTACACAACTTGAATTTGTATTTTAAGAAAATAAACCGAACGTTAAAAAGCAGTCATCCATTTTTAAAATTTTTACCTTTGGCCGAATCTTTTTATAAAAAATGAAGCATATACTATCATCCAACTATTTTAAACTATTTTCTTTTTCTTTTCTTATCACTTGTATTGCTTACGGATTTGCATTAATCAATTTTTCCCTGAGTATAGACAGCGAACAGGTAATTTACGAGGATATTTTCCTGCCTTTGGGCAGGTGGGGAGCTAATTTAATCCGCTACCACATTTTTGGGGATATCATTCCGCACTTTACACTATTGGTTTCGTTATTTTTCCTGAGTTTAACGGCTGTTGAGTTGAGTAGGCTGTTAGGTTTTAAAGGCATTATGGGTTATTTTTTTTGCGGGTTGTTTTTAACGTTTCCGCAAATGGCATATCAGCTCATATTTACGCTCCAGGCCGATGCTATTACTATAGGCTTTTTATCCTCTGTATTGGCAATGAGATTTTTCATTAAATCACTTGATCACTTTTTCAGTTTAAAATTCGCTGGCTATTTTACACTGTCTGCCCTGCTTTTTATGTTTTCAATTGCGGTTTATCAGGCTTTAGCATTTATTCCTGTATTGATATACCTGATTATTTTTTTTAAGAATACCTACACCGAAAACTATAATTTTAAAACCGAATTTAAAAAAGGATTGATATTTATCGGTTTAACCATCGCTTCGGTCGTACTGTATTTTATTTCTACAAAAATTTTCTGCCCCAAAAGCAGCAGCGGGTTCTTTTCTGCTTATACACAGGACAATCCCGGAAATATTTTTACTGATTTTTTCGACAGGTGGAAGATACTCCTTAAAGGAAATGCCTACTACGGCAATAAAACTTTTATAATTGCAACTGTGCTGCTGGCAGTAATTATGATTAGAATCTTTTTTCAAGAAAAGAAAAAGCTGTTGATACGTTTTATTACACTGCTCTCTATAATGATTGTACCCTTTATAATATCGTTGTTTATTACTAACGGTATCCACCCCCCAAGGTTATATGTTGCTTCGGGTATTGCGTTTGCATTTATAATCATATATTTTATTACAACCGTAAAATTTCAAAAAGTATTCCTAGCTTTAGCCTCACTGGTTATAGTTGCCAATATCTATTATATAACAAAGCTGTTTTTATCGCACTACAGGCTGTATAATAATGATATTAAAGTTGCCCGGAATATAGATTCGTCTATCCGCACAAAATATCCTGACTTTGACCCCGCTAACGATTATGTTTACTTTTTTGGCAGCCTGCCTTACAGTGAAGGGAATGAGCACCGATTACCAAATGCAGAAATTTTTGGCGGATCATTCTTTATATGGGATAATGGCAGTAACGACAGGATTATAAACTTTATGAAGTTTAGCGATGTAGCCCATTATCGTATAATTGATAATAAGGAGACATATCTGAAAATTAAAGACTCTATCAACCCTATGCCCACATGGCCAAAAGATGGTTATATAAAGCGTCTTGATAATGTTATCGTGGTAAAACTGGGAGTAACCAAAGGGGCTAACCTATGGGTGGAATAGCTTATACAGGTTATCTTCCTTTTGTGTACAACAAATATAATTCTCTGAGTATTTTAAATGAATCTTTCCAATTTAGTTTAGAACCATCTACGTCCCTCCAGCTCTGCAAAGGTATTTCTTTACCGGTGTGCATCAGGTTATTTTTTTTGAGCCTTAAAAAGATTTCCATATCAAACAACCAGGAGGTACGGAACGGTTGGGAAAAAGCAATTTTTGCTATAGCTACCGGGAACAGCTTTGCGCCACATTGCGTGTCATACACACCCAACTTGAATTTTAAATTTACAAGGGTTACTATAACACGCCCGATAATGTGCCTGTAAGTTTTTCTTTTTATCTGCGAATTGAGCAGCATAACTCTCGAACCCATGATAAAATTTTCAAGGTTTTGATGCTGTATATCCAGCAGTTTCACGATTTCCTCAACAGGGGTTGAAAAATCTGCGTCAAAATAGCCTATGTGTGTGTATTCTCCTCGGTTTAGTATATCATTAACCGATTTATATATAGTATTTGCCTTGCCCGCGTTTTTTGCATAATGTATTACAACGCAACGGTTGCCTATCTGCCCTGCTATGTCATTAAGCACCTGCAATGTATTATCGGTACTGCCGTCATTGCATAAAAAAATATCCGCTTCCGTGAGCGATACTAACAAGGACAGCATGGTTTTATCTATCCTCTTTTCCTCATTATAGCAGGGAATAATTATGGCTACTTTTTGCATAGGCAGTAACATGACAGTCCCGGAATGGTAATTCCGGCCTTTTTTAATAAAATTCCTATATCGGCATCTATTTTTAAAACCGTGTTTATAAGACCTGTTTTAAACTTACCTGCTGCCCAGTTATCTATAGATTCTTTTTTATTTTTAGTGAAGATTTTTTCCATTCGGCGAAGCATTAACAGAGACATAAAATAATACCCCCTGTCTTTTACCGTAAAGCCATAGTTGGCAAGCACACCTTGCAGTTGCAGTAGTGTATAACGCCTGTAGTGCCCCAACAGCGCATCGTGCCCCGAGAAAACAGACTGAAAGGCAGGCACGGCAAAAAAATAAATATGATTGCTGTTGCCCCCCAGGTGCGACAATATAATACTTTCGTCCTGTACATGCTCCAGTACATCCATGCACAAAAACAGCGTAGGAACATCGTTCCCATACTTTTGTTTATACTCCTCTATATCCTGTACATATTGCACGGGGCTGTTACCATAGTTTTCTTTTAACTGGCTGATAACCTCAGGCGTATAAGCCGTATCAATAGCAATATACTCCCTGCCTATACCTTTATGCAAAAGTGTGTGGATAACATAAGCATCTCCCGCGCCAATATCAACAACCCTCTCTATGGGGAAAGGTATTTTATAGCTTTTCAGCAGCTTGTGCAGCACATTTTTACGGGAAGTTTCCCACGGATGCCTGCTGTAGCGGTTTTTATTATTTAGTCTCGAAAACTCAGATATATCCATATTACAAATTATCCTGCCAGTGTTTTATCGTAATCCCGAAAACACGTTTTATTTTACTTTTATCCATTACGCTGTAAGCGGGCCTTCTTGCAGGAGTGGGATATTCTTGTGTGGTAATTGGTTTTAAATCAACCGATATATTGTTGACTTCAAATATTTTTTTGGCAAATTCATACCATGTGGCAACACCCTCGTTACTGTAATGGTATATGCCATATTCTTTTTTACCGCTTTCTGTAATCTGCAAGATTGCTTCGGCAAGATCGTTGGCATTGGTAGGCGTTCCCGTCTGGTCGTTCACTACACCCAGACTATCCCTTTCATTACCCAGCCTTATCATCGTTTTCATAAAGTTATTCCCGTACTCCGAGTACAACCACGATGTCCTGATGATATAATGTGCTGTAAGTAGCTTCTCTATTTCCTGTTCGCCTTCCCGCTTGGTTTTTCCATATACTCCCTGCGGATTGGTTTCATCCTCTTCGGTATAAGGCGTGTTCTTACTGCCGTCAAATACAAAATCAGTTGAAACGTGTATCAGGGTAGTATTATATTCCTTGCAAACCTCAGCCAAATTTTTAGCTCCCGTTACATTTACTAAATGAGCTTTTTCCGGCTCACTCTCGGCTTTATCTACAGCGGTATAGGCTGCCGCATTAATACAAAAATCAGGCTTTAGCCTGCTGAATACCTGTTCCAGATTTTCCTTGTTGGTTATATCTGCTTCCGCCGAAGTAACAAAGTAGAATTGTATTGCCTCATGCTGCGGTGCTAGTGCCTGCAGTGCCTGCCCTAACTGCCCCGATGCTCCTGTTACTACTACTACCATATGGGTCGTGCATTTTTAAAGTCAGGCAATACGGTATCTTTTGGCGAAATGATAAATTCGGAAGCATCCATACCCCAATCGATACCAATAGAGGCATCATTATACATAATACCGCCTTCTGATTCTTTATTGTAAAAATTATCGCATTTATAGAAAAATGTAGCGGTTTCGCTCACTACCAAAAAGCCATGTGCAAAACCACGCGGCACAAAAAGCTGCTTTTTATTTTCTGCCGTAAGCATTACCGCTACATGCTGCCCGTAGGTTGCCGAGCCGGGGCGCACATCTACCGCCACATCCAGCACTTCGCCCTGCAATACTCTTACCAGTTTTGCCTGTGCATATTCCCCTGTTTGGTAATGCAACCCGCGCAGTACTCCGCGTGTAGAAAACGACTGATTGTCCTGTACAAAATGTACTTTTAAACCTGTTTCCTGCTCAAAGCGTTTCTCGTTATGGCTTTCCATAAAATAGCCACGCTCATCGGGTATAACGTTAGGTTCAATAATAAAACATCCTTCCAGTTTGGTGGGTATTGCTGCCATTTTTTTATTCTATTATGCTTAGCAAATGCGTACCGTAACCACTCTTTAAAAGCGGTTGTGCAAGTGCCGTAAGTTCTTCTTTTGTTATGTAGCCCATTTTGTAGGCTGCTTCTTCTATGGCTCCTATTTTAAGCCCCTGCCGTTCTTCTATAACCTGTACAAACTGGCTTGCCTGCATCAGCGAGTTAAACGTGCCGGTATCCAGCCATGCCGTTCCTCTGTCGAGTATGCTTACTTTAAGGTTACCACGTTTCAGGTATTCCTTATTTACATCGGTAATTTCAAGCTCGCCACGATGGCTGGGTTTTATATTGGCTGCTATATCCAATACATCGTTATTATAAAAATAAATACCGGGTACGGCAAAGTTCGACTTTGGTTTCTCCGGCTTTTCCTCTATAGAAAGTGCCTTACCGTCTTTGTCAAAATCTACCACGCCATAACGCTCCGGGTCATGCACATGGTAGGCATAAATAATACCGCCTTCGGGGTCGTTGTTCGACTGTAACAAATCGGCAAGCCCGGTACCGTAAAATATGTTATCGCCCAGTATTAGTGCCACTTTATCGTTGCCCACAAATTCTTTTCCTATAATGAATGCCTCGGCAAGCCCGTTAGGATGCTCCTGAACGGCATATTCAAAACGGCAGCCCAGCTTGCTGCCATCGCCCAAAAGGTGACGAAATAACGGCAAATCGTGCGGAGTGGATATAATAAGTATTTCCCTTATGCCTGCCCACATAAGGGTAGATAGCGGGTAGTATATCATAGGTTTATCATAAATGGGCATTAGCTGCTTACTTACGGCAAGTGTGAGCGGGTGCAGTCTTGTTCCTGAGCCTCCGGCTAATATTATTCCTTTCATGTTATTTTGTTAGTTTCTGCAAATACCATAGTATGGTTTTTACAATTCCTGTTTCAAAATTTTCATTGGCTTTCCAGCCCAATTCGTTTTCTATTTTTGTGGCATCTATGGCATAACGCAGATCGTGCCCCGGTCTGTCCGTCACAAACGTAATCTGGTCTTTATAGTTACCTTGTGCCTTGGGGTGCATTGTGTCGAGCAATTCACATATCTTGTTGGCAATATATAGGTTATTGCGTTCATTCCTGCCTCCTATGTTGTAGGTTTCGCCTGCCCTGCCTTTTTTATACACCAGCTCTATACCTGTACAGTGGTCTAACACGTACAACCAGTCGCGCACGTTTTTACCATCGCCATAAATAGGGATATTTTCTCCTGATATTGCTTTTCTGATAATAGTTGGTATCAGTTTTTCCTGATGCTGTTTTGGTCCGTAGTTATTAGAGCAGTTGGTGGTTACTACATTCATACCATAGGTATGGAAGTAGCTGCGCACTACCATATCTGACGATGCCTTAGAGGCGCTGTAAGGACTGTTGGGCGCATACGGAGTCTTCTCGGTAAACAAGCCTGTTTCGCCCAGTGTACCATATACCTCATCGGTTGAAATGTGGTGGAAACGGCAGTCTTCGTACCCTGCCTTATATTTGTTGGGAGCATCCATCCAATGCTGCCTTGCGGTTTCCAGCAGGTTAAAAGTACCCAATACATTGGTTTTTATAAATGCCTCAGGTCCTGAAATGGAGTTATCTACATGCGACTCGGCAGCAAAGTGTATCACGCCTTTAAAATCGTGTGCTGCAAACAGTTCCTGCAAAAAAGTCCTGTCGCAAATATCGCCTTGTACAAATTTATAATTCGGGTTACTTTCAATTTCTGTAAGGTTATCCAGTGTACCCGCATAGGTGAGCAAATCGAGGTTTACCAAAAAATAATCGGGGTTTGATGCAAGAAAATGCACAATAAAATTAGAGCCTATAAACCCCGCGCCTCCTGTTATCAGTATCGCTTTATTCATTGGTAATAATAATTTTTCGTTTGTTTATCTGCCTTCTGTAGTATCCTTTAAACATGGCAATAGGAATAAATATAAAGAACACGAAGATAAAAGGAACTATGAATTTCATTTTTCCTGTGGTAATACTGTCTTTTCTTACATTCAGCACTACGCTGTTTTGACTGATAATGCTATTGTAATTTATACTGTTTACCCTATTTTGGTTTTGCTTCTTTAAAAGTTTATTTTTAAGCACTATAACCTCATCAAGTTGGGTATTATCGCTATGATACATTTGGTTGCCATCGGGAGTTTTTCGCCCGTTAACAGAATAACCCGTAAGCAAAGCATCTATGTTATTGATAGTGCTGTCGTTTGCCGCAATTTCTTGTTCAAGGCTTTTAATATACTCTTCTTTAACTTTCAGAAAATAAGTATCTGAATTTAAATATTTCATTATCGGATCTACCGTTGTTTCCTGTTTTGTTGTCCCCGAAGTATATAGGGTAATCAGGTGCTTGGTATAGTTTCTGGCGGTAGGCATAGCCTCCAGTACATCCTCCATATTATCATTTTCTGCCATAAGCCTGAATACCTGAACTTTTTTCTGCCCCTCATCATTATCATCGTTAATAAAGTCGTATATCTCTACTATGGGTTCTACTTTGATGCTTCCAATAGACAATTCGCCATTTAAACCGATGCTGCTTAAAAACTCTTTGTCATTTTCTTTTATCTTTTCATTTATCATCTCCACGTTATCATACAAATAGTCTATACTGCCAAAATTAGGTATGGCAACTATCCTATGCTCATAAACTCGCTTACCGCTATCCATATAGTAGCCCAGCGCTGCACCGACAATAATAATTATTGCTACTAATATAATATTACGTTTTAAAAATAATATCCAATCAAAAAACCAATCATTTATACGGTTTATGTATTCTTTAATTTTACCGGATACCGAAGTCAAATCTATGTCCTCGCTGGTATTGTGGGTTTGGTTTGCCATTGGTTTTATTTACAGTTAAAAAGTTGTTCTAAAATTTTTATGGTTATCAAATAGGTTGGTTTTACACCTGTAGTGCCCAGTCCGCCCGAAGCCAACGTACTGCCTGTTTCCAGCGGGTTATCGGATGCATAGTAGGCATAGCGTACTTTTACATCGGGGTTTATACTTTTCCTGATTTTAGATGCCGATTGTATGGCCTTCTGGTAATAAGCCCCTTCCATTTCCAGCCCTATAACACCCCAGGTAGATTTATGGAAAAACTTGAGCAGATCTTTATTTTGAAGCGAAGTACCCAATACGGTTACCATAGAGCCGCTATATACAGGTATGCCCTGCCCTTCAAACATTTCGGCTTTCAGTTCGTTATTAAACGGGTAGTTATCGCCTGTACCCTCATTTATATGTGCCGAAGGTATCATAATATCGCCTTTATTCCCTTCCAAGATACCTGCTTTACCCATTATAGATACCGATGCCACATTAAGTAATGTTTTAGCAGTATCTTCTTTATACGGTTTCAGTAACTCGTCTATTGTTTCATAAGCCTGCTCGCCAAAAGCATAATCCATTACAATAATAACCGGTTTATCTTCGGATAATTGTGCGGTGGAGAATGCCGTTTTTGAGAAATCAATCTTAGCGGAATCGAATATTTGTACATCTATATTGGTACCCGATGTATCGGGCACAAAAATCATCCCGTTTTTAAGGGCGTGTTTTTCTACTTTGTCCCTGTCTGTATTACCCGATTTGCTTAGCTCTTCATAAATGGTAAAATCCGGCTTGTCTTTATATTTTGCCGTAAGCACAAAGGGCGCAAATATGGAGTTCATTACGCTGTGCATATTGGCGCTTATAACGTGTATGGGTCTTTCCAGCAGTCCGTTTTGCTTTAATACCGACTTTATGTTGTCTGCCCATATTTCGCCGTGTATGTGATGCCCCAGTCTTTCGCGTAATATAGGGCTAAAGGTTATGGTACGTTTAGTTCCGCCCAAAGCTTCATCTATAGCCAGTTTGCCCAACCAATAAATTACATGCAAAAACCTGTCAGGAATATTGGCATTGCCAAAAGCATCATAAATATCAGTAACTTCTGCAAACGTGCGTCCCAATATATTCGATACGTGCGAAATAGCCTTTTCGCGTTCTACAAGGTTCAGTTTTTTGTTTTGCAGTATTACCTGCTCCAGCTTTTGCCAGTCGCGAGTCATTTCTCCGCCCTCATCCAGCAATACGCGGTTTTTTATTTTGTGCGATTCTATAAATATAAAGGTAAGGTGCGTAAGTATATCGTATATATCCGATCGGCCTCGTGTAATATCTACATTCATCTGCTCCTCATCTATACGGTAGCAGTTTCTTCTTCTTTTGGGTGGTACTATTGCCTGAAAGTGCGATTTTGAATATCCTTCATCCGAAGTAAGGTTGATGAAACGGCATTCTTCTATACCTATAGGCAAACGCTCTATAACATACAGCAGCCCGTTAAGTTCGGCTTTTTCTTCGGCTATAGAGCCGTATATCTCCGGGCGGAGCTGCAATAATGCTTCCCTGAGTGTTTCGCCCGATACCCCCATGGGTTTGTAAAACCCTCGGTTAAAAAGGTGACGCATGGTTATGTACAGCCGCTCTATAGCTGCAGAAGATTCCTGTGCCCGTGTGCGTGATATACTTTTAAATTTTTGCATTTTCATTACTATTTTACCCGCAAATGTAGGATTTTTTATTTTTAGTCTCTTTAAGTCAGAAACATGATTATTCTATAAAAATGTTTTGTCTATGGTAGTCTAAATATTTTAATCTATCTTCCGTTGGCAACTTTAAATATTTTTTGCCTTTTTCAATTCCTATATAGTTTATATTCTTTTCTGATAGCGAAGAAGAAATGATCAACTCCTTATTGTTTTCAAAAGTTATTAAACCTGTATCAAATAATTTATCTATTGTGGGGCTAAATATAAACCCATTATTAATATCTAATCTTTCGAAGTTTGTAGATAAAGCCCACGGTTTTATATGGCTTGCATTCAATATTCGCTTTTCATCAATCCCTGTAATAGGGCATTTTCTTAATTGTTTAATCAACATTAAACGGAATTTCTCCTGACCTATTCTAATTTTACTCTGAATAATCTTAGATGTATCTCCTCTATCTATATCATCATCAAGTAAAAGTTTAGTTTCATCGTAGTCAATTAGAGCTATTAAGCCTACATCAATCATTTTAAACTTTTTACCTAGTTCTCTATATAGTACACCTCTAACCCCAGCCTTCCATTCTTTAGAGGATTTTATTTTTGGATAATGCTTCTCTAATTGATTATAAAGAATATTCCAGACAGCAACTCCTCCATTATCTTTTAGAACTTCTTGTATTGCTTCAACTTTTGTCATTAGTTCGACTCGATTGGTAAATCAATTAAATATATATGTTTAATGATACTTGATATTTCTTCTTCTTCAGAATCTTCATGTAAGCAAAGCCAACCTTTTTCATCAATAGCGTTATCACTATCATTATCTTTTATCTGTAAAACTTTCTTACCTGTATGCTTACATACTCCTACCCTTATTGCTTCCATTTTATATTACCTTAATGCATCCGCAATTTTCCTGTCGTTGCTAAGGCGGGGCAGCTTGTTTTGCCCGCCCAGCTTGCCTATGGATTTCATGTATTCCTGAAAACCGTTTTTACTCACTTTGGTTATTACTACCGTGCGGAGTATATTACCGCTTATAAGATCGTCATAATATACATTCTGGTTGCGCATGGCATTGTCTATTTTCAGGGCAAATGCCTCTATATCCTGCGGTTCGTTTTCAAACTCTATAAACCACTCGTGATACGGCAGTCCACTGTCGGGGTTTATTTGCGGAGCTACGGTAAACTCGTTAACCCTAATCTCTGTTCCTTCCATTGCTTCATTCAGGGCACTTTCTACCTCTTTGCCAATAACGTGCTCGCCAAAGGCGGAAATAAAATGTTTTATCCTGCCTGTAACAATAACCCGGTAGGGACTCAGGGAAGTAAACGCGACAGTATCACCGGTATTGTATGCCCACAATCCGGCATTGGTAGAAATAATCAAAACATAATTTACGCCCTGCTCTACCTCGCCTATGGTGTAACGGCGCGGGTTTTCGGTAAAAAATTCATCTGATTTTATAAACTCATAAAAGATACCGGAGTTGAGCAGGAGCAGCATTCCTTTTTCGCCCTGCTTGTCCTGATAGGCAAAAAATCCTTCGGAAGCGGGGAAAAGCTCTATGCTGTCAACCTTTCGCCCAATCAGGTTTTCAAACTTGGCGCGGTAGGGTTCATAATTAACCCCGCCGTATATAAACAGGCTGAAGTTTTTAAAGATATCGCCTACTTTTTTATTGCCCTTTTGCTGTAAACGTTCAAAATACATTTGCACCCACGAGGGTATGCCCGATATTACGCTCATATCCTCTGTAAAGGTTTCGGCTACAATAGCATCTACTTTGGTTTCCCAATCGTCTATAATATTGGTTTCCCAACTGGGCATGCGGTTGCGTTGCAGGTAACCCGGCACGTAGTGCGCCACTATACCGCTAAGCCTCCCGAATTTGATGCCGTTTTTCTCCTCAAGCACGGGGCTGCCTTGCAGGAATATCATTTTGCCATCTACAAAATCGGCTTTGCCTGTTTCGTGAATGTACAGCAGTATGGCATTGCGTGCTGCCTCGATATGGTAGGGCATCGACTCCTTAGTAAGCGGTATATATTTTGCCCCGGATGTTGTTCCTGATGTTTTGGCAAAATATATGGGCTTGCCTGCCCACAGTACATCGGCTTCGCCTTTTACAACACGCTCTATGTAAGGTTTCAGGTCTTCATAATCGCGTACCGGTACGCGGGTTGTAAAATCGGTATGATTGTTTATGGTACTAAAGTTATGGTCTTTGCCAAATGCGGTATCCTTAGCTTTTGCCACCAACTGATTGAAAACCTTGTGCTGGGCTGCTACGGGCTTGTTTGCCCATTTTTGTGTATCGTTATATACTTTACGGGCGAATATTTTTGCGGCAAATGATTTTAACGACATAGGTTGTTATTCAAAGTCAATATACTGAGTTGGGTTTATAGGGTAACCGTCTTTCCATAGTTCAAAATGCAGGTGTACACCGGTAGATTGATTTCCTGTAGAGCCTGCAAGGGCTATAACTTCGCCGGAGCGGACTAAATCGCCCTGCTCTTTGGTTAATGAGGCAGCGTGTTTATATACTGATATGATACCGTCGTTATGGCGCACTATAATAACATTGCCGTTGGTAGGCGTCCAGTCGGCAAAAAGCACTGTACCCGCAGCAACAGATTTTATAGGGGTGTCTTTTGCCAGCGCAATATCTACAGCAAAATGTTTGTTTTTAGAACTGTACGGTTCTGTAATATGCCCTTTGGCAGGCGAAAACAGTACGAGGCTGACACGTGGTTTTGCGCCTTCAAAAAGGTTATACTTGTCTTCCAGCGCTACCTGTTCTATGAGTTTAACCTCGGCTTCGGTAGGGTTTACATCTATATGCGGGGTTTCTTTCTGTTCGGGCACATAAATAGAATCCCGGCTAAGCTTGGTTAACTCCAAATCGCCTGTAAGTACTTTTTTTATTGAGGCTATGTATGCCTGATTCGATTCTAACTCTTCAAGCAGCGAGTCGGTTTTTATAGCATTTAATGTTGCTTCGCGCTTTAGCTGGGTGCTGGCATATCCGGGTATGTATTCGCGCAATGGGGTAAATGCAATAATGTAGGTGGTGAGTGTTATCATGATAATACTTACTATTGTGATTACCACAAACACATTCATAAGGTTGAGCTTGAGGGAAAATTTTTCTTCAAAATTATCCTCATCCAGTATAACCAAGCGGCTCTTGTTGAACAGCTTTTTTTTGATTACCTGCCTTTTTAGCCTCTTCTTTGCCATTGTAACAGTTTAATTGACAAATATACTAATCTCTGCAGGAGAATGAAATGGTATGGGCATGAAAAGCATAGAAACGGGTTTTTATTTTATTTAACGCAAACCATATCCAAATAATTGTCGTAAATAATTGCAGTAAATAATTTATGATTAACTTTGTAACGAAATATATATTCTATCATTATGAATGCATTAACATTTTTTTTAGGAGTAGTTGGGCCATGGCAAATAGCTATTGTGGTTGTGCTAATCGTGTTGTTATTTGGGGGTAAAAAAATTCCTGAATTGATGAAAGGGCTTGGTTCCGGTATTAAGGAATTTAAAAATGCTGCGAAGGATGACGACCAGCAACACCAAACTTCTAAAAAACAACAAGAAGAGAATAAACTGTAATAACTATTTTGAGTTTTATATAAAAAACCCATAGCCTTGCTATGGGTTTTTTTGATTATAATAATTTAAAAACACCTACTCTTGGGTATTTTATTTTACTTAACATAAAGTATATTTGAATACTAAAATTTATTAATTTTTTAAAAACCCATTCAATGAAAAAATTTCTTTTTGTAGCATTTTCTGCTACTGTATTTTTAGTTGGTTGTTCTAAAGATGACAACTCAAATTCTCAAAATGCTGATGCCTTGAAAGTGGAGTCCGTTTTAAACATTAGAGAAAATCCAAATTTTCAAACTAAAAGTGACACTACGGATTTAGAAGATGCTGAAAGAACTGCTTATCTTCTTTTAAACGCATCAGAAAAATTAGTTTATTGGCAAACTAAATTATCTGATTTTATTGTAGAAGACCGTGAGTTAAGTACCGCAGAAATAAATTTAATTGAAGAAGTAAAAGCTGCGATAGATGTTGATGTTTTTGAAGATATTACTAATGATAAACAAGAATATTTTAAAAATATTTTTGTTCCTGATTTTTTAGATAGGGTAGATGATGTAATGCCTACCTCAAAAGTCGAAAATCTTTTTTATGGCTATACTCCATCATTAGGCTCAGCTAAGAAAAAATGTAATTGTAATCAAGGATCAATGTTTGGCTGTGGAGCATCTAACCATTGTGATGAAAGAGTATGTAAGAAAAAAAGCAGGGGATGTGGTTTCATGTTTTTATGGGAATGTAATGGTATTTGCTCATATACAGATTTTTAATGAAAAAAGGAATTTATTTACTTAGTTGCGGTATTTTAAATACCGCAGCTTTACTAAGTGGTGCTGTTGATTTAACAATAAGTTTTTTTGCAGTACCATTACTATATTTATTAGGAGGTATATATCTTTTAAGAGTAAATCCTTTTAATAAAAAATGGATTGGATATTTATCAATTTTTGGTATATATCCTACGATGTTATTATCTGCTTTTATAGGGTCATTTTTTTATGACGGATTTATGGGCTATCCTCTTGTTATAATAACTGCTATAAGTATTATACTTGCTTTTCTTTTATACAAAAAATCTAAACAAGTTATCATAAGATATAGTTTTATATTAGTAATTGCATTTGGAATATTAACCGCGTTAGTTCCCAACTATTACAATTACTTGAATTCAGAAACAAATAATCCAATTTTAGATAAACAACTAACCGACTTGGAGCTTTATAATGAATTTGGAGAAAAAATAAACATAGAAGATTTTGAGGGAAAAGTACTAATACTGGATATATGGAGTTCTTCATGCGGAATATGTATCTCTGAATTTCCAAAATTTGATGCTGTAACTAAAAAATACTCTGATGATAAAAACGTTAAGTTTTTTAGTGTAAACTTGCCTTTAAAAAGGGATAAACGAGAAGAAATAGAAAAATACACAAACCCCTATTCATTCAGTAAATTATATGCTGGTGAAGATGTACAAAAAAAATTGAATATCACTCTTATACCTAAATATATAATCATAGATAAGAATCTAAAACCAAGATATGTTGGTTCTTTAAACACAAGAACATTTGATATTTATAAAAATTTGGATCGATTAATTAATGACCTCAAAAATGAGAAATAACATTTTACTTTTCGTGATAACTATTATGTTTCTTTCCTGTGATAAAAAAACGGAATTTGCAACAATTGAATTTGAAAAAGAAATAGATTTTGGAACAATATCATCTAAAGATACAGTCATAAAAATTTTCAAAATATATAATACTTCTGAAATCCCACTAAAGATATCAGAAATAGGAACAAGCTGTGGATGCACTGGTGCTATTCTATCAGATTCAATAGTTAAAAAAGGGAACTATGCAGAAATAGAAGTTTCATACCATCCAAAAAAAGAAGAAACAGGTTCTGTATCAAACTCAATAGTAATTGAAGCTAATACAAACCCTCCATATACTGCCTTATATTTAAAAGGCAATGTTATCGAATAAAACGAAGTACTTTTTTAGTTTTTATTAACCCCCATAGCAGGCTATGGGTTTTTTAATGGTTTGCCATTGCGAGGAAGCATGACGAAGCAATCCATAAAAGTTTGCCACGCTCCATTTCATTACGCTCGCAATGACGAAGTAATAACATATCAACGAATAAACAAACTCTCAAATCAACCTTTAAATAACCATACTCAACGCTACACGTTTCCGCACTTCATCTACTTCAATAACTTTTACGGTAACGTGCTGGTGCAGTTTAACCACTTCATTTACATCGCTTACAAAGCCTTCTTTCAGTTGAGAGATGTGTACCAGTCCGCTTTCTTTAATGCCAACATCTACAAAACAGCCAAAGTTGGTAATGTTATTCACAATACCGGGCAGTATCATGCCGATATGCAGGTCGGTAATTGATTTTACATTCGGGTCAAACTCAAACATTTTAGCAGCCTTGCGCGGGTCGAGTCCCGGTTTTTCAAGTTCTTTCAGTATGTCTTTCAGTACCAGTACCCCTACCTGTTCGGTAGCATAAGTTGATGGGTTTATTTTGGCAATCGCTTCCTTATTCGAAATTAAATCGGCTGTTTTCAGTTTCAGGTCTTTTGCCATTTTTTCGACTATCGCGTAGGCTTCGGGGTGTACCGCACTGTTATCCAACGGATTTTTAGCATTGGGTATGCGCACAAAGGCTGCTGCCTGCTGGTAGGCTTTTTCGCCCAGTCGGGGTACTTTTTTCAGTTGCTTACGGTCGTCAAAAGCACCGTTTTCGCTACGGTAGTTTACAATGTTCTCGGCGAGCTTCTCCCCTATGCCCGATACATAGCTTAACAATGCGCCACTGGCGGTATTCAGGTTTACCCCTACCGCGTTCACGCAGCGCATTACTACGGTATCGAGTTCTTCTTTAAGTTTGGTTTGGTCCACATCGTGCTGGTACTGCCCTACGCCTATGGCTTTGGGTTCTATTTTTACCAGTTCGGCAAGCGGGTCGCTGAGCCTGCGCCCTATTGATACCGCTCCCCTAACGGTTACATCGTAATTAGGGAACTCGGCGCGGGCTATTTTTGATGCGGAATATACCGATGCGCCTGCCTCGCTTACCATAAATACCTGTGGTGGCAAATCCCATGCTATTTTTTTGATAAAATGCTCCGTTTCTCGGCTTGCGGTGCCGTTACCTATGGATATTGCCTCTACTTTGTAGGCATTGACCATTGAACGGATTTTTTTCATGGCTGTTGCCGACTCTTTTTGTGGCGGGTGCGGAAATATGGTTTCGTTATACAGCAAATTGCCCTGCTCGTCAAGGCATACTACTTTACACCCCGAACGATAGCCGGGATCTATAGCCAGTATGCGCTTTTCGCCCAACGGTGGTGCGAGCAGTAACTGCCCTAAATTATCGGCGAATACTTGTATTGCCACCGCATCAGCTTTGGCTTTTGCCTCCTGCAATACCTCGTTACTAATGGCGGGTGCAAGCAGGCGTTTGTAACTGTCGGCTATGGCTTTTTGCAGGTGTGCTGCGGTTTCCTTGTTCGGTTTTTTGATGATGGTTTGCTCCATAAGGCTGAGTACCTCATCGTTATCCACTTCTATTTTAAATTTGATGATGCCTTCGGCTTCGGCACGGAGCATGGCAAGCAGGCGGTGCGACGGGGCTTTGGTGAGGTTTTCGCTCCAGTCGAGGTATTGCGAAAATTTTTGGGCTTTTTCGGGGTCGGCATCTTTAACGGCTTTGGTGGTAATGGTCGCTTTGCGACCAAAAATACGGCGCAGGCTTTTTCGGATGTACATGTTTTCGTTTATCCACTCGGCTATAATGTCGCGCGCACCCTGTAGTGCGTCGTCTTCATTAGCTACTTTATCGTTCAGGTATTTGCCTGCTATATAGTCGATATCCTCGGCGTTTTGTGCCATGATTATTTTTGCCAACGGTTCCAGCCCGTTTTCGCGTGCGGTGTCGGCTTTTGTTTTTCGGCGTTTTTTGTAGGGCAGGTACAGGTCTTCCAGCTCGGTGAGGTCGAAACTGTTATTAATTTTATCCTGCAATTCGGGTGTAAGGGCGTTTTGCTCCTCGATGCTTTTTAGTATGGCTTCTTTGCGCTTTATAATTGCCTCATACGCTTGGTTGAGCTTCGCTATTTGCTCTATAACTACCTCATCGAGGTTGCCGGTGGTATCTTTACGGTAACGAGCTATAAAGGGTATGGTGCAGTCCTCATTAAGGAGTTGTAATGTGGCAGTTATGCTTTTTACGGGTGCAGTTACCACGCCCGCTATATATTGAATGTTTGTCATGCTTTGTTGTTAAATAGTACAAAGATAACGGGATATTTTGGGAGTGATATTTAAAATTTAGTTTTAAGAAAATTTTTGTAAGTTAGGAATTTAATTTAATTCGATGTTGGTATATAAATATAGAGGAGGCAGTGATGATGATTTTAATAGAGACTTAAGCTCTATTGAGAGAAACTATTTTTGGGGTTCTGATATAAATCAACTCAATGATCCTTGGGAGACTATTATCAAATCTGAGAAATTTATCAAGCAATCTAAATCTGTTAGTTGGTTTTTCGGAAAGAATTCACACGAAAAATTGCTTAAGGTACATGAAGCTCTAGAAAATCTACTTTCATTCAATAAAAGAATTGGTATTTATTCTTTATCAACAAATTATTTAGATGAATTGCTTTGGGCACACTATGCTAATTCACATAAAGGTTTCTGTATAGAATACGATTTAGATATCTTATTGAATACTTTTAGAACTGAAAAAGTTTATCATTTTCCTGTTAAATATAATAAAATCCCACCAGAAGTTACTATCTCGGATGTCAATATTAAAAATGACAGTCTTATTCGTAAATTGTCTGGTTTCAAATCAAAACGATGGGAATACGAGCAAGAATATAGAATAATTACTGATAATTCAGGAAAACAGTCTTATAATCATCAAGCATTGAAATCAATTTATTTTGGTTTGAGAATGTCTGAAACCCATAAATCAGAAATTTTTAAAAGATTAAAAGGACGAGATATTAAGTTTTATCAAATAGAACATCTTAATAAGTCCTATAAATTTGAAGCCGCTAGAATTTCAAACCCATTTGGAGAAGATATTGATTATTTAAAATTTATCCCTGCCTCTATTACCAATAATAAAAATATTTCATTTGAAATAATTGAACAAAATTTTTATAAACACAGGTCAAAAGGAGTTATTACTATAATGCTCGAATCGATTATAAAGAAATCAGAAATAGAATGGTTAGCTAATAAAATTTATGATGAGATTTTTCATACAGCTGAAAAAGTATTTATTCTCTACTATTTTAAAGAACAAAAAAATATGGAAGTAGCTTGGGCTACTTCGCATTTTATAAATGGAAAATTAGAAATTAAAATAAACGATTTTATTCTTTCAATGTAAACTATACCTGTTATACTTAAAGCATGAACAGACAAGATATACTTACTCAACTCATTCAATACCATACGGCAACAGATTATTTTGATTATAACCATGCCATTGAATGGGCACTTAATCTTGTTGAACAGAGCAGTACCCACGAAGATATACTAATGCTGGCTTCTTTTTCTGAACCTATAGATTCATTTGAAATCAAACCTTATGTAAGCAGGGCAATCAGAGCAGTAGAATTGGAAGAAAAAATTAATGTTAACGAAGCCGAAAATATTTTAGCTTTATTATATGCCAATGAAATAATACAGAACAAAGAAATCCGCAAAAACCTACAACTACTTAAAGAATTGTGTATTAATGCAAATTATAAAAAGGCTTTGATGCCTTTTCAATCACTTCAGTATACATGGGAAGATTTTGATTTTGGGAATTATGAATATCCTTATTATGATGATGTAACTATTGATACTATAGCAGATAGCGTAAAAACAGAAGCAAAAAATTATATCGATAATTTTAATATTGCTGACACTGAAATATATGTTTATACACATCCTGAAAAACAAAAAATCCCCTTTTTCAAGAGGATTCTTACTTATCTAAAAAAACTGTAACTTTTATTTACACGCTATTTTATCTACCCTGTTTTGGTGGCGTCCGCCTTCAAATTCAGTATTCAGGAAAACATCTACCATACCTATAGCCTGCTGTATTGAGGTGTAGCGTGCCGGTATGCTTATTATATTAGCATCGTTATGCCGGCGTGCCAGCTCGGCAATTTCTTTTATCCAACACAGGGCAGCCCTTATGCCTTTGTGTTTGTTTGCCGTCATTGCCACACCGTTACCGCTCCCGCAGATGATAATACCAAAATTGGCAATACCAGTGGCTACATCTTCGGCTACGGGGTGTACAAAGTCAGGATAGTCCACACTGTCAAAAGTATCGGTTCCGTGGTTAATAACTGTTATGCCTTTTTCTTCAAGATGTTTTACAATGGCTTTTTTGTAGTCGGGCCCGGCGTGGTCGTTGCCTATTGAAATTTTCATTTTCGTTGTTGTGTTATGTTGTTTATGGGTGCAAATTTACCAAACAAATAGTAATATACTATTACTCAGCTTGGTAATCTTTATTGTAGCTGTTCCGGACTAATAATATATGAATAAAAATGTTAAAATGATGATATGTTGATAAAATATGGAAGTGTTTGTAAATAAATAAGTTACAAATACACTAATTATGTTAATAAGTTCATAACGAAATTTATAAATTTTTCGGCTTAGTTAACAATTTTTTTACATAGGAAAAGTTAAATTAAAAAAGCAAGCAAAGTTTTTAGTTTTTTACATTTTTTTATGAAACGTTTAATACTACTTATCAACACAAAACAGCGTAGTGAATTATCAAACAAACGTATATATTTTTTGTTCTTAACGATTGTTGATAAGTCATAATTAAAATTTAAATACGTTTATTTTACAGCTATTTACATTAAATTAACATTGTTGATTATTTTGTATAATTTGTCGAAAATCAGCATTGCAACAAAAAGAGAAAAAGTTTTACCCATTATCAACACGCTATCATCATCATCATTATTTTTAAATTTAAATAAATCTATTTTGATGTATTTAATAAATGTTAACAACTTTGAATTTTGAAAACCGATTTATACAATTCGAAGGTTATTTTCCGAAGAAAAGTTTTTGAGGATTGCTTTTACGGTTTCCAAATCGTTACGATGTACTTTTAGTTTTATACCTCCCAGCGCTGCCGAATACAGGGGTGCTATAGAAGTCATAGTTTCGTTTTCGAAGAAAAAAGCAATACCGGCTTCTGCTAATAAGTGTTTCAGGATGGTAATTTCGTGAGGATAAGTAAAGGTGGCGGCAGTAACAAAATCTTTCATAAGAGCAAGTTATACTTATAAAGATACTCATTTTTGTTATTTCTTGTAAATTAATTCTGGTTTAAAAAAGTTATTATTTCATTAAATACCATCGTAAATAGCATAGTTATTTGTAATTTTCAACATTATTTAAATTTTTTTATGACTAAAAAGAACGGAAGACCCTCAGAGAAAAAGGAAAAGGACTTTTCCCGCAAAATTTTCAAGATACTTTCTAAAGATCCCAACAAATCATTCAACTATAAACAAATTGCTGCTATACTGGAACTAAACGATACCCAAAGCAGAAATGAGATTATTAAGGAATTGAAATATTTGGCATCCAAAGAAAAGGTAGAGGAAACAGAAAGAGGGAAATACAGAGTGATTGCCAAAGCTGACTATGTAGAGGGAGTTATAGACATGACAAGCAGAAGAACTGCTTATTTTGTATCGCCAGAACTGGAAGATGATATTTTTGTACCTACCAATAACCTTAACAAAGCCCTGGATGGCGACAAGGTTAAAGTATATATATACAACAGAAGAAGGGGCAGAAGACCCGAAGGTGAAGTGGTAGAAATACTGGAAAGAGCCAAAACCGAATTTGTGGGCGTAATAGATGTGCAAAAGAATTTTGCATTTGTATCTACCGCCAACCCGAAAATGTACACCGATATTTTTATCCCGAAAAACAAACTGGGTAATGCCGAAAACGGCGATGTGGTACTGGTTAAGATAGAAGACTGGCCTGCCAAGGCAGACAGCCCTTTTGGAGAGGTATTACGCGTACTGGGAAGACCGGGTGAACATGATACTGAGATACATGCCATACTTGCCGAATATGGGTTGCCTTATGATTTTCCGGTGGATGTAGAGGTATATGCCCAAAAGCTGGATACCGAAATACACGAAGATGAAATTGCCCGCAGACGCGATATGCGAAAAGCATTAACTTTTACCATAGACCCGCGTGATGCTAAAGATTTTGATGACGCCCTGTCATTTGAAAAGCTGGAAAACGGTAATTATGAAATAGGCATACACATTGCCGATGTATCACATTACCTGCAGGAAGGTACTATACTGGATGAGGAAGCTTACAACCGTGCTACATCTGTTTACCTGGTAGATAGGGTAGTACCTATGCTGCCCGAAGTACTGTCTAACTTTGCATGTTCGTTGCGACCTAATGAAGAAAAATATACCTTTTCGGCTATTTTTGAACTGAATGATAAGGCAGAGCTTAAAAACCAGTGGTTCGGGCGTACGGTAATCTATTCCGATCAGCGTTTTGCCTATGATGAAGCACAACATATTATAGAAACGGAAAGCCTTACCATACCCGCCGAAATTTCGCTTACAGGAGAAGATTATACCGTAAACGAAGACATTAGGGATGCAGTGCTTAAAATGGACAATCTGGCAAAAATAATGCGTAAAAAACGTATGGCAAATGGCGCAATATCTTTTGATAAAGTAGAAGTAAAATTTAACCTTAACGAAAATTCCGAACCTATAGGCGTTTACTTTAAAGAATCGAAAGATGCCAACCACCTGATAGAGGAATTTATGCTGCTTGCTAACCGGAAAGTAGCCGAATACATAGGGAAACAAAATAAAACGTATGTGTACAGGATACATGATGAACCGGATACTGACAAGCTGATAAACCTGCAAACGGTAATAGCAAAATTTGGATATACCCTCAATTTTAAAACAAAAGATTCCATATCCAAATCGTTAAACCAGTTAATGGAAGATGCACATGGTAAAAAAGAACAAAACCTTGTAGATACCCTGGCAATAAGGAGTATGAGCAAAGCCAAATACTCTACGGATAACATAGGGCATTACGGCTTGGCTTTCGATTATTATTCCCATTTTACATCGCCCATACGCCGATATCCCGATGTTATGGCACACAGGCTGCTGCAATATTATCTGGACGGAGGAAAATCGGTAGATGCCGATGTGTATGAAGAAAAATGCAACCACTGTTCCAGCATGGAATATCTTGCCGTAAATGCCGAGCGCGACAGCATTAAATACATGCAGGTTAAGTATATGCTGGATCATAAAGACGAAGAGTTTTTGGGTGTAATATCCGGTGTGACCGAGTGGGGCATATATGTAGAAATTGTATCGAACAAGTGCGAAGGAATGTGTCGCATTCGCGAAATAAAAGACGATTATTACACTTTTGATGATAAGCAGTATGCACTGGTGGGCGAGGTTACTCATAACCTGTTACAGCTTGGCGATGAGGTATATGTAAAAGTTAAAAATGCCGATTTAGTAAAAAAACAACTCGATTTCCAGTTTTTAGGAAAAGCCATTGATAAGCAGTAAAATTTTTTATACTGCAACTGTAACCTTTTGAGGTTTGTTTTCGTCTTTGTATGTAGCAAAGCATACAAATCATCAATTTTAAAAACAATCAACATGAAAAAAGTAATTGTTATACTATTTTTAATCATCAGCCAGTTTATTGATGCTCAGGTTACAAAAAACCTTGGCGATTTTAAATCCGTTAAAGTATTCGATCAAATTAATGTAACCCTTGTAGCATCTGATGAAAACAAAATAGTTATTAAAGGCGACAGGGCAGAGGAGGTAACATTGGTAACAAAAAATGATGTACTCAAGATAAAAATGGGATTTACAAAATTGCTTGCCGGCGAGGATATAGAGGTTACTTTATACTACAAAGGCACAATTGAAGCCATAGAAGCCAATGAAGGCTCGTTTGTATCATCTGCAGATACTTTTAAAACCATAGCATTTGATATAAATGCAAAAGAAGGTGCTACTGTAAAAGTTATACTTGATGTACAACGCCTTACTTCCAAAATTACCTCGGGTGGTATTGCAGAACTTTATGGCAAGTGCGATAACCACGATGTTGTGGTAAACTCAGGAGGGATACTGAAAGCAAAACAGCTCATCACGAAACAGACTCAAATCACAGTTAATGCCGGAGGTAACGTAGATATTTATGCAACAGATTTTGCAGACACCAAAGTAAGAGCAGGAGGCGATATCACTGTTTACGGAAATCCTAAACAGGTAAATAAAAAAACCGCTTTGGGTGGCAATATTCATGTAATGTAAAAACAATAAAAAGCAAATAATTTAAACTCCGAAATATCATTATAAAATATTTTGGAGTTTTTTTATGGCTAACTGTAACAATCAAAATAAATAGCTGTCTTTAAACAGAAATACTAAATCTTATACATTATGAAAACAACCTTTGCACTTATTGCCTTTACTGCATTCCAGTTTGCCATTGCACAAAAAACTATCGAACTCAAAGAATTTAAAAGCCTTACAGTAGCCTCAGATTCACAGGTTACTATGGTTAAATCTAATAAAGATTATCTTATCATAAACGGAGAAGATGATGAAAGCACCGATATTAACAACGAAGGAGGCTCGCTGGTACTTAATAGTGATGCCAATTACATTTTATATTACAAAAGTAATATAGAGAATATCACAATTGCTTCAGATGCGATTCTGTCGTGTGATGAGGAAATCAAATCAAATCAACTTACTATTACAGCAGATTCGGATGCAATAGTAACGCTGGCAGTAAATGTAAAACAACTGCAAACCACAGCTAATTCTGACGCTGTAGTAACCCTTACAGGAAAAGCTGTAAACCATTCGGCAGCATTCAATTCAGATGCGCAATTAAACGCTAAGAGTCTTATAACTGAAAACTCTAATATTGTATTATCATCAGATGCCGTAGGGCTTATTACTGCTAAAAAAATAGTAAATGCAACCGTGTCATCAGATGCTTCTCTTACCATATATGGCAATCCTGATAAGGTTAACAAGAATATAAGCGATGATGGAGAAATTATCGTAAAATAATTGATATTGTAATCAAAAAACAAAGCCAGGACAAGAATAAGTCAGTATATTCCTGTCATTAAATTTTTAGCTTTAAAAATATAAATGTTAACTTGCAGTCTCATATTTTGATACTGAATGATTGATGATATACTTGCGGCATTACCGTTAGGATTTCTTCTTAGTTTTATGCCCGGAGCTGTATTTTTTGTCCTTCTGGAAACCAGTGTTGTAAAAGGATTTAAAGCAGCTATAGCCTTTGATTTAGGAGTTATACTTGCCGATATAATTTTTATCAGCATTGCTTATTTTAGCAGCTACAGGCTTATACAAAGCATTAAGGATGAGCCCGCCCTGTTTATATTTGGCGGGCTAATACTGGTAACCTATGGGCTAATATCGTTTATAAAACAAAAGCGTATTGCCAGAGAGCTTACAGACAGTGAAGCTCAGGAACTTGTAAAAACAAATTACTTCGGCTTATTTTTCAAAGGATTTTTTCTCAATTTTATAAATATAGGCGTACTCGGTTTTTGGCTTACCATAATTATTACCGTAGGACCGCAACTGGATATGGACCGCAACAGAATGATTACCTTTTTTACCTCGGTACTCATAGGATATTTTGTTACCGATATATTTAAAATATTGCTGGCAAAACAATTACGCAACAGGCTTACATCCGGCAATATCCTGAAGATAAAAAAAATAATAAGTATCATCCTTATAGTTTTCGGAATACTGTTGCTGGCACAGGCATGGTTTCCTCAAATAAAAAATTCACTGTAAACTTACAGTACAAACCAATAAAAAAGCCGTTACTGAAAAGTAACGGCTTTTTTTGCAGAGGCATCGAGCGGATTCGAACCGCTGTAGCAGGTTTTGCAGACCTGAGCCTAGCCACTCGGCCACGATGCCATTTTAATATGGTTGGCAAATTTACATATATTTTAGACTAACACAAGAAATTTGCTATAAAATTTACCTTTTCTTATCAGCTTCGGTATTCCTCCAGTTGCACTGTTACAGCTTCTACATCGCCACCTATCGGCGGGTTTATTTTAGATACGGCAATCATTATTCTTGATACAGAGGCTATTTCGCCAAAGATACGTTTCACGATTCTCTCCGCCACGTGCTCCAGTAGTTTAGAGCGTACAGCCATTTCTTCCGTTACAATTTTATTCAGGTGTACATAGTCAACCGTATCAGCAAGGTCATCCGTATCACGCGCCTTTCGCAAGTCGGTTTTCACTTCCAGGTTCACTAAATAGTCAGATCCTATCTTGCTTTCTTCTTCCAGGCAGCCATGATACGAAAAAGTACGTATGTTTTCTAATCGTATAATTCCCATAATTTAAATAAATTTCCTTTTGTAAAAATAAACATTTATCGGCGTTATCCTGTGGTTTAAATCTTTTAAACGCATCCTTTTTATCTGCTTTTTTTGAATAACTTTGCATCACTTGTAAATAACCGCAGTATATGTCAAACGAAGAAAGATCGCTCAATTTTATTGAACTCATAATAGAAGAAGACCTTAAAAAAGGACTTCAGCAGGACAAACTCCGTTTTCGTTTCCCACCCGAGCCAAACGGTTACCTGCACATTGGGCATGCCAGCTCTATATGCCTTAACTTCGGTTTGGGGCTAAAATATAATGCTCCGGTAAACCTGCGCTTTGATGACACCAACCCCGCCAAAGAAGAGCAGGAATTTGTAGATGCCATTAAGCGCGATGTAGAGTGGCTGGGCTATGAGTGGGCAGAGGAACGCTATGCATCTGATTATTTCCAGCAGTTGTATGACTGGGCAGTCGATTTTATAAAGCGCGGTCTTGCCTATGTAGATAGCCAGAGCAGCGAAGATATGGCAAAGCAAAAGGGGACACCCACACAACCGGGTACCGATAGCCCATACAGAAATAGGTCGGTACAGGAAAACCTTGAGCTATTTGAAAAGATGAAAAATGGCGAATTTCCCGAAGGAAGCCATGTACTCAGGGCTAAGATAGATATGAAATCGAGCAATATGCTGATGCGCGACCCTATTATGTACAGAGTGCTTAACAAGCACCACCACCGTACCGGCGATAAATGGCATATATACCCCATGTATGACTGGGCGCATGGCGAGAGTGATTATCTGGAAAGTATATCGCACTCGTTCTGTACGCTCGAATTTGCGATGCACAGAGAGCTTTACGACTGGTTTTTAGACCAGATATATGATGACAGCCAAACACGCCCTAAACAGCGCGAATTTGCCCGCAGAAACCTAAGCCATACCGTTGTGAGTAAGCGTAAGCTGCTGCAACTGGTTCAGGAAGGTCATGTAACGGGGTGGGACGACCCTCGCATGTCCACCATTTCAGGATTACGACGCAGGGGATATACTCCAATGTCCATCCGCAATTTTGCCGATACTATTGGTATTGCCAAGCGTACTAACCTGGTAGATGTTTCGTTATTAGAATTTTGCGTAAGGGAAGATTTAAATAAAATAGCCCCGAGGGTTATGGCGGTTTTAGACCCTGTAAAACTAATTATTGATAACTATCCGGAAGGGCAGGAGGAATGGCTTGATGCCGAAAATAACCCGGAGGATGAAAGTGCCGGATATAGAAAAATACCTTTCTCTAAAGAATTATATGTTGAACGTGAGGACTTTATGGAAAATGCTAACAGTAAGTATTTCCGCCTTACACTGGGTAAAGAAGTACGCCTTAAAAATGCTTACATTATAAAAGGGGAGAGCGTTGTAAAAGACAGCGAAGGTAATATTACTGAAATACATTGCACGTATGATGCCGATAGCCGTAGCGGCAGCGGCAGCGAAGCAAGTATGCGAAAAGTAAAAGGCACGCTGCACTGGGTATCTATACCGCATGCTATAGAGGCAGAAGTAAGGGTATATGACAGGTTGTTTACTCACGAAAATCCTGACGGCGATAAAGAGGTTGACTTTAAGAGTTATATAAACCCCAATTCATTAGAAGTAATAAAAGGTTATCTTGAGCCAAGCCTTAAAGACGTTAAAGAGGGTGAGCAATACCAGTTTCAGCGTTTGGGTTACTTTTGTGTAGATAGGGATACTACTCCTGAAAAAATTGTTTTTAACAAAACGGTAGGACTCAGAGATACGTGGGCAAAAGTAGAGAGTAAAGAGTAAATTTTAAAAATAGATTTTTCTTATAAAAAGCCTGTTAATTCAGGCTTTTTGTTTATTATTACTTTTTCCGATTATGTACCGATTATTTATAATTATTGACTATTAAAAACGGCTTTATATAATGCCTTTAAATCCATTAAAAAAATCTGTTAATGCTGTTGAGTGTCTTTTGTGTTTATAATGCATATAATGGCGTTATTTTAGTTTCGCATAGTTTATACTTCAATTAACTACCTGTTAACACGCTACAAATGTTAAAGTCATTACCTTTATGTAAAATAAATTCAATAACTTTAAAAAAATAAAATTATGGCAGGTAGAACAGACACTTTGGTTGCAGTAATTGCAGGAGTTGCCATTGGGGCGGTAGCAGGAATATTGTTTGCTCCTGATGAAGGAAGCAAAACCAGACGAAAAATAAAAGAAGGGTATGATTCTAAAAAAGATGAGCTGAAAGATAAACTGCACGATCTTACGGAGCAGATAAAAAATAAGTTCGGTTCATCTAAAGAAGATATTGAAAGCGGTATTGACAGGCTTGTGTCGAATGTGGAAGAAACAGCAGATGATGTTATTGCCGCACTCGAAAGAAAACTGGAAGAGCTTAAACGGGCTGCTGCAAAATAAAAATATATAAAGCTTTATTTATGGCATTTGAAGAAGTAAGAGAAAATATTGAAGATTTGAAAGCACAGGGCGAAGAGGTATTTAATGCAAATGTAAAATACTACAAGCTCCTGGCTTTTAAACTGTTTATGCAAACCAATGCAATGGTGGCAAAGGTATTGTTGCTGGGTGCGCTGTTGTTGATGGTATTGTTTTTCTTTTCGTTTGCAGCCTCTTTTGCCATAGGGGAGGCATTGGGTAACTATGGTTACGGGTTTTTAATTGTAGGGGCTTTTTACCTGCTGTTGGCTTTCATTGTATATAAAATGAGGAATAAAATTGTTGACGGACCGCTTCTTTCCAATTTTTCTAAAATACTTTTAAAAGACGATTAGTTTATGGCATTAGATAAAGTATATACAACATTTGACGAAATTAACAGGGATCTCGAAATCCTGAAGGTAGAAAAAGAACTTTCTTATTACAGGTTTAAAAAAGAGCTGGTAATTACTAAAGAAAGTTTTGAACCTAAAAACCTGATTGGCAAAACGCCTGCCAAGATACTCGGCTTTCTGTCTATGCTCTCCGGACCGATTAAAAGCGCAATACTTACAATGATTTTCAAAAAGATATTTAAATAAAAAAAGTGGCTTGAGAGCCACTTTTTTTACTTTATAACTGATTGCTGAAAAAATCAAACTCGTTATTTTCCTGTTGGTTTGGGAATCGTATTATTTTTCTGAAATCCTCTTTCGCCTCTTTATCGTCTTTTGTTCCGGTAAACGAAGCCATCATATCGGTAATCATATTCTTGCTTTCCTGAGGAGAGCCGGGCATTACAATACGGCTGCTGCCATCGTTGCTTATAGACTGTAACGTATCATAATGTTGTGTAATGACAAGCAGTGCAGAGGCTTCGGTTGATGAGATACCTGTTTTGCCCAGTAAGGTAAGGCTTTCGGTAAGGCTCTTTGCCACTTCAAGGCGTTGATTTGACATCCACTCTGCCTCCAGTTTTTTACTTTCAGCTTCCGCTTTTGCTTTTGCAAGGATGCCTATCCGTACAGCTTCCGCTTCATATTCTGCAGCCGATTTCTCAAGGTCGGCAGCATTAATTCTGTTCATTGCGGTTTTTACATGCGCATCGGGTTCAATATCAGTAGTCAGTGTGTTAACGATATCATATCCGTAACAATTTATTTCTTCTGATAAGGCTTTGTTTACTATATCGGCAATTTTATCCTTATTTTCAAAAACATCGTTAAGGGTAATTTTTGGCACTTCGGCACGTATAATATTAGTTACATGAGCCATAATCTGTTCATACGGGTTCTCCATATTATAGTAGGCGTCATAAATATTGTTTTTAGATATTTTAAACTGTACAGACAGGCTAACGGTTACAAAAATGTTTTCTTTTGTTTTTGTTTCTACGTGTACATCCAGTTGCTGAATTTTAAGACTAAATCGTTCGGCTATTTTATCAATAAAGGGGATTTTAAACTGTAGCCCCGCATGGCGCACGCTTTGGTATTTACCCAAACGTTCAATAATTACTGCTGTGTGTTGTTTAACTGTAAAAACTCCGAAGAGAAAAACAAAAGATATAATAGCAAGGGGGGACAATGCATAATAAAAGATGTTTTCCATGATGTAAAAATGTGTGATGGTTAAGTAAAATTATTTGTGTTTAATAGTTATTTGTTTTAAAGATTTTTGCTGTGCGTTACTACTATTTAAATCTTTGTATCCTTTGTCAATTTTAATTTTAAAAAAGTTTTTAATCCTTTCAAAAATATATTTTTTCATTACAGCATCTCTATTTGTGTTGTTAAGTTTATGGTGTAATTATATTATAGATATTTATAGTTAATAAAAAACTAAACTATCTGTTTTTTAGATACTAAGTTCTTCTATACACATAAATTTCACGATTACGGGCAGTACAATTTCGCATATATTTTATCATTTTGTTATCCTTTCAAGGTGTTTTTAATATTTATTATTATAAAATAGATATTAACTTAACACAATACCTTTAAAACTCATGCAGGATTTATAATTATAGTAAATAAAAAAAGTGCCAATCCAATTGGCACTTTTTTATTTACTATATAATTTTTATTTATTCATCCGCATCATCTTCGTTATCATCTTCCGGATTTATAACGGGAGGGAGCGGTTTTGCATCTTTCCTCTCTTTTTCTATTCTTTTCTCATTGCCTCGTTTCATGGCTTCGCCCACTTGGTTGGATGCCGTGAAAGATGCTACCATATTATTAAGCATATCGCTACCCGCCTGTGGCGAATTTGGCAGTAGTATCAGGTTAGAGTTAGTATCGGCACCTATGGCTTGCAGGGTATCATAATGCTGTGTAACTACAATAAGCGCAGAGGCTTCCTGAGAGTTGATACCTACTTTGTTAAGTACATCTACACTTTCTACCAGCCCGCGTGCTATTTCTCTGCGCTGGTCGGCAATACCCTGTCCTTGCAGTCTTTTGCTTTCAGCCTCAGCCTTAGCTTTTGCTACGATACGAATACGCGATGCTTCCGCTTCATATTCCGCTGCTGATTTTTCCCTGTCCGCAGCATTAATACGGTTCATTGCATTTTTTACCTGAATATCCGGGTCAATATCCGTTATCAGCGTGTTGATAATGTCATAACCATACGTAGTCATAGCTTCGTTAAGTTCTCTTTTTACAGCAATGGCAATATCATCCTTACGCTCAAATACATCGTCCAGCTTTAGTTTTGGTACTTCGGCACGCACTACATCAAATACGTACGATGTTATCTGATCGTGCGGATATTCCAGTTTATAAAAGGCTTCATATACTTTTTCCTGTATTACTTTAAACTGTACCGAAACTTTCATTTTTACAAATACATTCTCTTTAGTTTTCGTTTCGATGATAACATCAAGCTGTTGTATTTTAAGATTAATACGCCCTGCTATTTTATCGATAACCGGTATTTTTAAGTGCAGACCGGCATGGCGGATGCTGAGAAATTTCCCAAAACGCTCTACAATAGCGGCTGTTTGCTGCTTAACGGTAAAGAAGGAGAGAATAAGAACAATAAAAGCTAAGAACAGAAAAAGAAAAACACCTGCATTTTCCATGATATATTGGTTTAGATTATTTTGTTAAAAAAAGTTATTATCAATAAGTACATAAAGATAAGCAATTGTTACATAGCAGTCCTTGAATAGTTAGTGTGCTGCAATGCAAATTCATAAAAAAACCTCCTTAATCAGGAGGTTTTTTGTTATTATGACAATGTGGTAACCGCTTTATTAATTCGGTTTACGGTTTCTTCCTTACCGATGAGTTCCATAATATCAAACATGTGTGCACCCTTCATTTCGCCTACAAGGCTTAAACGCAACGGAGGCATCATCTTGAATCCTAAACCTTTTTCCTCCATCCAGGCTTTAGTAATGGTTTCTATATTTTCAGACGAAAAATCATAGATACCTTCTATTACCGTTGTAAGCTCGGTTAAAATCGCGCCTGTATCCTCTTTCCACTGCTTTTTAGCCGCTTTTTCGTCATAGCTTTCGGGGGTTTCAAAGAAATATTTACTAAGTTCCCATAACTCACCGGCAAATGTGGCTCGCTCTTTTACCATTCCCAATATTTTGGTAATAGCTTCAATAGGTTTATTGATGCCTTTTTCCAGTAAGGTATGCGAAAATTGTTTTGCCAGTACTGCATTATCCTCTAATTGAAAATAATGGTGGTTTATCGATTTTATCTTGGCAGGGTCAAACTTAGCACCCGCTTTATGCACTTTTTCAAGTTCAAAAAGGCGTACCAGTTCGTCAATACTAAAAAACTCTTGGTCGTTACCGGGGCTCCAGCCCAATAGCGCCAGGTAGTTCACCACCGCCTGCGGCAGGTAGCCCTCTTCTCTGTACCCCATAGACGAAGTACCATCTTCATTATTCCACTGCAATGGGAATACAGGAAAGCCAAACTTATCGCCGTCACGCTTGCTTAATTTACCGTTACCTACAGGTTTTAATATCAGGGGCAGGTGGGCAAACTCAGGAGCTTCCCACCCGAAGGCTCTGTACAGCAATACATGGAGCGGGAGGGAAGGCAACCACTCTTCACCACGAATCACATGGCTGGTTTCCATCAGGTAATCATCTACTATGTTAGCAAGATGGTAGGTAGGCATACCATCGCTTTTAAACAATACCTTATCGTCAAGCAGGTTGGTTTCAAATTTTACATCGCCTCGTATGATATCTTTCAGCGAAAGCGTTTCATCTGTCGGGGTTTTAAATCGTATTACATATTCCTCGCCATTAGCAATACGTTGCTGTGTTTCCTCAGCAGCAAGGCGCAGGGAGTTATCCAGCATTTCGCGGTTAGTATGGTTGTATATAAAGGTTTCTCCGTTGCTTTCAGCTTCCTTTCGTGCAGTGTCTAACGAATCGGCGGTATCAAAAGCATAATAAGCCCATCCGCTGTCAATAAGCTGTTGTGCATATTGCTTGTATATGTCTTTACGTTCGCTCTGGCGGTACGGTCCATACTTACCCTCTTTCCCCACACCTTCATCAAACGGTATTCCGCACCAGTTCAGGGCTTCCACAATATAGTCTTCAGCTCCGGCAACATAGCGGTTTTGGTCAGTATCTTCTATTCTCAGGTAAAATACACCATTATGTTTTTTGGCAAATAAATAGTTGAACAGGGCAGTGCGCACACCACCTATGTGTAGCGGTCCTGTAGGGCTTGGTGCAAATCGCACACGTACGGGTCTTGACATGGTTACTAAGTTTTGCCACAAATATACAATTATGAAATTTTCTGCTCTATCTATTTATGGCAGATATTTTGATGCTGTTTTACAAAGGGTTTATAACGATATTCTTTTTTGAAAAAGCTATGTACCATATAAACCGACATTTAACGTTTATCTATTCAATATAAATTGTAATTTTATCAGTTATTAACAATCATTAGTAATTTGGAAACAAAAAATAGCATATATCAAAAGCTTGAAGGCTTTATAAAAAAGTATTATACTAACGAGTTGATTCGAGGCAGTATCTTTTTTGTAGGGTTGGGCTTGCTGTATTTTATAGTTACACTACTGGTCGAATATTTCCTGTGGTTACCGCAAGGGGGTCGTACCGCTTTGTTTTGGGTATTTATTGGTGTAGAAGCATTCCTGCTGTTACGCTTCATACTGTTCCCATTATTTAAACTCTTTAAATTACAAAAGGGTATCGATTACAATCAGGCATCGGCGATAATAGGGAATCACTTCGCCGAAGTATCGGACAAGCTGACTAATTTTTTACAATTGAGCGGGCAGTCGCATCAATCAGAATTGTTGGCTGCTTCGATAGAGCAAAAAGCAAACAACCTGCAACCTGTACCATTTGCTAATGCCGTTAATTTTAAAAAGAATTTAAAATACGTTCCTTATGCAGCCGTGCCCTTGTTGCTTATCCTGTTTTTTATGATAAGCGGTAACAGTGGGGTTATTACACAAAGTTTTGATAGGGTAGTGCATTATGACAAGCACTATGCACCGCCTGCACCTTTTGAATTTGTTGTGCTTAATAAGAACTTAACCGCACAACAGGATACCGATTTTTTACTGGAGGTAAAAACACAAGGCAGTGTAATCCCTGAAAATGCCATGATAACCATAGGTGAGGAGAATTACTATTTGGAGAATGTGGGTAACGGTGTGTTTCAGTATAAGTTTGAAAAACCATCTAAAAATATTGACTTTCAACTCAAGGCAAATACTGTGGTGTCGCAACCCTATGCGTTGAATGTGGTTGCTGTGCCTACTATTGCCAATTTTGAAATGGTGTTGAATTATCCTGCCTATCTGCGCAAAGCTGCCGAAGTTGTTCGTGGAACAGGTAATGCCGTTGTACCCGAAGGCACGAAAGTAACTTGGAAGGTTGAGGCACTTGCCACTACCGGTATCGAATGGGTATCGGGAGAAAGCACCTCCGCATTTAATAGGAGTGAAAATGGCTTTAATTTATCTAAAAGTATATTTAATAATACAGATTATCAGATACTTACATCCAATAAAAGTGTAAAACACCACGAAAAACTGCAATATCAGATAACAACTATCAAAGATCAGCACCCAACCATAACCGTAGGCACTGCTCCTGATAGCTTACAGCTAAAGCAAGAGGTACTGGTAGGGCAGGTATCTGACGATTATGGGCTTACCAAACTGCAAATAGTGTATTACCCGCAGGATAACCCTGATGCAGCCAGGAAATACAATCTGTCAGTTCAAAAAGATACGTACGACAGGTTTGTATATACCTTCCCCGAAGGGCTTAACATCAAGGCAGGGGTTAACTATGAATACTACTTTGAGGTATTTGATAACGATGCAGTGCACAATTACAAGAGTACTAAGTCTTCAGTATTTTCGCACAGAGAGTTAACGGATGATGAAAAGCAGGAACAGGTGTTGCAGGAGCAAAACAGTAATATCAACAGCCTCGAAAAGTCGATTAAAAATCAGGATAAGCAAATAAGTGAGTTGGATAAACTCCGCAAGATGAATAAGGAGAAATTCGAACTCGACTTTAAAGACCAGAAGAAAATAGAAGATTTCATCAACAGGCAAAAGCAGCAGGAAGATATGATGAAGGAGTTTTCTAAAAAGCTTGAAGATAATTTAGAACAATTTAACCCGGAAAAGAAAGACGAGTTTAAAGAGGAGTTGATGAAACGCCTTGAAAAGACTGAAGCCGAAGCAGAGAAAAATAAGAAGCTGCTGGACGAACTTAAAAAACTTACCGATAAAATTAATAAAGAGGAACTTGCCGAAAAGATAGACCAGTTTAAGCAAAAGGCGAAAAACCAAACTAAAAACTTAGAGCAGTTAGTAGAGCTTACCAAGCGTTTTTATGTAGAAAAAAAGGCAGAGCAGATAGCCGATAAATTGCAAAAGCTGGGCGAAAAACAAGAGCAGCTATCGGAGAGTAAAGAGAACTCTGCACAAAAGCAGGACGATATTAATAAGGAATTTGACAAGCTGCAAGAAGAAATGCGCGAGCTTGAAAAGCAAAACGAAGAGCTTAAAAAACCAATGGATATCCCTACCGATAAAAATGAGGAGCAGGATATTGAAAAGGACATGGAGAAAGCTCAGGATGAATTGCAAAAGCAAAATAAAGATGCTGCCAAACCAAAACAAAAATCGGCAGGAAAGAAGATGAAGCAGATGGGTGGGCAAATGATGCAGATGATGATGAGCGGCGAAATGGAAATGATGCAAGAAGATGTAAAGATGCTCCGCCAAATATTAGACAATTTACTGGCATATTCATTCTCTCAGGAAGACGTTATGGGGCAGTTTAAAAACACTGATTCCCGTTCGGCTTCGTTCAGTAAATATTTAATTACACAACAAGATTTAAAGCAACAATTCCGCCATGTAGATGACAGTATTTTTGCCTTTTCACTTCGTAACCCAAAAGTAACCGAAGTTGTAACTGCCGAAGTGGGCAATGTGCATTATTATGTAGATAAAGCCCTTGCTGACCTTGCCGACAATCAAGTACCGCGCGGAGTGTCCAATCAGCAATATGCCGTAACGTCGGCAAACAAACTTGCAGATATGCTTAGCGATATGTTAAACAGTATGCAGATGCAAATGCAGATGCAAGGTCAGGGTATGGGTAAACCATCTCCCGGACAAGGCGAGGGGATGCAACTACCTGATATCATACAAAAGCAGGAAGGGCTCTCTGAAAAGATGAAAAAGGGCATGAAAAAAGGGGAGCAGGAAGGCGAAGGCAAACCCGGAGAGAAAGGCAAGCCCAACAGTAGTGGCGAAGGCGGTGAAGGAGAAGGCGAGGGGCAAACCGAAGGCAATGCAGGCAAGCTTTTAGAGATATATAAAGAACAGCAACAATTGCGTGAAGCATTGCAAAAAGCATTAGAGAAAGAAGGAATGGGCGGCAATGGGCAAAACGCGATGCGCCAAATGAAGGAGATAGAAAAACAATTGCTTAACAAAGGCTTCAATAACGAAACCATGAAGCGTATGCAAAGCTTAAAGCACGAGCTTTTAAAACTGGACAAAGCCATACAGCAACAAGGCGAGGAGAACAAACGCCAGTCGCAAACCAATAAAAAAGAGTTTAATAATCAGGCAAACCAATTACCTGATGCGCTGAAAGAATATTTAAATAGTGTTGAAATATTAAACCGCCAAAGCTTACCTTTGCGCCCGAATTTTAACCAAAAGGTGCAAACTTATTTTAGGAAAGATGATTAGTTTTAATTACGAAACCGGCTTTGAGCTGGATAACGAGGCGCACTATGAAGATTGGATTACCCGCGTAATCGAATCGGAAGATAAAACGGCAGGCGAGGTAAACTATATATTTTGCGATGATGAATACCTGTTGCAAAAAAACATTGAGTTTCTTGCCCACGACACACTAACCGATATTATCAGTTTCGACTACACTATGGGTAACCTTATTAGTGGCGATGTGTTTATATCTGTAGAACGTGTGCGCGAAAATGCTGTTGAATATAACGTAGCTTTTGAAGAAGAATTAAAACGTGTTATGGCTCATGGTGTGTTGCACTATTGCGGTTATAAAGATAAATCGGAAGAAGACGCTGTGTTAATGCGCAGTAAGGAAGAAGAGAAAATCAAACTGTTCCACGTGGAACTTTAATTGCTTTTTATTTTTCAACCAATACATGTTTCACGTGGAACATGCATTAGGTGTGTTTAAAACAAAACAATACGTTCCACGTGGAACAACTAAATAAAGAAGGAGAATATAATGTTTCAGGATGAATATGATGTTATAGTAGTGGGTGCAGGGCATGCCGGTTCAGAGGCTGCTGCTGCTGCTGCCAATATGGGCTCTAAAACCCTATTGGTTACTATGAGCTTGCAAAATATTGCCCAGATGTCGTGCAACCCCGCTATGGGAGGTATTGCCAAAGGGCAAATAGTACGCGAAATAGATGCATTGGGCGGATACTCCGGTATCGTGTCCGACAAGACCGCTATACAGTTCAGGATGCTTAACAAGTCCAAAGGACCCGCTATGTGGAGTCCGCGTGTACAGAGCGACCGAATGCGTTTTGCCGAAGAATGGCGATTGATGTTGGAGCGCACCCAAAATCTTGATTTTTATCAGGAAATGGTTTCGGGTGTGATAATAGAAAACGGCAAAATAAGAGGGATAAGAACATCGCTCGGAATCGAAATAAAAGCCAAGTCGGTTGTGTTGACCAATGGTACTTTTCTAAACGGATTAATACACATTGGCGAAAAACAATTTGGAGGCGGCAGGGCAGGAGAGGGAGCATCGTTTGGTATTACCGAAGATTTGGTAAAAGCAGGCTTTCAATCGGGCAGGATGAAAACCGGTACACCACCACGTGTTGACGGACGCTCGTTAGACTATTCTAAAATGACAGAACAGCCCGGAGATGAAAACCCCGATAAGTTCTCGTACTTGGATATTACAAAACCATTAACACAGCAACGCTCCTGCTATATGACCTATACATCGGAGTTAGTGCATGATGTGTTGCGCGAAGGTTTCGACCGTTCGCCTATGTTTAATGGGCGTATCAAAAGTCTTGGACCACGCTATTGCCCCTCTATCGAAGATAAAATAAACCGCTTTGCCGATAAAGACAGGCACCAGCTTTTTGTAGAACCTGAAGGTTGGAACACGGTAGAGGTATATGTAAACGGTTTCTCTACATCGTTACCCGAAGAGGTGCAGTTTAAAGCACTGCGCTCTGTAGAGGGATTTGAAAATGTAAAATTCTTCCGCCCCGGATATGCTATTGAGTACGATTATTTCCCACCTACGCAGTTAAAGCATACGCTCGAAACGAAATTGGTAGAAGGATTATACTTTGCAGGGCAGATAAACGGTACAACAGGATATGAAGAAGCAGCCTCTCAGGGCTTAATGGCGGGTATAAACGCCCACCTGAAAGTTCACGATAAAGCTCCGTTTATATTAAAACGTAATGAGGCTTACATAGGTGTGCTGATTGACGATCTTATTACCAAAGGTACAGAAGAGCCTTACCGTATGTTTACTTCGCGCGCGGAGTACAGAACGTTGTTACGACAGGATAATGCCGATTTCAGGCTTACGCCATTATCATTCGAAATAGGTTTGGCAAAAGAAGACAGAATGAAAAGGATGGAGAAGAAACGTGACGAAAGCGATGCTTTTGTACACTTCTTTAAAGAAACAAGTGTTACTAAAGAGGAGGCTAATCCTATACTGGAAGAGAAAGGCTCATCGTTAATGACACAGTCCGACAAAATGTTTAAAGTATTCTCACGTCCGCAAATTGATTTAGAGGATATCCTTCGGTTTGATAAAGTAAAAGAATATATCGACCGAAATAATCTGGATAGGGAGGTAATAGAGCAAGCCGAGATACAGGTTAAATATTCGGGCTATATAGAGAAGGAAAAAAACAATGCCGATAAACTAAACCGACTGGAGGATGTGAAAATTCCTGAAAATTTCGATTTCGATAAAATAAAATCAATTTCTATGGAAGCTCGCGAGAAATTAAAAAACATTCGCCCCGTAACCATATCGCAGGCATCGCGCATCAGCGGTGTATCGCCAAGCGATGTTTCGGTGCTTTTAATACATATGGGACGATGATGTTTCACGTGGAACGTAAAATAAAAACCCTTTTCAGAAGAGGGTTTTTTCTGTTTTGTATCGTTGCGCTTGCTGTGTCATGTATTACGCCAAGACATACAGTAGAAATTAACGATTACATTTTATTGAACAACGGAAAAGAGATTTTAGGAAAAGAAAAAGGGCTTACAGCTTTTATGTTTGAGAATAATCCAAGAAAAATACCTTTTCAGCAATTTGTAGCCCATAAATATAATGTAGGCAGCTATCATGATGTTTCATACTCGGTAACTATCGATGGCAACCGCTATAAAGTTTTTGTATATGAAAATTCGGATGTAGAGAAGTATTTCGATATATCAGAATTTATGGTGAGCAATGTAGAGACAGATGCAAACATTGTAGGCTCTAAAGCTAAGTTTATAGCACTGTCTATGGTTACTGCTTCGAATGAAGATTGCCTTGCCGAAAATTCATTATTCCGAAACATTGCTGTGAAACATTTGAAAGAATTAAAAGACGAATACCTGAATAACTAAATGGATTTTACTAACGCTACCGTTTACCTAACTGTAAAAGATCACTCCGTTTCGGGAGAGCAATTTGAGTTAGTGCTTAATGAAGAATTACAGCTTTTAAAAACACACCCGCAGCCCGTAGCTGAAAACTTAGCGCGGTATTATGAGAGTGACGACTACATTTCGCATACCGATGGCAAACGGTCGCTTTTTGAAAAGCTATACCATACTATAAAGCAAAAAGCACTTCACGACAAGATAAAGTTAGTACAGGAGTTTAAATCGCAAAAAGGGAAACTCTTGGATATAGGTGCAGGTACAGGCGACTTTTTGGTAATGGCTAAAAAAAACGGTTGGCATATTACGGGTATTGAACCCAGCGAAAAAGCGAAAGGCATTGCTAAAGCAAAAGGAGTATCATTTGCAGATAGCCTTACCCATATTGAAGATCATTCGTATGATGCCGTAACCATGTGGCATGTACTGGAGCATGTACCGGATGTAGAAAACCAAATTTCAGAACTGAAGCGTATCATAAAACCCGATGGCGTTATTGTGGTGGCTGTGCCCAATTATAAGTCGTATGATGCAAAACACTATGGCAGCTATTGGGCAGCCTACGATGTGCCGAGGCATTTGTGGCATTTTAGCAAAACGGCTATTAAAAAACTTTTCGGGGCGCAGGGTATGGAGGTAGTAAAAGTGCTGCCCATGCTTTTTGATAGTTTTTATGTGAGTCTGTTGTCAGAAAAATACAAAACAGGAAAAATGAATTTTGTGAAAGGCTTTTGGAACGGATTAAAGTCAAATACCAAAGCAAGCCGCAATTTTGAATATTCCTCGCACATTTATGTCATTAAAAACAGCCAAAACGCAAAATAAAGCGATTTAAGCCACTTTTTCGGGGTGCGATAACAATTGCTATAGCTATTAATCAAAAAACAAAACACAAAAGAGGATATAAAGCCTATTTTTATTAGTTGTACTTATATAAAATTTAAAAACAATAGTTAAAATTTATTGGCATGAAAAGGCAATAAATGGACTATAAAAACAGTTGTGTTGTAGTTTGAGAAGTAATTATTACTTTTGTCGAAATTTTTAAATAACTAAATTCAGAAAATGAGAAGATCACTTTTAATACTTGCCTTAGCACTTACACTTTTTTCATGCGATAAAAACCAGACATCATCAAACGGTTTAAAAACAGCCTATATTGATACTGTTAAATTGATGGAAGGATATGATGAGCTTAAAGATCTTGAATCGAAAGGAAAAGTAAAATCGGAAGAGATGGCAAGAGAGCTTGATGGCGAAGCACAAAAGTTAAGGCTTGATGCGGCAAGTTTTCAAAACGAGGCACAATCGAAAGGAAGACAGTGGGCTGAATTGAAAATGCAGGAACTGCAAAACAGAGAGAGAGAGCTTGGCGTAAAACAGGAAACGATGATGAGGCAGCTTCAGGAAGAATTTGGTGTAAAGAGAGATACCATACTATCTCAAATGAAAAAGCACATAAAAGAATACGGCAAGAAAGAAGGTTACGATTACATATACGGTACAGGCGATGCTGCCAGCATACTGTACGGAAAAGAAGCATATGACATAACGGATGTTATACTGAAAGACCTTAACGATAACTACAAAGGCGAAAACAGTACAACAGAAAAGCCTGAAGCTAAAGAGGAAGACACTATTACCGAAGCAAAATAATTTATATTGAAAAAATATAGAAGATGCTCCCATTACGGGAGCATTTTTTTTGCGGTCTTACTACCGATAGCCTAAAAAAATCCTTATTTTTCCGTTTTATTACATGCCTATGCAAACCCTTTCTACCACTGCCCAATATGCGCTTCGTTTTATCAACCAAACGAACAAATCCATATTCCTTACAGGTAAGGCAGGCACGGGCAAAACCACACTGCTAAAGGAAATTATCAAAACCACGCACAAAAACGTGGTAGTGGTAGCACCTACGGGCATTGCGGCACTAAATGCAGGCGGCGTTACCATACACTCTATGTTTCAGTTGCCATTTTCGGGCTTTATACCGGAGTTTAATTACCCGCCGCAATTTTCTGAAAGTGTAAAATTTGAAACAAAAGACACACTGCGCAGGCATTTTAGGATGCGTGCCGATAAACAAGCGGTACTGCAAAATCTGCAATTGCTTGTTATAGATGAAGTTAGTATGCTGCGTGCTGATTTACTAGACGCTATCGACTTCATGCTGAGGAGTGTACGAAAAAAAGAGATGCCATTTGGCGGAGTACAAGTGTTGTACATAGGCGATTTATTACAACTTCCGCCTGTAGTACGTAATGAAGAGTGGGAGGTACTGCGGCAGTTTTACAAGGGTAAGTTTTTCTTTCATTCGCATGTGGTGCAGCAAAATCCGCCTTTGTATATTGAATTAGATAAAATATACCGCCAAACGGATGAGCAGTTTATAGGCGTACTCAACAACCTGAGAAACAACATTATAACAAAGGACGATTTACAAATACTGAATCAGTTTGTAAAATCTGATTTTGATATTAAAAACAATCCCGGTTATATTACCCTAACCACGCATAACGCTAAGGCAGACACCATGAATGCCAATGCCCTTAACGACCTTGAGGGCGAAGCGCATACCTACCTGCCTGAAATTGTAGATGATTTTCCCGACAAAATTTATCCGGTAGAAGTAGTGCTAAAGCTAAAAGTAGGCGCACAGGTAATGTTTATAAAAAATGACACCTCGCCCGAAAAGAATTACTTTAACGGTAAGATAGGCGTAATCGAATCATTATCAGAAGGTGAGATAATGGTACACTTCCCCGAAGAAAATCTTACCATTGAAGCCGAAAAATACGAGTGGCAAAACATTCGCTACTACGTAGATGAGCAAACCAAAGAGATAAAAGAAGACGTGCTGGGCACATTTGTACAATATCCGTTAAAGCTGGCTTGGGCAATAACGGTACATAAAAGCCAGGGATTAACGTTTGACAAAGCAGTGCTCGATGTATCGCGCGTTTTTATGCCTGGGCAGGCATACGTTGCCCTTTCGCGTTTGCGCTCGTTACAGGGGCTTATTTTGCTCTCTCCGATGCAAATGAACGGTATTTTGAATGATGCCGATGTAATGCAGTATGCCACCGAAAAAGCCAAAGCCGATGACCTCGAAGCTTCATTACAACAGGAAACCAAAATATTTATAGGCAATTTCCTGATAAACAGTTTCGATTGGAAAGATTTGGCTACCCAATGGCAAAAACACAAAATGAGTTACCTGCAAGAAGGTGATAAAGCCCTGAAAAGCAACCACAGGCAATGGGCACAGCAACAGGAAGACAAGATACATAAACTGCTTGACCCTGCGGCTAAATTCATCAACCAACTTAACAGTTTGTTTTATAAGCCCGATACCGATATGCAATTTGTAAAAGAAAGGGTAGTAGCAGCCTACAATTACTTTTTTCCTGTAATGGATGGGTTAACGGGCGGGATACTGGTAAAAATGGAAGAGATAAAGCGGATGCGAAAAGCCAAAGGTTTTTATGAGGAACTTACCGAACTGGAGGAGTTGCAAACCAATGCCGTACTGCAACTGATGAAAGCAAAACTGCTGATGCAGGCAGTGGTAGCAGGTGTAGAAATCAATAGAGATAATCTTACATCACCCGAAATACAATCATATAAAAAAGATAAACTGGCAGCCATTCGCAAAAAAATGCCTGCTGCGCCTACCTTTTTGGATGATGACTACGAAGAAGATTATTCTGAAAGGTATGCACCCAAGAAGAAAAAGAGCAAAGAGCCTAAAAAATCTACGCTCGAAGAAACCTTTGAGTTATGGCAACAAAAGTTGTCGACTACCGAAATAGCGACTAAACGTAAGCTAACCGAAACCACCATACAGAGCCACTTAGCAGGGCTGATACAGGCAGGAAAAGTACAGGTAACCGATGTGTTGCCACAAGATAAAATAGAAGCCCTTAAAGCTGCTTTTAAGGATTATAATAGTGATTCGCTAGGCGCATTAAAAGAAAAGCACGGCGACCAATTTTCTTGGGGTGAGTTAAGGTTATACAGAGCGAGTATTGAAGCTACGGAGTAACTTCAAATAATCTGTAAATCCAATGGTCTGATTTTACAACCAGCTCAACAGCAATACTACCGGAATAAAGTAAATTACAATGGTTCTTGCACCGTCATAATCTTTCGCAACACGTTGCCCTAAAAGCAGGAATAAAAGCGTAACAGCCGACAGGCAGGCAGCATAAAAGGCAAAGTCAGTTCCGCCACTTACCAATAGCTCGATAACGCCTATTACAGATAACGCTCCTGCGACTGCTTCCAACACCAGAATAATAAAAACGGCTGAGGGAACCATGTTTTTAAGGAATGTTTCGGCAAAATGACCTTTCAGCCAGCCCACATTGCCTTTCCAGTCCATTACCTTATCATAGCCCGATTGTATAAACGTTATAGCCATGAATAGTAGTATCGCAATCATTGCATAAGTTATTCCAAAAGTCATCATAGTATTTTATTTTTTATGGATTAGTCGTGTTAGTTTAATAGATAAGTCAGTCAAAATTATTTTAGCATTACCATTACGTTCTATATGGTAAATGGCATCTGAAAGCTCTTTAAAAATATCATTTATGTTGTTTCCGTTAACAAACGGAGCAAAATTTTCCAGTTTAAATTTATCAACGGTAGGCTCTATATACACCAGTGCTGTAGCCTGATAATTAAGCATTAACGCCTGTCGGAACATAGTAATACAAAAATCAAGAAACTGTTTTTGTGCTTCGCGCCCTATGCCCGCTATCTGCTCGCTCCAGTTTATCAGGTCGTGTATGGCAGCAGCATTACCCTTGGCTCTAAAAGCAGCACGTACCCACTGTACAAACCACTCTTCAAACGGGTAGTCATCACCCTTTTTGTGCAACAAGTGCAGGGCTTGGTTATAGTTGCCTTGCGCTTGGTGTGCCAGCTTCTGCGCTTTGGCAGGGTCAATATTTTCACGTGAAACCAATGCATCGGCTATAGCCTGTTCGCTAAGTCCGCCAAAGTGCAGTATTTGGCAGCGCGACAATATGGTTTGCAATATATCATCTTCATCTTCGGTTATAAGCAGGAAAACCGTTTTTTGCGGCGGTTCTTCCAGTAATTTCAGGAGCTTGTTGGCGGTAGCAGTATTCATTTTATCTGCCATCCAGATAATCATTACTTTATACCCTCCTTCATACGCCTTTAGCGACAGCGATTTCATAATCTCCTGCGCTTCATCCACACCAATCTGCCCCTGTTTGTTAGCTATGTCTATTTTTTTATACCAGTCAAAAAGGCTTCCGTAGGGCGTTTCGGTAATAAACTCGCGCCACGATTTCATAAAGTTGGCACTCACAGGGTGGCTTTTTACCTCGCTGTTTGGTGCTACCGGGAACACAAAATGCAGGTCGGGATGCGAAAAGTTTTTAAACTTCAGGTTACAGGCGGCGTTGCCATTGGTGTTTTCGCCATTGGTATTACCACACAAAATGTATTGTGCATAGGCAATAGCCATAGGCAGTGTGCCACAACCCTGCGGACCCGCAAACAGTTGGGCATGCGGAATGCGCCCACTATCAGTACTTTTGGTCAGGTGGTTTTTAATGTGATCTTGCCCTAAAATTTCTGAAAAAAGCATAGGACAAATATAGCAGAATTTGGGAGATTTGGCGTGTTATGGTTTATGAATTGCTTTGTCATTCTGAAGGTAGTAAGCGTGGTAAAGAATCTAAAAAAATAAAGATTGGAACGCGGATAACACAGATTTAGCGGATTATCGCTGTTATGCTCAATAGAGGTAAATATAGAGATGCTTTGTTACTCAGCAGGATAACAGATAGCTATTATATCGGTTGATTTATTTACTAAGTCATTTTTCAATCGCTATTTATCAAACTATTAGCAGAAAAAACTATATTTGCGTTTCTTCAATTAAAACCCAAATTGTTATACATATATGAAAACGCTTTCAGACATTGATTTTAAAGGTAAAAAGGCACTAATAAGGGTAGATTTTAATGTACCTCTTGACGAGAATTTTAACGTTACTGATACCACGCGTATTGATGCGGCAAAACCCACTATCGATAAAATTTTAAATGACGGCGGGAGTGTTATCCTTATGAGCCACTTGGGCAGACCAAAGGGTGTGGAGGAAAAATACTCACTTAAACATATTGTGGCAAAAACATCCGAGATATTAGGCAAAGATGTAAAGTTTGTAACTAACTGTGTGGGGGATGAGGCTGAAAAAGCTGCTGCTAACCTGCAACCCGGTGAAATATTACTGTTGGAAAACCTGCGTTTTCACGAAGAGGAAGAGGCGGGCGATGATGCTTTTGCACAAAAACTGGCCAAACTGGGCGATGTTTATGTAAACGATGCTTTTGGTACGGCACACCGCGCGCATGCCTCTACAACCATAGTGGCGAAATATTTTCCTGAAAATAAGGTTTTTGGTGCGCTTCTTGCGAAAGAAATAGAAAGTTTGGATAAAGTATTAAAAAATAGCGAAAAACCGGTTACGGCTGTTTTGGGCGGAAGCAAAGTATCGTCGAAAATTACCGTTATCGAAAATATATTGGATAAAGTAGATCACCTGATTATTGGTGGTGGTATGACCTTTACGTTTGTAAAAGCATTAGGCGGAAAAATTGGCGACTCTATTTGCGAGGATGATAAGCAGGAGCTTGCGCTTGAAATATTAAAACAGGCAAAGGCTAAAAATGTGCAAATACACCTTCCGGTAGATGTTATAGCAGCCGATGGTTTTAAAAACGATGCCAACACGCAAGTGGTTGATGTTAATGAAATTCCTGATGGATGGCAAGGGCTTGATGCCGGACCAAAATCATTAGAGAACTTTAAGAAAGTAATTTTAGAATCGAAAACCATACTTTGGAATGGTCCTCTTGGAGTTTTCGAAATGGAAAATTTTGCCAAAGGAACTATCACATTGGGCGAATTTATTGCCGAAGCTACACAGAAAGGTGCTTTCTCGCTTGTGGGCGGTGGCGACTCTGTTTCGGCGGTTAAGCAATTTGGTCTTGAGCCAAAAATGAGTTATGTATCTACAGGAGGCGGTGCCATGCTGGAGATGCTTGAAGGTAAAACCCTGCCGGGTATTGCAGCAATACAGGAGTAACCCTGTTAAAATTTATACGAATACTGCTCCGTTTTAAGTTATAAGCTACAAGTGCTGTTACAATAGGTGCAGTTTAACGTTAAAAAGTAATTTATGAACAAAAAGAGAATATTGTCTGTTGTTTTTGCATTCTTTTCTTTTGCCGTATTTGCACAGGAAAGTGCCGAAGCGGAAGTGAGTATGCCGGAAGTTAAACTTTCATATATCGATTCGTTAAAAGCTACATTTATTCATAATGAAGAGCTTACCTGTGTGGACAGCCTTTGGGTAAAGGAATTGATAAGCGAGGATCTTTTTGCAGCAATGCAGGAGGATATACAAAATATAAACCCGGATGATGAGGTTGATTACGACCTTTCTACTCCCATGCTAAAAGAAAGGCTTGCCAAACTCGATGCGGTTTCGCCTTTTCATATAGAATACAGCAAAGGGCTGGAAAATATTATAAAAGCATACCTTAAAAACCGTCCGAGATCTTTCAGCAGGTTAATGGCGTTATCAGAATATTATTTCCCTCTGTTCGAAGAGTACCTCTCTAAGTACAACGTACCAATGGAAATAAAATACCTTGCCGTGATAGAATCAGCATTAAACCCTCGTGCAAAATCGAGAGTGGGTGCCACAGGGCTTTGGCAGTTTATGTACCCTACGGGCAAACAGTTTAACCTTGAGGTAAACTCGTATGTTGATGAAAGGTGCGACCCTATAAAAGCTACCGAAGCCGCCTGCCAGTACCTGTCCAGCCTGTACAACATATTTGGCGACTGGGACTTGGTTTTAGCGTCCTACAATGCAGGGCCGGGCAACGTTACTAAGGCAATACGCCGTTCGGGCAGTTATAAAAACTACTGGAATATACGACCAAAACTGCCTAAGGAAACACAGGGGTATGTACCGGCTTTTCTTGCTACAATGTATGTATATGAATACTCTAAAGAGCATGGCATTACAGGCAACAAAGCCCCAATGACTTATTTTGAAACAGATACCGTAATGGTAAAACGCCAAATGTCGTTTAAACAAATTGCCGGTTTGCTTGATGTGCCTATGGAGCAATTGCAGTTACTCAATCCTATTTATAAGCTGGATGTTATACCTTATACTATAGAGAAACCGCATTACCTGAGGTTGCCTAAAGATAAAATAGGCTTATTTACCTCTAACGAGAAAGCTATTTATGCTTATATAGATTATGAAGCCAACCAGAGAGAGAAGCCTCATTTTGTAACGGAACGTCAGGAGGCTGTTGCTCAGGCGAAGGTAATGGACGGTAAAAAAATAATTACTACTACCGAAACCTATAAGGTGAGGAGTGGCGACAATTTGGGTGCAATAGCCAATAAATATAATATATCCGTATCAGAATTAAAACAATGGAACGGTCTTAGAGGGAATATGATAAGGGCAGGGCAAAACCTGAAAATAAAAAAAGAAAAGATTGTTGATATGCCCAAACCCAAAGTGGAGGCTATAGCCGAAATTAAACCCAAAGAAGTTAAAAAAGAAAAGCCCAAACCACTGATGGTTGATATCATCAAGCCGGTTGATGAAGAAGCGGCTGATGAAGTTGCCGAAGAAACCGAAATAGGCGAAGAAACCGAAACGGTTGAAGTAGCCACCGTTACAACCAAAGATAAGAAGGAAAAAGATAAGGAATTTGACTACGAAAAAGCGCATCTCTACATTGTTCAAAAAGGAGATTCGTTATTCAGTATTGCCAGAAAACATCCCGGCGTAACGGTAGAGAACCTGAAAAGCTGGAACAAAATACAGGGAGAAAACATAAAGCCCGGCATGAAGCTGAAGGTTATTGTTAACTAATGTAAAAAAGCATATTATGATGAAAAGAATGAAACAAATAGTATTTTTTGTTTTTGTTCTTTGCACTGCGGCCTGCAAAAATGACAACGACGGCGAAGCGACAGCATCCAAAGGAAACATCAATGAGATATCAATCATTATAAATGATGCATTATGGAGTGGCGACGTGGGGGACAGCCTGCGCAAAAAGCTCGCTGCGCCGGTAGATGGACTTACCCAGGAAGAGCCGCTTTTTACCCTGAACCAATATCATGAAAGCACCTTTGGCGAAGCTCTTAAAAAAGGCAGAAACATTATTATAATCGATAAAGGGGGCAAAAAAGAATATACTTCACAGAAAAACAGTTTTTGCGCACCGCAAAACATATTTACTTTTAGCGGAGAGACTATTGATGACCTGCTGGATCTTATAGAGATGCATTCTGACGAAATAATCAGGAAAATAAAGGAAACTGAAATAGCCGAAAACCAAAAACGTAATAAAAAAGCGGGATTGCTGGATACAATTCGCTTTAAACAACAATTTGATATATCAATAATGGTACCTGCCACCTATGCATATGCCATAGAAAATAAAAGTTTTGTGTGGCTTAAAAAAGATATACCCAGCGGCAATACCAATATACTCCTTTACAGCGTACCGTATGACAGAATAGAACATGATAAAACGATACTGAGTAACATTATCAGTATGCGCGATTCTATTGGTAATATGTACATACACGGGCAGGAAGAAGGTATGTATATGAAAACCGAAGAAGCCTACTCACCCTATTTATTCATGACAAGCTTTAAAGACAAGCGCGCTTTTGAAACACGGGGCAACTGGGAAATGGAAAATGATTTTATGAATGGTCCATTTCTTAATTATGCTATTCGCGATGATAAACACGAGTGCTATTTGGTGATAGAAGGCTTTATTTACAGCCCTTCATCACCCAAGCGCGACCTCATCATAGAGCTGGAGTCGATTATCAAGTCACTACAATTCCGGTAAATGATTCAATTTCAAAAAACACTTTTATACTATAAACTCCTACTTTTTGCAATAGTTATAAGTTTTTTTTCATTTACCTCATGTAAAACAAAACCCATAACAAAGTCCAAAATTGTAGGGAAATATTCCTGCAAAATATCTGACCATCATAATATCTCATTGATGCTTGAAGAGAGTGGCAGGTTTATATATGACTATAATGAATCTTTAAACTTCATGAAATCAGAAGGCGAATGGTTTTTAAAGGATAATACATTAATACTGAATAGCTGGAATATAGGGAAAGAGGATTACATTATTGTTGAAGAAAATAATAGTAAGCCAAAAAGATGTATTGAAATAAAATATTATGATAATTTATCCTTTCAATACTGTACAGTTATTCTAAATAATTCAGAAAAGATGTATGCTGATGGAAATGGTCTAATTTTTTTAGATGTAAATCAAAAAGTAGAATCTATTAAAATTGAACTTTTTGATGATATTACTGTTTATGAATATAAGCCCAATAATCCCGACACGAAGGTTTTCACTATTACTTTCATGCGTGATGGTTTTAATACGGTTTATTTTAATAATGAAAAAGGTAAATTTGTACATAATATGCTAAAAATTCTCAACAGAGAATTTATAAAACAATAAAATGATTCAATTCAAAATAAAGCGATTTAACGAGTTTTCATTACACGAACTATACTCAGTGCTGCAACTGCGCAGCGAAGCGTTTGTAGTAGAGCAAAACTGCATATATCAGGATATAGATGGTAAAGACGAAAAGGCATTACACCTATTGGGCGTTTATGAGGATAAAATTGTTGCCTATGCCCGCCTTTTCGAGCCGGGATATTATTTTGAAGAAGCTGCCATTGGGCGCGTAGTTATCAGCAATAACTATCGTGACAGGAAATGGGGACACCACCTTATGGATGCGGCTATAACCGGTATTGCAACGCATTATAATACCAATACCATTACCATATCGGCACAGTTGTACTTAAAAAAGTTTTATGAAACTCACGGATTTATTCAGGTAGGTGAGGGGTATCTTGAAGATGATATTCCCCATATCAGGATGAAACGACAGTAAATGATTTAGATTTCATAGCGTACTGCAACTGATTAGACTGCGACTTGAAAACGGAATACTAAATCTTAGTAATAACCAGTTCTACCCTTCGGTCATATTCAGAGCCCTTGCCAAGCGGAACGGTATTGCCATACCCTTTGTACGTCATTCTGTTGGCATTAATTCTTTTGCCGAGTAAAAATTTATATACTGTTTTTGCACGGTTTATAGATAACTCCCGCTTACGGGTATCCTTATCTATAGCTTCTTTTTGAAAAGTAGGAGTACAACATATATGACCCTGTATCTCGAATTGCAGGTTTTTATATTTCTGTAATAAACGAGCAATTTTTTCAAGCTCCGCTCTCGATTTTCCTGTTAGCTTACTGCTGCCCCGTTCAAAAAGAATATTTTGCAGATAAATGCGGTCGCCCACAATCAAATCCTTTTTTACAGTATTATATACGCCCGGCTCAAGCTTTGGCGGTGGCAGCGGTTCAAAGTTTACCACGACATCCACCCGGCGGTTTTTAGAACGCGCTTCCGATACGTTGTCTATATCATCTTCTAAAAGGATGCGCCCTTTACCCTCTATGGTTACAATAATTTTGTTTTTAATACCACTGTTTACCATTTTGTCTTTAATGGTATTAGCACGATTGTTAGACAGTTTAAAGTTGTATTCATCTTTACCCCTGTCGTCGCAGTAGCCAAATATCTGTATGCTTTCAATACGTGTGGTATCTATCGCATTTATAAAAGCCACTACATTATTACCCTGTTTATCATCCAGATTATATTTGTCAAATTCAAAATATATGGAGTAAACAGTCTCCTCTTGTGCAAGCGTAATGTTGGTAACCAGCAGTAAGATTAATATGTTGAAAAATGTTTTCATTATTCTGCTAATTTAATAAAAAATTTACTCATCTACCCGCGTCAGCATGACATCTTCAGGCGGGTGTATTACTATCGGGAACTTTTCTACTTTAACAGAACTGCTGTCCAGCCCGAAAGCTCTGCCTTCGGAAAGGCTCACTTTTTTCAGCAGTTGGTATATATCCAGTATTATTCTTTCATACCAAGGCAGCTCATTATCATAGGACATGAATTTTTCTATAATTACAAACTTAAAATCGCCGATAACATTGTTTCTGTTTAAAGATTCATAACGACTTGTAATATCTACTTCGCCGCGTTCTACCATATCTTTTACCACCTCTTTAAACAAAAGGTTGATTCGTGGTGCTACCCTGAAACCCAAATAAAAATCAACCCGAATTACATTATTCTCTATAATCTCGCGCACGCGATAATCCATCCGATACGGTTCATCAACTACATTAACGTGCAAAAACCAATATAAGTCTGCGCGTTTTGGTCTTTTTTGCAATATAGAATATAATACTTTCGACTCTATTTCGTCACTAAACTGGGCATTGGTTAAATACACCAGGTGTGTGGCATATTTAGGGATAGAAAGGTCGTTACTAAGCTCTGAAAGTACTGTTTTATAATTTTCTACTTTAGTAAATTCAGTATAACCGCTTCGTATCTTTTTGGCGGTGTACCATACCGCCATGATTACACAGAGCATCCCGGCAATAATCAGCGAAACATAACCCCCGTGGCTAAATTTGCTGATATTGGCTATAAGAAACGAAAACTCTATAGTAAGATATACCAGCATAATGCCTGTAATGACAAAAGGGTTATAGCGCTTCATAATCATGTAAAAGTTGAGCAGTATCGTGGTCATAATCATGCAAAGCACGATAGCCAGCCCATAGGCCGCCTCCATATTGCCCGATTCCCTAAAGTGCAGCACGATAAACACGCAACCCAGAAACAACAGCCAGTTGATGGATGGAATATAGATTTGTCCCCTAAAGTCAGTTGGGAATTTCACCGAAACTTTTGGCCAGAAATTGAGGCGCATTGCCTCGCTGATAAGCGTAAAAGAGCCTGATATAAGTGCCTGAGAGGCAATAATAGCTGCAGAGGCTGCAATGGCAATACCTACCGGAATAAACCATTCCGGCATAATCAGGTAAAATGGGTTGGCAGGATTCCCTACGTGACCGCTCAAGCTGGTTAAATTGCTGCCGGTATGTGAGATAAGATAAGCTCCCTGCCCAAAATAGTTGAGTACCAACATGATTTTTACAAATATCCAGCTTACGCGAATGTTATTCCTGCCACAGTGCCCCATGTCGCTGTACAAAGCCTCAGCCCCTGTAGTACACAGAAATACAAAACCAAGCACATAAAACCCTTCGTGGTGTATGCTAAGCAAGTGAATGGCATAGTAAGGGTTAAGAGCTTTAAAAATACTCAGGTCGCCCGCTATTTGAATAACACCCAGTATGCCCAGCATACTAAACCAAACCAGCATCATAGGGCCAAAAAAACGACCCACGAATTTAGTGCCGAACCGCTGTATAAAGAACAGCATAAAAATTATGGATATTACTATTGGTACGGTATCCAGTTCAGGGTTATAAATTTTAAGCCCTTCTATTGCAGATGAAACCGATATGGGCGGTGTGATGATGCCGTCTGCAAGCAGGGCACTACCACCAATTATTGCGGGTATGATAAGCCCTTTTTTCTTGAGCCTTTTTACAAGTGTGTAAAGTGAGAATATACCGCCTTCGCCTTTGTTATCGGCTTGTAGCGTGAGCAGTACATATTTTAGGGTTGTTTGTAATGTTAATGTCCAGAAGATACAGGACAGTGCGCCAAGTACAACCTCCTCCTTTATGGGTACTTCGCCCATTATGGCTTTCATAACATAAAGGGGTGAGGTACCTATATCCCCATAGATTATTCCTAATGTAACAATAAGTCCTCCCGTTGTTACTTTACTAAGGTTGTTGTGATTACTGCTCACTTCTGTTAAAGTTAAAAAAGCAAAGGTATATGTTTTTAACTATTTGATGCCTATTCCCGCGGATATTTAAACTTTGACAATAAAAATATCCTCTGTCTTTTAGGGCAGAGGATATTGAGCCATTTCTATTTCAGCAGAATCTTGCTGTATTCGGCGGTGTTATTAAGTAATGCTGTCGATTTCATAATCTCAGGATTACTGGTGGTGTAGTATTTATACAACCCTTCTTTATACTGATAGCGTTTTATAGCTTCATCGAGCATTAATTTTTTAATTTCGTTTTTATGCTCGTTAAGCTCTTTCTCCTCACTTTTTTCCAGAGCCGTAAGCAGTTGCTTGTACTCTGTGGCAATATTCTCATCTATTTTTTCTTTTACCGAAGCTTCATACATCAATTTCAGTGCTTTCTCGGTTTCAGTATCAAATTCAAAATCTTCTTTTTTCAGGAATTTTTTAAAATCCTCAAAGTCCGCATCCGTTATTTTGGGCAGTGTGTTACCCAAATTCGGGTTCTTGTAGTAATAAGTAGTAATGTAGTTAAATATAGCATCATTACGTTGTAGTGCATCGGCTATGGTACTTTGTTTCGATTCTTCCAGTATTATATCGGGCAGTATTCCGCCACCGTCATATACGGTACGACCTTTTCGGGTTTTAAAAGCATTATAATCTTTTTCGTTAATACGAATCGCTTTACCATCCGCATCTTTATGAGTATAATCCAATGCCTGTATGCCACGCCCCGATGGGGTGTAGTAGCGCGATATGGTTACTTTTACCTGCGTGCCATAAGTAAGTTCCAGTGGGCGTTGCACCAGTCCTTTACCAAAACTACGGCTGCCCACAATAACGGCGCGGTCTAAATCCTGCAATGCTCCCGAAACAATCTCCGAAGCTGAGGCACTTTTGCCGTCTATCAAAACCACCAAAGGAATTTCAGTATCTACAGGAGTTTTTTGTGTTTTGTATATAGTATTATATTTCTCGTTTTTCGATTTTGTGGTAACAATAACTTCGCCTTCGGGCAGGAAAATATTGCAGATGTTTACCGCCTCGTTAAGCAGCCCTCCGGGGTTGCCCCTCAGGTCGAGTATTATTTTTTTGGCACCCTGATTTTTTAGTTCCAGTAATGCCGCTTTGGTTTCGCTCGATGCCTTGATGTTAAATTGCGACAGCACAATGTAGCCCGTTTCTTTATCTACCATGGCAAAGTAGGGTACAGCCCTCAAATCAACTTCATCCAGTACCAGCTCAGTGCTAAGCACTTTACCCTGACGTTTGTATTTTATGTCAATTTTAGTATTGCGCGTGCCCTTAAGCAGTTCGCCCGCATCTTCTTTAAACTCGGCAAGGTTTACATCGCCTATCTGTATAATCTCGTCGCCTGCTTTAAGCCCTGCTTTGTCGGCAGCATAGTCTTTATAAGGCTCTTTTATTATCAGCCTGCCCTCTTTGCGGGTTATGAGTGCGCCAATGCCGGTATATTCGCCTGTATTGTTTATTTTAAACTTGGCAACATCTGCCTCGTTAAAGTAGTTGGTATAAGGATCTAAATCGGCAAGCATGCTCTTAATGGCAGTATCCATGAGCTCGCCGGGGTTGGTTTCATCTACATAGTTGGTATTAACCGTTTTAAACAGTGTAGTGAATATTTCTATTTGCTTTGCGATTTCAAAGAAATCGTTTTTAAAGCTTGTGCCAACGAACAGAAAAACAACAGCAAGGGTCGTGACAACATATCTTTTCTTGAGTTTGGAAAGCATAGTTTATAAGGATTTATATTTTTTTCGTTTTAATTTTCTGCGGACGATAAATAATGTAACTACGAAAATAAGGATAAAAGGCCAAAGATAGAGCAAACCGATAAAGAAACTTGAAAGCGAGTTAAAGCCCGATTTTATGGCATTGCCCATTTTTGAACCATAAGATATTGTTGCATCTGCCTGTGCTTCGGTTATTTTGTAAAACTCAATATTTACGGTGCTCATTGCCACACGATTTTTCATGTAGTTGAGCCTGCCTTGCTGCGCTTCGATTTCTTCGCGTATTGCCGAAAGCTCTTTTTCTATCTCCAGCATTTCACTCACTTTACCTGCTTTTTTAAGCAATTCCAAGTAACGGTTTTCCAGTGTTTTCTTAGCTTTTATACGGGCTTCAATGTCAATGTATTCCTCTGTTACATCTTGCGCGCTTATCTCCTTTCGGTCAAAGTAGGCAACACCTGTGCCAATATCGGCTATAAAGTTCTCAAAATGTTTTGAGGGTATTCGTATTACCATATCCCGGCTCATTCGGTAACTGCTCTTGCTTTCGGAGTCGTGCTGCACCTGCGCTTTATACTTTTTTACCGCCGTTTGTATAGTGTTGGCAGTGGCGTTGAGGTCATCGGTTTCAAAAGCCAGATTGGCATTTTTAATAATTTTCGGGTCATAATCAGTCGGCTCATTGCCCCTCGTCGATACCGCTTTGTCGGCTTCCAATGCCTTGAACTTCGTTTCTTCAACTATGCTCATGGCTTCAACTGCCTGACTATCATAGTCGTTCTCGCTATAATCTTTACATCCGGCAAGAGCCAGCAGTACAAACAGGCTATAAATACATTTTTTCATATTAGGAAGGTTTTTACCCCATAAAAACGTAAAAATATACCTACTTATTACAATAGCTTAAAACAGAATTGATTATAAGCCTTCCTGCGCTATAAATTTTTCGAATAGCTGAATGGTTTTGGTATGTATTTCCTCATACGTCAGCCTGTCTTTCGTCTGATAAAAAAACATAAACGCGGTGGGCTGTGTGAGCTTTTCGGTAAGCAGGTGTTTGTTAAGCCTGTAGGTTTCGCGGAGTAGGCGCTTAAAGTAGTTTCTGTCAACCGCTTTTTTAAAGTGTTTTTTAGAAACCGAAACGCCCATTTTTATCATGCCTTCATCAGCATTTTCCAAAGGCACATATACCAACCGCAACGGATATTTGGAAACCGATTTTCCTTCGGAAAACATCCGGTCTATCGTGTTCCTGCTTTTCAGCTTTTCGTGTTTTGGGTAGGTATAACGCTTCTCTTCCATAGCAGGCAAAGGTACATTATTTTAAAATCTCAAAACGACATAACATAAATATCAGATTATTTTCTTATTATTGTGGTAAAATAGTATAACAATATGGTATCAGCAAGAGTAGGGCAGTATATAGAGGCAAAAAACATAAGTTACTATGCTTTCGAAAACAGTTTGGGCGCGAGCAGAGGCAGTATCTCCAAAGCGGTAAAAGACGGTAAGAGTATCGGCTCTAACATGTTAGAGAAAATTCTTTTGTTATATTCCGACCTTAACCCCACATGGTTGCTTACAGGCGAGGGCGAGATGCTGCTGGAAAGCGACGCCTGGCAAAACAGCAGTATTAATACCTACAGACTTAAAACCGATACCTCGGTAGAGAGCCAGCAAATACCGCTGTATGACTTGGAGGCTGTAGCAGGTTTGGTACCGCTTTTTGGCGATAACAAAGCCTTTCAGCCGGTAGATCATATCATGATACCCCACTTGCCCAAGTGTGACGGCGCAGTATATGTAACAGGCGACAGTATGTACCCTTTACTGAAAAGTGGCGATATCGTAATGTATAAAGAGATGAAGGATATTGCCAACAGTATTTTTTGGGGCGAAATGTACTTGCTGAGTATTGATATGGGCGGTGAGGAGTATATTACCGTAAAGTATATACAAAAGGCAGAAGACAGCCACTATATAAAACTGGTAAGCGAAAACAAGCACCATCAGGATAAGGAAGTGCCTTTGGCACAAGTAAAAGCCCTTGCGCTGGTAAAAGCCAGCATTCGCATTAATGCTATGAAATAGAGTAATAAAAAAACCGCCGGGCACTACGCCGGCGGTTTTTTGCCGTTTCCGGCACATCCAACTAATTATCTTATTATTACTTTACAAAGGTAGGCGTGCATATCAAAAAGATATGGTAAAGCTGTACTAAAATTCTGTTAAAACGATTTAAGCCAGCATACTAACCTATTTACGGAGTATATAAGTTATTGTCTTTGTTTACATCTGCCATAAGCTCCGTAGGGTCTATCGCTATAACTTTTACAGCGCTTTTAGCTCGGTTTATGGTAAATTTATAAGTGGGATGTGCCCAGTCCCAAGCCTTTTCCACATTACGTTTCAGTTTCGGGTAGGGGTTATCTTTTTCGTAGTGCATCATTTGCAGCGGTATATAAAAACTCTCCTGCGTACCATCGGCATACGCTACAATAATATCTATAGGCATCGGCATGCGCCCAATGCGTTCCAGCGTAATTGTAGTTGCTCCGCCTTCTTCTTTCACTTCCTTAATACCATAATCTATAGTATTGGTTGTTTGTGTCCAGTCAGTTAAATACCAGTCTAAATGTGCGCCTGTTACACGCTCTGCCGTTCTTTTAATATCGTTTGGCGTAGGGTGGCTGAATTTATAATCAGTATAAAACTTTTTAAGTGTTTTATCTAAGTTATCCTGCCCGATGAGGTAACCCAACTGTGCTAAAAATATCTCGCCTTTGCTGTAAGCCGATATACCGTACAACACATTTTGGTCATACCTGTCGGCATGTGTACTAAGCGGCTGCTCTTTGCCCGATGCTGCCATGTAGAAATAGTTAGAATATGCTCCTGCAAAAGGATTTACGTTTTCTTCTTTAGACGGCATTACGGCTTCCATAGCCAAATCAGAAATGTAAGAGGTAAAACCTTCGTCCATCCATTCGTGTTTCGACTCATTGGAGGCTAAAATATGCTGAAACCATGAGTGTGCAAACTCATGTGCTGTTACACCCACAAGGCTGCCATAGCTCCTGTTACCCGTAATAAGCGTACACATGGCATATTCCATACCACCATCGCCGCCTTGCACTACCGAGTATTGCTTGTATGGATACATACCCACATGGGTGTTGTAATACTCCAGCAGTTCTACAACCTTAGGCTGCATTTTTTTCCAGTTTTCGTTGTACTCTTTATTGTCTTTGTAAAAGAAATGCAGTTCGGTATCGTTAGGCCCCATCACCATGTCGTGAATATATTCTTTGTCAGCTCCCCAGGCAAAATCGTGTACCATAGGGGCTACGAAATGCCATGTTAAGGTCTTGGTTTTGCGCGGATGTTTTACCTCAATGCCCGCATCCTGGTAGCCTTTGCCTATTTCGTTTTTGTTTTGCAGATACCCGCTTCCGCCAATGGTATAGTCTTTATCAATGGTAATTTTTACATCAAAATCGCCCCACACACCATGAAACTCCCTACCGATGTAAGGGTCGGCATGCCAGCCTTCAAAATCATATTCAGCCATTTTTGGGTACCACTGCGTCATAGACAGTGCCACACCTTCATCGCTGTTTCTGCCCGAACGGCGTACCTGCAAGGGCACTTGTCCCTCAAAATCGAGTGTAAAAGTGGTTGATGTTCCAGGCGCGATAGGCTTGGCAAGGTTTACTTCCAGTATTGTTCCTCCAACGGTGTTTTTGGCAGCAATGCCATCCTGTTTCAGGTTATTTATTTTTAAATACCCTATTTCGTCAGGTTTTAGGGTACTGATTCGGCTTTCATTTATGGTTTCTGTACCTCGCTTAAAGCTTTTTACCATACGTTTGTCAGGGTCGGCTATGCTGGAGAGGCGGGCATCCATTTCGCTGCCCGGCTGAAATGCATTAGGGTACAGGTGATAAAACACGCGGTACAATGTATCGGGCGAGTTGTTGGTATATACCAATTCCTGTTTCCCGGTGTAGGTATAGGACTTCACATCCATATTCACATCCATTTTATAATCTACGTGTTGCTGCCAGTAACCCGGGTTGGGGTTATTGTTTTGTTGCGCCCATAGGCTGCCGACAGTCAGCAGGGCGAGTAGTGCTAATTTCTTCATGGGTTAAAAATAAATAAAGTTTTTAAAGTTAGAAAGTTGATGTTACATATTATTTTCATACAATATATCTAACTTATATATTTACGGCTGTCATTATACTATTAAAGCCCTGTTTGGAGTTATTGATAATTAATTACATCTAAGTTGTATGAATAATCAACCTAACGTTATACTTTATTGCATTTGTGCATTTTTAATAATTTTAGTGAGTTCGTGTGCCTCCTTTTCGGATGAGGAATTTAAAAATGATTATAAAAAAATTGAAGCAGGTAACTTGTCTCAATTAAGCGGAAAATATGCTCTTTATTCTGTCGATTCAACACGTCAGGTTATTGCATATAATCTTATTTTAAATGAAATTATCTTTACTCCATCAGCATTAGATGTAGTTGATAATTATGAGATTCATCTTGAAGTTAAAAATGAAAAGGAGATACTTGTGCAATTGTTTAATGGTACTAAAATAATAAATCAATCTATTGTTTCCGGAGAGTTAAAAAACGGAATGTTTTATCTTGATAATAAATTTCGGGAGTGCCATGGCGTCCCCTATATTTTTGGAGGGTGTAGAAAGAATAAAAGAAGGTTAGCTCTGTCTAAAGATAATTCGCTGATAGTTAATGAGGCAGGAAATAGTTCAGGAGCTATTATGATAATTTTAGGGGATTCGCATAGCTACAATATTTCACCCAAATTTTTGCGGAAAGGATAATTTAAATAAAACCCCGCAAACTACAATTGTAATCTGCGGGGTTTTAAAGTATATAATTCGCTAATTATTATCTCGACATTTTATCGGCAAGGATAATAGCGTTGTAAGCATTTACAATTCGTCCCGTCATCGATACTTCGTTAAAAGCTCTCATATCGTTAGGGTCTCCGCCGACAGCTACTTCCAAGTTAATAGGAATTCCTGACTGCATAATGATTTGTTTTACCTGTGCTGCTTTTAGTTTAGGGTAGTATGCACGGATAAGCGCTGCTACACCTGCTGCATTTGGCGATGCCATAGAGGTACCTTGAAGGAACTCATAGCTATTGTTTGGCGTAGTAGCATATATTTCTACACCCGGGCTAAATACATCTACATCGGTTTTACCGTAGTTAGAAAAATTAGCAATTAAATTTTCATCAAGCGGATAATTTAATGCTCCTACCGAAAGGAAGTTATCTGAAATTTCAGCACCACCGTTTTTATTATCGTTAGGATAACGCTCTACGCCGCCCGGTTGGTTAAGGTCAGTCCCTTCGTTACCTGCAGCACATACTATAAGCACGTCTTTTTCGCCTGCATATTTTATAGCGTCATACACCCAGTCGCTGTGTGTAGAGAAGTATTTACCAAAACTTCCGTTAATTACTTTTGCACCGTTATCTACAGCATAGCGTATAGCAAGGGCTACATCTTTGTCATACTCATCGCCATCCGGCACGGCACGCACCGCCATAATTTCTACTACGCTGCTGGCAACACCGTCGCCACCTATACCGTTACCTCTTGCTTGTGCTATAATACCCGATACGTGTGTACCGTGTTTTGCTTCTTCTTTATCCGGACCTATAACATTGTTATTGCCATACCCGCGCACGTCGAAGTTATCCGGGTCATCTTTTAATATATCTTGACGAGGGTTGTAGTCAAGGTTTAGGTTATACTCTAACTGACCACCGTAGTAATCTATACCACCCTGTATCTGTTTCATAAGATCTTCTCTTGAAACCTGACTTAAAATCATAGCAAAGCGCGGTTTAACGCTGTTTATCATTTCATTATCAGTTTCTAAGTTTTGAAGGTCTTGGACAGTATAATCGTCTTTGCCCAATGCTTGTCTTATGGCTTCATCGGCAGCTATTATAGACTCCATTCGTTTTACACCGTTCATAGCATCGCCATACTTTTGGTCGTATTCCGCTTTTGCTTTTCTGTATGTTTCAGACCCGTCATCTCCTTTTTTAACGATACGTACAAACTCTAAGTTTTCGTGCGCTATATCACCCAGAAAGTTCCATCCGTGTATGTCATCTACATATCCGTTTTTGTCATCATCTTTACCGTTACCGGCAATTTCCTTATCGTTTGTCCAGATAACATCTTTTAAGTCCGGATGTTCAATATCCACACCTGAATCGATAACGCCTACAATTACTTTTTTGGCTTTTCTGCCTTCCAGTAGTTTGTATGCTTTATCTACACTCATTCCCGGTATGGTATCGGTTACTATATCCAAATGGCTCCAGCGTTCCAGTTCATTCTCGGTCAGGTCTGCCTGTTTTGGTGTTATCGATGTAATAGTAATAGGTTCTGCCGTTATTTTTTTTGTTGCGCTGCATCCTGCAAGAAATAATGCGAGGGCAGCCGACAGGTAAATTGATTTAAATTTCATACTTGATTTTGTTTACTTTATAAAAAATTGGTCTAATTTATTGTTGATTTGTTACATTTACGGGTAAATTAACATTACATTAGTATATCATCCCACTTTAAAACCTCTTTAAGGCGTACACCTTTTTCGGTATGCTGCACGGTAATTACCTCATTATGTGCATCGTGTTCCAATACTAAATAGTACTCGTTATCGGCTGCTGTATTTAAAAATTTTTCTTTTTCGTCAAGCGTCAGTAACGGTCGGGTATCATAACCCATTACATACGGCAGGGGTATATGCCCGGCGGTAGGTAACAAATCTGCCATGAAAACGAATGTTTTACCCATATAATTTATATGCGGAAGCATTTGCTTTTCGGTATGCCCGTCGGCAAAAAATATCCCGAAGCCCAGTTCGCTGTTTTCTTTAAAATCGCCTTCAGGGCGTTCTATAAATTTTAGTTGTCCGCTTTCCTGCATTGGCATAATATTCTCTGTCAGGAACGATGCTTTTTCGCGCGCATTAGGCTTGGTAGCCCATTCCCAGTGGTTATCATTCGTCCAAAAGTGTGCGTTTTTAAAAGCAGGCTCATAGCCCGTGCGGTCTTTGTTCCACTGTATAGCACCGCCCACATGGTCAAAATGCAGGTGGGTTAAAAACACATCGGTAACATCATCTCGGCTAAAGCCGTATTTTGCCAATGATTTATCCAGAGAATGGTTGCCCCACATGGAGTAATAGCCAAAAAACTTTTCGCTTTGCTTGTTGCCCATGCCGGTATCAATAAGCGTTAGTTTGTTGCCATCTTCAATCAGCAGGCAGCGTGCTGCCATGTCTATCTGGTTGTTTTCATCGGCAGGGTTGGTGCGATTCCAAATCGTTTTTGGCACTACGCCAAACATGGCACCGCCGTCCAGTTTAAAGTTTCCGCTCTCTATCGGGTATAGTTTCATATTGTTTGTTTGGGTTTTAAAGCCAGCAAGTTACACATTTTGACAGAAATTATATAATTTGGAGAATGGTATAGATATTGCCTATATAACCATATATACAAATAAAGACACCTTTTATTGCAATCTGTAAAATTGTGGGTATCTTTGCACTAAATTTAGATTAATTATATATAATACGAACATGATAAAAGTTTCTGAAACAGCAAGAAAAAGAATCGTGAGCCTTATGGAGGATGACGGTTTTGACGCGGCTACTGACTTTGTGAGGGTAGGCGTGAAGAGCGGCGGATGTTCAGGCTTGTCGTATGACCTGAAGTTTGACAAAGCCATGGGCGAAAATGATAAATTATTTGAAGACAATAACATAAAGGTTGCCGTAGATAAAAAAAGTTTCCTGTACCTCGCCGGTACAACGCTGGAATATAGCGGAGGGCTTAACGGTAAAGGTTTTGTGTTTAACAACCCTAATGCGCAAAGAACCTGCGGTTGCGGGGAAAGTTTTTCACTGTAAGCCCCCAATCCCAAAGGGGAGCAATGCATGGGCTTACTAAAAATTAATGATAACAGTAAATTATTCCCCCATTGGGGGATAGGGGGCTAGATATGAGTAAATACACAGAAGAAGAATTAAAAGTCGAACTCGAAAATAAAGAATACGCGTACGGCTTTTATACCGATATAGAAAGTGATACCTTCCCTATAGGGCTTAACGAGGATGTCATTCGTGCGCTTTCGATGAAGAAGGAAGAGCCGGAGTGGATGACCGAGTGGAGGCTCGAGGCTTTTCGTGCCTGGGAACAAATGATTGAGCCGGAATGGGCAAACGTACATTACCAAAAACCCGATTTTCAGGCGATATCATACTATTCGGCACCCAAAAAGGCAGATCCGAATAAAACGCTTGGGGATGTAGATCCTGAGCTTTTGGCGATGTACAAAAAACTGGGTATCTCTATCGATGAGCAAAAAATGATGAATAATGTGGCGGTAGATATTGTTGTCGATTCCGTATCTGTTGCAACTACATTCAAGAAAACACTTGCCGAAAAAGGTATCATCTTTTGCCCAATATCTGAGGCTATTAAAGAGCATCCGGAATTAGTAAAGAAATATTTGGGAACGGTAGTGCCGCAAAAAGATAATTTTTATGCTGCGCTAAACTCGGCTGTATTTACCGATGGTTCTTTTTGCTACATCCCAAAAGGAGTACGCTGCCCAATGGAACTTTCTACTTATTTCAGAATCAATCAGGCAGGAACAGGACAGTTTGAGCGTACACTTGTAATTGCCGATGAAGGCAGCTATGTGAGTTACCTTGAAGGCTGTACAGCACCAAGCCGTGACGAAAACCAGCTGCACGCAGCCGTAGTTGAGCTTATTGCGTTGGATGATGCCGAAATAAAATACAGCACTGTCCAAAACTGGTTTCCCGGTAATAAAGAGGGTAAAGGCGGGGTGTATAATTTTGTAACGAAACGCGGACTTTGCGAAAAGAACGCGAAAATATCCTGGACACAGGTAGAAACAGGCTCTGCCGTAACATGGAAGTACCCAAGCTGTATATTAAAGGGCGATAACTCGGTAGGAGAGTTTTACTCTATTGCTGTTACTAACAACTACCAGCAGGCAGATACGGGTACGAAGATGATACACGTAGGCAAAAACACTAAGAGTACTATCATCTCTAAGGGTATATCGGCAGGAAAATCGCAAAACAGCTATCGTGGATTGGTACAGATAAGCAACCGTGCCGAAAATGCGCGTAACTTCTCGCAATGCGACTCGTTGCTTATGGGCAACAACTGTGGGGCACATACCTTTCCGTATATCGAATCGAAAAATACAACAGCCAAAATAGAACATGAGGCAACCACCAGTAAAATAGGCGAAGACCAAGTGTTTTATTGTAACCAGAGGGGTATCCCTACAGAGAAAGCCATTGCACTTATTGTGAATGGTTTTAGCAAAGAAGTGCTTAACAAACTACCTATGGAGTTTGCTGTTGAGGCACAAAAGCTTTTAGAAATAAGCCTTGAGGGTTCAGTCGGTTAATAAATTTGAAAATGAGATAATTTGAAAATGTGTAAATTACCGCATGGAAGGCAAACAAAACGTAATCGTAACGCTAACATTTGAATTTGCATTAGAAATTATAAAGTATTGTGAAGGGTTACAGGAAAATAAGCAGTATGTAATTGCAAATCAATTATTAAAGTCAGGAACATCAATAGGAGCTAATATTAGAGAGGCTCAAAATGCTGAAAGTAAACCTGATTTTGTACATAAATTTAAGATTTCAGCAAAAGAAGTAGAAGAAACATCATATTGGCTGGAACTATGTAAGTTTTCAGAAAATTACCCCAATACCGATGATTTACTGATAAAGCTCGAACACATATCAAGAATAGTAAATAAAATTATAATAACATCAAAACAAAAGTAACAATAGGAATTTTCAAATTTCCAAATTAATAAATTTCCAAATTAATGCTGTCAATAAAGAATTTACACGCAAGTGTTGAAGATAAAGAAATTTTAAGAGGTATAAACCTTGAAGTAAAAGCCGGAGAAGTACACGCTATAATGGGGCCAAACGGTTCCGGTAAAAGTACATTATCCTCGGTTATAGCCGGAAAAGAAGAGTATGAAGTAACCGATGGTGCTATTTACCTTGAAGGTGAAGATATTGGCGACCTTGCTCCTGAAGAGCGCGCGCACAAAGGTATTTTCCTTTCGTTTCAGTATCCTGTAGAGATACCCGGAGTATCGGTAACCAACTTTATGAAAACGGCTATTAACGAAACCCGTAAAGCACAAAAACTGGAAGAAATGCCGGCTAATGAAATGCTGAAACTCATTCGCGAAAAGAGTGAGTTATTAGAAATAGACCGTAAGTTCTTATCACGTTCGTTAAACGAAGGTTTTTCGGGTGGAGAGAAAAAGCGTAACGAAATTTTCCAGATGGCAATGCTTGAACCAAAACTTGCCATTCTTGACGAAACGGATTCAGGTCTTGATATTGATGCGCTGCGTATTGTGGCAAACGGTGTAAACAAACTGCGCAGTAAGGACAACGCGGTTATTGTTATTACCCACTATCAAAGACTTTTAGACTATATCGTTCCGGATTTTGTACACGTACTTTACAATGGTAAAATTGTAAAATCAGGCGGTAAAGAACTGGCTTATGAACTGGAAGAAAAAGGATACGACTGGCTTAAAGCTGAAAACGTATAACGAAGTCTAAAGTCGAAGGTCATAAAGTTGTAAAGAAATATGGGGAAGTTTAATTCTTTCGAAGAAATTAATTCTTGGCAAAAATCAAGAATTCTTAATAAGAAAATTTACCTCATTACAGATGACGTTGCTTTTAACAAAGACTTCGATTTGGCTCGACAGATGAGAAGATGTTCCGTTTCGATATCCTCTAATATAGCAGAAGGTTTTGAGCGCAATACGGATAAAGAATTTATACATTTTTTATATATAGCTAAAGGCTCGGCGGCTGAATTACGTTCACAACTATACCTTGCTTTAGACTTAAATTATATCTCTAACGAGCTATTTGATGAATTGATAACAGAAATTACTGAAATATCAAAGTTGCTTAGCGGCTTTATTAAATACCTTAGTAAATAGAGTTCTTAAGGTCTTTATGACTTTAAAACTTTAAAACTTTTGACTTAAATGGATTTAAAAGACAAATTATTATCTTCCTTCATGGCTTTTGAAGAGCGTGTAGATGTTAATGCAGAGCTACATAATATTCGCACAAATGCCATTAAGAATTTCGAAAATAAAGGCTTCCCTACCAAAAAAGAGGAAGCATGGAAATATACATCACTCAACAGTATTCTCAAAAACAACTTTAGCGTATTCCCAAAACAGGAAAACGCATTAAGTTATACAGATGTAAAAAAATACTTTATACACGATATAGATACCTACAAGCTGGTATTTATCGATGGTATATTCAGTTCCTTCCTGTCGTCAACCACGCACGACGGGCTGGATGTATGCCTTATGTCCTCGGCACTTACCAAGCCCAAGTATAAAGAGGTTATCGATACTTATTTTAATAAGATAGCCAATACTGATGACAGCCTTACATCGCTCAACACAGCATTTGCTATAGAGGGAGCTTTTATAAATATCCCTAAAAACAAAGTAGCCGATAAGCCTATCGAAATCATGTATCTTTCTACCGGTAATGAGGCGGCACTTATGGTACAGCCAAGAAACCTTATTATAGTAGGCGAAAACGCTCAGGTGCAGATTATAGAACGCCACCAGAGCCTTAACAGTAACCCTGTGCTTACTAACAGCGTTACCGAGATGTTTGTACAGGAAAGAGCTGTTTTGGACTATTATAAGATACAAAATGATGTACAAACGGCCAACCTTATAGATAATACCTACATTGCCCAAAAAAGAGACAGTAATGCATCAGTACACACATTCTCGTTTGGCGGAAATATTACCCGTAATAACCTCAACTTTTACCACCAAGGCGAACACATCGAGAGTACGCTGAAAGGCATTACCATCATTGGCGATAAGCAACTGGTAGATCATTACACACTGGTACACCACGCAACGCCTAATTGCGAGAGCCACCAAAATTATAAAGGTATTTTTGACGGTAACGCTACAGGAGTGTTTAACGGAAAGATATATGTTGAGAAAGAAGCACAAAAAACCGATGCTTTCCAGCAGAATAACAATGTACTGCTAAGCGAAAAAGCCAGTATAAATGCCAAGCCGCAACTTGAGATTTTTGCCGACGACGTAAAATGCTCGCATGGGTGTACCATAGGGCAGCTTGATGAGAGTGCCATGTTCTACATGCAGTCGCGCGGTATTCCTAAAAAAGAAGCCAAAGCCCTGCTGATGTATGCCTTTAGCAACGAAGTTATCGAGAGCATCAAAATACAGGAGTTAAAAAGCAGGATAACCAAACTTATCGCCAGTAAACTGGGCGTTAATATGGGTTTCGACCTTTAATGTCCTTTTGATAAAACACTTATTTAACTGCCTTTAGGGGCAGTTTTTTTGTTTACATAAGCCTTGAGAATTCAAATAAAGGTCTTTTATTTAGAATTAATAAAAATAATTTGCATATGTAAACCCCTACACGTAGATTTGCAATTTAGAATAAATCTAAGCTTATATAATGCAAATTAACGTAAGGGTTTTAGTGCCTGTGCTTCTTATAGTAACTTTTGCTGTCACCGCACAGCAAACCGTGCAAGATTCGGTTATTGCTACCCAATTGGATGAGGTAGTAGTTACAGGACAAATAGAGCCTCAGTCGATAAAAAAATCAGTATTTAACGTAAGGGTTATCTCCGCCGAAGATATTAAAAGGCAGGCAGGAAATAACCTTGCCGATGTGCTCAATCAGTACCTTAACATTACCATACAACCACAAAGCGGCGAGGGGCGTTCTACCGTATCCATGTTCGGGCTGGACAGCCAGTACCTCAAAGTACTGGTAGATAACGTGCCGCTGGTAAGCGACACGGGGTTGGGTAATAACATAGACCTTACCCAGATAAACCTCGACGATATACAGCAAATAGAAATTATAGAAGGCGCAATGGGCGTTACACACGGTGCCAATGCCGTAAGCGGTATCATTAATATCATTACCAAGAAAACCACAAAAAACAAGTGGGAAATAACCGCCACCGTGCAGGAAGAAACCGTTGGTGATGAATACAGCCCGCTGTATGACGAAGGCAGGCACATACAAGCCCTTAGAGTGGCGCACAGCATAAACAACAACTGGTATGTTGCAATAGGGGCTAACCGCAACGATTTTGAAGGCTATATGGGCGAATTTGGCGGGAAAGAGTTTACAAACAACCCTAACAACCCCGAGCAAGAGCGTGGGTATAGCTGGTTGCCCAAAGAGCAAATTTTTACAAATACTTTATTGCGTTATCAAAAAGGTAATACCCGCGTTTTTTATCGGTTTGAATATTTTGATGAAAAAATAGACTTCTACAATGCGATAACCAATACCGAATTGCAGGATGACAACGTAACTCAGTTAATATTTGCTAACGACAGACGTTATTTTACCGAAAAATTTTACCATCACCTCAATGCAGTAGGCAAAGTTTTGGGGCTGGACTATAATGCATCCATTTCGCATCAAAAACAGCAACGCGATGTAGAGCAGTTTAAATATTATATACAAACCGATACAGAGTCAGGAAATGCCGAACAACCCTATCAGGAAACCGAAGTGTTGTACTCTACAGGTACTTTGAGCAATTTCTTTAAAAAAGAAGGGTTCGATTTTCAATTGGGATACGAGTTAGTAAACACCTATGGTTACAGCTCCGCCCTGACAGGGAATTTTAATGACCCCGACCAGGGCGATATAGATTTGAAAAAACGATTGGAAAATTATGACGTTTTTACGGCAGCCGAAATAAGTGTTACCGAAAAATTCATGGTACGTCCCGGTTTCCGTTACTCCTTCCAGTCAAAGTTTGATGACCAGTGGGCAGCCTCTATGGGCTTCCGTTACCTGTTGGGTAAAGGGTTAGAAACCCGATTGAGCTATGGAAGGTCATACCGCACGCCAAATTATGAAGAATTGTACAGCTACTTTGTTGACTCTAACCACAACCTGCAGGGTAACCCCGACCTGACACCCGAAAGCGGGCACAGTATAGAAGCGAGCATCAAGAAACAAACATTCTTCCAGTCAGGGCTACAGCTTAGTAATGCCTTTACAGCAGGCTTTATTAGCATAGATGACCGTATAGAGCTTGCCGTTACGGCTACAACACCATCATTACAGTACCGCTATATCAATATAGACAGTTACAAAATGTGGAATCTTGCTACTACACATCAATTAGTTTATAAAAACATACAGGCGAAGCTGGGCGTGTCGGTATTGGGTATTTCAAGAGCTATCAATACCGGTTTGGTTGCTTCTGATGATGAATACTTAGTCAACTACCAGTTCAATGCCAATATAGGCTATACCGTTCCTAAATGGAACACACTGCTTTCGCTCTATTATAAACACAACGGCAAGCAGCAACAATATGTACAGGACAGCTCGCTGAACGACCCGCAATTCATCCTTTCCGAAATAGAATCGTTCGGGCTTATGGATGCTTCGGTACGCCAGTCATTCTTTAAAAATAAATTCGATGTTACACTCGGCGCACGTAACCTGCTCGATGTGGTAAATATACAAAGCAGTGTAGCCAGCGGCGGTACACACACTGCCGGAAATACCAATATATTGATGGGCTACGGACGCTCTTATTTTTTAAAATTAACCTACAATCTTAATTTTTAATTTCTATGAAAAAAATAATCATATTTTCGCTTGCATTACTATCATTAACAGCCTGTTCTGATGAAGATACTAATGCCAACATAGCACCTGTAGAAACCATTTCGGAAGGCGGTCTTTTCGGTAATGCCGAAAACCCGATTAATGTGGGCGGTCCTAACCAGCAAAATCAGGTATATGTAAACCTGAGTGAAGCAGCAGCACTGCCTGTAGCACGCGAAAGCTGGGACTTAGGCTTTTACTCCGGCAACGATTTTCGTGTAGTGATAAACGGCTCGCTGCTCATGGCAGTAAAACAACTGGAAACGTCTGATATTACGGTAAGGCAAAACGCAGATCCTTCGGTGGCTGTAGGTACTTTTCAAGTTGAGAATTTAGAGTATGTAGATAATCCTGACGGTTCGCTTAGCGGTACGGCATTTGGCACTATAGCAACCAGCGAGGAAGCAGCCAAAGTATATCTGGTTAATATGGGTAATGAAGTGCCCGATACAGCTCCTGCGGCAGGCTCTGTAAACACGGCAGGTGACCCACGCGGATGGAAAAAAGTGAAAATATGGCACGAAGGCGAGACCTACAAAATGCAGTATGGCGATATTGATGTTGCCGAATATACTGAAGTGGAAATTGCAAAAACCCCCGGTTACAACCATACCTTTTTTAGCTTTACAACAGGCGGTGTAGTAAATGCAGAGCCGGAGGCAGCTAAATGGGATATGAACTTTACCACCTTTACCAACGAGGTTTTCGATGGTTCAGGAGCATCGGCAGGGGCTTATTTCTATTCCGATTTTATTGTTACCAATACCAAAGCAGGTGTAACCGCATTTATGGTAGAAGGCAACTCGGCAGCGTATGAAACGTTTACTATGGAAACGCTGAACGCAGGCAATTATACCTTTAGCAGTGACCAGAGAGCCATTGGCGCCAACTGGAGGAATGTAATACCGCTGCAACTGTATGATGATGTTTTCTTTGTACTGAAAGACGGTGCGGGAAATGTATATAAAATAAAGTTTATATCAATGCTTAATACCGATGGCGAGCGTGGTTTCCCGCTGTTCCAGTATAAGTTGTTATAGCACAAAATATTGTATTAAAGTTTTGTTTGAATTTATCCCGACTGTGTGTAATGCATGGTCGGGATTTTTATTATGATATCCTATTTATCTCTTTTATAAAGTATTAATTATTTTTTCTATTTTTAGTTTTTTAATTTTAATACTTTTTTAACATCATGGAGGACGAAAATCTTAGTAATAATGAAGCTAATGAGAATACAGAAACATCGGAAAAACTGAATTCATTTTTAGAATCTTTAAAAGAAATTATAAAAAATGTCAATATCAATGAAGCCATTAATTCTATTGTTGAATTAATGTTGGAAAAATCTAAAGTAAAAGAGAAAATAGAATCAGAGAAGATAAATTCACAAGATAAGCTCCACAATATGAATTTGAGATATTCAAGAATGAAGCTATGGAAGGAAGGACTGATTATATTAACAATTCTTGTTACAGTAATATTATTATCATGTTTTAATAAAATAGATAACTGTACTCTTGGAACATTGCTAGGCTCAATAATTGGCTATTCTATTGGAAATTTTAACTCTTCAAATATATCAAAATAAAAAACCGCTCCCTTTCGGGAACGGTTCTCAATTAAATATATATAAGTTTGACTTATAGCGAAGCCACTAAATCCCTCCATCCCTGTAGCTCAGGAATGCCGGGTTTACGTTTGCCGAAAAACTGTACGATAATTTCGCCCAGTTCGTTAAACACCTCAATGGCAGTAACCACACCGTCTTCGGTAGGCTTACGCACTATCCACGTCTGTGCAATTTTGCTCATGTCCAGGTGCAGGTTAAAATCAGGATCCATAACGTTAAACCAGTCATTGTGCCACATGGTTTTACGCACCGTTCCTGTGTGTATCTGTATGTTGCCCCTGTTGCCCACAAATACCATTATAGGTAGTTTTTGTTCGGCAGCGCCTTCCAGCATCTTTACAATAACCTCTTTATCTACTGGTTGTGCATAGTCGCCTTCGGGCGCAAGGCGTAACGCCTGTGTACGGGTAACACCGAATTTCTTTAACATCCCGAAAAATTCGTGGGTGTCTTTCAGGTTTACCCACGCTTCGCGAAAGCCTGCCACATCAATATCCGTATCTGCTTTCTCTTCAAGGCTTAACGGTACGGCAACAGTAGTTTCCTCAGTACTTTGGTTGTCCGACTTGTATTTTTCCACCAAAGCGTCAAAAGCAGCTTCGTTACTGTCCGGAGTCAGGTATATTTTGTGAATGGCAAGACCGTCTTTACCAAAAAACTGAAGGCTTTTTTTATCGCCATGCTCGCCTTTTTCTGCTACGGCAAAGGCTTTATCCCAATGCATGTGGAAGATACGCAGGTCGATATCCTCGCCTACAAAAAGCCCTGCAAACGGGCTGCTGAAATCAGGGTTAAGGTACACACCTTTACGCTCGTGTACACACTCGTCATTACGGGTTAAAGCCATTACTTTACCCAGTTGTTCCACATCGGTAAGTATCGCTGCAAATTCAGGACGCAGGCGGGTAACCGTATCGCCTGTTTGAGTGGCTAAAAGTTCGGCTTCGCTCACGCCAAGCTGGTCGGCAGCGTTACGGATGCGCAAGTGCGGGTTTTCGGCTTTCAGCGCATCCCATTGTGTTTTTAATGTATTAGTGATGGTATCCATATCTATAGTTATTTATTAAGTTCCAAAAATTATTAAAGGGTTTTTATTGACAGGGTTGGGGCACACGGTACAGGGAAAGTTGTACACGCCGCTTATTATTTCGCGGGTAAAAACTTTATCAGGTACATCGTGGCTTACTATTTTGCCTTTTTTCATCAACATTATCGAGTCGGCAAACTGAGCGGCAAGGTTCAGGTCGTGCAGCACTATAATTGCGGTATTACCGCGCCCGGTAAAGTTTTTTATGGTGTGCAGTATGCGGTGCTGGTGCAGCACATCGAGGTTATTTAAAGGCTCATCCAGAAAAACCAGCTTGTTTGCCACCTCGTTGTCCAGTTGTGCCAGTACACGTGCTAAGTGTACCCGTTGTTTTTCGCCTCCTGAGAGTGAGTTGTAGTCGCGTTGTGCCAGTACTTCAACATCGGTTTCCTGCATGGCTTTGGTTACCGCCTCGTTATCCTGTTTATGCGGGGTAGCATGAAAGTAGGGGTAACGCCCCATCATTACTACATCTTTTACCGAAAGGGGTATATCATTACTGTTGCTTTGCGAAAATTTTGCCTTGTGTCGCGGCAGTTCTTTATCATCCCATTCTTCAAAAGTTTTTCTTTTAAAGAAAATAGTAGCATCGTTTTTATCCATTTCGTTTGCCAAAAGGCTCAACAGTGTAGATTTTCCTGCGCCGTTAGGCCCTACAATAGCCAGCAGTTCGCCATGATTTACCGAAACATCTATGTCTTCCAGTATGGTAAACTTGCGTTGCGAATAGGATATTTTATGTGCTTTTAACATGGTACTACATTGATTTTCTGTTGCGGATGAGTATAGCAATAAATATAGGCGCGCCCATAAATGCCGTAAGTATCCCTATGGGCACCTCTGCCGGTGCGGCTATGGTTCGGCTTATTGTGTCGGCAGCAAGAAGCAGCACGCTGCCCAGTATTGCTGATAACGGCAGGATAATATGGTAATTCGATTTGAATATCAGCCGGAGGATATAAGGCACTATGAGCCCTACAAAGCTTATTGTGCCTGCAAAGGCTACAGATGTGCCTACCATAAGGGCTGTAAACAGCACTATTTGCTTTTTAATACGCTCTACAGGTATGCCCAGGTGTTGTGCGTCGCGCTCGCCAAGCATCATGGCATTAAGCGCTTTTCCTTTATTGATAAGAAAAATGTAGGATATGGTAATTATAACGGCGAGTATGGCATTTTTTGTCCATGTGGCGGCTGCAAGGCTGCCCAGGTTCCAAAAAGTAAGGTCGCGCAGTTGTTCTTCTTTTGAAATGTATATTAAAAACCCGGTTATGGAAAAGCCCAACGCAGTTATTGCCACGCCCGAAAGCAGCATGATAATAACATTGGTTTTGCCATTGGTGGTTGATATGCGATATACAAGCATCATGGTGAGCAATGCCCCTAAAAATGCCATGATACTAAGCAGGGAAAAGTGTAATACCTCCGGGATATACGGTTTTATAGCACTGCCTAATACTATGGCAAGTGCTGCAAATAGTGATGCCCCCGATGTTATCCCTATCAGGTCGGGTGTGGCAAGAGGGTTTTTAAACATCCCTTGCAGGCAAGTACCCGAAACCGCAAGCCCGCTGCCTATGAGTATTGCCATACTGATGCGGGGCAGGCGCAAACCCATTATTACAAAGCGGTCGCTGTCAGAAATAGTGTTGTCGTTTGCAATAACGCCTTTTATAAGCTCGGCAAACGAGTATTTTTCAAAAACATATACGCCCATATACAGCGATACTGCTGCTAATAGCATTAGCAACAGTATGCTGGAAAACATATATAGTGATAATCGGTTTTGCATTATTTATTTTCCGCCAACTTACTGTTGAGTTGTGCTGCGGCTTCGCCCAAACGAGGTCCGAAACCTGATAGCAGTGCGCCATCCATGGCAATTACATTCTTGTTTTTTCCGGCATTGGTCTTATCAATTCCCTGTATTTTTAATACGCCATCTACTCCGCCAAGACTTTCTATACCTGTATCGAACATTAGTATAACGTCAGGATTACCTTTTATAAGGGCTTCGGGAGTAAGTGGTTTGTAATCGTCAAAATCTTCAATGGCATTTGTAGCACCAGCCAGTGCTATTACTTTATCTACCGGTGTGTTTTTTCCGCTCACCATTAGTGTTCCTGCGCCACGCGCATAGATAAATAATATTTTCGGCGTTACTTTTAAAGGCGTTACTTTAGCAAGGTCGGCATCAATTTTATCCTTTAGTTCTTTGCCTTTATCGCTTTCTAATATTTCTGCTACGGCATCAATGGTTTTCTTTGTGCCGTTAGCACTGAATTCTCTGTCAAATATACGGGTGGTAATGCCCGACAGTTCTATTTTTTCGGCTAATTCCGGGCTGATGTCATCGCGGGTTGCCAATACAATTGTAGGTTGTAATGCTATTATCGATTCTATCGAAATGCTGCGTACGTGTCCTAAATCTGTAGCCGATTCTTTAACGCCCTCCGGGTAGGTACTGGTAACATCTACACCCACAATTTCGTTTTGGTGTCCCAGTGCGCTCACCATTTCAGTCAATGCCCCGTTTAGCGATATAATGCGCTGGGTTTCGGTTTTGGCAATGGTATCATTTGCAGCAGCGTTTTCTTCGGTTTGGTTTTGCTCTTTTTTACAAGATACAGTAGCCAGCAGCACTAAGGCTATGGTACAGGTTTTTAGTATATGTTTCATTAAATGGAAATTATTATTTTTAATAAATCTAAATTATTGCAAATCTATAAATATTATTTAGAATGAAAAAAAATAAGATGAAAAAAGTTCTGATTTCATGCAGTCTTAAATCAGTGCTAATAAATCTGATTTTAAAAAAACAAGCCGTAACTTTGCATGGGCTTATTATAGGCAGTTATGAGCCTAAAATGCTGATATTAATTAACCGGAGAAATTTACAATGTTAGATATAAATAAAATCAGGGCAGACTTCCCGATACTTAACGAAACCGTAAACGGAAAACCCCTTGTATATTTTGATAATGCAGCCACATCGCAAAAACCCAAAGTGGTTATTGATGCTATTTCGGCATACTACCAAACTATAAACTCTAATATACACAGGGGCGTGCATACCCTTAGCCAGTTGGCAACCGATGCTTATGAAGTTTCGAGACAAAAAATACAAAAACACATTAACGCCAAGCATGCGCACGAGGTGCTGTTTACCACAGGCACTACACACGGTATTAACCTGGTGGCAAACGGATTTTCTAAATTTGTAAAAGAGGGCGATGCCGTAATGATATCTGCAATGGAACACCACAGCAACATAGTGCCTTGGCAAATGCTTTGCGAAAGGGAAGGGGCTACATTACTGGTTATCCCGATGAACGAAAGGGGAGAACTGATAATTGAAGAATTTGAAAAACTGTTAACCGATAAAGTTAAAATAGTAGCGGTAAACCATATTTCGAACTCATTGGGAACTATAAACCCCGTAAAACATATTATAGAGAAAGCCCACTCCGTAGGTGCAGCAGTATTAATTGACGGGGCACAGGCAGCACCGCACATGCACCTTGATGTACAGCAACTGGATTGCGATTTTTATGTATTTTCAGGGCACAAAGCCTGCGGTCCTACAGGCAGTGGAATATTGTATGGTAAAGAGGCATGGCTCAACATGCTGCCCCCTTACCAAGGCGGTGGCGAAATGATAAAAGAAGTAACCTTTGCAAAAACCACCTATGCTGAACTGCCTCATAAATTTGAAGCGGGAACGCCTAATATAGAAGGCGGTATTGTGCTGGGCACAGCTATAGATTATTTGAATGCGGTAGGGCTGGATAATATTATGGCATATGAGCAGGAATTGTTACACTACGGTACAGAGAAATTACTTGAAATAGAAGGGCTTAAAATAATAGGCACTGCTCAAAATAAAACATCCGTAATATCATTTAACGTAGGCGATATTCACCCGTATGATATTGGAGCCATTGTAGATAAAATGGGTATTGCCGTGCGCACAGGACACCATTGCACCCAGCCGGTAATGGATTTTTTCCAAATACCGGGCACAGTGCGAGCTTCTTTTTCATTTTATAATACCAAAGAAGAAATAGATGCCCTTGTTGCAGCGGTTATTAAAGCACAACGCATGCTGAGCTAATTGCTTAAAAAATTGTAATTTTATATCATGAAAAAACTATTGCCCCTACTGGTTGTAACCATGCTTTTTGCTGCGGGATGCGCTTCATCGGCATTAAAAAAACAAAGCGAGTACATTGCTTTTGAATATGAAGCCATGACGCGCGGAGCCTATAAAAAAGTAATTGTAAAGCAGGACACTGTTATTACCATTACCGGCAGAGATGCGATGCCTATAACCAAAGGGCTTAAAAACGGCGACTGGAACAAACTGCTCTCGGCTCTTGAAAAAGTAGAGCTGGATAAAATAAGCGAACTGAAACCGCCAAGCACCCGCAGCCATACAGATGCTGCGCTGGCTGCAAACCTGAAAGTGATTAAAAAAGATAAAACATATCAAAGCAACGGGTTCGATCATGGTAATCCGCCTGCCGAAATTAAAGAACTTGTACAGCAAATACTGACAGTTTCGGCACTTGAAAATAAATAATGCAAATGAGAATAAAGGAAATACAGGACGAGATAGTAGATGAATTTTCAATGTTTGATGACTGGGACGAGCGTTACCAGTATGTAATAGACCTCGGTAAAACATTGCCGCTTGTAGAAGAGCAATATAAAACCGACGAGAACATCATTAAAGGCTGCCAGAGCAAAGTTTGGCTGCATGGTGAGCAACAGGGCGACAAAGTGGTTTTTACGGCCGACAGCGACGCTATTTTAACCAAAGGGATTATTGCCATACTCATTCGGGTATTCTCTAATCAGGCTCCTGCCGATATACTGGAAGCCGATACCGCCTTTATTGATGAAATTGGCTTAAAAGAACACCTTTCGCCCACAAGGGCAAACGGATTGGTTTCGATGATTAAACAGATAAAAATGTATGCCCTGGCATTCCAGGCAAAAAATTAATAGTTATGGACGCACAAATGGATACCGCACAGCTTGGGGAAGAGATTGTAAAAGTGCTTAAAGGCATTTATGACCCCGAAATTCCCGTAGATATTTATGAATTGGGATTGATTTATGATGTAATGGTAAACACCGATAACGAGGTTAAAATACTCATGACACTTACATCGCCCAACTGCCCAGTTGCCGAAAGCCTTCCGCAGGAGGTAGAGCAAAAAGTAACAGGTATAGAAAACGTAAAGAGTGCTGAGGTAGAAATTACCTTTGACCCGCCCTGGACGCGCGACCTGATGAGCGAAGAGGCTAAACTGGAACTGGGAATGCTGTAATAGTTTTCAGTTTACAGTAGCAGCAGGCAGTTTTCAAAATGTATAATTTAGAATGATGGAAGAGCAAGAAATAATAAACCGCGTTGCCAACAGCGTATTGCAGGTGTTTGACCTTGAGGATTATTATCCCGAAGGTGAACGCAAAGCTATTGATATATCCGAATGGCTATTGGAGGGTTTTGTACTTCGCGAAAAAGACTTTAGGGCAACTCTTAAAAATCACGACTGGGAGCAATACAAAGGCTGCTATGTAGCCCTGTATTGCAGTACCGATGCCATAGTGCCTGCGTGGGCATATATGCTGGTAAGTACCTACCTGCAACCCGTTGCCAAAAAAGTAATTCAGGGCAGCATTGCCAATCTTAATGTACAACTGTACCAGGACATCCTTTCTAAAATTGATTATACCGAATATTCAGGCAAACCCGTAATAGTAAAAGGCTGTTCCCGAAAGCCCGTACCGCAGGAAGCCTACGTTATGGCAGTACAAAAACTGATGCCCTATGCCAAAAGCCTGATGTTTGGCGAAGCCTGTTCGGCTGTGCCGTTGTACAAAAATAAATAGCTTTTTATCAGGTGTGAGCCTTCTATAAATGCGTATTTGGCTATATTTGTGCTAAACCGTATTTGTATTGTCATGAAAAACAAGTTTATTTTATTATGCAGCACTTTATGCATAATGGGCGTAAATGCACAAAATCAGGATTCGTCGAATTTAGCTAATGATACCATTAGCCCATGGACAACAAAAGGAAACGCATCATTTTTATTCAACCAGTCCACTTTTGATAACTGGCTTGCCGGAGGTGAAAATAACATCTCAGGTAATGCAGGGCTTAATTATGACTTCAATTATAAAAAAGATGATTGGAGTTGGGATAACAAATTTATAGCATCCTATGGTATCGTAAAAACCAAAACAAGTTCATTTGCCAAGAAAACAGATGACCGTATTGAGGTTAACTCTGTTTTGGGTAAAAAAATAACTGAGCGTTGGTATTACTCCGCATTCCTTAACTTTAAAACACAGTTTACCAAAGGGTATAACTACTCGCGAGATGATAATGGCGCAGAGATAAGAGAAGAATATACCAATTTTCTTTCTCCGGGTTACTTACTGATAGGTCCCGGTTTGATGTATAAAAAAGATGATAATTTCAAATTCAATCTTTCTCCCGCCACTTCCAAATTTACCTTTGTAGATAAAAACTACACCTTGCCGGACGAAGCATATTTTGGTGTAAAAGAGGGCGAATCGGTACGTTATGAACTCGGTTTTAATGCTTCTGCATATTATAAACTCGATATTATAGCGAATGTAACTTTTGAGAATATAGTAAACCTCTACTCTAATTATCTGGAAGACCCGCAAAATGTAGATTTAGATTATCAGCTTAATATTGTAATGAAAATAAACCGTTACCTAACCACCAACCTGTCTTTCCAAACCATATATGATGATAACGCCTATCAAGGCTTTCAGTTACGCCAGGTATTTGGTGTAGCCGCCAATTATGGCTTTTAATTCAAGCAGAAATAAAAATAAAAATATAAAAACAAAACCCCCACTGTTCAGTGGGGGTTTTGTTTTATAATCAAGACTATTAGTTTTACTCTTTAGTCATTTCCACGATAATAAATTCCGAACGTCTGTTCTCAGCATGCTGCTCTTCGGTACAGTTTTCACCACAGCTTACCTTGGGCTGGCTCTCTCCGAAGCCTTCACCTGAGATACGCTCTTTGGCAATCCCTTTAGAGATTACATACTGCACCGTAGCTTTAGCTCTTCTGGAAGATAATCTCATGTTGTACTTATCGCTGCCACGGTTATCCGTATGCGCTTTCACCATAATCACCATCTTCTGGTCATCTTTCATCAACTCTACCAGTTTGTCCAACTCAAAAGCAGCCTCTTGGGTAATGTTGCTCTTATCAAACTCAAAGAAAATCGGTTTCAGGTTCACTATCGGAGGCGCTACAATCTCCTTAATCGGTTTCAGGTTGGCAGACACCATTACTTTCCCGCCATTGGTTTTGGCTATCGGGAAGGTGTTGCCTTCATACTTGTCGGCTATCGCCTGTATGGTATACGGTCTGTCACAATCCACATTATAGGTTACTTTACCGTCAGCTCCTGTTACTTTGCTTTCAATCACGTTGTTCTGCTCATCCAGTATGGCTACGCGTGCCGATGCCAGCGGTTTGCCGGTATTGGCGTCTTTTACCATTACAATGGCTTCCACTCCGCATACCGGGGTAGCGCTGTAGAGTTTGTCCATGCCGCTTCGGTTTGAAGCAAAATACCCCATGTTTTTAGTGGTATTGAAGGTAAAGGAAAAGTCATCCTGCGGGGAGTTGATCGGTGCGCCTACGTTCATGGCTTCTCCGCCATTGGCAAGATCAATCACATAAATGTCATGTCCGCCAAAACCGGAACGGGCATTTGATGAAAAATACAGGTGTCCGTCATCGGTAATAAACGGGAAGGTTTCTTTGCCTTCGGTGTTTACTTTTGTACCCAGGTTCACCGGTTCGCCATAGCTGTTGGCACCTTTTATTTCTACCTTCCAGATGTCGTTATCTCCGATAGAGCCTTCTCTGTCCGAAGCAAAATAGAGGGTTTTACCGTCTTTGCTGATGGCAGGGTTACCGGTACTCCAGCGTTTGTCGTTAAACGGAAGGGGTTGTACGTTGCCCCAGGTATCGCCTTGTTTGGTGGCTTTGTATAAGTACACCTGTCCTATTTTGGCATTGGCGTCTTTATCGCGTTCAAATTGTTTACTTTCTTTAAAGCTCTCACTGGCAAAATACATGGTTTTCCCGTCGGCGGTTACCGCTGCGGGACCGTCATGCCACTTGCTGTTGATACCTTCTACGGGTACAGGCTCGCTAAAGGTGCCGTTGGCATTGTAAGTTGCCATATACAGGTCTAAGTAGGGCTGGTCGTTCCATCCGTAGGTTTTACGGGCTTTGTTACGGGCACTGGTAAAGTACAGGGTGTTATCGTCGGTAAGTACCGGTCCGAAAGAGCCGTACTTCTCATCGTTGATGTCCAGTACTTTTTCATCAAACAGTTTGGCCTGGTTTCTCAGTTTAGGAAGATAGTTCGGGTCTTTCATAAAGATAACGGCACGTTGGTCGTTGGGTACCATTTTGGCAAATTGTTGCATTTGCTTGTTGGCTTCTTCATAACGTCCTGCTGCTTTAAGCATTTGCGCATAATGGTAATGGGTTTCGCTCTCGGCGTTGCCTGAGGCAACGGCTTTGTCATACCATTTTACGGCTTCTTTGTAGTTGAATACATTGTAGTAGCTGTCGCCCAGTTGTTTGTAAACGTAACCGTCGCCTTTGCCGTTGTTGGCCAGCTTAAGGTATTCTTCGGCGGCTTCCACATATTCAAATCGGTCAAAGTGCTTGTCGGCGGCTTTGGTGTCTTTGTTCTGCGCCGTTACTGCCATAGTGGCGAGCATAAAACTAAGGGTAATATATAGGTTCTTCATTTTCTTATGTCGCTTTTAGGTTTAGAAATAACGAGGTGAACGTGAAACTTTCTTCGGGAAGTTTACATCAAACAGGAGTATGACCTCATGCGAAG
>NZ_SKBP01000005.1 GCF_004634195.1 Flavobacterium salilacus subsp. salilacus
ATATCCTGCAAACACATTCGAAGCCTGATACGTAACCCCGTTATCAATACTGTACTCAATACCGTTACCCGTTTGCGTGGTAACCGTAATCGTTCCTGTAGCTACTGTACAGGTAGGCTGTATATAAGCCACCGTTGCATCAGCAGGCGTAGAGGGAGCAGGGTCAATAGTCGCCGTAACCGGAGTTGACACACACCCATCACCATTTCTCACCACTACCGTATAGTCACCCGGGTCATATCCTGCAAACACATTCGAAGCCTGATATGTAGCCCCGTTATCAATACTGTACTCAATCCCGTTACCCGTTTGCGCAGTAACCGTAATCGTTCCTGTAGCTACTGTACATGTAGGCTGTATATAAGTTACCGTTGCATCAGCAGGGGCATTTGATGCAGGATTAATAATTACAGTAACAGAATTTGAAGTACATCCGCCTGTATCTTGTACAGTTATTGTATAGCTGTCCGGTGGAAGATCTTCAAATATATTCGATGCCTGATAAGCTCCTCCGATACTGTAAGTATATCCTGTACCTGTTGGCCCCGTAACTACAATAGTGCCTGTAGGCTCATCACAGGTAGGTTGTGTTACAGTTGTGGTTGGATCAGGAAGTGTAGTTAATTCATTAATTACTATTTCTTCTGTTTCTGAAGTACATCCTAAAGCATTTATAACGGTAACAGTATAAATGCCGGGAGTGACTGAAAATGTGGTGGAAGTCTGGAAAGCTCCACCAATACTGTATGTATAATCTACTCCTATAGGGGCATCTATCAGAATAGTACCCATAGGCTCTTCACATGTTGGCTGTATAATTGTTGTGGTTGCCACATCAGGATCTGTGGATCCTCCTACCGTTACTATGACCTGTTCTGACACACATCCTGAAAGGTTTCTGATTGTAACGGTATAATCTCCTGCGGGGAGATCTGTAAATACATTAGTAAACGGATAATTTACACCATCTATACTGTATTGTAAACCAAATTCAGCAGTTGTTGCTGTTATTGTAATCGTTCCTGTGTCTGACGTACAGTCCGTAGCAGTGGCTATTGCTGTATCAATTACCGGAGCTTCGGTTATATTAAGCTGTGCGGCATTACTTACCAAATCGCAGTTTGATGATGTAATTTCGCAATAATATTGGTTTCCGTTAAAGGAAAATGGTATATCTTGTATATCCAGCGTGTTAGTTGTTGCTCCTGAATAGTTTGCATCGTTAGTTACATTTACCCAAACTCCTGATTCGTTAAGGACTTTCCATTGATAGGTATATCCTGTGCCTGATAATGAAACAGAAAATGTTGCCGAGGCATTTTCACAAACATATTGTGTGACAGGATGGGTTATCTCCGGTACGGTACCGCCACCTCCTACAGTTGTAGTGTGCGAACCTAAATCGGCACAGGTATTAGAGGTTGTGGTCCAATCTGACCAGTTTTGAATGGGAGCGGGAGCGATAGCATCCGGCTTTCGTTTTACTGTATAACCAATATTTCCGGGCGCATAGGCACGATCAATGACAACCCCGTTTTTTTTAAGTTTAAATTCATCGCTGGCATTTATACCATTACCAATGTTACTTTCAAAAGATGAAGGGCATCCTGAAGGTCCTGAAGATGAACTGCTCACAAGATAAGTAGAGTATGGAGGTATTGAGCCGGGTAATGTTAGTATATAACCACCTGATGGATTGAGATCTCCTATAGTTCCATATCGCTCCAACACATATTGTCCACCAAAAGTAACAGTATTAGAAGTGGGGTTGTAAAGTTCGATAACTCCATAACTACCTCCGTTATTATCATATAACTCTGATATGTATATTTCGCCTTGGCATTCTGAATTTATTATATCAAAGTTGCCGGTAACGTTTTCACTGCATCCCGGTCCGATTACTACTATGTTTCCTGTAGTAACACCTGCCGGTACTAATACTACCATTTCGGTATCTGATAGTGGCGCAAATGTGGCACTAACTCCGTCAAATGTAACTCCTGTAGCACTGTTAAATCCGCTGCCTGTAAGGGTTACCAATGTGTTTTCAGGACCTGTTGCAGGAAAGAAAGAGGTAACATCAATGGGACATGGGGGGGGCGATGATGATGTAGTTATAGTACCATTAAGTGTAAAATCATCCAGTCTTAAACTCCCGCTTCCTGACGGAGAGTTATTAAATCTTACAACTACTGTTATAGTTCCTGTAAGCCCTGTTACAGGTGTGCTTACAGCAGTATTGCCTATTGCTGCACCTGTTGTAGGCACAGTACCTGTACCCACAGTAATGCCGTTAATAAGCAAACTCCATGTTTGAGCTGCTGACGGGGATCTTTGTCTCCAAAAATTAAAAGATGTTATTTGGAGCTCTTTACCTGAAGCAACATTAAAGGTAAGTGTTACATCAGTATAAGTTGTTACAGTAGCTGTTGGAGAGGTAGCACCCAGTGCGGTACCCGAAGAGCCACTTACATTGAGCCAGGCACCGGTATTATTTGTCCATGATGAGCCGGAAAGGTCGGGGTGTAGGGTAGAGGGTGTTCCGTTGTATGGGTTTGCTGTGATAGGGGTAGTACCAAAATTATGTTGGTATATCTGTGCTGTTGCGCTTACAGATAACATTAAAGCAAAAAAAAACAGAATAGCATTTTTTTTACTACTTAAAGTATTGTTATTCAATAGCATTTTCTTTTTTTATTTAGGATGTTTTTAGCAGGTCAAAATTATAAGATAATTTAATGCGAACTATTATTAAAACATTATTTAACAACAGCTTAAATGTAAATATAACATTATGATAATGTACAGAAAAAGTAAAGCCACTATAAAAGTGGCTTTTTACTTTAAACTTAAATATAGGTTTAGTTTTCTTGTCTATTTATATAAACCCAACCTGTTTTTGAATCATCAGTTGTTTCTATTACATAAAAATATGTTCCTGTGGGTAATTCGTCACCGTTATCAGTTTGTCCTTCCCATTCATTTATGTAGTTGTTTCGGGTATATACTTCTTTACCATAACGGTTAAAAATAGCTACTTTTTTGGCATTAAGACCACTAAGGTCAAAATTATCATTAAGCCCGTCACCATTTGGCGATATACCTCTTGGTATGTCGCAAAGTATGCCAACTATTGTAAAGGTATAGGTAGCTGTACAGCCTGTTGTACTGGTAACCGTAAGTATAATGTTAAGCGGATAGTCATCACCATTTATGCTGTTATCATTTACATATTGGGTAACATCAAACGTATTTTCATTATTTCCTATTACGCTGTTATTAATCATCCATGTATATGATGCGGTACTGATGTTGAATGAATTATCTATAGGTTGTGCCTCTAACATATATCTTTGTCCGAAAGCAGTATCTGTACATCCTTGAATACCTGTAACAGCAGGAGTAGCAGGAGCATTATTTATAATGATGTCATCAGTAACCGAAATACATCCTGCCGCATTCATTACAGTGATATTATAAGTACCCGCTGTAACTGTAAACGTAGCAGTGGTTTGAAAGTTAACTCCATCAATACTATATTCAAGTCCTGCACCTGTTGGATCAGTTACTTCTATAATTCCATTAGAATCATTACAAGTTGGCTGTGTTACATCAATAGTAGCCACTGCAGGGGCATCAGGAGCATTATTTATTATAATATCATTGGTAACCGAAGTACATCCTTCAGCATTTATTACAGTAACATTATAAGTACCCGGCGTAACCGTAAATAGCGTTGAAGCTTGGAAGTTAATTCCATCAATACTGTATTCAAGATCTCCACCTATTGGTTCGATTACTTCAATTAATCCGTCAGGATTAGTACAAGTTGGCTGTGTTACATCAATAGTAGCCACCGCAGGTGTATCAGGCGCATCGTTTATTGTAATATCATCAGTAACGGATGTACACAAGTCATTATTTCTTACAGTAATATTGTAAATACCCGCAGCTACTGTAAATACAGGAGAATCCTGAAAATCTACCCCGTTAATACTGTACTCATACTCCGCTCCTGTGGGAGCAGTCACTTCAATCGTACCGTCAGGATTAGTACAAGTTGGCTGTGTTACATCAATAGTAGCCACCGCAGGTGTATCCGGCGCATCATTTATTGTAATATCATCAGTAATGGATGTACACAAGTCATTATTTCTTACAGTAACATTATAAGTACCCGACGTAACCGTAAATAGCGTTGAAGCTTGGAAGTTAATTCCATCAATACTGTATTCAAGATCTCCACCTATTGGTTCGATTACTTCAATTAATCCGTCAGGATTAGTACAAGTTGGCTGTGTTACATCAATAGTAGCCACCGCAGGTGTATCAGGCGCATCGTTTATTGTAATATCATCAGTAACGGATGTACACAAGTCATTATTTCTTACAGTAATATTGTAAATACCCGCAGCTACTGTAAATACAGGAGAATCCTGAAAATCTACCCCGTTAATACTGTACTCATACTCCGCTCCTGTGGGAGCAGTCACTTCAATCGTACCGTCAGGATTAGTACAAGTTGGCTGTGTTACATCAACAGTAGCCACCGCAGGTGTATCCGGCGCATCGTTTATTGTAATATCATCAGTAATCGATGTACATAAGTCATTATTTCTTACAGTAATATTGTAAATACCCGTAGCTACTGTAAATACAGGAGAATCCTGAAAATCTACCCCGTTAATACTGTACTCATACTCCGCTCCTGTAGGAGCAGTCACTTCAATCGTACCGTTAGAGTTAGTACAAGTTGGCTGTGTTACATCAACAGTAGCCACCGCAGGCGCATCCGGCGCATCATTTATAGTAATATCATCAGTAACGGATGTACATAAGTCATTATTTCTGACAGTAATAATGTAAATACCCGCAGCTACTGTAAATACAGGAGAATCCTGAAAATCTACACCGTTAATACTGTACTCATACTCCGCTCCTGTAGGAGCAGTCACTTCAATCGTACCGTTCGGGTTAGTACAAGTTGGCTGTGTTACATCAACAGTAGCCACCGCAGGCGCATCAGGCGCATCATTAATTGTAATATCATCAGTAACGGATGTACACAAGTCATTATTTCTTACAGTAATATTATAAATACCCGCAGCTACTGTAAATACAGGAGAATCCTGAAAATCTACGCCGTTAATACTGTACTCATATTCTCCTCCTGTCGGAGCAGTCACTTCAATCGTACCGTTCGGGTTAGTACAAGTTGGTTGGGTTACATCAACAGTAGCTACCGCAGGTGTATCAGGTGTATCGTTTACTGTAATATTATTACTGTCAGAAGTACAACCTTGTGTGTTGGTCACTGTAATAACATAAATGCCTGAAGCCACTGTAAATACAGGAGAGTCCTGAAAATCTACACCGTTAATACTATACTCATACTCCTCTCCTGTGGGTGCAGTCACCTCAATCGTACCGTTAGAGTTGATACAAGTTGGATGTGTTACCGATGTTGTTATATTTCCAACATCTCCTGCAGCACCTGTTATCGTTACGGCATTAGAAATTAAAGTACATGTTATTGATACTATCTCGCAATAATATTGACTTCCAAGCAAAGCTGCTGTTGGATTTATAACAGTTAGTGTATTTGTGGTAGCACCCGAATATTGTGCTCCATTAGTAATATTTACCCAGTTTCCTGATTCATCAATGGTTTTCCATTGATAGCTGAATCCTGTAGAATTACTTACTGATACGCTGAACTGAACGTTGCCACCTCCGCATGCAATTTCCTGATCTGTTGGTTGCGTTGAGATAGTAGAAGCAATCAAGGCAGTATGCATACCTAAATCAGCACAGTTTTGAGACGTTGTTGTCCAGTCTGCCCAACTATGAGTAGTTTTTGGTGCTACTGCATCTTCATTTCTTATTACAGTATATCCTGCATTACTGGGAGCGTATGCACGGTCAATAACAGTTCCGTTTTTATAAAGTTTAAACTCGTCATTACCATTAATACCTTGTCCCATATTTGCATTAACAGGAACACTACCACAAGCAACTACTCCTGAACCATAACTACGAACCTGGTAGGTTGAAAACGCCGGTATGCTGCCTGGGAGTGTTAATGAATAGCTTTCGCCTCCTCCTATATCACCCGCTCTGGTTAATACATACTGACCTCCGAAAGTAATAGTATTTGCAGTTGGGTTATATAACTCTATCATACCCCAGCTACCCGGAACGTGGTCATAAAGCTCTGAAATATAAACTTCCGAGGATGATCCTGTAGGAGGACAGTCTGATTCTAAGAAAGTATATATTGAAGTAGGTGCCTCGCAATCATTTGTAGTAACTGTAATAGCTCCTGTTGAGGTGTTAGCGGGTACTACTGCTTCTATTTCGGTATCAGATATTACGGTAAAACTCTCTGCGTCCACTCCGTTAAATTGTACTGCCGTAGTGCCTGCCTCAAAACCGCTACCGGTTATGGTAACCGTGGTTCCTGCCGGTCCGGATGCGGGTACTATTTCAGTTATTGCAGGCGGAACACATGGTTCGCTTATAAAACCGTTTAACTCGAAGTTATCCAGTACAAAAGATCCTGCGCCAAATGGATTACTTAACGATATAACAACCGTTACCGTTCCTGTCAGCTCTGTTACCGGGTTTGCTACAGGTGTATTTCCTATTGCAGCACCTGTTACCGGTATGCCACCACTACCCACTGAAATACCATTGATAGTCATTGTCCAGTTTTGTGCTGCTGAGTTAGTACGTGCACGCCAAAAGTTGAAAGATGTTATATCTAATTGTTTTCCGGGTGCTACATCAAATGTAAGTGTCATGGTAGATCCTGCTACAGCATTGGCATGACCTAATCCTACACCTGACTGACCGATAAAGCTCACCCAAATGCCTATGTTGTTTGTCCAGCTGCTGTTGCTAATATCAGCATCAGCTACCGCCGGTGCTACTGTATAGGGATAACTTGAAATGGGAGTTGTCCCAAAATCATGCAGATAAATCTGTGCGCTTCCTGTATTGAAATACAATAACATACAAAGCACAGAGAGTAATCTTAGGGGGGTTAAACGAATAATACTTTTTTTCATACCTAATTTTTTTTGTTACTATTTGCTAAAACGCCGCGCAAGTTACATTTATATTTTATAGGCTTGATTACCATATTTTTAATAAAATGTTACCGAACGACGTATTAATATTTTATGCGAAATTAAAACATAAAAGGTCATTTATGTTGCAGATTTAGCATTAAGAAAATATCAATTTTGTAAAATGCTTATTATGTGTATAAAAAACAAGTTCCGGTGGGATTATCCCACCGGAACTCTAATTGTTCCTAAAAAATAGGTTTTATTATTTTATAACTACTTTTTTAGTAGTCACATTGTCACCAGAAGTAATAACAACCATATAGATACCTTTACCGGCATTTTCAAGGTTTATTGTTTCTTTGCCAACAACTTTTTTAGATATTACTTGTTTTCCAAGAGTATCAAAAACTTCAACTTGAGCAGCCTCATCAACTGAAGGAAGTTCTATTTGGAACTCACCGTCATTTGGATTAGGATAAAGTACTACTTCATTTTTAGTTGTAGTTGTTTGGAAAAAGCTGTTATCATCGTTAGCTTCTTCTGTAGCAACACCTGGTCTAGAACCCATACCAGCGTAGCAATCCCAAGCTAAATCGTCAACTAGAATTCTGTTACCGCTGTTTACTAATTCTACAGTAATGTTTCCGGTAACGTTAACTACTTGAGAGAATGTAGTAGGAGTAGTACTAGATACAGTAATGTCTGAACCTACTTGTACGCCATTTACATAAACTTTAAGTGTAGAGTTGTTGGTGAATACACGAGCATAGTCAAAAGAAAGTGTACCAATACCGCCAGATACAGGAGCTACGTTTTCAAGAGTACCATTTCTGAAGCATATAGCATCACCGTTAAGGTCTTGGTCAGTTCTTGCGTCACTAGCAGTCCATACTATACCACCATCTCCAGTCCAAGTTCTAACAGTGTAGTTACTTTGGTTGCTTCCTAAGTTACTGAAGCTTTCAGAAACACCTACACAAGGTGTAGCTATTGTGTTGATTTCATCTTCTATGTTGGTTTCAGAGTAAACCGGACCACCAAAACAGTCACCACTATTGTATGTATATACATAGATTGGGTTTTGAGAAGAAGGTGTAAGATCAGATACAGTAAATGAACCGCTAGCACCAACATAAACCACAGTAGCATCGCCTATCATTTGACCTACAGTGTAAGCAGTACCGTCTGCAGGAACACCAGCAGTTTGAGTTCCTGTATAATCTTTGATTACAAGAGCTATAAAACCGGAAGCAGTTGAATTACCAGTTATTTCTATATCAGCAGTAGTATCAGTAACTTCAGTAGCATCGTAAGAACCGTCAGCATCAGGAGCAACACATGGGTCTTGAGCGTTAGCGCTAAAGTTAACTACACATGAAGCTTCGTCAGAATCGTTGCTGCTTATTGTAAGGAAAGCATCGTTATAAGCACCTGCTGTACCGTTGTTAAATTGAATCGTTACATCTTGAGTCGCATTTGGAGCAAGAGTAAACGAAGTTGTTACAGGAGATAGTATAGTGTATGAAGAAGAAGCGTCAGTAATTACAAGATCAGTGATGTTTAGCGTTTGTAATCCTCTGTTTTGGATAGTGAAAGTTCTCTCATTATCAGTATCAGTTTCTACATTACCAAAGTTGATATCATAACCACAAGGCTGGTTAGCAAGGTTGCTGTCAAGTAATTGTAATTCAGGAGCGTTAGGAACTGAATAACAATCCCAAGCAAGGTTATCTATAAGAGTTCTGTTTCCGCTGTTTTCTATCTCGATAACTACATCACCGGTTACATCTACAGCTACAGAGTAAGTAGAAGCAACGTCAGAAGTAACGTTGATGTCAGCACCAACTTGTACACTGTTTACATAAACTTTAAGTACAGAGTTCCCTGTAAATATGCGAGCATAGTCAAATGAAAGAGTACCAATACCACCAGAAATAGTAGAAGTGTTTGTTAAAGAACCAACTCTGATACCGATAGCTCTGCTGCTTGATAAAGTTTGGTCAGTTCTGGCGTCAGTAGCTTCCCAAGCAACACCATTGTCACCAGTCCAAGTTCTTGTAGCGTAAGCACTAGAGTTAGCCGGCATGTCAGTAAAGCTTTCAGACCCACCGATACATGGAGCAACCTCAGTTTCGAATTCGTCTTCAGCTGCGTCTTCAGCATATAGAGGTCCACCAATACAAGCAGCACCATTAAATGCATAAATAGTAATAAGGTAAGTAGTATCTTCTTCAAGATCAGTTATTGTGAACTCAGGAGATGTACCCACATAAGCAACTACACCACCTGCTAAAGATTCACCTACTTCATAGCTAACACCATCTACAGGAGCACCAGAGAAAGTACCGGTAGTTATTATAGCAAGGAAGCTATCAGCATCAGAGTTAGTAATAACTACATCAACAGTTGATGAAGTAGCGTTAGTAGCAGCGAACTCATCAGCAGCAGCAGGAGTCACACAAGCAGCAAGAGCCGTACCCTCCAGGTTGATAACGCATGAAGCCTCATCAGAGTCGTTGCTGGCTATTGTTAAAGTACCTGATTTAGCACCACCTGTACTTGCCTCGAAACGTACTAATACGATGGCAGAGTCAGCAGGAGCTATAGTAAGAGGCAGGTCGCCGCTTACGGGAGAAACTACAGTAAAGTTAGCATCGCTCAATGTTAAAGCAGTAACTTCTAAATCTTCGTTTCCTGTGTTTTTGATAGTGAATACAGCATCTTTATAGTTATCTACAGATATTGTACCGAAGTCAATAGCATACTCTCCACAAGCTTGGTCTGTATTACAAGCATCAGCTATTTGTAATTCAGGAGCAGGAGTAGGAGCAGGAGCATCAGAACAATCCCAAGCAAGGTTGTCTATTATAGTTCTGTTACCACTGTTTTCTATTCTGATAGTTACATTACCAGATACATCTACAGCCATAGAGTAAGGAGTAGAAGTATCAGAAGATACAGTAATATCAGTACCTATTTGTACATCGTTAACAAAAACTTTAAGTGTAGAGTTTCCTGTAAATACTCTGGCATAGTTGAAGGTAAGTGTACCGATACCACCAGCAACAGTAGAAGTGTTAGTAAGACTACCGGTTCTGATAGCAATAGCTCTTCCGGTTAAAGTTTGGTCAGTTCTGGCATCAGTAGCTTGCCATGCAACACCATTATCGCCAGTCCAAGACTGAGTAGCATAAGTACTTGAGTTAGCTGGCATGTTAGTAAAGCTTTCAGATCCGCCACCAGTACATTCTACTATGGTAGCTGTTGTTGTTTCAGCAGAAACCAAGCCTTTGATGCTGTTCAGGTTTCCGAAAGATAGCCCCGTTATACCGGCAACGGCAAGAGCTAATAAAAATCGTTTTTTAAACATGATAATGAAAATTTAAGTTGGATAAATCGTTGAATTAAAGCATTTTGTACCTGCAGGGTTTAGTGCTTTAGACTTCAAATTTAAATTTATTACCGTTCCCGAAAACGTTTTTTTGGCTAAGTATTTATTATCTTAATGTTACTAATCATCTTATTATTAACTATTTAATATTGTTTTTTAAATATTGAGAAACAAAATGCATGTATATGTTAACATATAGTAAAAAATGTTAATAATTATAAAAATGGCATCAAAATTTCAAACACTTTATATAATTATATCGTGTTTTTGTTTTTTATTAACTAAGAGGTTTTTTCTCGGTTATATTTTATGGTTACCATTTTTTAATTCTTTTATATCGTATAATATGTTGATTATCTGTAGCTATATAAATGTAAAATACCTGCTTTAAATCTAAATTTAGAGCAGGATAATTTATTAATGAAATAGCATTAGGCTTATGCCTTATTATATATATAAGGTATGTTTGCAGTATTTTATAAATGGGTATCATTAAAAAAAGCAATCCTTGTGGATTGCTTTTTTATAGTGAGAATACGTTTACAAATTAATTTTTATCTCTACCGCCTGCCTGACGCTCTAACATCCATTCCGGATATTCTTTTTGCAATGCGCTTACAGCATCAATTTTTTCTAATTGCTGCGGGCTAAGCGTTATTTCTGTCGATTTTATATTATCAATAAGCTGATTACTGTTTTTTGCACCTATTATAGTGCTGGTTATACCCGGTTGCTGCCTAACCCATGCCAATGCTATTTGGGCAGGTGTTGCTTTATGTTCTTTTCCTATTTCGGTAATAACATCAATAATGTCAAAAGTTTTCTCCTTATTAATAGGAGGGAAGTCAAAATTGGCGCGACGTCCTTCTGTAGCTTCGTCATTACGGGCATATTTGCCCGAAAGGAAACCTCCTGCAAGCGGACTCCAGGGCATTATTCCTAAACGTTGGTCTTCGGCAAGCGGAACAATTTCGCGTTCTATATCCCTTCCTGCCAGTGAATAAAAGTATTGAAGCCCAATAAATTTGTTCCAGCCATTCTTTTCGGCTATTCCCTGTGCCTTCATTACCATCCATGCAGGCCAGTTGCATACGGCAACATAGCGTACCTTACCTGTAAGTACAACATCATTAAGAGCTCGCATTGTTTCTTCAACAGGTGTTTTATAATCCACACCATGTACATATAGTATATCAACGTGGTTCATTTGAAGACGTTGAAGGCTTTCATCTATCGAATTGAAAATGTGATAACGGGAAAGTCCCTGACCGTTAGGGGATTCATTCATTGCACCACGCACTTTGGTCGCTATAACCAGTTCGTTACGATTAAGCCCTGTGTTTTTTAATGATTGCCCTAACAATTTTTCAGATTCCCCAAAAGAATAAATATTGGCTGTATCAATAAAGTTTATACCCGAATCGACAACTGTTTTCATCAGTTCATCTACTTCTGTTTGTTCTGTACCTGCTATTGCTTGCCAAAGCCCTTCTTTATTACCAAAGGTCATTGTACCAAAACATAGTTCTGAAACCAGTAATCCTGTATTTCCTAAAAAGTTGTATTTCATAGTTGTATATTTATTTTGTTAGCAACAAAATTAAATATAAACAAAGGAAAGATGTTTGCATTATTCAAACGTAAACTTGCAAAATTCAAATAATTACTTATTTTGTGTCTTCTATTTCTATATATTCGACATCTAAGTGTTTCGTTCCTGACGGTTCAGTTTTTATATGTTCAGTTTCTAAGAGTTTGGCAAATTCAGAATCCATCAGGTTGGTAAAGCCATTTTTTATCGTTCCGTCAGCATTAAGAATAATAGTACGGTTTAGTTTATTGATAACCCATTTATCTTTAATGGATTGAAAATTCTCTGCACGAAGCTGTAACGCTTTGCCGAAATTGTTATTAGCAATCAGTTTTTTCCACTCCGGGTCTTCATCCAGATTAATAGCTATAAAGCTGACCTCGGGATATTGTTTCTTTAGCTCCGCTATTTTTTTATTTACCATTTTCAGATGTGCTTTTGCACACGTAGTCCAAAAATATATTACGGTTTTACTGTTTATATCATGGTTAATATCAAATGCATTATTATTCGTATCAACCAAAGCAACAGGGGGTAGCTTTTTACCCTCCTCAAGGTCTTCTATAGCCTTAGCTATCTTCATTATTTCATTACCATTGCTATCATCTGTAGATAGCTTCATATAATGCTCTAAAAAGGTTTGATTATTATGTATATTTTGATCCTCAAGTAAATACGAAAAGGCAATATTGTTGAGCATATTATTTTTTATCCTCTTGTTGGTAAATATAGAATCGACAAGCGTTAATTTAATAATATTTTCATTCAACGTCCTTTCTTCAGTACTAATGCTTTTGCCGGCTCTTTTAACAGCCATATTGGTAAGCATAGCATTAAAGTACCTTAAAAACGGCGAAAAAGTGGTCAGTTTTTCGTTATTAAAATCAATTTCTTTTCTGTAATTGTAGTAATCTTTGGGTAAATCTGAGTTTATTTCTTTACCCGTTCTGTAATTATAGAGGTATGGATAATATTCTTTTTTGGTATATTGACTAAATTGCAAACGGGCTTTGGCATACAAGTCAAAATCATTACTCCAGTTAATTTCCTCCTTATTCTTATTATAAAATGCTTCACGCTTTGCGTATGATGAATCTATATTGCTTATAAAGTCATCATACTTTTCTTCATATACCCTGTAGCTTTTATTTCTGTCTTCCTCATTTATCAAATATAACTCCATTAAAAAATTATTCTTTTTGTCGCCACGACCGCTAAATACTACAGATTGATCAAAGTTATCCGCATTTACTGATATCATAAGACTGTCGTTCTTATCAAAATAGATATACTGATATTCCGGTTCATGCCTAAAACTGTACAGTCCGGGAGCAAGTGAATCGTATTTAATAAAAAAACGATTATTTTTATCTAAAGGAATAGTATCTATCACCATATCATCCTTACTGAATATAATATAGGGGCTTCTGGGACTAAGAATCTCCCCGCCAAAATAAGCAGTATAATTATCATCCTCATTGTTACAAGAGGTTAAAACAAACAATAATGATAATGAAAGTAAGGTTTTTATTGTATATGACATGAGTGGTTATTCTGCAATGACAAAAATATTTTTTAAATCCCTTAAGGTTTGTTAAAGTAGAGTTAAAATAAGTTTATTTGGCATTATATATTTTACGCACCACAATAGTGTCCTATTTTTTATACTTTTGCAAAAAAATAACAAAGCATGCTTTCAGTTTCAAATTTATCTGTACAATTCGGTAAGCGAATATTATTCGACGAAGTAAACACATCCTTTACACAAGGTAACTGTTACGGAATTATCGGGGCTAATGGCGCAGGAAAATCTACTTTTCTCAAAATACTTGCCGGAGATATAGACCCGACATCAGGGCACGTACATTTAGAACCGGGCAAAAGGATGTCAGTCCTTAGCCAGAACCATAATATGTTTGACGAGTACACCGTGTTAGAAACGGTAATGATGGGTAATAAAACCCTATATGCAGTAAAAAAAGAGATGGATGAGATATACCTGAAACCTGATTTTTCAGATAAAGATGCTGAAAGAGTGGGCGAACTTCAGGTAGTTTTTGAAGAGATGAACGGTTGGAATGCCGACTCTGACGCTGCCACACTACTGTCCAGCCTTGGCATTGGCGAAGAATATCACTACACCCCAATGGAAGATATGGATAGTAAACTAAAGGTGCGTGTACTTTTGGCGCAAGCACTTTTTGGAAATCCTGATGTATTGATAATGGATGAGCCTACCAACGACCTGGATTTTGAAACCATAGCGTGGTTGGAAAACTTTCTTGCAAATTATGATAATACCGTTATAGTAGTATCGCACGACCGTCACTTTCTGGATGCGGTTTGCACACACATATCAGATATTGATTTTGGAAAAATGAATCAATATTCAGGTAACTACACCTTTTGGTACGAGTCCAGCCAGCTTGCGGCAAGACAAAGAGCACAGCAGAATAAAAAAGCGGAAGAGAAGAAAAAAGAGCTTCAGGAATTTATTATGCGTTTTAGCGCGAATGTTGCAAAATCCAAGCAAGCTACCAGCCGTAAAAAAATGCTTGAAAAGCTAAAGGTAGATGATATTAAACCATCGAGCAGAAGATATCCTGCCATTATATTCGATCAGGATCGTGAAGCGGGCGACCAGATACTTAATGTAACCGACCTTAGCGCTTCTATAGACGGGGAGTTGCTTTTTAAAAATGTTGACCTTAACATGGCAAAGGGCGATAAAGTCGTTATCTTTTCTAAAGACTCGCGTGCTACAACCGCCTTTTATGAAATATTAAACAATAATATGAAGCCCGATACAGGTAAGTTTGAATGGGGTATTACCACAACACAATCCTACCTGCCGTCCGATAATCATTCGTTTTTTGAAAATGACCTTACTTTGGTAGATTGGCTACGCCAATGGGCAACAACTGAAGAAGAGCGTGACGAAGTTTATGTACGCGGTTTTTTGGGTAAAATGATATTTAGCGGAGAAGAAGCGCTTAAAACAGGCAGGGTGCTGTCAGGAGGAGAAAAAGTACGTTGTATGCTGTCGCGCATGATGATGATGCGTGCCAATGTATTAATGCTTGATGAACCAACCAATCACCTTGACCTGGAGAGTATCACAGCCTTTAATAACTCATTAAAAAACTTTAAGGGTTCGGTACTGTTTACAACCCATGACCACGAGTTTGCACAAACAGTTGCCAACAGAGTATTAGAAATTACACCAAACGGCGCTATAGACCGCTATATGACATTTGACGATTATCTTGATGATGAAAAGGTAAAGGAATTGAGGAAGAAAATGTATACAGTCTAAATTACATACAAAATCCCGGGATAACTTCCCGGGATTTTTTTTTGGAATTAATATAATCTATACTCAATTTATTACTTGGTGAAGTTTTACGGCATTTAAAATTTTGCTACTTTTACAAATCAAACACAATACCGCATTATGAGCCAGAAAATATTGCTTACTTCACGTGAAGTCAATATCATCTTACATCGTTTGGCGTGCCAGTTAATAGAAAATCATCTCGATTTTAAAGATACTATCTTAATAGGGTTGCAACCCCGAGGTCGTTTTTTAGCCGAACGTATAAAACAGGTACTAGAACAGGAGTACAATGTGAAAGATGTATCGCTTGGTTTTTTGGATATAACTTTTTTCAGGGACGATTTCCGCCGTTCAGAGAAACCATTGGAAGCCAACAAAACCCAAATAGACTTTTTGGTAGAAAATAAAAAGGTAGTATTTATAGACGATGTGCTTTATACAGGGCGCAGCATACGATCGGCACTTACAGCAATACAATCATTCGGGCGACCATCGGTAATAGAGCTGCTCGTGCTCATCGATCGTCGTTTTAGTCGCCACCTGCCCATACAGCCAGACTACAGAGGAAGGCAGGTAGATGCCATTAACAATGAAAAGGTAAAAGTAACCTGGAAAGAAAATGACGGAGAGGATAGTGTTTATTTAATTTAAGGTATTCAGATCAGCAACACAACTACAACAAATGAAAGAATTAAGCGTTAATCACCTGCTTGGCATAAAGTATATCACAAAAAATGATATAGACCTTATTTTTGAGACAGCCGACCAGTTTAAAGAAGTAATTAACCGCCCCATAAAAAAAGTACCCTCGCTGAGGGACATTACCATAGCCAATATATTTTTTGAAAACAGCACCCGCACCAAACTTTCGTTTGAGCTGGCACAAAAAAGGCTCTCTGCCGATGTTATCAGTTTCTCGGCAGCACAATCCTCTGTTAAAAAAGGGGAAACCCTCATTGATACGGTAAACAACATCCTGTCTATGAAAGTAGATATGGTAGTAATGCGCCATGAACGTCCCGGCGCAGCCCATTTTCTTTCTAAAAATGTAAGTGCAAGTATAATCAATGCAGGCGACGGCGCGCACGAGCATCCTACACAGGCGTTATTAGATTCATACACCATTCGTGAACGCTTGGGCGATGTAGGAGGGAAGAAAGTAGTAATAGTAGGCGATATACTGCACTCGCGTGTAGCATTATCTAATATTTTTGCTTTGCAAATGCAAGGAGCAGAGGTAAAAGTATGCGGTCCTAAAACATTAATGCCAAAGTATATAGAATCGTTGGGGGTAACGGTAGAACCTAACCTTCGCAAAGCGTTAGAATGGTGCGATGTTGCCAACATGCTAAGGGTACAAAATGAAAGGCTGGATGTAAACTATTTTCCGTCAACAAGAGAGTATGCTCAACAGTATGGTGTAGATAAAGCATTGCTCGATTCGCTGGATAAAGAAATTATTGTTATGCATCCCGGCCCTATAAACAGAGGGGTAGAGATTACCAGCGATGTGGCCGATTCGCAGCAATCAGTAATATTAGAGCAGGTAGAAAACGGTGTGGCTGTACGTATGGCGGTTACCTATCTGTTGGCATCTAAAATAAAATAAGTAATTTTCTTAAAAATAGTTTAACATTAAAAAGTAATAAAACACTATTTTAGTAATAACAATTACATCATAATGAAAGTAGAAGAAAAAGGACATACTGTAAGCATTAAAGATACACAGGGAGATATTCCTGCTTTTCTGGAAAAAGTAACTTCTGGTTATAACAGCTTCAATAATTTTAATATTATTATCGACCTTACCCAATATGATACTTTGGCGTTGCAGCAGGTGTTATCTTTTCTTACACTATCCAATCAGCATCGCAAAGCCAAAAAATCATTTGTTATTGTAGTAAACGATTTTGACTTTAATGAAGCTCCCGATGAAATGACTATTGTACCTACAGTGCTTGAAGCGCAGGATATAATAGAAATGGAGGAAATAGAGCGCGATCTAGGATTTTAATAATTTGCCTGTTTACTGTTTTTGTTGCATGGCATAAAGAAAGCTAATGAATTTAACTATATTAGGTTGCTATGCGGCAACCCCGCGGTCTTTAACCAATCCTACTGCGCAGGTATTGGAAATGAAAAACAGAATGTTTCTTATTGATTGTGGCGAAGGCACACAAGTACAATTACGAAAAAACAAACTGCGATTTTCTAAAATAAACCACATATTCATATCACACCTTCACGGCGACCATTTTTATGGGCTTATAGGTTTAGTATCTACCTTCGCACTGCTAAACAGACAAAACGACCTGCATGTATATGGACCAAAAGGTATAAAAGAGGTTACGCTGTTACAGTTAAAATTATCTAATTCTTATACAGGCTATAACCTGTATTTCCATGAGTTAGAATCCAAAGAATCACAAGTTGTTTTTGAAGATGATAAAGTGGTGGTTACCACTATACCACTCATACATCGTGTTTATACCAATGGTTATCTATTTACTGAAAAACCGGATGATAGAAAACTGAATATAGAAGCAGTGCAGAAGTATAAAATTGAAACCTGCTATTACCAAAAAATTAAGTCCGGTAGCGATATTACATTGGATGATGGTAGAACAATACCTAATAAGGAACTGACTTTTGACCCACCTGCGCCAAAAAGCTATGCTTTTTGTTCAGATACTGTGTATAATGAAGCAATAGTACCCATTATTAATAATGTTGATGTGTTGTATCACGAAAGTACATTCTTAGAATCAGAAGCCCATTTGTGCGAACGTACTATGCACGCTACGGCAAGGCAGGCAGCAGCTATAGCAAAACAAGCTAATGCCGGGAAGTTGATATTAGGACATTTCTCTACACGATACGGTAATATAGAACTCTTTAAAGAAGAAGCAGCTACTGTTTTTGAAAATACAGAGCTTGCTGACGACGGAAAAGTATTTAAATTGTAGTTCTATATTACAGCTAAAATAATGCGTAACTTAGCAAGTACGGCAATCCGAATATCCGATAATCTGACAATCCAACGATATAACAATACAAATACGTAAGTATTCTTATGAAAGACCTTAGTAATTATAGAAAATCTTATGAAAAAAGCGAGCTTGCTGAGCAGGGCTTGCCGGAAGACCCTATAACACTCTTCAGAAACTGGTTTGTAGAAGCTGAGGCATTTGAAGGCTCTGTTGAAGTAAATGCTATGACACTATCCACTATAGGGCTGGATGGGTTTCCAAAGTCGAGAATAGTACTGTTGAAACAATTTACATACGAAGGTTTTATTTTTTATACTAACTACACCTCAGAAAAAGGAAAGGCAATAGCCCAAAACCCCAATGTTTGTCTGTCATTTTTTTGGCATGAGCAGGAACGCCAGGTAATCATAAAAGGCATAGCAGAGAAGATAGCCCCTAATCTTTCTGACGGTTATTTTGAGAGCAGACCTTTGGGCAGCAGGCTTGGCGCAGTAGTATCGCCACAAAGCGAAATAATACCCTCGCGCGCTTATCTGGAGGAAAAACTTACATTACTGGAAAAAGAATATGAAGGCAAAGATGTACCCCGACCGGAATATTGGGGCGGTTATATTGTAAAGCCTGTTTCGGTAGAGTTTTGGCAAGGCAGGGCAAACAGACTGCACGACAGAATACTCTATGCAGCACAGGAAGATTTTATTTGGAAGATAAAAAGGCTCGCTCCTTAAAATTTTAATACCAAATTAACGGCTGATAATGTTATTTGTATTAGTTTTTTTAGGATATTTAAGTTTTTGATTATTAATGTAAATAAAGTAAGATAATGAAAAAATTAATCCTAATACGCCATGCAAAGTCCAGTTGGGATGCTCCTTTAATCGATAAGGACAGACCACTATCTACACGAGGGATTAACGATGCGCACCTTATGGCTGCCAACATAGAACATTATCTCCCGGAGTCTTATATAGTATGGAGCAGCACCGCACAGCGTGCTAAAAATACAGCCTATATATTTGCCGAAACCCTTTCGATACCTCAGGACACTATTATTTTTAAAGATGAGCTTTATACATTTGATGAAAAGGTACTTGAAAGGATAATAAAAAGTTGCGATAACCAATATGATAACTTAATTCTTTTTGGACATAATGATGCAATTACTAATTTTGTTAATACCTTTGGAAGCCAAGATGTAGCGAATGTTCCTACATCCGGCTTTGTATATCTTACATTCAACGAAACCGAATGGAAAGACTTAAAAAAAGGAAAAACAGAAAAGCTATTATTTCCACGAGATTTAAAGAAATATGATTCACCATTCACCGGTAAACAGGTATATTGACAGAGAGAAAAGCTGGCTGGCATTTAACGCCAGAGTATTACAAGAGGCTGCCGATGAAAATGTACCGCTTTTAGACAGACTTCGTTTTTTGGGTATATTTTCTAATAATTTAGATGAATTTTTCAGAGTGCGTTATGCCGCTATCCGAAGACTGAGCCTGGAAGGAAACACAGGAGAGAAGATTTTAGGAGGTATTACGGCAGATAAATTATTGAAAGAAATTACCGAAATTGTTATCGAGCAACAATCGGAAAGCCTTCGCATACTTAGTATTATAGAAAAAGAACTCCAAAAAGAGAATGTTTATATCCTCAACGAATCAGAGGTATCTAAAGAGCAGGGAGCTTTTATAAAAGATTTTTTTATACAAAAAGTAAGCCCCGAACTGGTTACTATTATACTTAACGACCTTGATGAATTTCCGTTGCTCAAAGATGCTTCGGGTTATCTGGCTGTAAAGCTGGTAATGAAACCCAATGCACTTACAGATAAACCTGACAGTAAAAAAGAAGTACGCTATGCTGTAATCGAAATGCCAAAAACAATAAACCGTTTTTTGGTATTACCTTCGGATAACGAAAACAAGTACATTATCCTTTTGGATGATGTTATACGCTATAATCTGCATAATATATTTAATATTTTTAAATATGAAACAGTCTCTGCACACATGATTAAAATAACACGTGATGCAGAATTGGAGATAGACAGCGACCAGAGTAAAAGCCTTATGGAAAAAATATCCAAAGGAATTTTAGACCGCCGCGTGGGCGAGCCGGTTCGTTTTGTTTACGACCAGTCTATAGAAGATGATACATTGGCTTTTTTCCTGAAGCGCATGGGTATTGACTCTACGGATAGTATTATTCCCGGAGGCAGGTATCATAATCGTAGGGATTATATGAGCTTTCCTACACTGGGTATGGATAATTTGACATACAAACAAAACTATCCTTTACCGGTTAACGGATTAAGTCTTGAAGGAAGCATTGTACAGAAGATGAAAAAGAAAGACTACCTTATCTATGCGCCATACCAGTCCTTTGCCTACGTTATTAAGTTTTTGCGCGAGGCAGCATTAGACCCGAAGGTTATTTCTATAAAAATAACATTGTACAGGCTGGCAAAAAATTCGCAGATAATAAGCTCGCTCATTAATGCCGCTAAAAATGGTAAAAAAGTTACAGTACAGATAGAACTACAGGCGCGTTTTGACGAGGCAAGTAACATATCGTATGCCGAGGTAATGCAATCCGAAGGCATCAACCTTATATTTGGAGTAAAAGGATTAAAAGTACACAGTAAAGTATGCGTAGTAGAACGGGTTGAGGAGAAAAAAGTAAAACGCTACGGTTTTATATCTACAGGTAATTTTAACGAATCTACCGCCAAGATATATACTGATGTTACTTTGCTTACAAGCCATCAGCAGATAATGAAAGAGGTAAGTAAAATATTCGATTTCTTTGATGTTAATTACCGCATTAACCGTTACAAACACCTTTTGGTATCGCCACAGTATGCCCGAACAAAGTTTTATAAACTGATAGATAAGGAGATACTCAATGCCATTGCAGGTAAAGAAGCTTATATTAAGCTGAAAATGAATAGCCTTACTGATTTTAGAATGATAGATAAGCTATATGAAGCCAGTAGAGAAGGGGTAAGGATACAACTTATCATCAGAGGTATATGTTGCCTGATACCCGGTATTGAGGGTATGAGTGAAAATATAGAGGCTATAAGTATTGTAGATAATTATTTGGAGCATTCCAGAATATACATTTTTGCTAATTCAGGAGATCCTGAAGTATATATTTCGTCAGCCGATTTTATGACGCGAAATCTTGATGCGAGGGTAGAGGTAACCTGCCCTATCTATGACGAGGAAATTAAGCAGGAGCTGATAGATACCTTTGAGATAGGATGGAAGGGGAATGTTAAAGCCAGATTGCATTCGGAATCATTAGATAACGAGTACCGTAGGAGAAACAATGCCAAAGTATTCAGGGCACAGCTTGAAACCTACAATTACTACCGCAACAAGCTGGAAGTTATTTATGAACAATTATAACTGAGGTAAATAATTGGGTTATTTTACTTTGATTGTAGATAACCGAAATTTTCCTCATATTTACAAACATGATTAATATAAAAAAATATGCTGCTATTGATATAGGTTCTAACGCCATGCGGCTTTTGGTAACCAATATTGTAGAGCAGGAAGGAAAAGAAACCCAGTTTAATAAAAGTTCATTGGTTCGTGTACCCATACGTTTAGGTCAGGACGCTTTTACCGTAGGTGAGATAGCTGAAGAAAGCATCGAGCGTATGATAGATGCTATGAAGGCCTATAAATTGTTGATGAAAGTACACAGGGTGGAACGCTATATGGCATGTGCAACATCGGCTATGCGCGAGGCTTATAACGGTAAAGAAGTGGCTGACCTGATAGCGCGTGAAACAGACATAAATATAGAGATTATAGATGGTAAAAGGGAAGCTGCCATAATAGCATCGACAGACCTGAAACAGTTTATAAAGCCCGACCAAATCTATCTTTTTGTAGATGTGGGTGGTGGCAGTACCGAGTTTTCGTTATTTTCCAATGGTAAGATAGTAGCCTCACGATCGTTTAAAAATGGTACAGTGCGCTTGCTTAACAATATGGTAAATGAGGTTGTGTGGCAGGAGATAGAAAAATGGATTAAAGCCGTTACTGAGCCGTATGATAATGTTATTTTGGTAGGTTCGGGCGGTAATATTAATAAGTTATTTAAAATGTCGGGTAAAAAGCAGGACTTACCCTTATCCTATTTCTATATAAACTCGCAATATCAGTTTCTTAACAGTTTGACTTATGAGCAGCGCATATCGGAGCTGGAGCTTAATCCTGACCGTGCAGATGTTATTATTTATGCCACCAGAATATACCTTAACGCTATGAAGTGGAGTGGCGCCCGCAATATATATGTGCCTAAAATAGGACTGGCAGACGGTATCGTGAAAGCAATGTATTACGGTAAAATATAAATAAAAAAGAGGCGGTTATACCGCCTCTTTTTTATTAATTTCTTTTCCGTTGCCTGTATTTTTCAAGTAGTTTCCTGTCAAAATCTTTTTCAGCTTTTTTCAGCTTCAAAATTTTCACAGGGCTTATTATTGTTTTAAGGTCATTAACTAATTTTTGTTTCAGCAAAAACAGTTCTTCGTCAGCAGTTTCAAGTTGGTTTAAACAAGTCATTGCTTCTTTATCCGACATTTTATCAATACCCTTCTCATCAAGCTGCTTTACCAGTTTTCGTATTTTGTTATGTTTTATTTCAAACTCTTTTTCTTCAAAAGTATTATAAACAGGCCAAAACTTAGCGGCTTCATCACTGGTAAGGCTTAACTCTGTGGTAATGAATGATACTTTTAACGCTTTTATTTGCTCTCTTCTCTCTTTATAACCCTGGCTTTGCATGTTATAAGAAAAGAGTAGCAGTAAGGCGAGTAAAAACTTTGTTTTCATAATGTTATTCTGTTAAATAAATATCATAATTATTTTGAGTGCTGATGTAATCTTCAATAGCCTCATTACTTACACCTATAGATTGTTCAAGTTCCGCTATATCATCGGCATCAAGTTTTTGGTATAAGTCATATTCGCTAATACTGGATTGATATACCAGATAGTTTTCTATAGCGGTAGAATCCGGCTGCGCAGTTGTTGTGTTTAATTTGAAAAAGAGGCTACCCCCTATGAGTATCATAAATATTGCAGCAGCCGATAGCCACACCGGTTTTTTTCTGTATAACGGTATTACTTTTGTTTCCTGTTGTGGTAATTTTTGCAATACGATATCGGTAAGGGTACTAAAATAATCGTCGGGGGCTTTAAATCCCGAATTTATTTTAGGCTCATTATCCAATTTAAAATTTTTCATAATAGTATGACTTAATGCTACATAAATGGTTTAAAGCGCGTTAATATATTCTTCTATTTTTTTTACTGCATGATGGTACGATGCTTTTAATGCTCCTACCGATGTACCCACTATTTCCGATATTTCTTCATACTTTAAATCTTCAAAATATTTCATCTTAAAAACAAGTTGCTGCTTTTCGGGTAATGTTGCTACGGCTTGTTGTAGCTGTATTTGCAATGCATCCCCTTCAAAATATGTATCGGCTTGCAGGTTTTGTACAGCCTTTTGCCGGACTTCCTCATTAGTAATACCTGATTTTTTTGCCCGTTGGTTTATAAACGTTATTGCCTCATTAGTCGCTATTCGGTACATCCACGAAAAAAGTTTGCTTTCACCTTTAAAATCAGGCAGATTTTTAAAAACTTTAATAAAAGTATTCTGTAACACATCATCAGTATCGTCGTGATCTATTACTATATTACGAATATGACTGTACAATGGTCTGCCATATTGCGCCATAAGTTGCCGAAACGCAGCATTCTGTGTTGCCGGGTTTAGTAATTCTGATATAAAAGCCTTTTCGTCCTCCAAGTTTTTGATACGGTATATAACTATGACTAAAGTTACACTAAAAGGTTTAATAGCCGTTATTTTATAATTGTATTTAGAAATGTTTAACGTGTTATTGTAATTTATTGATAATTAGTGTTTTATATTTACAATATACTAATCATTAAATAAAATATATCATGAAAAATCAATCGATGATAGATGCCTGCCTTGACTGTTTTTCGGCATGCGAAAATTGCGCAACAGAGTGTATAAATATGTTAGATGAAAACCACTTACGCTGTATTTCCCTTTGCAGGGATTGTGCGGAGATTTGCGCCTTGTGTGTAAAATTTGAACAACGAAATTCTGAATTTAAGCAACAATTGATGAAGTTATGCGCTGATATATGCAATGCCTGTGCTGATGAGTGCGAAAAATTTAGTGATGATCATGACCATTGCCGAGAGTGTGCCGAAACCTGTCGTAAATGTGCTGAAATTTGTATGGCTTATTAAGATTAACTTAATATAGTAGTCTTTTTGAGTTATGTAGGTAAATTGTACATTTGCGACTTTAAATCCTATTATGATAAAGACCGTTATATTTGATATGGACGGGGTAATTGTAGATACAGAGCCCGTTCATTATTATGCTTACCAGCAACATTTTGAATATTTAGAAATAGAAGTTTCCGATATCGTATATGCCTCTTTTACAGGAAACTCTACCAAAAATGTATATCAAAAGCTGAAAGAAGCCTTTCGATTAGAGCATGAAATAGAAGACCTTGTAAACCACAAGCGAGAACTGTTTAATAATGCTTTTGATACTAAAGAAGATTTAGACCTTTTACCCGGAGTACGACAGTTAATAGAGAATCTTCATGCAAATGGAGCGCAGTTAATACTGGCATCCTCTGCCTCTAAGGTTACTATAAACCGGGTTTTTAACCGTTTTAACCTGCACCAATATTTTTCGCATATAGTGAGTGGTGAAGATTTTCCGAAATCGAAACCGGATCCTGCCATTTTTGAGAAAGCTGCCGAACTATCGGGTATGCCTAAACAGGAATGTATAGTGATAGAAGACAGTACAAATGGTATCAGGGCAGCTAAAGCAGCAGGGCTTTACTGTATTGGTTACAACAGTGTACACTCAAAAATGCAGGAACTTGCCGAGGCTGATATCGTTATAAGCGACTTTAATGAACTGGATTTTGAAAAAGTAAAAAACCTTGTTGTATGATAAAGTGTGTGCTTTTTGATATGGACGGGGTTATTGTGAATACAGAGCCTGTGGGGTATAAAGCCAATCAGGAAATGTATAAGGCATTAGGTATTACTGTGCCTGATAGTGTATATAATACTTTTATAGGCAATTCGGATAAAAATATAGTTGCTAAGCTAAAAGACTTATATGATATACCATTAACACACGAAGAATTACTGGAAAAGCAATATGAGTATTACTTTAAAGCCTTTGATACCGGTTATGATGTTGCATTATTACCGGGCGTAAAAGACCTGATTATCGATTTGCATGCCAATGGTGTTAAACTCATATTGGCATCATCAGCATCTAATATAAAGATAGAAAAAGTATTTACCCGTTTTGGGCTACACCCTTATTTTGATGGGAAACTAAGCGGAGAAGATTTTGAGTTTTCCAAACCGCATCCCGCTATTTATATTGAAGCAGTGGCGCAATCGGGTTTTGCAAAAGAAGAATGTATTGTAATTGAGGATAGTACGAATGGTATTAAGGCAGCCAAAGCAGCAGGGATATACTGTATAGGTTATGCAAGTGGGCTATCGATACAACAAGATACCTGTGAAGCAGATTATATAATTACTGATTTTTCCCAGCTAAATAGTAGCAAAATCAAATCATTATCGGTAACGGCTTTATAATTTATCCTACAGCTTCTTTATATACTTTAAGGGCGCGTTCGCGTGCTTCTTTATGGTCAACCATAGGGCGGTAGCTGAGTTCTTCAAACTCAGGCACCCATTTTTTGATATACTTTAAGTCCTTATCAAATTTTTTAGCCTGTTCTGTAGGATTAAAAACCCTGAAATAAGGTGCGGCATCTACGCCGCTGCCTGCCGCCCACTGCCAGTTGCCCACATTACTGGACTGCTCATAATCAAATAGTTTCTTGGCAAAATACGCTTCGCCCCATCGCCAGTCTATAAGCAGGTGTTTACACAAAAAACTGGCAACTACCATACGTACCCTGTTGTGCATATGCCCTGTTGCGTTAAGCTCGCGCATGCCGGCATCTACCATTGGGTAGCCTGTTTTGCCCATGCACCATGCCTTAAATTCCTCTTCGTTATTACGCCATTTTATAGTATCATATTTCGGGCGGAAGCTCTTGGTTATGGTTTCGGGATAATGCCACAGTATTTGCATAAAAAATTCGCGCCATATCAGCTCATTCATAAATACAGGATTATCACTTTGCAGCGCTTTTTTAATAACTTCCCTAATACTGACGGCACCAAAGCGCAGGTAGGGACTTATGTTTGATGTGCCTTCTATCGCAGGGAAATTGCGGGTATCTTCATAATTAGTAATTAGCTTATCAGAAATAGTATAAGGAACAGGCTTTATATCAGCTTCTTTAAATCCGATATCTTTCAGGCTCAAAAAAGGGTGGGAGTGCTTTGCCAAAGTTGTCGCTTTACTTTCAACATTATAGTGTGGTAAGGCAGTTTTACTAAAATGTTCTCTCCATTTTTTCATGTAAGGAGTATATACCACATAGGGGCTTCCATCATCTTTAACCACTTCATTTTTTTCAAAAGTAACCTGATCTTTAAAGGTACGGAAGGTAATATTCTGCTTTTGCAGTTGTTCCGCTATAGCTTTATCGCGCTGTATTGCATAGGGTTCATAATCGTGGTTAGTATATACTGCTTTAATATCATGTTCTTTAGCAAGTTTTGTAAATACATTTTTGGGCGTGTCATAAAACACTGCTAATGAACTGTTGTGCTTTGCAAGTTTTTCTTGTAGCTCCTGTAACAAGCTGTGTATAAAACTTATCCGTGCGTCATCTTCGGGTAGCTCGCTAAGTATATTTTTATCAAAAATAAAGATGGGCAGTACATCATCCCCTGATGTCAGAGCGTTATATAAGCCTGCATTATCTTCCAAACGCAAATCGCGCCTAAACCAAAATATCGTCATAAACTTTCTATTTCATTTCACCAAATAAATCTATGAGCTTCTTTTCTCTGTAATCAAAAATTTCTTTCAGCTTGGGTTTCACCATAACGGGGTGCATCATATCGCCTAATACTCCCATAGGTAATTTATAATGGACAATATCTTCCATTTCTACACCTCCCGGAATTTCTTTGATGAAATGTTTATGGTGCCAAAACTTATAAGGACCGTAGCGTTGCTCATCTACAAAAAATTCAAGGTCTTTCACATGCGTAATTTCGGTTACCCATTGCATCCTGAGCCCGAGCAGGGGCGATATAGTATAATGTATTATTTGCCCTGCAAACATTTTACGGTCGTCACCTGATAATGTTTTAAATCCCATCGAATCAGGAGTTATAACGGCAAGGTTTTTGGGGTCAGATATAAAGTCCCAAGCCTCTTGCAGCGTTATGGGCAGATGTTGTTTTTTATGTACAGAATAGAGTTTCATATATGGTAGTTATAAGTTGTGAAGTTATACAACAAGAACATAACAATAACTTTAAATGTAAGATTTTTTGATACATTTAACACTTGTAAAACCTTTAATTATTAATTTCGCGAAGTAAATTTATATAACAACAAACAAAGTCAGATATGAAAAAATTATTTATTACGAGTGCATTATTATTGGCGTTTACAATAGGTTCGGCGCAAGTAAAAACGCCACAGGCGAGTCCTAAAACTGTTGTTGAACAAACAGTAGGATTAACAGATGTTAAAATTGAATATTCGCGTCCAAGCGCAAAAGGCAGGTCGGTATATGGAGAGTTAGTGCCCTTTGGCCGTATGTGGAGAACGGGTGCAAATGCTAATACTACAATTTCATTTACAGATGATGTTGTTATAGGCGGTAAAACACTTGCAGCAGGAAAGTATGCATTGTTTACACAGCCAAAGGCGGATAACTGGGATATTATATTTTATACAGATACTAATAACTGGGGACTTCCTGAGGAGTGGGATTCTAAAAAAGAGGCTTTGCGTGTTACTGTTAAACCTGAGTTTTTAACAAGAAACATTGAAACGCTTACTATCGGTATGAATAATCTTGATAATAACTATGGTTTCCTTGAAATTGCCTGGGAAAAAACAATGGTTTCGGTTAAGATTGAAGTTCCTACGCAAAAAACAGCAATGAAAAGTATAGAAACTGCTATGGCAGGACCATCAGCCGGTGATATGTTTTCTGCTGCGCAATACTATTACCAATCTAACACAGAGCTTGACAAAGCTTTATCTTGGATGAACCAAGCCATAGAGAAAACGCCTGAAGGAAAAGATGTGCCTTTTTACTATTTAAGACAAAAGGCTCTTATACAAGCTAAACTTGGCGATAAAAAAGGAGCTGTAGAAACAGCAAAACAGTCGCTTGCCGCTGCTGAAAAAGCTAATAATGCCGATTATGTAAAGATGAATAAAGATTCTATACAGGAGTGGAGTAAAAAATAATGGTATTATTATATATAGTACTAAAAAAGCGGACTAAATTTTAGTCCGCTTTTTTGTTATATGAATTTTCACTTTCTATTCTGTCTCTACAATGCTACTTCCTCCGGCATTGTTTATAAATACCTGAATGATTGCCGATGTAATAATTGTGAGTACAGCCCCGATTATGTTAAGCCAAAGAAAGCTAACCACATCAATATAATAAATATAAAATATGGCAAGCTGGCTTATTACCGCGCCAAAAAATATAGCTTCTGCTTTAATGTATTTGATATAGAATGCCACGAGGAATATTCCTAATACAGTACCATAAAATATAGAGCCTATTATATTAACAAGCTGTATCAGGTTTTCAAATAAAGTACCTATACAGGCAAATAATATAGCAATAACTCCCCATAAGAGCGTGAATAGCTTAGTAGCATTTACAAAATGTTTTTCTGATTTGTCGGCAGATACATTACGCTTATACAAGTCGATAGTAGTAGTGGAAGCCAAAGCATTAAGTCCTGATGCTGACGATGACATAGCTGCAGAGAATATTACAGCGAGTAATAACCCTACCAAACCTTTAGGCAGAAAGTTGAGAATAAAGTACAGAAAAACATAATCTTTATCATTAGTTTCTGCGGTTTTGTTTACATTGTTTATAAGTGTTTTTGCTTTATCCCGAAGGTCTTTTTCCCTGCTGTTTAGCGCTATCATGCGGTTATGCAGTTCCTTATTGTCGTAGTCCTGATGTAACTGATTTACATACAGCATACTGATTTCTTTTTTCTCATCAGCTACTTTTTCAAGCTGATTCTCTAACGCTTTATAATCAGCTTTATATATTGAGTTATTAACAATTTCTACGTTGTTAGGATTAAAGTGCAGTGGTGCAGAGTGAAATTGGAAAAATATAAATACCATAACCCCTATAAGCAATATAAAAAACTGCATGGGTACTTTCAGCAAACCATTCATAATCAATCCCATCTGGCTTTCGCGTACTGATTTTCCCGAAAGGTAACGCTGTACCTGAGACTGGTCGGTACCGAAATAGGAAAGCATAAGGAAAAAACCACCCGCTATCCCGCTCCATATTGTGTAACGCTTTTCAGGATCGAACGAGAAATCGACAATATCCATTTTGTCATTAGCTCCGGCTATGTGCAAAATATTATTAAAGCTAAGTTCATCGGGCAAATAACTCAGAATAATAAAAAAAGTAATAAACAGCCCGCTTATTATCACAAACATCTGTTGTTTCTGGGTTACATTTACCGCCCTTGTTCCGCCGGATACGGTATAAATAATTACCATAATTCCTATTAGGAAATTCATCAGGTTAAGATTCCAACCTAATAATGACGACATAATAATTGCCGGTGCATATATGGTAAGCCCTGTACCCAACCCACGCTGTATAAGGAAAAGGAGTGAGGCCAGTGTGCGGGTTTTTATATCAAAACGTTGCTCTAAAAATTCGTAGGCAGTAAACACTTTTAACCTGTGATAAATAGGAATGAAGGTGATGCAGATGACCACCATAGCCAATGGCAACCCGAAATAGAACTGCACGAATCCCATACCATCATGATATGCCTGTCCGGGTGTAGATAAAAATGTAATGGCACTGGCTTGAGTAGCCATAACCGAAAGCCCTACCGTCCACCAGGGAGTATTGTTACCACCCAATATGTATTCTTCTACGTTTTTACTTCCAAGTGTTTTTAACGAACCATAGGCAACAATAAACAGCAGCGTAACACAAAGAATTATCCAGTCAATTAAATGCATATCAGGAATATATTTGCATTAAAAAATAAAACACTATTATATAGATTATATTGAGCAGTAGTACCAGTGAGTAGCTCTTTTTCCAGGATGCGGGGCTGTTTTTCATACCTTTTTGTTATGGAGGGTTTGTTATATAATAAGACTGCTTTACGGTTATTTTGTTACTTTATTTGCCTATAGCAATTATGTTTGCCAGCAGCCTGTATGCTCCCGAAACACCTTCGGGTAATTCTCTGAAAAAACTTAGTCCGGTATAAATATAGTAACCTTTACCATATTGGGCTACCAGCAAAGCTCCTTTTTTTGGACTTTCGCCTGTATCATGTGCGGACAGCACGGGGACAAATTCTTTCGCCCACTCATCAGGGTAGTATAAACCTTGTTCCTGTACCCAGCCTTTAAAGTCATTATCCGTTATTTTATTAGGATGATTTAAAACCGGATGGGTTGCGTCAAGAAAAGTAACTTTTGCGTCTTCCTCTGTTACCCTGTCACGCGATAGACGAAGTGGGTAAGGGGCTATATCTTTTATAGTTAAATGACCTGTGGTGTTGTACTGTACTATCATATTGCCGCCGTTTGCTACAAAGTCAAATAATATATTTTGTTTCAATTCCAGTTCTTCCAGCACATTATAAGCACGTATGCCCATAATAACGGCATCAAAGTCTTTTAAAGTTTCGGCAGAAATAGCCTGTGGCGTTAGCAATGCTAACTCATATCCCATTTGTTTAAGGCTTTCGGGCACATTGTCGCCCGCTCCCATGATATAGGCTATTTTTTCACCTTTAATTTTCAAGTCAGCTTTCGTGAATTTAGCAGTAGAAGGCAGGAGGACCTGTTGTGTGGCAATATGCGGATAGTCTATTATAATCTGCTCTCGGTCATACGCTGTATTGTCAATAACAGCGATGCTCTTGGCGGTAGCTTCGGTAGGGTAGGAAGGCGGTGTAACTTCAAAATTAACAAACACCTCGCTGCTTTTTGTTTTTATATCAAAAGGAATTGCAGCAGGCGATACTTTCCAGTCTTTAGGTAGTTCTAACTTTGCTATTCCTTTGCAGTTATCTTTACCTGCTTTTATTTTAACTGTTACCGTTTGTTGCTTATTATCTTTAAACAACTGTACTTTATTCAGTATTTGTGTCGTAACCGCAGGCACAATATCCAGTGGTTGGCACACTTCGCCTTTAACAGGATCATTAAACTTATGTACTATATTCTTTTCAAAAGTAATAGGCACACCGTTAATTTCTACTTCAAAAATAACTTTCATTTCGCGTATAATATCCGGTTTACCAATTTTTTGCAAATCATCTACCTTATACATTCCTGATGTACCTTTTTCGGTAAGCCAGTAAGGCGAGGTATAATTGGCATCTTCCGGAATCTGTACCGTTATACTATTGCTTTGATCTATATTGTTTAATAGTTGTATGTTTTGCGGGATACTCTTATTTTCTGGAAGTAGTGTAATGTTTTTTAACGTCATAGGCACACTACACCTGTTGATGGCTTCCCAGTGCAGGGTTACAGCATCACCTGGTGTTACCGATTGGCTTTCGGAGTAAGCCTCAAGATACAATCCGCTACTGCAAGCTATAATTTCTTTTATTTCCTGTAATTTTATTGTTTTCCAGTGGTTGTCTTTAAGTTGACTTATTTGATTATAGACTTCTATAAGCGCGGGTACTGATTTTGAAGGCTTTTTAAAATCATAGTTTTTTATAATAGCCGTTATAGCTTCGCCTATGGGTTTGCCACCTTGTACACGATTCCAGGAAGTATCAATCCCTTCAAAAAGGTTTTGTTTGTCTTCCATATCACTGCCTTTTATCAGTTCCATATACTCCATATCCTCACCACGCGCTCCTGTAGAGCCAAAACCCTGCGATTTGTGCTTGCTACGGCTAATTGCTGCTATTTCCTGATTGGATTTCCCCAATAACGGATAATATACTCCTGTAGAAAGGTTTACATATTTTGATTTATCAGCTTTTTCAAAATTTTCTCTTCCTCCAAAAAACCACCACGATGTATTGAAAAGTATGCGTTTAGGCTGCCAGGTGTTTACATATTTCAGTTGATTGGGTTCATACTTTGGGTCGTTAGCCAATGTGTAAGCATCCTGCGTTAATATTGCTGATGAGGTGTGATGCCCGTGTGTGGTGCCGGGCGAGCGGTGGTCGAAACGGTTAATAATAATATCCGGTTGAAACTTACGGATTATCCATACCATATCGTGCAGCACCTTCTCTTTATCCCATATTTCCAGTGTTTCGTTCGGCACTTTTGAGTAGCCAAAATCATTGGCTCGGCTAAAAAATTGCTCTCCGCCATCAACTTTTCGGGCTTCTATAAGTTCCTGTGTTCTTATTACGCCCAGCAGTTCCCTAAGCTCAAGCCCTATAAGGTTTTGCCCGCCATCGCCTCGTGTAAGAGACAGGTAGCCTGTTCTTGCCTTTACATTATTTGACAAAAACGATATAAGCCTTGTGTTTTCGTCATCAGGGTGTGCGGCGATATATAGTGCGGAGCCGAGAAAGTTCAGCTTTTCTATTTTAGCATAAATTTCTGCCGAAGTAGGTTTTTCAGGTAACTCAGGTTGCGCTATGCCTACAGAGTAGATTGAAAGTAGTAGGAGGAGGAATATATTTTTTTGCATGGCTTATATTTAAATCTATCTATGTTTTAATCGTGAAATTCTTTTTCTTGTTCTTTTTCAACTGTTACTATTGATATTCCTTTTTGTAAAAGCATATTGTTAGGATAGGTAAGTAATTCGCCATCTCTGGTGCGCAACAGGGTATGGAAAGCCTTTATATCTTCAATCTGTGCTTCTATAGGAAAATCTTTATCGTGTATTTTTATAAAATCGCCAATTTTAAACGGAAAGGAAAAAAACAGTATTACTCCTGCTGTTATATTACTAAGTATAGACCACTGGGCAAAAAGCCCTATACCAATAATGGCAAATACCGACGACAGGACTACAAAAAAGTCTTTAGAGTTTACACCCCAAATGGTAAACACAGCAAGTAACAAAAAAATGAATAAAAAAATATCAATGCTTTTGCCTACCAAATGTGCGCGGTATTCACTCAAGTGTGACTGGGAGGCATATTTATTAGTAACCTTACGGATTATTATTCGCAATGCAATAAAAATCAATAAGGCTATAGCCGTAAATATTCCTTGCTGTAAATATTCGCTATTTAACATTAACTGTTTTTTTTAAATAAAATTAATCAGGTGTCGATATACTTTATCCACAGGCATACCTACAACATTAGCGTAAGAGCCTTCTATTTTGGCAATGGCCACAAGTCCTATCCATTCCTGTATGCCATAAGCTCCTGCTTTATCAAAAGGACTGTAATTGTCAATATAATACTTTATTTCTTCGTCTGTTAAAGAATGAAATGTAACGTGGGTAGTATCATTAAACGTTTCGGTATGTTTATTATCCATAACGCATACCGATGTGATTACCTGATGTGTTTTGCCCGATAATGATTGCAGCATCGTTACAGCATCGTCATAATCTTTTGGTTTGCCCAGTGCTTTATCTTCATGCCACACAATAGTGTCGCTGGTAATAACGATTTCATCGTCTGCAAGCGAATCTTTTAAAGAGTCAGCTTTTAAAACAGCTAAATAATCTGTAATTTCAGTTCCTTTCAAGCTTTCGGGATAAACTTCTTCAACGTCTTTCAGGCGGATTTCAAAATCAATATCCAAATCCTTCATAAACTGCTGCCTGCGGGGTGAACCCGAAGCCAGTATAATAGTATATCCTTTTAGTTTCTCTTTAAGCATTGTTCTGAATGTTATAGGTTATAACCGCAATAGACAGAATGGTAAAAAATAATACCATTTTTAGAATAAATACCAGATGATTAAAATCTTTTGTTGTTTTTGCAGTCCATAGCTTTACTAAAAAGTAAATCATAGGAGTTATCACAAAAAGCAAGCCGTAGCCTAATGCTAAAGTAAGATTTAGTAAATATTTATTAACATAGTAAAACAAGAACGCAAGCGGTATAAATGCAGCAAAAAATACAACCTTAACGGCACGGTCTTTACCTATAACAATAGGTAATGTAGTATTGCCCGAATTATAATCCCTGTCAGTATCACGCAGGTTGTAAACCAATGTAAGTATAAAGGTAATGATGAATATAAACAATGTATAATCGAGCATTACTTCAAATATAGTAGCAAGATAGGTTTTGTTGCCGGGCATTATAAGCGGATACAGATTATACACCCCGATAACAATAATACTCATAGCTACTGCCGTAGCTACTATAAAGTTACTTACAATCAGCATTTGTTTCAGGCTGGTAGCATACAGGTAAATTATAGCGGCTGCAATAATTAATATTGTTACCACAAGAGGTTTTCCTATATAGTCGCTAAGGTAGTAACCTATGCCAATGCCTGCCAGCGTTAATATTGCGTAGATGTTATATGTTTTTCCCTCACTCGTCTGTTCGTCGCGAGCATGATAATTATAAACTAAAAAACCTCCTGCAGCTACCAGAAGCGTAGCCAGCACCATAAGCGCATATTGCCAATGGTTGAGTGCCAGTGGCAGTCCCGGTTGCAGATCTAAAAAACCGTAACGAAATACCAGTAGCCCAAAGGCAAGTAATAATAAATTATTGAAGCTGATGCGTTTTAAAAATTCCATATGTATAAAGAATGTATTTTTTTAAGTATTAAATTAATCATATTTGGCATTAAAATGTTCCATCCATTTTCCCTGTACTTTCATTACCTGTTCTATAACATCGCGCACGCAGCCCGTACCGCCGTTTTTATGCGAAACATACTTGCTTATGGCTTTAATTTCGGGAGCGGAATCCTGCGGGCAGGTAGGCAACCCTACACGTTGCATAACCCAGTAATCCGGCAAATCGTCGCCCATATATAATACCTGCTCCGATTTAATATTGTAAATATCCGTAAATTCCTCAAAAGTGGCTACTTTATCAGCTACCCCAAGATAAATATCGGTAATGCCTAAGTTTCTTAATCGCACACGAACTCCCTCATTAGAACCGCCCGAAATAATGCATACGGTATAGCCGTTTTCTACCGCGGCTTTCATGGCATAGCCATCGCGTATATTCATATTACGCAGCATTTCGCCCGTAGGGGTTATGTGTATGCTGCCATCGGTAAGCACACCATCCACATCAAAAATAAATGTGGTAATGTCGTTCATTATTTCTTTATAGGATTTACTCATTGTTGTTTTGTATCGATTGTGATAATAGGGTGTATATTGTTTTTATTTTTTCGTCTTTCAAAAATGCCAAATGCTTCTCCATAGTAGTAACATCATTACGTTTTGCAGGTCCTGTTTGTGCCTGCTTGGGTGACAATATCTGTACTTTGTCGGCTGTTTCTTTTATAAGAGGTTTCAGTATATCAAAAGGTACATTGTTCTCTTCACAAATATCATGACCGATATTGTACATGTGATTGGTAAAATTACTCACAAAAACAGCAGCAACGTGCAGCGATTGACGTTGTACGGAGTTTATATTATACACACTGTCAGAAACAGATTTTGCTAATGTTTGCAGTGTGTGGTAATCAGTTTCGTTTTCACTCTCCAGGCAAAGCGGTACTTGTTTAAAATCGACTGCTTTATTTTTAGAAAATGTTTGTAACGGGTAAAACACACCACGCCTGTTTTTCGCATCAATTTGTTGTAAAGCCACACTTCCCGATGTATGTACTACCAGTCTGTCAGAAAAGGGCAGGAGTGAGGATACCTCAGCAATGGCATCATCGGTTACTGATATGATATAGATATCGGCTGCTGCAAGAGTTGCAAAATTGTCAGTTATTTTTTCGTCGGGGAGTAAATGGGTTAATGCTGCCGCATTGCGGGCATAGGCTTGCACAAGGTTTATACTGCCTGATTTACCAAGAACGGTAATCAGGTGTTGTGCTACATTGCCGGAGCCGATAACCACTACTTTTAACATGGATGCTAATTTATAAAATAAACCCGGCTTATAAAATAATGCCGGGTTGTAATACTTTGGTTTTTATTTCTCTCTTATCCAGGAGTTATCAGTCATATCAATATCCGGCAGAAAACGTTGTGGGTCTATATCTATCGATTGTACTTTTTTAGGAGAATCTATAATATAATCCCAGTAGTTTTGGCGTTGCCATACTTCTACAGGCAAAGTTTTTGTTTCTGACGAATTATCTTCATATACTATTTTGAAGGTTACGGGCATGGGGATATCACCTTTGTTGACAAAGTTAACTGTGGTATAACCTGAGTTATCAGTTACTTTATTTATACCAATATTTATGTTGCCCGTACCTGTAAACCAGCCTCTCCAAAACCAGTTCAGGTTTTCGCCTGCTACATTTTCCATACAGTTAAAAAAGTCCGATGGTTGCGGGTGTTTGTATGCCCATGCTTTTATGTAGGCTCTAAAAGCATTATCAAAACGATCATGTCCCAGTATATATTCGCGGAGTAGTATCATTCCTGTTGCAGGTTTGTAATATGCTGTAAAAGCAAGGTTCATACTCTTAGCAACATCAGGATAAGTATCTATGCTCTCTCTGTTGCGCCATTTAAACCACATAACACGGTTAAGGCTTTTTGCTACATCCGATGTATATTCGCCATTATTAAAAGCAACGGTGCTGTAGTAATTAATAAATGTATTAAAACCTTCGTCCATCCAGGCATAACGGCGTTCGTTAGAGCCTACTATCATTGGAAACCAGTTGTGCCCAAACTCATGATCGGTAACATCCCAAAGGTCAGCACCCACGCTGCGCGAACCACAAAAAGAAACTCCGGGATATTCCATACCGCCAACATTTGACGCTACATTAACCGCAGCAGGGTAAGGATATTCAAACCACATGTTGGAGTAATGTTCTATAGAGGCTTTAGTATATTCAGTAGAGCGACCCCAAGCCTCGTTTCCGTCAGCTTCTATAGGGTAAACCGATTGTGCCATTGCTTTTTTACCGTTGGGCAGGTTAATGCGTGCTGCATCCCAAATAAAGGCTTTTGATGATGCAAATGCCACATCACGGGTATTATTCATTTTAAAATGCCATGTTACTTTTCCGCTTTGCGCCGGTCGGGTAAGTTTAGTGTTGCCTACTTCTTCGGGTGCTATCAGGTAAACCGTTTTATCGCTTTGGGCTACTTTATCCCAGCGTTTTTGTAATTCTTTAGAGAGTACTTCTTTAGCATTCACCAATTCGCCTGAACCTACTACAATATGGTCATAAGGCACCGTTATTTTGTAGTCAAAATTACCATATTCAAGGTAAAATTCGCCCGCGCCCAAATACGGTTCAGTATTCCAGCCTACCACATCATCAAAAACAGCTACACGCGGATACCATTGTGCCATAGAATATATAGTACCTTTTTTAGTATCAAGCTGACCCATCCTGTCCATACCTTCGGCAGGTATTTTAAATTCAAAATTCATAGAAACTGTAGCTTTCTTTTTCGATTTTAATGGCTCATTAAAGAAAACCTGCATACGGGTATCGGATATTAAATGTTTTGATGAAGCATCGCCACTTGTTTTAGCCGAAAGGTTAGTAATGGTTATACCACCGTTGGTATCGCCATCGTAGCGGTTGCCTCCCATAGGGGTGGTAAGCGTTCCGCGCGAATCTTCGGTAAAGCGGTTTTGCTCTACATACATCCAAATGAAGTTAAGGTCTTCGGGGCTGTTGTTGTAGTACGTCATAGTCAGCTTACCTTTCAAGGTATTGTTTTTATCGTCAAGCTCCGCTTCAATAGCATAATCGGCATTATTTTGCCAATATTGCGGTCCGGGTACTCCTGATGCCGAACGATATACATTGCCCCGCCTGTAGCCTATATCGTCAAATTTAGATTGATTATTGGGTACAACCTCCTGGGCAAAGCTTATATAGCCTAAAAGGCTAAAAAGGAATACTACTTTTAATTTTTGTAATCTCATTGGTCATTATTATTTGTCCGAAAGGCATTCGGTAATCGTTTTTACCCTGTATGCCTCTCCTGTATTAAAAATGGTTTCTACTGTATTGGTAACGGATGTTTCGCTACTGTTTATTGCATAGGATATGGAAATACTTTTTATCATTTTTTCACCTAGTTTTTCCAGTTCCTTTTTGTTTCCCATTACATCGCTTAAAAAACAGGAAAAGTTGCCACTGCAATTATCTTCGCCCATGTTTTGTAATTCTATTTTCCTGCCGTCGGTAAAGGTTATATTAGCTTTTGTTTCTTTGTTTACACACCATATATCTTTATCCAGTATGGTAATATTCATGACTATGGATTGTGATGTTTTCAGCAACATAATTTCCAGTCCGGTTTTACCTTCTTCGCCTGTAACCTTAATGGTGTTATTGGCATATATAACGCTCTTACCGTTGGTATATGTCTTAGTGTGGGTAAAAAAGTTACAAAGACTGTCAGCATAAATCCAGGTTCCGTTTTTGTTGAGTATAACCTCTCTGCCGTCTTTGGTTTTGGCTTCTATCTGGCAATTTGCCGTTGCTGTGGTGAATAAGGATATAAGTAAATAAATGAAAAATCTCATTTCCTGAAAATTAAAATTCAAATATATGTTACAATATCGGATATTCATAAAAAAGAAAAATTATCAACTGTTTTTTCGGTACAATTTCCTTTACAGTTGTACAAACATACTTTAACAACTGTAATAGTCAATTTTTAAGTCGCTTGATAGTCCATAAAAATGAAGTTTTGAGTACTTTTGCAGGAATTTATAACTATCGATCCTAATTACTCATGGATAAAATAATATCTTTCTTTTCTTCTACACGTTTAATGGCTACCCTTTTTATTGTTTTTGCAGTGGCAATGGGTATAGGTACGTTTATAGAAGATGCTTATAATACTGATACAGCCCGAATATTTATTTATAATGCCTGGTGGTTCGAGGCTATTATGCTGCTATTTGTCATTAACTTTATCGGTAATATGAAGCGTTACCAACTCCATAAAAGAGAAAAGTGGGCTACGTTGTTACTGCACCTTTCGTTTATACTTATTATTACAGGAGCATTTATAACCCGCTATATTAGTTTTGAAGGTATGATGCCCATTAGGGAAGGAGCTACCGAGAATGTTTTTTACTCTGACAGAACCTACCTTACTGTATTTGTAGATGGGGAGTATGAGGGCGAAATGCGCCGTAAGACTTTTGAAAAGCGATTATTACTTTCTCCTGTTGCTGATAACGATTTTACTGTAGCTGATGAGTTTAGCGGTACCCCGTTTGAAATAGAATATAAAGACTTTAAACTGGGAGCAAAAGAAGTAGTTAAAGAAGATGCCACAGGGAAATTTTACTTAAAATTGGTAGAGGCAGGCGATGGCGGCAGGCACGAACATTACCTTAAAGAAGGAGAGGTACAAAACATACACAACTTGCTATATGCGCTTAATAAACCTACAGAAGGCGCTATAAATATTACTACCGATGGCGAACAATATACCATAAGTGCTCCTTTTGAAGGTGACTTTATGCGAATGGCAGACCAATTTACAGGACAGGTTGTAAAAGATTCCGTACAACCGTTAATGATGCGTTCGTTGTATAATTTGGGAGGTTCACGCTTTGTATTTCCGGAACCGGCTATAAAAGGTAAAATAGTATATGAGTCTAACAACGATTATAAAACTAAGGAAGACGGGGCTTTAACTGTTACAGTAAAAGCAGAAGGTCAGGAAAAAGAAGTTACCCTATTGGGGAATAAAGGAAAAATGGGCGTGCCACAATCCTTTAAAATGGGGAATTTGGAATATACCCTTATGTATGGCAGCAAAATACACGAACTGCCTTTTGCTATAAAACTGAATGATTTTATTGCTAAAAAATATCCGGGTACAGAGTCGAGTTATGCTTCTTTCGAGAGTAAAACTACCGTTATAGACAATGCAGATAATAAGACTTTTGATGCTCATATTTATATGAACCATGTATTGGACTATAAAGGCTATCGTTTTTTTCAATCCTCTTTTGATCCTGATGAGTTAGGTACTGTACTTTCTGTAAATCACGATTTTTGGGGTACATGGATTACCTATATCGGTTATTTCCTTTTATACTTTGGTTTAATGGCAATATTATTTGATAAAAACACCCGCTTTAATGACCTGAAAAAGAAATTAGACAAGGTTAAAGAGAAAAAAAATGCACTTACAGCTAAAAAAGCTACGCTTACAGCGATATTATTTTTCTTGGGGTTTACAGGTTATTCACAAGATCATATTCACACGCAACCATCAATAAAACAACTGGATTCGCTTATACAAAAGTATAAAGTGAGTGAGAAACATGCTGCTAAATTTGGTCGTGTTATTATTCAGGATGCAGGCGGTAGAATGAAGCCTGTTAATACCTTTTCGTCAGAATTGTTGCGTAAAGTAAGTAAAAGTGATACGTATAAAGATATGAATGCCGACCAGGTATTCCTTTCTATGGCTATGTTTGACCAAGCATGGTACAATGTGCCTATTATTTACCTGAAGCGTGGTAACGACAGTCTTCGTGCTGTTGCAGGTGTAGATAAAGCTGCTAAATATGCCGCATTAGCTGATTTTTTTGATGCTCAGGGCAATTACAAACTATCAGCAATTCTGGATAAGGCATACCGTGAGCCGGTTCCTAACCAGTTCCAAAAAGATTTTATGGATATCGACAGAAAAGTAAACCTTTTATATTCAGCAATAACGGGACAAATATTAAAAATTTTCCCTGTGCCAAATGATAAAAATAATAAATGGGTTTCATATCTTGAAATAAACGAGCCTACCGGAACAGCACTCGATACGATCAAAAATGTTCTGCCTGTTTATTTACAATCGCTTACAAAAGCAACAGCGGATAATGACTATAAATTTTCTGACAGTTTGTTGGAAGGACTTAAGAATTATCAGCATAAATACGGGGCAGATGTATTAAAAGATAGGATATACTTGATAAAAATATTTTCATGGGAATATGAAATTAGATTTAAATTTGATAATATAGTTGAAGCAGAGATATTATATAACAAATACGATATCTTCAAAAAGCTGTTTTCGTGGTATATGTATGCAGGGCTGTTGATGTTCTTTTTTGTGATAGTAAAAATATTTAATACCAAAAAATGGGTAAATACAGGCGTAAAAACCTTCCATATTATAATCGGAATTTTATTTGTGCTCCATACATTAGGGCTTGCTGCACGCTGGTATATTTCAGGTCATGCGCCCTGGAGTAATGCTTATGAATCAGTTATTTATGTAGGTTGGGCAACTATGTTTTTCGGTCTTGCCTTTGGTCGAAAATCAGAGCTTACCGTAGCTGCTACGGCATTTGTTGCTGCGATGGTACTCATGGTAGCACACTGGAACTGGACTGATCCTGAGATTGGGAACCTTGTTCCGGTATTGAATTCGTATTGGTTAATGATACACGTTGCCGTAATTGTAGGCAGTTACGGTCCGTTTACCTTAGGTATGATACTCGGTTTAGTAGCTTTAATACTGATGTTGTTTACCAACGAAAAGAACAAGCAAATAATGGACTTAAATATAAAAGAGCTTACCTATATCAACGAAATGGCACTAACGGTAGGGCTTGTAATGCTTACCATAGGTAACTTTCTTGGCGGGCAATGGGCTAACGAGAGTTGGGGTCGTTACTGGGGTTGGGATCCGAAAGAAACCTGGGCATTAGTGAGCATCATGGTATATGCTTTTGTAATACACATGCGTTTTGTACCCAAATTGCGCGGTACATGGGTATATAACTTTTTTAGTGTGTTGGCATTTGCTTCTATATTGATGACTTATTTTGGAGTAAACTTTTACCTTACGGGGTTGCACTCGTATGCCAGTGGAGAGGTAAGAACACCCATGTACTTTTTCTGGATGGCACTGGTTGTGTTTATACTGGGGCTATTCTCGTTTATACAATACAGGAAACATTTGAAAAAATAATACTATAGCCTTGCATTTTGTGAGGCTTATTTTTTCTTTTTCGATTCTCTCGATTCGTTATAATGATTTTTTAATGTATTAATAAAGGTAAGTATAACGCCTATACCCATCACAATATATAAAACGGTAAAAAGCTTACCGGCATCAGTTTGAGGAGCAAAATCGCCAAAGCCTATGGTGGTAAGTGTAACCACCGAAAAGTAAAGCGAATCAATAAAGCCCCAACCCTCTATAAAATGGTAGGCTATGGTACCTATAAACAATACAATAGCAGTAGTGTAGAGCAAGTCACGATACTCTTTATTTCTCAAGAAAGTAAGTATAGTTTTAAAAAATAACATAGTAAAAACGTGATATTGATAAAGGTTAAATATAAGCTAAATATAAAGGCTTTCGGAAATAATATGTAAATTTATCACAAAATAACAAGATGAAAAAAATACTGTTTCTTATATCAGGTTTGGCACTTTTAGCAAGCTGCCAGGACAAGCAAAAAAATGAAGAGGCTAACAATACTGTTACCGAAACCGAAACTACCCAACCTATGGCAAAACCAACTGTATATCAATTTAAAGTAAAAGACCTTTCCGGTAAAGATTTTGACTTTGCTGCCCTGAAAGGTAAAAAAATAATGATTGTAAATACTGCTTCAAAATGCGGGCTTACGCCACAGTACGAAGGCTTAGAAGCGATATACAAACAATATAAAGATAATGGTTTTGTAATTGTAGGTTTCCCTGCCAACAACTTTGCAGAGCAGGAGCCGGGTACTAATGAGGAAATAGCTGCTTTTTGCGAGAAAAATTATGGTGTAACTTTCCCAATGATGGACAAAATATCGGTAAAAGGAGATGATATGGCACCGATATACCAGTTTTTGACACAAAAAGATAAAAACGGTTTGCAGGATAGCGAGGTAGAGTGGAATTTTCAGAAATACCTGATAAATGAGAACGGTGAATTGACAAAAGTGATAAGCCCTAAAACATTACCTACTGACCCTGAAATTGTAAGCTGGATTAATGAATAAATAGTTAACCCTTCCGGGTTTTTGGGACACTTAGTATGATTTACCCTAAAATACCTTTGGCGCAAAGCATTATCGAAATTTGCTTAGCTAAAGGAGTCACTACCATAGTAATATCGCCGGGTTCGCGCAATGCGCCCCTCACTATTGGCTTTGCCAACAATCCCGCTTTTACGTGCTACAGTATAGCTGACGAGCGTTGTGCCGCCTTTTTTGCCTTGGGTATGGCGCAGCAGCTCAAAAAGCCTGTTGCAGTAGTCTGTACATCAGGTTCGGCATTACTTAACTATTATCCTGCTGTAGCGGAGGCTTTTTACAGCCAGATACCACTTATTGTAATTTCTGCTGACCGACCGCATGATAAAATAGATATTGGCGATGGGCAAACCATCCGTCAGGAAAATGTATATGCCAACCATATACTGTATAGTGCCAATCTTACCGAAGAAACTTCGTCTGAGAATGACAAAAAAATAAGCGAGGCTATTATAGCCTCTATTCGCCATAAAGGCCCCGTACATATTAATGCACCTTTTGAAGAACCATTATATGAAACAGTTGGACAGTTAACGGTACAGCCTGTTATAACTGATGCAATAACTCCGAAAAGACAATTTAAAGAAGATTTGGCAACCTCTGTTTTTTTATGGAACAGAGCCAAAAAGAAATTACTACTGGTAGGCGTAAATGACCCTGATACCATTGACGAAGCAATTATACAACAACTTGCTGCCGACCCCTCAGTAGTGGTAATGACCGAAACAACATCAAACCTGCACCACGATAGTTTCTTGAATACTATTGATACGATTATTACCCCGTTTACGGAAGCAGATTTTGAGGCATACCGCCCCGAAATACTGATTACTTTTGGCGGAATGGTAGTGTCGAAAAGGGTAAAAGCATGGCTGCGTAAATATAAACCGCAAGAACATTGGCATATCGACAAGCTACGGGCGTATGATACTTTTGGGGCATTGACAAAACATTTGAGGGCGAATCCTAACGAATTGCTGGATAGGTTATTATCACAAACAGTTACGGTAGAAAGCAATTATAATGCAATAGCACAGGACTTAAAAGCTTTTAGGAAACAGAAGCATGATGATTACCTGGCAAAAATTCCTTTCTCTGACTTTAAGGCATTTGAAATAACACTATCCGCTTTACCCGATAATTCGCAGTTGCAGGTAAGTAACAGTTCAGCAATACGCTATGCACAGCTTTTTGATATCAACCCAAGTATAGAGGTGTTTTGCAATCGCGGTACAAGCGGTATCGATGGCAGTACCTCAACAGCCATAGGTGCAGCCGTAGCAAGTGGTAAACAAACCATAATGCTTACCGGCGATATCAGCTTTTTATACGATAGTAATGCATTGTGGAATAATTACATCCCTCAAAACTTTAAAATTATATTGATTAATAATGGTGGCGGCGGTATTTTCAGGATATTACCCGGACATGACGAAACGCCGGTATTCAATACCTATTTTGAGACCAGCCATAACCTTACCGCACAGCATCTGGCTAAAATGTATGGGTTTGAGTATCATACCGCAACGGATGAAGCTACATTAAAAAACGCATTGCCACATATAATGCAAACTAACAATAAGCCGCAACTACTGGAAGTGTTTACCCCAATGCTGGAAAACGACAGGATATTATTGCAGTATTTTAAGGAGTTGGTATAATTTTAATTATGCAAAGCATTCTTCGTACCTTTACCACCACAAACGATACCCATGATTGAAATAGGAAAATACAACACACTAAAAATAGCGCGCGATACCCAAGTAGGACTTTACCTTACGGATGGTAACGAAGACATACTGTTACCTAATAAATACGTACCCAAAGAATTTGAAATAGGCGATGAGCTTATTGTTTTTGTCTATCTCGATCAGGAAGAACGCCCTGTTGCCACCACATTAGAACCGTATATTTACCTGAATGAGTTTGCACTGTTGCGTGTAAGCTTCGTCAATAATTTTGGTGCATTCCTTAATATTGGCTTGGAAAAAGATTTGTTTGTACCCTTCCGCGAGCAGGCACGCCCTATGGAAGAAGGCAAGCGATATCTTGTGTATATGTATCTTGATGAGAAAACCAACAGATTAGTAGGTACAAGCAAAATAAACAGATTTCTCAATAATGAGGAATTGACGGTAGAAGAAGGCGAAGAGGTTGATCTTATTATTTCGCACATTACCGATATGGGTATTAATGTGATTATTAACGAGCAGCATAAGGGCTTGATGTACAAAGACGAAGTATATGAAGACCTGCGTACGGGCGACCGAATGAAAGGTTATATAAAACTTATTCGTCCTGATAATAAAATAGATGTGAGCCTGCAAAAACAAGGCTATGAAGGAGTAGAACCCAATGCAGAGAAAATATTGGACGAGTTACGCGCCAGTCGTGGCTTTCTGCGTCTGAATGATGCCAGCCATCCCGAAGATATCAAGACGGTATTGAAAATGAGTAAGAAAACGTTTAAAAAAGCTATTGGAAGCCTGTATAAACAAAAACTCATTGAAATTAAAGAGGATGGGATTTATTTAGTAAAGTAAAATCAAATTTTACTTGATTTTCTTTATCGGATAAGAACCAAATTCAGTAGCCAGTTTATATACTCGATACGGGTTGTAAGAAAATTTGTTAGACAGCGCTATAATGGTAACCGTATCCTTTTTCAATGTTACGTAGGATGAGGTACTGCCATGCCACCAACCGTTATGGTACGCCATTTTTTCGCCTGTTTTCCATTCATTAAGCCGAATACCCAATCCGTAATTTTTAACACCTTTGGTTTCGTTACTATATCCTTTATAAATCAGCTCTTTTATTTCAGAACTTAAAAAGTTATCAGAGTAGGTAGCAATATCAAATTTCAGCAAATCGCGAGGGGTAGAGTAGATGTTTTTATCACCATATACATTATCCAGAAATTCAAAGTCACACAACACATTGTTTCCTTTATAGGACAGGCTGGCACTATCTTTATGCTTATCGTAATCAAACACATAGGTATCGTTCATACCCAGCGGATCAAAAACCAACTCTTTCATGGCATCCCTATAGTTCATGTTCGTCAACTTCTCTATAACAAGAGCCAACATAGCGTAATTGGTATTACAATAACTAAATTTCCTGTCAGGGGTAAAGTACAATTTTAGTTTGTGCTTAACCATCACGTCTAAAACATCCTGATTGGTAACTACACCACGATTCCATATTTTAGTATCAGAACAAAAATATTCATACTTAGGCAATCCGCTTCGGTGCGTAAGCAGCATTTTTACAGTTAATTTTTCGTATGGAAATTCAGGAAGTATGGTATTTATTTTCTGGTCGAGTTCCAGTTTTCCGGCATCAATAAGTTTGAGTATTACGGTAGCAGTAAGCACTTTACTTACCGATGCTATATGCAATGCAGTATGTGAGCTTATCTCCTCTTTAGTCGTTCGATTAGCAAGTCCACCGTAGTTTTCGTATAAAACTTCTCCGTTTTTTGCAACCAAAAACCCTCCGCTCAGGTCATCCTTTTTCCATATCTTTTTATAAAAATTGTCAATTTCATTGGCTTTCAAATCTTTATAAATGGGGCTTAACTTATTCAGTTTCGGAAAAAACGGATTTACTTTTAGTAAGCTGTCTTCAACTTTTGTTGTCGGTATATGCTCGGCAAGAAGTGGTGTTTCCTCTTTACAAGATAGCAGTAGCGTTAGTATAAATATGTAGGGGGATATCTTTAAAAACTTCATTATAATATAGCACGTGAAAACGCAAATATAACTAACACAATCTTTTTACAATGATTTTTTTTTGGTTTTTTACATTTATAAACACTGATTATTGTGTTACAGTAAAGTAATGTTTTGAATAAAAGAAGGTTATCAATGCCTTGTTTTCATTGTATTTATTTTTATTGGGGTATGCAAAAAATGGCTTATTTTTACGGTAAATAAATAATACGTATGAGCAATATTGACTGGAAAACCGTAAAAGAATTTGAAGATATAACCTATAAAAAATGTGATGGCGTAGCCCGTATCGCCTTTAACCGCCCTGATGTACGCAACGCTTTTCGCCCTAAAACGACCGGCGAACTTTTTGAGGCATTTCTTGATGCGAGAGAAGATACCTCGATAGGCGTGGTACTACTGTCTGCCGAAGGGCCATCGTCTAAAGACGGTATTTATTCATTTTGTAGCGGTGGCGACCAAAAAGCACGCGGGCAGCAGGGTTATGTGGGCGATGACGGTATGCACAGGCTCAATATACTGGAAGTACAACGCCTCATTCGTTTTATGCCGAAGGTAGTTATTGCCGTAGTGCCGGGTTGGGCAGTAGGTGGCGGGCATAGCCTGCACGTAGTGTGCGACCTTACCCTTGCCAGTAAAGAGCACGCCATATTTAAACAAACCGATGCTGATGTAACCAGTTTTGACGGTGGTTACGGTTCGGCTTATCTTGCCAAGATGGTAGGGCAGAAGCGTGCTCGTGAAATATTCTTTTTAGGCAGAAATTATTCAGCACAGGATGCTTATGAAATGGGCATGGTAAATGCTGTTATTCCTCATGCCGAGCTTGAAGATACTGCTTATGAATGGGCGCAGGAAATATTAGCAAAATCGCCTACCTCTATAAAAATGCTCAAGTTTGCTTTTAACCTTACGGACGATGGTATGGTAGGGCAACAGGTATTTGCAGGAGAGGCTACCCGATTGACTTATATGACTGATGAGGCAAAAGAAGGACGTGATGCTTTTCTTGAAAAGAGGAAGCCTAACTTTAAAGATATCAAATGGATACCGTAAAAGACGAATCTAATAATTCAGAGCGCAATAATTATATTAACAACCCTATTGATACCCTTGCTCTACCTCAGTTTGAGGAGGTACAGCTTTCGCCATTACAACCGGCATACTATAAAATAGTACTCTTTAATATAGGTATTGTCTATTTATTATTGGCTATAGGTGCAGGTTGTGGTATTTACTTTATAAGCGAGATACAATCGTATTGGTATGTGCCTGTTGCCTTTATTGTATTTACATTGTGTATTTCGCTTTTTATATCGAGAATAAGTTTTAAAAATAAAGGCTTTGCTTTTCGCACACACGATGTAATGTACCGCAGTGGTGCTATTGCCATTACCACTATTATTATACCCTATAACAGAGTGCAACACGTAGCACTGCATGAGGGCTTTCTTTCGCGAAAACTGGGGCTTGCCACCATAGAGATATTTACAGCAGGAGGCGACAGCAGCGATGTTAAAATTCCGGGATTGGAAAAAGAACACGCCGAGAAAATAAAAAAATTGCTTGTAGGTAAAGTATTAAATCAAGACAAGGAAACCAATGAAGATTGATTTTAGCCAACCGCAACGGCAATCGCTTGTAGGTGTCGTGGTAATGTTTACCGACACGCTTCAGGGTACGGTGCGTTCCCTTTGGCCTATATTGTTAGTTTGGGTTTTTCGTATTGACGAAGTCAATAAACTCTATTTGGGTTTAGGCACCGCAGGCGTTATACTGCTCTTGGGGGTTATTGCTTATCTTAAATACTATAATTTTACCTTTTTTCTGGATGAGGAAAATGAAGAGTTTGTTATCCGTAAGGGCATATTAAATAAAAGCCGTATTGCTATCCCTCTGGATAAAATACAACAGGTAAATATTAACCAGTCGGTTATTCAAAAACTGATAGGCGTTCATGCCCTGGAAGTAGATACCGCAGGGAGCAGTAAAAAAGAGGTTACTATAAAAGCCATTACACACGACCTTGCCACAGCACTTAAAGAGCGATTACTGGAATCGGGAAAAAATACTGAGACAAATAGTTTTAATGAAGAAGGTACTACTACAAAAAAAGAATATCCTTTTATACAAATAAGTTTACTAAGCTTACTGAAAACAGGGATAACCTCTAACTATGCAAGGAGTTTTGCCCTGCTGTTTGCTTTTGTAATAACAGTATATCAAAATATAGAAGATTATATTGATGCCACAGGTTATGAGAGTGACCCTCTTCAAGAATATATAAATCCTACCGTACTGCTTCAATTCGTTGGTTTTATTATTCTTGCTATTATAGTGCTTACACTTTTGGTTAATCTTTTGCGTACGATACTCAAGTATTTTAATTACAGGATAACACAGCAGCAAAATTCGTTATTGCTTTCGTACGGATTACTGACTACCCGTAATACGATAATTCGCCCCGAAAGAGTACAAATGGTTACTGTGGGTAGGAATTACTTCCAAAAAAAAATGGATATTCAGGATATAAAAATCCGACAGGCATCTAATTTAGATACAAACAATAAAGAACATCGAAAACAGGCAATAGAAATTCCAGGCTGTAATGAAAAGGAAAAAGATGTATTGATTAAATTTCTGTTAGAAAAAATGCCCGAACGTGGCGTAATGCTTAAACCCAGTATAAGAAAAGTAATTGTACAGGTTGTTAAATTTTTGATAGTGCCTTTCGTTATTTTCTTTTTGTTTGCATCTGTCAGATTTACTGAGTTGTATGATTATGCGGTGTTCCTGCCCCTATATTTTGTGTTTGTCGCTACAATGATTTACTTTGCTTACAGAAACAGCCGTCTTTTTGTAAACAGCGAATTTATCATAAAGCAAAGCGGAGCTTGGGATATTGATAACGATTTTCTTGCCCCGCACAAAATACAGGCAGTAAGCCTGAAACAGTATTTTTGGCACAAAAAAGCCGATATCGGGAAAGTAACACTATATACTGCGGGCGGTACGCTTACTTTTGGACTTGCCGATTACACACGACTTAAACAATTAGTAAACTATTGGTTATATCAGGTAGAAACTACCGATAAAAACTGGATGTAGTGATATATTAAAATAACAGTATGGCAAATATAAAAGCATGGTTAAGTGCTGCACGATTACGAACATTGCCGTTATCGGTTTCCGGTATTTTGATAGGTAGTTTTTATGCCTTTTCGCAAGGCATGGTAAACTGGTGGATACTATCATTTGCTTTACTAACAACATTAGGATTACAGGTACTTTCTAACTTTGCTAATGATTATGGCGATGGGATAAAAGGCACTGATGACGAAAACAGGATAGGTCCGCAACGCGCTATACAAAGCGGAGCAATAACCGTTTCGGCAATGAAACAGGGTATTATACTAACGTCATTACTCACTTTGGCGAGTGCTGTTATATTAATTTATCTTGCTTTTGGTAAAGATGATTTTGGGTATTCGTTACTCTTTTTCTTTTTAGGTTTGGCTGCCATAGCAGCAGCAATAAAATATACGGTAGGCAATTCAGCCTACGGATACAGAGGGTTAGGGGATTTATTTGTGTTCATTTTCTTTGGACTGGTGAGTGTGTTGGGGTGCTACTTTTTGTTTGCTAAAGCAATAGATACCCTAATTATATTACCTGCTATAAGTATAGGATTGCTTAGTGTGGCAGTATTGAACCTGAATAATATGCGCGACCAAATATCCGATGCTATGTCGGGCAAAAACACGTTGGTAGTAAAACTGGGAGCTGAAAAGGCAAAATTATACCATTATTGTATCATTAGTATGGCGTTGTTTTTAACGCTCTTATTTGCTATCTTGTATGGCTTTAAGCCATTGCAATACTTGTTTTTAATAGCTTATGTACCATTTTTGATACATATTAAAACAGTAGCTAAAAATAAAGAACCAAAAGCATTAGACCCTGAACTGAAAAAAGTGGCATTGGGTACGTTTTTACTCTCGGTACTGCTATGTGTGGTGCTTCAGTTTTAGAAATAACAAAAACCAAAAAATATCTAGATTATGAAAATTACATTTTACGGACACGCCAGCCTCGGAATAACAGTGGGCGGAAAGAAAATTATAGTAGATCCTTATATTACGGCTAATGAGTTAGCTAAACATATTGATATTAACGAGCTTGAAGCTGATTATATTTTAGTAACTCATGCGCATGGCGACCATATACTGGATGTAGAGGCAATAGCTAAAAATACAGGTGCTGTTATAGTATCTAATGCTGAAATAGCAGGATATTATGAAAATAAAGGCTTTAAGGTACACCCGATGAATCATGGCGGTAGCTGGCAATTTGACTTTGGCAAAGTAAAATATGTAAATGCGATACACTCCAGTTCTTTTCCTGACGGTACTTATGGTGGTAATCAGGGAGGTTTTGTAATAGAAGGAGAGCATAAAAATATTTATATCGCCGGCGATACGGCACTTACCTATGATATGAAACTGATACCATTACGCACCAAACTCGACCTTGCTATACTGCCTATAGGTAGTAATTTTACTATGGATGTGGATGATGCCATTATAGCTTCAGACTTTTTGGAATGCGATAAAATATTGGGCTACCATTATGATACTTTCGGTTATATCAAAATAAACCATGAAGAAGCCAAAAGGAAGTTTTATGATAAGGATAAAGATTTAATGCTTTTAGAAATAGGAGAATCTATAGAACTCTAACAATTAGAAATTATCAATTACAAATTACGATTTGTAAATGAAGACAGATAACGTTATTCAACAAAAAAGTTATGTGTTTGCTATTCGTATTGTAAAATTATATAAATACTTAGTTGAAGACCATAAAGAATTCGTCTTATCAAAACAGCTTTTAAGAAGCGGTACTTCTATAGGAGCAAATGTAGAAGAGGCTATTGGTGGGCAAAGCAGGAAAGATTTTGCTTCGAAATTGGCAATAGCATATAAAGAGGGAAGAGAAACACATTATTGGTTGCGACTGTTGCATACAGGTTATTTAAACGAGAGTCAATTCAATAGTCTTATTGCTAATGCCGAAGAACTACTTAAAATAATGGGCAGTATCCAAAAGACAATTCATAATTCGTAATTTCTAATTTCTAATTCATAATTCTATGAAGGCTGATTATAAAAAATACATACTCAATTTTAAACGCCCCAGCGGAACATCGCGGGGCGTTTTAACTGAAAAAGAAACCTGGTTCATTATTCTCCAAGAAAATGGTAAACGCGGGATAGGGGAGTGTGGTATTTTACGAACCCTTAGTGTTGATGACCGACCTGATTATGAAGAGAAACTAAAATGGGTTTGCGATAACATCCATTTGGGAGAAGAAAAATTATGGCAGGAATTAATAGAATTTCCCTCAATACAGTTTGGAGTTGAGATGGCTTTTCGTTCGTTGGAGGGCGAGTCACCCTACCTTTTATTTCCATCAGCATTTACAAAAGGAGACAAAAATATTCCGATAAATGGTTTGGTGTGGATGGGCGATGAGCAGTTTATGAAGCAACAAATAGAGGAGAAGTTACAACAGGGTTTTAACTGTATAAAATTGAAAATTGGTGCCATTGATTTTCAAAAAGAACTCGACTTATTAGCTTATATCAGAGCTTATATCAGAGCTGATACCATCGAAATTCGTGTTGATGCGAATGGTGCATTCAGTACAAATAAAGCTTTATATAATATTATACAATTATCTGAATTTAAAATACATAGCATTGAACAGCCTATTAAAAAAAAACAACATGACAGTATGGCAGAGCTATGTTTAAACACTCCAATACCCATTGCTTTGGATGAAGAGTTGATAGGGGTATTTGGTAGTGAAAAAAAGAAAGCATTATTGCAAAAAATAAAGCCGCAATACATCATTTTAAAGCCCAGTTTAGTGGGCGGTTTTCGAGGTACACAAGAGTGGATAACCATAGCCGAAGCATTAGGAATTGGCTGGTGGGTAACCTCGGCATTAGAAAGCAACGTGGGGTTAAATGCTATCGCTCAATGGACATTTTTACAAAACAATCCAATGCCTCAAGGTTTAGGTACCGGAGGCTTATATACTAATAATTTTGAAGCACCTCTTGAAGTTGTCAACGGTACATTGCATTATAATTCGGGGTTGGCCTGGCAAGTAAATTTATAAATGTTAAACTAATATTCTTTAACATAACTATATTGTTTCTTATAACATATTGTCGTAAATTTAGTAAAGCTAAAATCACAACTATTTGTAGGTTATAATCATTACTATTTTTAATAAACAGTAAGTAGGAATGGTTATTTAAATTTGTTGATTATTTAATAATCTGTTATAGAATAATTAGCATAATAAACCATTTTTTGTTTGTAGATTTAGCCTAACATAAACAACAATTAAATAATATTGCCATGGAACGTTTAACGCACTATGAAACAGGTATTAATGCAAGAGATGCAGTATCTTTTGAGAAAGCTGCGACTGAATTAGAAAAGGAAACCAAGAAGGAAGAAGTGCTTTCCTGCAATCAACTGATTAAAAACCTTTTAAAAACAAATTTAAGACTACTTAAACTGAATGATATAAGCAGTGTACTATTGTTTTAGTAAAAATGATTATTTGCTTTCACAGTAAATAAAAGCCAGAAAGGTTACAAAACATTTAATGCCTTGTAACCTTTTTTATTTTTTTAAAAGATATTTACTTCCCTAATACCTACCGCTTAACAAAGCACCGCCCATAGGAACTTTGGTATCAAGCCCTAATTTTTTAAGCATTTCATAGGTAGTGCATACAGCAGCAGAGGTTACGGGGATGCCGATTTCTTTCTCAATAGCATCAATAGCTTCAAGCGAAGGCATTTGCACACAAGCCGAAACCACCAGTACATCCACACCTTCAAGATTCAATCTTTTATATATTTCTAAAAGATTCATAGGGTTTTGTGCAGCAACCTCTAAGTTATCAGGTATTTCAAGCGCAATAGAATCTACTACTTCAAATCCCTGATGTTCTATATAATCTACCACCATTTTAGTAAGCGGTTTCATGTAAGGTGTAATTACAGCTACCTTTTTTGCACCCAACACTTTCAGTCCGTTAATCAAAGCTCCGGCACTGGTTACAATAGGGGCAGGCGCATCATTTTTTACTGTTTCTTCATACAGATTGGTTTCAGACACGCAATGATAACCATGCCCCATACTCATAATTGCTACAAGGCAGGCGTAGCCCATAACATCTACACGGGCATCGCTCAATTCCTGCGCACATTTTAGGCTTTGGGCGTCCATAGCTTCCAGTTCTTCCTTAGTAACTTTTTTCATGCGCATACGGCTCGAATGGAATGTAAAACGCTCCGGTGCAATCGTTTCGCGTGAGCGAAACAAAGCAGGAATTTCGGTTTCCATTGTTATATTAGAACTGGGTACTATCTGACCGATACGGTATTTTTTAATTGACATTATAATGCTTATTTGATAATTTGTTTTTTGTAAATTTTGTTACTGATACTGCGACTGACAACTATAAACTCTCAGAATCTACTATAGTGTTTGTTATTGTACCAATGCCTTCTACAGTAGCTTCTACCACATCGCCCGGCCACATGAATGACTGAGGCGTCATACCCGCACCTACACCGGCAGGAGTGCCTGTAGCTATAATATCACCCGATTCTATAGTAAACACTGTACTGATATCGTTAATCAAGTCGTTGATATTGAATAACATAAATTTAGTATTCGAGTTTTGTCGTTCTTCACCATTTAATTTTAATGAAAGATTTAAATTATGAGGATCGGCTATTTCATCAGCCGTAACAAGCACAGGTCCCATAGGGGCAAACGTATCCTGCCCTTTAGATACAATCCATTGCCCTGAACGGCGGCAATCTCTGGCACTAATGTCATTAATAACTGTATAGCCATACACATACTCCATAGCCTGTTCTTTAGGTACATTTTTACCTCTTTTACCAATAATTACGGCAAGCTCTACCTCATAATCCAGTTGTTGGGTTATTTTTTGGTTGTGTATAATATTTTCATTGGTGCCTGTAACAGCCGTAGGCGGTTTTGAGAAAATAACAGGTTGTTGCGGTAAATCTTTAGAAGTATCTAACGTACGTGCCGATTCGGCTACATGTTCTGTATAATTCAATCCTATACCTATAATATTTTTTCGGGGTTTTGGTATGGGAGCCATAAGTTTAGCATTTGCGAGCAAAACAGAACATTTTTCTAACTCCTCTTTGGTAGCTTCATTAATAAGTTGTGTAGCTTTTTCAATCCCCTCTTTACCCATATCGATAAAATCGAGCATGTTGTTAGGCAATGCGCTGTTTTTTAGTTGTCCTAATTGCTCGGCATTGATGATAGTTTCATCTTTAATAAAGCCCAGTTGATGCGTAGTATCGTTTATTTTGTAAGTAACTAATTTCATTATATGTAATTATGTTGTTTGTTTTATTTGAATTGATAATTGTAAACTAGTTTACTCGATAGTTTGATGACCATCGGGATGCGCTTTTTCCTGATACAATCCTAATGAAGTAATAACGGGTAAATCGTTAAACGAGAACAAACAAGCATCCTCTGTTTTCGATAAGTTTACATGCTCATGATATACCCATGATGGCACACAGAAAATATCACGTTCTTTCCAGTCATAACGCTTACCACCAATAACAGAGTAACCTTTACCTTTGGCACACTGATATACAAATGAACCTGTATGTTTGTGCGCCTTGGTATGTTCGCCTGCGCGTAGTAACTGCATAGATGCCCCCATAGTTTGCATCACATGACCTCCTGTAACGGGGTTAGTATAATGCATTAAGACACCATCATAAGGAGAACCTTCATGTACTTGGGCAGCTTCCAATAGTGCAGGATATACTTTTTTCCAAGAATATTTAAACAGGGGAGAGTAGGGCTTATCCCATACGTGGTCGGCAGGTACAAGACCTACACCGCCATACGCTAACGGAGAAAAGTTAACAGGAGCAGTAAGTTCCTGTTTCCCATCCAACACCGCATAATCATTAGCTTCAAGCGCATTTACAAGTGGAATATCCAGCCCGTCCTGCCAGATGCAGGTTTTACCCCCTTCTTCCACACCGTGTTCGTGCCAGGTGCTATTGGGTGTAATTACAAAGTCGTTTACTTCCAGCGTTATTCTGTTACCATCCACCACAGTATAACCACCTTCGCCCTCCATAATAAAACGGAGTGCAGCAGCTTTGTGCTTATGTGCCGGAGTACTTTCTCCCGGTTTGGTAACTTGTATGCCGGTATATAACCAACCCACAGCAGCACTCACGTCTTTACGTTTATCGTTTACCAGATATACCACACGGCGACCTGCTTGTTCAGGCGTAACGAGTTCAGATGATTTAATTACAAGGTCGCGTAAATCATCATACTTCCATAACATCGGTACAGATGATGGGCGCGGTTCCCAAGGCTCAATATCGTTAGCAACCGTCCATAGTGCGCCTGCACCAAGACTTTCCAGTTCTTTATAATAGGCTTCCAGTTCCGGAGTGTTTTGCACTCTGGCACGACCTATTACAGTATCGTCATGTTTTGTTTCCATACTAATGTAGTTTTTAGTAGTTAGCAAAATTTATTTTTCATTTTCAGATGTATCACCATCCGTAAAGGTAATATTTTTCTTTGGGGCGGTATTTACACGTAAGTCGAAGATATCAAAGCGATTATAATGCCCAAGTATGTCGTGCATCTGCTTGGGCTGTATGCACTTCGATAGGTCGATATCAGCATATACAATACCTTCATCATCAATAAGCGGTTCGCCAATAACAGCTCCGTTAGGACCTATAAAACCTGTAAAGGCACTGTCTTTTCGGGTAAGAAGTTCCTCTGCATTCGGTACATCTTCTTTCATGATATCAATAATCTCTTTTGAGATGGTAGAGCACGACACTATTGTGAATAGTTTACCTTCAAAAGAGTGTGCAGCAGCACGTATTTTTATCGCTTCCGCCATGTTATAATCAGGCGGGGCAACAGGTAACGAAATATAGTTTGCTACGTGTATCAGTTCGCCTTGTGTAAGCAATGTATAACGTGCCAGTGTGTTAGTATTTTCGCCACAGGCCAACGTACCAATCGGGCCAATCTCGGTGTCATATACTTTAAGTGAAGAGCCGTCGCCACCCGTCCATGTTAGTTTTTCTGCCCAAGTAGGAACTAACTTTCGGTGTTTACCTACTATTTCTCCCTTATTATTAATAATAAGGTTGGTGTTGTATATTTCTCCAAAACTTTGTCCGCGTTCGTTTACACCAATTACCACATGGCAGTTATGTTCTTTAGCAGCTTCGCAAAGTCTGTCTGTTTCAGCACCCGGTACCGTTATGGAATTAAGATATAATTTTTCATACCATTTGCTGCCCTGTACCGGTGTCATTATCCAGTTCCAGTAGGGGTAGCCCGCTACAAAAACTTCGGGGAATGCTACAAGCGATGCTCCGTTTCCTGCTGCTTCGGCTATTATAGCACACGATTTTTCTACAGTGGCATCCACATTAAGGAAAACAGGTGATGCCTGCACGGCTGCTGCTTTGAATTTTGGTAAATCTAACATTGTTTATTCAATTATAAATTTTGAATTAAGAATTTCAAATTCTTTTAATTTTTTTTGCAAACTGTTACTGCGACTGAAAACTATTTTATAAGATATTTTTCCAGTTTTACCCGCATAGCATCGGGGAAAGCGCTTGCTTTTATCCCTTTTCTGTCCTCAGAGAATTCAACCCGTACCAGCGTTACTTCGCCTTCAAGGCATACAGAGCCATCTTCGTGCTCAAATTTAAACCCACAGTTTATAGATGCTCCACCAAGGTTTTTAATCCATAGGTATTTAGTAAGTTCGTCGCCCAATCGTGCCGCTTTTTTAAACTGTACTTTCAGGTCAACGGTTGGTATTCCACCCGTTTCGTGCAGGTTTTTAAAAGGCAGGTTTAAAGCCTCTTCATAAAAATCCTCTACAAGGCAGTTCAGCATTTCCAGAAATCGGGGGTAAAAAACAATTCCCGCATAATCTACGTGCTGAAAGCGTACTTTTTCTTTTTTAATAAATGCATTTTCCATTACGCTTGTGCTGTATTTTTAAGTTTAAATCGTTGTATTTTTCCTGTTTCGGTTTTAGGCAGTACGTCCAGATAATGTATTTTACGCGGATATTTATAGGGTGCTGCCACTTCTTTAAACCAGTCCTGTATTGCTTTGGTCATAGCGTCGCCTGCGTTCTCTTTTTCTTTAAGCACTACATAAGCGCATACCAGCATACCGCGTTCCTCGTCAGGGATGCCTACCACGGCACACTCTGCAATGTCGTTGTGCATCAGTAATACATTTTCTACCTCTATTGCCGATATATTATAGCCTGACGAGATAATCATGTCATCGCCACGCGCTACAAACCAAAAATAACCGTCTTCATCCTTTCGGAAAATATCGCCTGTAATATTCCAGCCGTTTTTTACATACTCTTTTTGTTTCTCTTCGCTTGCCAGGTATTTACAGCCCGTAATGCCACGTACGGCAAGGCGGCCCGGTTCGCCAACGGGGACTTCATTACCCCTATTATCTATAATTTTAGCTTCATAGCCACGAATAGGCACTCCTGTTGCGCCCTTTCGCATGGTTGATTCATTCGACGAAATAAAGATATGCAATATCTCGGTTGCGCCGATACCGTCTATTATTTTCAGTCCTGTGGCTTCATGCCAGTCGTCCCATATTTTTTCAGGCAAGGTTTCGCCTGCCGAAACACACTTGCGTAATGATGAAATATCATAATCCTTGACTTTGGTAGTAATTACACGCCAAGCGGTAGGGGCAGTAAAGCAAATGGTTATTTTGTAATCCTGTATTGCCTGAAGCAATAAATCAGGTGATGGTTTTTCTAACAAAAATGTGGATGCCCCAAAATAGAAAGGGAATAATACCAAACCGCCGAGCCCAAAGGTAAACCCAAGCGGTGGACTGCCCGTAAAAATATCATCGGGCGTAGGTTGCAGTGAATATTTTGGGAAAGCCTCACATATGAGTAATATATCTTTATGATAATGCGCTGTCATTTTGGGTTTTCCGGTTGTGCCGGAAGTGAATCCGATTATTGCCAGCGAATCGGATTTTGTGGGGTAATTATCGAATGTAATGGGCTTATCAGCCATTAATGCTTCCAGTTTTGATGTTCCTTCGCCTGAACCGTCAAATGTAACTACTTCTTTTAGAAATGGCGATTGTATGGCAAGCATATCGTCTGCCAGCCTGTAATCGCAAAAGGCGTGCGATATTTCGGCACTTTCTACCATTACGGTAAGCTCTTTTTCGCGTAATAGGGGCATGGTTGCTACTACAATTCCGCCTGCTTTGAGGATGCCGAACCAACACGCTACATACATAGGGTTGTTTGCCGAACGTATTAAAACCCGGTTACCTGAAACAAAACCTAAGTCGTCTTTTAACACATGGGCTATCTGGTTCGCTTTTTCATACAAGTCGTTATATGTCCATTCCATATCAAAAGTACGAATAGCCACTTTATCGCCGTTGCCTTCGGCGATATGCCTGTCAAGCAGATAGGCTGCACAATTCAGGTCTTCCGGGAACTCAAAATCCGAATGCCCTGTAAAACACTCCGCATGTAATAATGGGTGGGGCAGATGGTCGTGCGCAAAATTATCTTCGTAGTGTTTCATTACTAAAGCGTATTACTTTTTATGCGTTAGCGGTTTTAATGCTTTTTTCATATTCTCTATATTTTTGCGCTGTCCTGCAACATAAGGGTATAAGTGCGATACTGCCGACATATACGGTTTCGGTACGCCCAGACTATCCCAGTTGCCTGCGTTATGCAATTCATATGCTTGTGCATTACGCACAAAGAATGGGTCGAGTAGTAATGTTTTGCCCAGTGCGACCAAATCAGCGCGACCGTTGAGTAATATGGTATTTATTTGGTCTATATCCTGAATATATCCTGCTGTTATGGTAGGGACATGCACTTCGTTACGCACCATATCAGAGAAAGGTGTTTGCCACATCCTGCCAATAGCAGGTTTTTCATGGGCTACGGTTAACCCTGTAGATACATTAATTATATCTGCCCCCGCTTGTTTAAACGCTTCGGCAATAGCCAATACATCACTTTCGGTAATGCCATTTTCTGCCCAATCGGATGCAGAAATGCGTACCGACATCGGTTTTCCTTTCGGGAATACTTCACGCATGGCGCTAAATACTCGTATCGGGAACTTCAGTCGGTTTTCGATGCTTCCTCCAAATTCATCGGTGCGAATGTTGGTAAGCGGCGACAGGAACGAGGCAAGCAGGAAACCGTGATGTGCCTGTAGTTCTATCATATCAAAACCGGCTTCATCGGCATTTTTTGCAGCGTTAATAAACTCGGTAGTTATGGTGTCCATATCTTCCTGAGTCATTGCTTTGGGTGTACCCATTTTATCGCTGAACGGGATAGGGGATGCCGATAACAATTCCCAGGCGTTATCAATAGTTTCATTTCTGGCTTCCCAGTAAAATTGCATTGCGCCTTTGCGCCCGGAGTGCCCGATTTGAACTCCTATTTTTGAGGTGCTGTTTTGGTGAATAAAATCAACAACACGTTTCCATGCAATAACTTGTTCTTTAGACCATATACCTGCACAACCTAAAGTAATTCTACCGGTAGGAGATATGGCTGTAGCTTCGGTTAAAATTAACCCCAAACCACCTGTAGCGCGTGAGCCATAATGCATCAAATGCCAGTCGTTTACCAGTCCGTCTGTAGCCGAATATTGCTCCATAGCACTCATTACAATACGGTTATTCAATGTCATATCGCGTAGGGTAAACGGTGTAAATGCTGCTGCTGTTTTCAGGTTTTCAGTCCCTGATTTTTCGTTGAATTCTGCCAGTACTTTTTGGGTAAACGAAGCATCGCGTAAGGCTAAATTTTCAAAGGTTACTTTCTTGGCACGTGTCATTACACTAAAGGCAAACTTCATAAAATCGTGCTGCATGTGCCTGTCCATGTGTTCAAACCAGTCGAGCGAAACATTAGCAGCATGCTGTATCATTTCTACACGGTTACGGCGTAGTTTTTCATAGTTTTCAAAAACAGCGGGTATATCATTTTGGTATTGTATTACCGAATCGGCAAGGGCAATAGCGCACTCCATCGCCAGCTTAGTACCTGACCCAATAGAATAGTGTGCCGTTGCTTTGGCATCGCCCAGTAATACTATATTGTTTTTATGCCAGTTTTTATTGGTCACAGCAGGGAATTGCCTCCAGTGCGAACGGTTGGTTATTAACCCATGACCGTCCAGTTCTTCCTTAAATATTTCGGATAGTTTGGCAATGGTGTCTTCTTCATTAGTAATTTCAAAACCTGCTTTTTGCCATGTTTCGTCAGTAGTTTCAAATATCCAGGTACTCATACCCTCCTCATACTGATAGGTATGCGCTACAAATGTGCCGTGAGGCGTGCTCCTGAAAAAGTAGGTAAACGCATCCAACGGGCGGGTAGAACCCATCCATACGAAGCGGTTGCTCTTCATTTGTACCTCTGTACCAAAGTCTTCGGTAAATTGCTCGCGAACACCACTATTAATACCATCCGAAGCCACAATAATATCAGAATCAGAGAATTGCGACAAGTCGGCAACATTCGCCTCAAAATGCAGGTCAACGCCTACTTCCCGGCAACGTTGCTGTAATAATTGTAATAATGTTTTTCGTGAACAGCCACAAAAACCGTTACCCGTAATACGTACTTTTTCGCCATCGCGGGCTACATCCAGTTCGTCCCAATAGGCAAAACTGCTGCGTATCAGGTCGTAAGAATCGGGGTCGCGGGTAAGGAATTCGCTTAGTGTTTCATCAGAGAATACTACGCCAAAACCGAAGGAATCGTCGGCTTTGTTACGTTCGTAAACACTTATATCATAATCAGGCATTGCCTTTTTCAAAAGAATGGAGAAGTATAAACCTCCGGGACCTCCGCCTATTACTGTTATTTTCATTGTGTTATATTGGTCTTTTTATTGAAAAAATTTCTCCCAAGCCTGCGTAGTTCGATCCTGCTAATCGTGCCACAGGTTTATAGGTTTCCATGTTTATTTTAAAGTCGTCCAGCAGTATCGATTCATCGATATGAATCATTACAACCCTGCCTATCATTATGGTAGCACCGCCGTTTTGATGCCCCTCGAGGCTGTAATGGTGTACCAGTTCGCACTCCATACTTACAGGGCTTTCCTGTACTCTGGGTGGTTTTATAAATACTGATGGGGCAGGGGTAAGCCCTGCAAAATCGAATTCACTTTCGTTGGGTGGCAGGCTTGCCGAGGTATCGTTCATTTTCTCTACAAGGTCTTCCGTTGCCAAGTTGACTACAAATTGTTTCGTTGCAAGTACGTTATTAAGCGTGTCTTTGTTTTTGTCGCCCGTGCGCACGGTAGAGAACATAATATGTGGCGGGTCGTCGCCCACCATATTAAAGAATGAGAACGGGGCAAGGTTGGTTATCCCTTCGTCACTAATGCTCGACACCCAAGCTATAGGGCGCGGAATTATAGCTCCTGACAGGATTTTATAGATGTTTCTTTGACTTGTCTTTGCCGGGTCAATTTGCATATACTTTGTATTTCTTACAAATTAAAGAAATTTTATCAGGTATATGTAAATTATCTGCTAACTAAATTGCATTTTTTTAGTTTTTCTGCAAATGAGGGATTTTGAATAGTATGGAACGCGAATGACACGGATTTGGCAGATGTGCGCGGGTTTTATTTAGAATGCATTATAAATATTTTGTTGTGAAACCGCCTAAGTTTGAATTATTATTAATGATATATTGATTAATCATTGCTATCTGCTCATCATTACATTTTTCTAGTAACTCGAATTTCACTCTATTGGGATGCTCACCATCTTGCTTTACTTTTTCTTGGTTTATTACAAAATAAGCATCTTTATAAACTATTCCTTTTATAACACCAATAATGTAGTCACAGCCCATAGCCCTTGTTTTATTCAATACCCATGCTCTTTCAATAGATTCGATTATATCTTTATGATTATTAACCGTTTTACCGATATTTACAGCTATTATTTTCATTTAGTAATCTTTTAATTGTTAAATGTAAATTTAAATAAAAAATGTTAAATCTTCTCCTGCAATCCTTTAATCTCATCCCTCAGTTTAGCTGCCTGTAAAAAGTCGAGGTCTTTTGCGGCTTTTTCCATAGCCTTACGTTTTTCGCGTATCAGTTTTTCAATATCGCCTTTTGCCATATAGGTGGTGTCGGGTTCGGCGGCTACTTTTGGGCTGCTGTCATAATTATAGGCTACACTGTTCCTGCCCAGCGAGTTTTCTATTTTTTTGTTTAGTGCCATAGGTACCAGTCCGTGTGCAATGTTATAGTTGTGCTGTTTTTCGCGCTTGTAGTTGGTGTCGTCTATGGTACGCTGCATACTGTCGGTAATTTTATCGGCATACATTATCGCTTTACCGTTCACGTTACGTGCTGCACGCCCTACGGTTTGCGTTAAGGAGCGTGTACTACGCAAAAAGCCTTCTTTATCGGCATCCAGTATTGCTACTAATGATACTTCGGGTAAATCCAAACCTTCCCTTAATAAGTTAACCCCAATAAGCACATCAAATATTCCTTTGCGTAAATCCTGCATAATTTCTACACGCTCCAGTGTATCGACTTCGCTATGTATGTATCTACAACGTATTGACAGTTTCGTGAGGTATTTGGCAAGTTCTTCCGCCATACGCTTGGTTAGTGTGGTTACCAGTACACGTTCGTCAACCTCAACCCGTTGTTGTATTTCTTCAATAAGGTCGTCTATCTGGTTCAGGCTGGGGCGTATTTCTATAATGGGGTCAAGCAATCCCGTAGGGCGTATTATTTGCTCTACATATACACCACCGCTTTTTTGCAGTTCATAGTCGGCAGGGGTGGCACTTACATAGACCACCTGGTTTTGCATGGCTTCAAATTCTTCGAATTTCAAGGGGCGATTATCCATAGCAGCAGGCAATCGGAAACCGTATTCTACCAAGTTTTCCTTACGCGAACGGTCACCGCCATACATGGCATGTACCTGACTTACGGTTACGTGACTTTCATCAATTACCATTAAATAATCTTCAGGGAAATAATCCAGTAAACAGAACGGACGTGTACCGGGCTGCCTTCTGTCCAGATAACGCGAATAGTTTTCGATACCGGAACAGTAACCGAGTTCGCGTATCATTTCAAGGTCAAAATTGGTACGTTCTTCCAGTCGTTTTGCTTCGAGGTGTTTGCCTATTTCTTTAAAGTAATCAACTTGTTTTACCAAATCCTGCTGTATTTCCCAAATAGCTCCCTGTAATACATCGGGGCTGGTAACGAACATATTGGCAGGATAGATGTTCAATTTTTCATATTTCTCTATTACCAATGATGTTTTGGCATCAAAAGCCTCGATTTCTTCTATCTCATCACCAAAAAAGTGAATACGGAACGGGTCGTCGGCATAGCTTGGGAATATTTCTACAGTGTCACCCTTGATACGGAATGTACCGGGTAAAAAGTCGGCTTCGGTACGGGAGTATAAACTTTGCACTAAGCGGTGCAGTAGTTTGGTACGGCTTATTACTTGGTCACGCTCTATGGATACTACGTTTTTTTGGAATTCGACAGGGTTACCAATACCGTACAAACACGATACTGATGCGACTACAATTATGTCACGCCGTCCTGAAAGTAGGGAAGAGGTGGTACTAAGGCGCATTTTCTCTAACTCTTCGTTTATAGAGAGGTCTTTTTCTATATACAGTCCGCTAACGGGTATGTAGGCTTCGGGTTGGTAGTAGTCGTAGTACGATACAAAATACTCGACGGCATTATTAGGGAAAAATTGTTTGAATTCGCTATATAGCTGGGCTGCCAGTGTTTTGTTGTGCGCCAGTACCAGTGTGGGTTTTTGCACCTCTTCTATAACATTTGCCATAGTAAAGGTTTTTCCTGAACCTGTTACCCCTAATAGTGTCTGGAATTTTTCTCCTTCATTTATGCCTGCGCTCAGTTGTTTTATTGCCGTAGGCTGGTCGCCTGTTGGCTTATAGTCTGATACTACCTGAAATTTCATGCTATTTTCTTCCTTTTCTACAAAGATAGCGATTAGTTTATAGCAATAGTATTCAGTTTACAATCATAATAACCAGTTTTTAATCAAAACACTCCATCAACAGCAGGTCGCCATCGTTGTGCTCTATGGTTACTATTCCATCATTTAGAGCCTCATTACTGCTTCCTGTGCGATACCCTATGGTGAGTTCATCATCGGTAAGCTGATATTTTAAGTTTTTGGAGTGTATGCCTGATACTTTTCCGATAGGGATAAGCGAAATCGGTGTACCTGCTACATACCATTTTTCAAATTTTTTGGGTAACTGAAAAATTTTACTGTGATTATCCAGCATTACAATTTTCAGTTTTTCGCGATAGCGTACTATATTGGTAATGTTGGTTATAGTATGGTCGGCACGTTTTCCTGTTGCCCATATTACATTTACGGCAGGAAACTCTCGACTTATAAGATAATCAAAAGCTTTTTCAAGATCGGTTTTGTTTTGGTCGGGGGTATGTACAATTTCCAGCGGATATTGCATATCTCGGTATTGTTCAGGGTCAAAGCCACGATCAAAATCGCCAAGTAGTACATCTACTTTAATGCCTAAATCAATTACACGTTGTATAGCACTGTCCAGTACAATAACTAATGGCGACCATTCTAATAATTCATCCATTAGGGCTTTATTACATTCGGCGCCGTTGGCTATTATCAATGCGGGTTCCTGGTCGTCGCGTACTATGTGGTGGGATGACATATTTTGTGGTTTCTGCAAAAATACAAATAAAAACTACTGTACTATATAGTCTATAGTGCTTACTTCGCTAAGGTAAAAGTAACCGTAAGCATAATTATCAGGGTTTGTTTCGTTTACTACGTTTCCACGAAGGCTTGCCGGAGCTACCTGAAACGGTCCTAAATTAGCTTCGGATGTAGTTATGAATATTTTACTCATATAATTGTAATACCTTGGCGATATGCCGTGTAAGTCAACGCTTAATTCTTCACCTCTTTCTAAATCGGTAAATATTCTGACAGCATAGGTATAGTTGCCGTTAACAAATTCATCGTTAAATACACCATATTCAGGACCACGATCTTCACGCCTGTAATTTTGCATATAATAATTAGTTTCGTTTACAGGGTCGTTAAAAAAAGCTTTTATTGTGAGTTGGTCTTCTGTAAATCCCTCTCTGGTTTGCTGTACATCCTCCAAGTCAGGAACGGGCAGCATTGTTTCTGTAGCGGTATAAACTTCGTTTTTGTAAAGGATTGTAAGCGTATAGGTTTCCCCGATTGCAGGAACGAAGTTTTCGCACAAATAGACTCCGTTATTCTCTCCGGGCAATTCATAAAAATAAAACTCATCCTGTTGACTGTTGGTTATATATACTTCAGCCCCCGATGCGGTGGGGATTTCGGTATTATAAAAATCGGTACTGGTACTCAGGCGTATTACCTGCCAGTTACCATTACTTCCTTTTCGCCAGTTTATAGATGCTTCCACCACAAGCCTTGGTTCTGTACTATTAAGCCCTACGTCTATTACATCTTCGCATGCAATAAACAGTAGGGCTGTTAGTAATAGTATCGTAATTCGCAGCATATCTTTCATAGAGGCAATTTACTGAAAAAGCCTCAAAGACAGTGCCATAAAGTTACTGTATTGTATATAGGGTTGTGTCAACTTCAGTAAGCCTGAAATAACCATAGGCATAATTATCGGGGTTATTTTGGTTTGTCAGGTTACCACGCGCTGCTACGGGTACTGTTTGAAAAGGTCCGCCTCCCGCACCGCCTTCGGCTGTTGCAATCAATATGCTCATGTAATTATAATACCGTTGCGATATTCCGTACAGTTGTATTCCTACTTCTTGTCCGGTTTCAAAATCTTCATTATCTATAAAGCTAAACATTTCATTACCCTGAAAAAATTCATCGTCCAGCACATCATAATCAGGGTAAGGTAATACTTCAGTATCAAATCGTATCAGATAGTAGTTATCTTCGTTGGGATTATCCTGAAAAAAGAAGCGCACTTCTATATCTTCATTCAAAAAACCGCCTTCATCATCCTGTACAACACTGCTTATTTCCGGTACAGCATATAGTGTTTCGGTAGCAGTGTGTGTTTCCCCGTTATATTCTATAGTAAGTTGATAGGTTTCGCCAATAATGGGTTCAAAGTCAGCACAAATATAATTACCTGTACCCATATCTTCTATGAAGTTAAAAACAGTGTTGCTGCTATTGGTTATATATACCACAGCACCCGATACTATGGGTACTTCCTCCTCATAATAGCCTGTTGTAGTAGTAAGCCTTATGGTTTGTTCGCTGCCGTCAGTACCTTTTACCCAGTCAATAGAAGCCTCTACAACAAGACGTGGAGCTGCAGTGTCGAGATCTATATCAACTACATCTTCGCAGGCAATAAACATACTGCCTATTATTAAAAGTATTGCTAATCTTATATTTTTCATGGTGTGAATATATTGTAATTACCCTTAGGTGCTTTTTATTAAAATTTAAAATTATAAGTTACACTCGGTATAATTCCGAATATGGAAAGTCTTACAGCTTCATTATATCCTGTATCTTCATTTTGCCTGAATGTTATGGAAGCGGCATTTTTACGATTGTACAGGTTGTAGATACTAAATACCCATTCGCCTTGCCATCCTTTTTTCTTTTCAGGTTTTGGATTATAGGTTGCCGAAACATCTAAGTGGTGGTAGGCAGGAAGCCTGTCTTCGTTACGCTGTCCGAAACTTGGTATAGCAAGGTCGCCATATACATATTGCCCGTTAGGGTAGGTTACAGGCTGTCCTGATTGTAGTGCAAATATTGCCCCAAATGACCATTTGTTATTTAATTCGTATGAGCCCGTTACTGACAGGTTATGTGTTTTGTCATATCCTGTTTTATACCAGTCGCCATTATTTATCCCTATTTCATCAGGAGTGCGTCCTTCCGTTTGTTGCTCAGATCTTGATAAGGTATAGGATATCCAGCCGGTTAGCTTACCTTCATTTTTACGTAATAACACTTCAAGTCCGTATGCTCTGGCTCTTCCGTTCAATACTACCTGTTCTATAGCATTGTTGGCTATAAGATCGGCACCGTCAATGTAATCTATTCTGTTTTTTATTTTCTTATAAAAAGTTTCTACTTCCAGTGTGTAGTCATCATTATTAAAATTCCTGAAATACCCTACTGCTACTTGATCTAACAACTGCGGTTGAATGTATTTTCCGCTTGGCGCCCATACATCCAGCGGAGTAGGAGAGGATGTGTTGGATATTAAATGAAGGTATTGTGCCATGCGGTTATAGCTTGCTTTTACTGACTGGGTATCGTCCAGTTTAAAAGATACTGCGGCACGGGGCTCAAAATTGTCAAAACTTGCAATCGTTTCGTTACTGTCGTAACGTTTTGTGCCTATAATATCGGCTTTTTCGTATATCTTTAAATCGCTGTCATAACTTACCGGCTGGTCATTAGCATACAAATTTAAGGTTTGTGCACCTAATCTGTAAAACATACTGTATCTAAGTCCGTAACTAACCGTTATATTGTCAGTAAGTTCATGTTCGGCATCAATATAAAGAGCCGGTTCAAAAGCATATTTTTTATCAAGTTGCTCAGAATTTACCGACGAGCTGTCGCCTGTAGGGTTTACTTCTCCCGGATTAAAGTCGTAGTACAAGGCATTTAAACCATAGTTTAATTTAAACTTATCTGATATATAGTGTTTCAGGTCATATTTCAGGTTATAATTTTTTATGCCCGAATCCCACTGTAAACCTATAAAATCAAGCTCCAGTCCATAATAATAATCACTGTATATCATTGACATATTAGAGAAAAGCTTGTCGTTAAAAAGGTGATTCCATCTCAGGTTAACTACTGCATTACCATAGGTATTATTAAAACTATCGTTTATGTTAAACAGGTCGCGCCCAAAATAGCCCGACAGGTATAAACTGTTGTTGTCATTAAATTTATGGCTTATTTTTGTGTTGAGGTCATAGAAATAGGCAGAGTTATCATTATCAGTAAGTTTTAAAAATAAGTGGGCATAAGATGCCCTACCGGCAACAAGAAAAGAGCTTTTTCCTTTTTGTATAGGTCCTTCGGCAAGTATGCGACTTGATATTAAACCTATACCGCCATTCATGTGAAATTCATTACTGTTACCTTCTTTTTGATAAATATCCAGTACTGATGATACCCTACCGCCAAAACGTGCAGGAATACCGCCTTTGTACAGTTTTAAGTCTTTTATGGCATCAGAATTGAATACTGAGAAAAAGCCAAATAAGTGGGACGAGTTAAATATGGTAGCCTCATCAAGCAGTATAAGGTTTTGGTCGGCTGCGCCACCTCGCACGTTAAAACCTGATGATCCTTCGCCTGCATTGGTAACTCCGGGTAGCTGGAGCAACGATTTTAATATATCAACTTCTCCAAGTACTACGGGCATTTTTTTAATCTCCTGCACGGTGAGTTTGTTTACGCTCATCTGAGGGGTTTTAATGTTTGCCCTTTTTTGGTTTTCGGTTATTACTACCTCATTAAGCTCCTGCGAATCGACGCTTAACTTATAATTTTTCCTGATATTCTGGTTGAGTGTTACCGTTTCTCGAGTAGTACCAAAACTAACATAGCTTATTTCTACTGTATAAGTCCCTGCCGGGAGCGATATAGAGTAAAAGCCATATTCATTGGTAGCAATGGCTGTTTCTGCTTCTACAATATAAACGCTTGCACCAATAAGAGTTTCATTGCTTCCGGAGTCAGATACTGTACCGCTTAAAGTAAATTTTTCCTGAGCAAATGCAGCAGAAAAAATAAACATAAAAAGCACACTTAAGTACCTCTGTTTTAATAATGTCATGATGGTTTGATTGTTTGTTTCGTTTTTTGATTAATGATTGATTTTTTTTTTTGATTGTATTTGTTAAGTATATAAAATAAAGTTACTCTGACTGTTAACGTTTTAAATCATGATTTGTTATATTATATGATATTAAAAATGCATAGTAATATTACAATTTTCGGACAAAATTACTATATGTTTCAATATAAAAAACTTACAAAATATTAATTATTGACCATCTGTATAAAATTGCAGATGAATTATATAATACTATGGATGAATTGCAAAACACAATAATCAATCTGTATCTTATTCTTTTTCTTTAATTGCTTAACAGGGGTGCTCTTCATTTTATCCAAAAGCATGCCATAGTATTAATTTTTATGTGATTTTTTATGTTTTATTAAGTAAATATAATCCCACAAAAAAAAGCTGCAATTTGCAGCTTTTTTTATAGTGTAAGGATTGTTTATTATTTCAATTTAGCCAGTATGCCGTTAAGTGTTTCACTGGGTCGCATAGCTTTATCCGTTTTGCTAAAATCGGGGTGGTAGTAACCATCAATATCCTGAGCTTTGCCTTGCGCAGCAATAAGCTCTTCGTTTATTTTAGCTTCGTTATCAGTAAGTTGTTTTGCTATTGGTTCAAATATTGCTCTTAACACAGTATCCTTATTTTGAGAAGCAAGAGCCTGCGCCCAGTACATAGCCAGGTAAAAATGAGAACCCCTGTTGTCAATACTGCCTAACTCACGTGCAGGCGACTTGTCGTTTTCAAGGAATTTTTCCGTAGCCTCGTCTAATGCTTCCGAAAGTACCAAGGCTTTTGGGTTATTAAATGTTTGTCCTAAATGTTCTAACGATACACCCAGTGCAAGGAACTCGCCCAGTGAGTCCCAGCGCAAATATCCTTCTTCTACAAACTGTTGTACGTGTTTGGGAGCAGAACCTCCCGCACCTGTTTCAAACAGTCCGCCACCGTTCATTAACGGTACGATAGAAAGCATTTTTGCCGATGTACCTACTTCCAGAATAGGGAACAAGTCAGTAAGATAATCTCTCAATACGTTTCCTGTTACAGATATAGTATCTTCACCTTTAATGATTCTTTCCAGTGTAAAATTAGTAGCCTCTACAGGATTCATAATCCTTATGTCAAGCCCGGTAGTATCGTGGTCTTTTAAATAGGTATTTACTTTTGCTGTAAGCTGTACATCATGGGCTCTGTTCTCATCCAACCAAAATATCGCAGGAGTACCTGAAAGTCTTGCTCTTGTAACAGCCAGTTTTACCCAGTCGCGTATAGGAGCATCTTTAGTTTGGCACATCCTGAAAATGTCATCTGCTTCAACATTTTGCTCCATCAGTACCGTACCATTATTATCTATAACACGAACTACACCATCAGCACTAAGTTGAAAAGTTTTATCATGCGAGCCATACTCTTCGGCTTTTTGAGCCATAAGCCCTACATTTGGTACGCTACCCATTGTTGACGGATTGAATGCATCATGTTTTTTACAGAAATCGATAGTAGCACTATATACACCCGCATAACTTCTGTCCGGTATAATAGCTTTAGTATCCTGTGGTTTTCCTCCGGCATTCCACATTTGTCCTGATGTACGTATCATGGCAGGCATAGAAGCATCTACAATCACGTCTGATGGTACGTGTAGGTTAGTAATACCGTTATCAGAGTTTACCATAGCCAAGTCAGGACCATTTTTGTATGCTTCATCAATAGCCGCTTTTACTTCTGCCTCTTGTGATGTACCTGCTATTTTAGCATATACATCGCCAAGACCGTTACGGGTATCAACACCAAGTTCTTCAAATAACTGTCCGTATTTTTCAAATACATCTTTAAAAAAGACTTCTACAAAAGCCCCGAAAATGATAGGATCTGAAATTTTCATCATGGTAGCTTTCAAGTGTACTGAAAACAGTACGCCTTGTTGTTTTGCATCTTCTACCTGTTGTGCAATAAAGCTTTTCAGGGTTTTCATGCTCATGGCAGAGCTGTCTATAATTTCACCGGCTATAAGTGGGGTACTTGCTTTTAGCACTGTTACATTACCACTTTTATCAGTAAATTCAATTTTTACATCATTGTCATTACTTACCGTAACTGATTTTTCACTTCCGTAAAAATCGCCATCGTTCATACTTGCCACATGGGTTTTAGAGTCTGGCGACCAAGCCCCCATTCGGTGTGGATGTGCTTTAGCATAGTTTTTTACCGCTTTTGGCGCTCTGCGGTCAGAGTTACCCTCACGAAGTACAGGGTTTACTGCCGAACCTAATACTTTGGCATAACGTGCTTTTATAGCTTTCTCTTCTTCGTTTTTAGGCTCTTCAGGAAAGTCAGGTATGTTATAACCTTGTGACTGTAATTCTTTTATAGCAGCTTTTAGCTGTGGTACAGATGCTGATATATTTGGTAATTTTATGATATTAGCTTCGGGAGTTTTGGCAAGCTCGCCCAGTTCGCTAAGTGCATCATTTATTTTTTGGTCTTCGGTAAGATGGTCAGGAAAGTTTGCAAGTATTCTTCCTGCAAGCGAAATATCTCTTGTTTCTAAAGCAACACCTGCCGGTGCAGCAAAAGCTTGCACTATAGGTAGGAAAGAATGCGTTGCCAGCATTGGGGCTTCATCAGTTATCGTATAAATGATTTTTGATGCTTTTGACATTTTTTTCAGGTTTTTAATTTCCTGCTTTTAAGATAGGCAGGCGGATTATTAAATGAATTTAGATGTTGTTTGTTTAATTTGCTTAGCTTAAGAGTTTAACTAAAAGCGAGGCTCGCAAATATAGCAAAATATAAGCATAATGCCCAGTGCGAATATGGCAAAAAAACGTTATAGTTATTTTATTGTTTGCAATATTTTTCTTTCTTGAGGATAAATAGCAATAAAAAAAATCCCTCTGCAAAGCAGAGGGATTTTATATACATTACTGAAAGAAAAATTATCTTCTTCTTTCTTTAATTTTTGCTTTTTTACCGGTAAGGTCTCTAAAGTAGAAGATACGAGCTCTACGTACTTTACCTCTTTGGTTAAGTTCAATTTTTTGTAAAGCAGGCATGTTGATAGGGAAGATACGCTCTACACCTACTGAGCCTGACATTTTACGGATGGTGAATGTTTGTGTAATACCGGCACCTCTTTTTTGGATAACTACTCCTTTAAAGAACTGTGTTCTGGTTTTTTCACCCTCCTTAATTTCATAATACACAGTAATTGTGTCTCCTGAATTGAACTCAGGGAAATCTTTTTTTGCTACAAATTCGTCTTGTACAAATTTTACTAAATCAGACATGATTTCTAAAAGTTAAAAGTTTGAATCAGAACAACATTCACGAGTATCGCCAGAGGTTAATCCGAAGTGGGTGCAAATATATAAATTATTTTGAAGCAACAAAAAAGTTTAGTCATTAGTTTTTAAACTTTTAGAAACATTTTTTTATGCTGTTATTCCAGTAAGTCAGGTCGTCGGTTTTTGGTGTGTTCCAGCGCTTTATCTTCACGCCATTGGTCTATATGGGCAAAATTACCGCTCAGTAACACATCAGGAACTTTCCAGCCTTTATATTCCGCAGGGCGTGTATAAATAGGAGGGGAGAGCAGGTTATCCTGAAAGCTATCGGTAAGTGCCGATGTTTCGTTGCTCAACACGCCCGGTATAAGCCTGATAATGGCATCAGATACTACGGCTGCTGCAAGCTCGCCACCGGATAGCACAAAATCGCCTATGGAAATTTCTTTAGTTATAAAATGGTCGCGCACACGCTGGTCAACACCTTTATAATGACCACAAAGGATAATTATGTTTTTTAATAATGACATTTGGTTAGCCATCCCCTGGTTTAAGGTTTCGCCATCAGGAGTCATATAAATTACCTCGTCATACTCACGTTCTGCCTTTAGTTTGCTAATGCATAAATCTATAGGCTCTATCATCATTACCATACCGGCACCACCGCCAAACTGGTAGTCATCTACATTTTTGTGTTTGTTGGTACTATAATCCCTCAAGTTATGCAGGTGTACTTCTACCAGTCCCTTATCTATAGCTCTTTTTAGTATAGAGGCTTCAAAAGGGCTTCGTAATAGTTCAGGCAGTACGGTAATTATATCAATACGCATCGGTCAATTCTTTAATGTAGGAATGTGCAAATGTAACAATTCCATAGCTACATTAAAGAATTGATTAATTATTACATTTAAACTCCAAACTGTTTCAGGTGGTGGTCAAGATGTTTCCATTGCAATTCATCCCATTCTTCCATTGTCATTTCTCCGAAAAAAGGATGTTTGACGTTTTTTATACTGGCATGCCCTTCGGTTGCGAAAGTTGTAACTAAGGCTATCAATTCTTTTTTAGCAGTTTCAAAATCAGGCTCATGTTCTATTTTAAACTGTTTTACAGTAGGCATATTGTGGGCAAACGGCTTTGATTCTAACAGCTTTTTTTTCATCATTTTACCAAAAAGAAAACTCATCCAGTTAGATTTAAGGTTAAGCGTACCATAAGCAACCTTTATAGGCTGTTGGCAATGCTCCATCATTTGGCTAACAGTCATTTTTCCCCATTCTGACAATGTAATGGGGGTTAATTTTTCTATTCGTGTAACTAATTTTTGATTACCCTGAGCGTCAAAAACACTTTCCATAGAATATTGATTTGATGATTTTATATTAGTAAAAATGTTTTCAAATTTACATTTTTGTTATGATTTAGCGGCTGGGCAGGTAGGAAATTTATTTGTAAATTTGCCGTTTACAAACAAAAACAACAATAATGGAAAACGGAATTTACGCAAAATTCAATACAACAAAAGGAGCTATATTGGTAAAGCTTACACATGATAAAACTCCGGGTACGGTGGGTAACTTTGTAGGTCTTGCTGAGGGTAACCTTGAAAATGAGGCGAAACCACAAGGAAAACCGTATTATGACGGACTGAAATTTCACCGTGTGATACCTGATTTTATGATACAGGGCGGATGCCCACAGGGTACCGGTACAGGCGGACCGGGTTACAACTTTGATGATGAATTTCATTCGGAGTTAAGGCATGATAAGCCCGGAGTACTCTCTATGGCAAATGCAGGACCGGGTACTAACGGCTCTCAGTTTTTTATAACTCACATAGAAACCCCTTGGTTAGACAAAAAACATACTGTTTTTGGTCATGTTATAGAAGGGCAAGATATTGTTGACAGCGTTGCACAAGGCGATGTTATAGAAAGTCTTGAAATAATAAGAGAAGGTGACGAGGCTAAAAACTGGAATGCCATAGAGGCTTTCAGAACATTTGAAGGCTCGCGTGAAAAACGTATTGCTGAAGAAAAAGCAAGGGCAGAAGCAGAAATGGAAAAACTGGCTGCCGGATTTGATAAAACAGAAAGCGGGCTTCGTTATAAAGTAATCCAAAAAGGTGACGGTAAAAAAGCCGAAAAAGGAAAGAAAGTATCAGTACATTATAAAGGTACTCTTGATAACGGGCAAGTATTCGATTCTTCCTACCAAAGAAAACAACCTATTGAATTTCAACTGGGTGTGGGTCAGGTTATTTCAGGATGGGACGAAGGTATCTCTTTATTACAAGTAGGAGATAAAGCACGTTTTGTAATTCCTTCGCATTTGGGTTACGGTTCACGTGGTGCAGGTGGCGTTATACCGCCGGATGCAACCCTTATTTTTGACGTAGAATTGATGGATGTAAAATAATCATCAATACCAATATATTGAAGAGCCGCCATTACAGGCGGCTTTTTTATTTGGAATACTTTTTGAAAATAAGTATTTATAGTTCTATTTTTACCAATATTTACCATCAGCTATGCGATATATTCTTATACTTCTGTTTTTATTTACACTATCTGCCAAGTCGCAGGTAATGCACTGTGGATACGATTTTACATCCTATATTGTTCTGGACGTACACGAATCGGGAAAAACAGAAAATATTAAAAACCTTAAAATAACAGTTGTAGATAGTCTTGGCAGAGATGTTATTAATGTTAATAATGCCTATAGTTTTAAAAATGCCAATGCTCCGCTGCAATTCACATCAAATTATAAAATAGGAGATGATAACAAAAGACTTACCGAAGGTACTACGGCTAAAAAAGAACGCTGGTTCTTCCCTTTTGCCAAAGATAACTACCTGCTTTCGGTTGCTAATACTTTTCCTGCCGACAGGTTTAGTATAAAGGTTGAAGATATTGACGGCGCTGAAAATGGCGGTACATTTAAATCTGTAATAGTACCTCTATACAGTTATAATATGTATGTATTATGCTCTAACGAAAGCCAGCAGGCTGCGGTAAAGTTTGGACGCAAAATGAACCGCCCGATTGATGTGGTGCTTGAGAAGAAAGCCCCTTAATCCCCAAAGGGGAAATTGTTATATTGCTACATTAACAAATTAGAATATTGAATTATGCTTACCTGGGAAGAATTTGAAAAAACAGAAATGCGTGTGGGGACTATTATTGATGTAAATGATTTTCCTGAAGCACGAAAACCTGCATATCAACTAACTATAGATTTTGGTGCGGAAATAGGTATCCGTAAATCATCGGCACAGATTACGAAACGATACACAAAAGAGGAATTATTGAACAAACAAGTTGTAGCAGTAGTGAATTTTCCTAAAAAACAAATAGGAAAATTTATGAGCGAATGCCTTGTTTTAGGTGCTGTAGGGGAGGAAGGCGATGTAATATTGCTTGCTCCCGATAGCAGGATAAAAAACGGATTGCGAATAGCGTAAAAAAAAAAAATAAAAACTGCCTGTACAGCAGTTTTTATTTATATATCATCAAAGCTTACATCTGTAAAACTTTCTGTAGTAATAGTTTCTTCGCTTTTGTCTCCAAACAATTTTTTGAAGTCTTTTTGATGTCTTTCAGAAATTACTTCCTCGCCTTTGTGGTCAAGTACATAAGTAGTCATTTCGTCAAGAATTTCTTTAAATGCCGTAAAATCTTCTTTGTACAGATAGATTTTATGTTTTTTGAAGTGAAAAGAACCGTCTTCTTCAGTAAATTTTTTACTTTCAGTAATAGTAATGTAATAATCATCAGCTTTTGTTGACCTTACATCAAAAAAGTAAGTTCTTCTTCCTGCCCTTAGAACTCTAGAAAAGATCTCTTCCTTTTCCAACATGTCATTTTCTCTCATAATCCTTCGTTTGATTTGTATGATTTTATGTAGCAATCAAAAATCTAAAAAAAAATTATACAATCCAACAATTTACTGAATTTCTTTTTCCGAAAGTTGTTTCAGGTATAATTCTTTGTAGTATCCTTCTGCATTTACCATTTGATTATGAGTGCCTTGTTGTACTATTTTTCCGTTTTCGAGTATAATTATTTTATCGGCATTTTTAGCCGAAGACACTCTGTGGCTTACAATTATAGTGGTTTTATCCTTGCAAAATTCCAGCAAGTTGTTTAATATAGCCTCTTCGGTCTCAGTATCTACTGCCGAAAGCGAGTCGTCCAGCAATAATATGGGGGCATCTTTTATCATGGCTCTGGCTATGGAAACCCTTTGTTTTTGTCCGCCTGAAAGCGTTATGCCGCGCTCTCCCAGTATAGTTTCATACTGTTTATTAAAACTGATTATGTTGTTGTGTACTACTGCTTTTTTAGCCACTGTTACTACCTCATCATCAGTAGCATATTCATTACCAAACTTAATATTATTCTGAATGCTGTCAGAAAACAAAAAAGCGTCTTGCGGTACAAATCCTATACTGTTTCGCAAGTCGTTAAGGTTAAGGTCTTTTATGTTCTTGCCATCTACCATTATGCTGCCTTTCTCCACATCATACAGGCGACTTATGAGTGAAAGGATGGTTGATTTCCCTGAACCTGTTTTGCCTAGTATAGCGAGTGTTTCTCCTTTGTTTACCGTAAACGAAACATCGTTTAAAGCCGTAATATTAGTATCATCATAAGTAAAAGTAACATTTTCAAAAGCTATTGCACCTTTTACAGGAGTATGGGCTGTTTGATTATTCTGAATATCCGGCTCGGTTTTCAAAAACTCATTTATCCTTTTTTGCGAAGCTTCCGCTTCCTGCACCATAGAGGATATCCATCCCAGTGAGGCAACAGGCCAGGTAAGCATATTAATATATAATATAAACTGTGCAATTACTCCAATATCAGGTATAGTACCGTTTATATACATTACACCTCCCACATATATTACTACAAGGTTACTTATACCAATTAATAATATCATCAATGGTCCAAACTGTGCATTAACTTTAGCCAGGCTCATGTTTTTCTTTTTGCTGTCGCGGGACAAATCCGTAAAATCATTCTGCTTTTGTTTTTCCAGCGCATAAGCCTTTATTACCCTGATACCCGAAAACATTTCCTGCGTAAAAGTAGATAGCTTGGATAGGTTTTGCTGATATAGCGTACTACGTTTGTTAATTTCGGTACTTATTTTAAAAATACTGTAGGATAATATAGGTAATGGGAGCAGGGTGTAAAGCGTTAGTTTTGGCGATATAATATACATATGCGTTACTACCACCGCAAAACGTATTACGGTGTTTAGTGAGTACATTACCGCAGGACCCACATACATTCGTACCTTGCCCACATCTTCACTGATGCGGTTCATGAGGTCGCCCGTACGGTTGCGCTTATAAAAACTCTGTGACAGGTTTTCATAATGCCTGAAAATTTCATTTTTTAAATCAAACTCTACATGGCGCGACATTACTATTAACGTTTGTCGCATCAGGAAAGTAAGTACTCCGGCAATAAGTGTAGTAACTATTATAAGAATTATATTAGTTAGTAATTCACTTTTTATAGCATCGGCAGATAAACCTCCTTTATGACCATATTCTTCAATCGATTTAATGGAGTTACCTATAAGTTCGGGCGTAAATAATGAAAATATTTGCGCTACTATAGTAATGCTTATTCCTAAAAGAAACCGAAATTTATATTTTATAAAATATTTGTTTAAATACTGAAGTTCTTTCATGTTAATATTAATAAATTAATATATTACTTGTTTTTAATGTTAAAATAACGTTATTAATTGTGGTTATAAGTACTGATAATATATAGCTTTAAATTATTGAATACATAAAAAAGAGCGTTTATATTGCTATATTTTAATTATATATGTATTTTTGTCTCCTGTTTTTGAATAAATTTCAAATTTAAAATTATAATCATGATAGCAGAAGTTATTAAAGCCAACGATCTTACAAAAGCTGATCCTGTTTTTGGGCAGCTTTCTTTTAATGACCACGAACAAATTGTTTTTTGTCATGACAAAGATACTGGATTAAAAGCAATAATTGGTATTCATAATACCGTTTTAGGACCCGCACTTGGTGGAACAAGAATGTGGAAATATGCTAATGAGTGGGAAGCTTTAAATGATGTTTTAAGGCTATCAAGAGGAATGACATACAAATCTGCTATTTCAGGATTAAACCTCGGAGGTGGTAAGGCAGTCATTATCGGTGATGCCAAAACGGATAAAACTCCCGAAATGATGACTAAGTTCGGTCAGTTTATACACTCACTCAGCGGTAAATATATCACTGCGGAGGATGTGGGCACTACCACACCTGATATGGATATTATTCGTGAAGTTACTCCTTATGTAACAGGAATATCAGAAGCCAAAGGCGGATCAGGCAACCCTTCGCCCGTAACGGCTTACGGTGTATACATGGGTATGAAAGCTGCTGCAATGTACAAGTTTGGTACTGATAAGCTGGAAGGCAAAAAAGTATTGGTACAAGGTACAGGTCATGTAGGCGAAACACTTATAAGCTATCTTGTTAAAGAAGGAGCTTTGGTACAAATAACAGATATTAACGAAGCCAAAATGCAGGAGGTAGCTGCTAAATATGGTGCGCAAATATATATGGGCGAAGATATTTACAGTGCTGATGTAGATATTTATGCTCCGTGTGCGCTTGGCGGTACGGTTAATGATGAAACGATACAAAGGCTTAAAGCCAAAGTAATAGCAGGTGCAGCTAACAACCAGTTGGCTAATGATGAGATTCACGGTAAAGTATTACAAGAAAGAGGCATTGCTTATGCTCCTGACTTTCTTATTAATGCCGGAGGTATTATAAATGTATATGCCGAGATTGTAGGATATGACAAACAGGAGGCTATGCGCAGAACAGAGAATATTTATAATACTACCTTAGAAATATTTACTCATGCAGAGGCTAACGGTATTACTACTCAAAAAGCTGCTATGTCTATTGCGCAAAAAAGAATTGACGACAGAAAGAAAGAAACCGCTAAATAATTAGCGATAGAAAAAATATTATTTTTAATTTTGCGAAGCGAAAGAATTTTTCTTTCGCTTCTTTAATTTTTTAAAGTTCTTATAGACGAATGTTAAACAGAAGACATATTCGGGTTAAAGTGATGCAGTCAATATATGCCATGCATCAAAATGATTCAGACAACTTGGAAAAGGAAGAAAAGTTTCTTTTCTATAGTATAGAGAACATTCGCGACCTATATCTTACAATGGTTTCCGCTCTTGTAGAGCTGAGAAACAGCGAGGAAGACTATCTCGCAAAATCGTCTAAAAAACATCTTGCCACAAGCGAAGAGCGCAACCCCAACAAAAAATTTATCAATAATAAGGTATTGCAATTGCTGGAAGAAAACAATTCGCTGAGTGTTGCAATGGCAGATCGCAAAATAAATAACTGGAAACAGAATGACGATTATATACTACTGTTGCTCGAAGCAATAAAGCAAAGTGAAGTATATAACGATTATATGAAGAATGAAGAAAATGATTTTGAAAAAGACAGAGATTTTATAGCCTCACTTTTTACCGAAGTTATTGCGCCTAACGAGAAGCTGTATGAATATCTGGAAGACTATAAGTTAACTTGGGTGGACGATATTCCGCTGGTAAACACAATGATAGTTAAACAGTTAAAGCAAATAAAGCCGGATGGTAATTCTTTTTCTGTACCAAAACTGTATAAGGATGTTGATGATAAAGATTTTGTAAAAAACCTATTCAGGAAAACAGTACTCAACGAAAGAGAGCTTGCCAGAGAGTTTATTGACAAAACCCCGAACTGGGATACCGAGCGTATAGCCGAAATAGATGCCATAATATTAAAAATGGCAATATGTGAATTTTTAAAATTTCCGTCGATACCGGTAAAAGTTACTATAAATGAATATCTTGAGATAGCAAAAGAATATTCTACACCAAAAAGCAGTATTTTTATCAACGGAATATTAGACAACTTAATTAAAGATTATCAAACCAATAATAAACTGATAAAAACCGGAAGAGGTTTAATGTAAAATAATTTAAAACTATAGTTATGATAAAAAGAACAGCAGCTATGTTCGCCATAGCATCTTTAGTACTTACAGTATCTTGTAAAGAAAATGCGGCATTGCGTATTGATGAAGAAACAGCAAAAGAAGCCGAACTGGCACATGCCGAAGCAGGTAAAGTAGCCGTGATGAAGTTTGACGAAACCGAATTTGATTTTGGTACAATCAATGCCGGCGATGTGGTAGAACACACTTTTACTTTTACAAATTCCGGATCGTCTGACTTAGTTATAAGCGAAGCAAAAGCAAGTTGTGGTTGTACTGTGCCAAGTTACACCAAAACGGCTGTAAAACCGGGAGACAGCGGAGAGATAAACGTATCTTTTAACTCTGCGGGAAAAAGCGGAAAACAAAACAAAACAGTAACTGTTACAGCTAATACAGAGCAAGGTAGCGAAGTACTTAAATTTACAGCCGAAGTTACACCAAAAGCTGGTGTAGGCGTTAAACAAGCGAAAAACTAAATATGGATCAATTACAACAGTTTGCCCCGTTATTATTAATGTTTGTCGTTATCTATTTTTTAATGATACGACCACAACAAAAAAGGCAAAAACAAGAAAAGCAATTTGAAAAAGACCTTAAAGCAGGGGATAAAATAATTACAAAAAGCGGTATTCATGGCAAGATATTAGAGCTTGGCGATGATACTTTGGTAATTGAAACTATGGCGGGTAAATTAAAAATGGAACGTTCGGCAGTATCGCTGGAACTGAGCCAAAAATTAAATGCTCCTAAAAAAGACTAACAAAAAAGCCTCATCATTACGATGAGGCTTTTTGATTTTATAAAGATAAGTTATACTACATTACCCATTATATTTTTTAGCTGTAAGTTCAGCAATTTTTACAATTACCTCTGTAGCTTTTTGCATACTCTCTACAGGTACATACTCATATTTTCCATGAAAATTATGACCGCCTGCAAAAATGTTAGGGCAAGGTAATCCCATATACGATAGTTGACACCCGTCAGTACCGCCACGTATTGGTTTAATAAGCGGAGTTATTCCTAAATCTTTCATTGCCTGCTCGGCAATATCTACAATATGAAATACAGGTACTACCTTTTCTTTCATGTTGTAGTACTGGTCTTTAATAGCAGCAATAGCAATAGGCTCACCATATTGCTCCATATATTCGTTACTGATTTCTTCGGCTATTTGAGCTACTTTTTTCTTTCGGGCTTCAAATTTTTCTTTATCATGGTCACGGATGATAAGCTGTACAGTAGTTTCTTCAATACTGCCGTTAATACCCGTTACGTGATAAAAACCTTCATAACCCGATGTTCTTTCCGGCACTTCACCTTGAGGTAAAGCTGCTACAAAACGGCTTGCCAATAACATTGAGTTTATCATTTTCCCTTTTGCATAACCCGGGTGTACACTTTTACCCTTAAAGGTAATTTTTGCTCCTGCCGCATTAAAGTTTTCATACTCCAGTTCGCCTATCTGGCTGCCATCCATAGTATAAGCCCAGTCAGCACCAAATTTAGCTACGTCAAATTTATGAGCACCACGACCAATCTCTTCATCAGGAGTAAAACCTACCCGTATTTTTCCGTGCTTAATTTCAGGATGATTAATAAGATATTCCATAGCCGTAACAATCTCAGTAATACCCGCTTTATCATCAGCACCCAGTAGGGTAGTACCATCAGTAGTAATAAGGGTCTGACCTTTATACTGCAACATATCTTTAAAGTAGGAAGGAGAAAGTACTATATTTTGCTCAGCATTCAGTATAATATCGCCGCCATCATAATTTTCAACTATTTGAGGTTTTACATTAGCTCCTGTAAAATCGGGGGTAGTATCAAAATGCGAAACAAAACCAATAACCGGTACATCATGCTCCACATTAGAGGGTAATGTTGCCATTATATAAGCATTTTCATCTATGGTAACATCTTCCATACCAATGGTTTTAAGTTCTTCTGCCAGTTGGTTGGCAAGATCCCATTGTTTGGATGTACTTGGCGTTGTTTCAGAGTTAGGGTCAGATTCGGTATCAACAGTAACATAGCTGATAAATCGGTCTATTATGTGTTGCATTTTTATGTTTTTATTAATAATGAAGCACAAATTTACAATTTATTTGAGAGTATTATATTTAAAGGAGCTGTAATTCTTTATAGAGGTTATGTCTGGCTGTGTTTTCATATTTATTCCTGAAAAGCTCGGTTTTAAATATGCTTTCCATATCAAGAAAATGCTGTAATACTTTTTTTCTGCCCGGTTTGTATAAAAAATCAGGATATATACTGTATTCTTTTCGTATCTGTTTATAGTATTGCTCATAGTTTTGCCATGAGCTGCCTAATATAGAAAGATCGGCATCTGTAAAAAGATTAGTATCATTGTTATTACTAAGAGTATGACTTTTTGTAGCCAGTATTTGCTTACGGCACAAAGCAATTTTATTTTCAGGATATTCTATTTGGTTAAGGCGATTTACTGCAACATCAGCACTTTTTTCTTCATTATCCTTTTTTGAGGTATCATAAATTATATCATGATAGAATAATGAAAACAGGATAGTATCCCGGTCGGCAATTTCATCATGGCATTCATTTAATTCATTATACATATTCTCCAAATGCTGTATGGTATGATAATGCCTGCCTCGGGCTGAATAATTTGTTTCTATTTCAATCCAAAGTTCCTTTGTTAAAGAAGGATTATCAGTATAACTTCCAAACAGTTCATAAAAAATATCTTTCATAATAAAATGATATCGGAATTATGTGTTTATACCAAATGTAGTAATTATTGAGAGGATAATGTTATTTTTGCAATCACAACACAACAACTATGTACAAATCAATTATACGACCGTTACTTTTTCGTTTCGACCCCGAAAAAGTGCATTATTTTACTTTCGATTCTATTCGTTTCATCAATAAAATTCCCGGAATGCCCGCTTTATTCAGGGCAAAATATGAAGTGAGTGATACAAGGCTTGAAAGAGAAGTTTTTGGGTTAAAGTTTAAAAATCCCGTAGGGCTTGCTGCAGGCTTAGATAAAGATGCTACACTTTACAGAGAGTTATTTAACTGCGGATTCGGCTTTATTGAGATAGGGACGTTAACACCCAAGCCACAACCCGGTAACCCTAAAAAAAGGCTTTTCCGCTTGCGTGAAGACAGAGCACTCATCAACCGAATGGGCTTTAACAATGGCGGAGTAGCAGATGCGGTAGAACGACTAAAAAACAACCCGAAAGGAAAAAATCATGTATTAATAGGCGGAAATATTGGTAAAAATAAAATTACCCCAAATGAAGATGCTGTAAAAGATTACGAAATATGCTTTGATGCCCTTTATGATTATGTAGATTATTTTGTAGTAAATGTAAGCTCGCCTAACACACCAAATCTTAGAGAATTACAGGATAAAGAACCATTAACCAAACTTCTACAAACACTACAAAATAAAAATGCTGCAAAGCCTAAGCAAAAACCAATACTGCTAAAAATAGCTCCCGACCTTACGGATGAGCAGCTTTTGGATATTATAGATATAGTGAAAACTACCGCAATAGCAGGAGTAATAGCTACAAACACAACCATATCCCGTGAAGGGTTACAATCGGAGAATAAATCGGAGACAGGCGGGCTTAGTGGTAAACCTTTAGCCAAACGTTCAACCGAAGTAATACGTTTCCTTTCAGAAAAAAGTAATAAAGCATTCCCTATAATAGGAGTAGGCGGCATCCATACCCCCGAAGATGCTATTGAAAAATTGGAAGCAGGAGCAAGCCTCATACAACTTTATACAGGCTTTGTATATGAAGGACCCGCACTGGTTAAAGCTATCAATAAAAAGATATTAGCAATGAATAAGTAAGAAACTGGTAAAGTATTCTTATATATTGAAGCAGATTTTACGGATATCATAAAAAATAAAACGATTTCGTAAACGCTAAATTTTATATCTTTGAAGTCTATGGAGCAGGTAAAAATAATCGAATGTCCGCGCGATGCCATGCAGGGCATAAAGGCATTTATCCCGACAGAAAAAAAAGCAGCCTATATACAATCGCTTTTGCGTATTGGTTTCGATACTCTCGATTTTGGCAGTTTTGTTTCACCAAAGGCTATTCCGCAAATGCAGGATACCGCCGAAGTACTGGCGCAACTTGACCTTTCTGCAACCACAACTAAGTTACTGGCAATTATAGCTAATACCAAAGGAGCAGAGATAGCTTCGGTGCATCCGGAAATACATTACTTAGGTTATCCTTTTTCTATATCCGAAAACTTCCAGATGCGTAATACGCATAAAACCATAGCCGAATCGATAGTAACATTACAGGAAATCCTGGATATTGCTGCAAAAAGCAATAAAGAGGTCGTTGCATACCTCTCCATGGGGTTTGGTAATCCGTATGGTGACCCTTGGGATGTGGAAATAGTAGGGGAGTGGACAGAAAAACTGGCGGGTATGGGGGTAACTATATTATCCCTTTCAGACACGGTGGGGAGTTCTACACCCGATGTAATTGATTATTTGTTTTCTAACCTGATACCAAAATATCCTACTATTGAGTTTGGCGCACACCTGCACACCACGCCCGACAAGTGGCACGAAAAGGTAGATGCTGCTTACAAAGCGGGTTGTACACGTTTTGACGGAGCTATACAAGGCTTTGGCGGCTGCCCGATGGCAAAAGACGACCTTACGGGTAATATGCCTACTGAAAAGATGCTTTCGTACTTTACAGCAGCCAAAGTAACCACAAATTTAAACGCCCTTAGCTTTGAAAGTGCTTATAACGAGGCTACAAAGCTGTTTGGGGAGTATCATTAATTGGTTGTTGTTTTAACTTCGAATAAGCAAATAAAACTTACATTATTGCAAAAATTCTCATAGTTTTGTATATCATATATTTTATTCTCAAGCGGAAGTCAGGATAATATAGAAAGAAATATATTATGGATAAAATTTCATACCAAAGACTATTAGAGAGTAAACCTATAGAAGAAATTACATATCAAAATTTATTATTTACTACAGAATGGGAAAGAACAAGAAAAAGAATTATTGAGAGAGATGGTAAAAGGTGTAGAAAATGTAATTATTCTGCAACAGGTTCTTATGCACATTTTGATAAAGAAAAAAATTTATATAGTTACTTGACCGACGATGGAACAGAAGAAAAACAATCTATTTTAGATAATAATGGTTTCGTAATTGATGTTGAAATTCCAAGACTGGTTGTAACTTATAAACCCTATCATTTACAAGTACATCACAAGTATTATATTTTTAATAAGCTTCCATGGGAATATAAAGATGATGCTTTAATTACACTTTGTAATTGGTGTCACTCAGAATTACATATTGAATCGAATATAGAAATTTTCGATAATGAAAGTTTTGCTAATAGTCAGATATTAATTCCTTGTGGTCGATGTAATGGTACAGGTTGGTTTGAACAATATAATCATATACAAGGAGGTGTTTGTTTTAAATGTTTAGGAAAAAGATTTACTACTCCTTTGATATCTTTTTAAAGATTCGACTTTTAATATTTTTAAAACATCATTAAAGGGATATAGTTTACAATTATCATTAAAAAGTAGTATATTTGCATGCAATTTAACTACAAATTGCAACATGAAGGCACATATAAATAAAATCATCGGCGAAGGTCTTACTTACGATGATGTACTCCTTATTCCGAATTACTCCGAAGTTTTACCACGCGAAGTAAGCATACAATCAAAATTTTCACGAAATATAACGCTCAACGTTCCTATTGTTTCGGCAGCTATGGATACCGTTACCGAAAGCGCTATGGCTATTGCTATAGCCCGCGAAGGCGGTATAGGTGTACTGCACAAAAACATGACTATTGACCAGCAGGCTACCGAAGTCCGTAAAGTAAAACGTGCAGAATCAGGTATGATAATAGACCCTGTTACATTACCGCTAACGGCAAATGTAGGCGATGCTAAAAATGTAATGCGTGAGTTTAGCATTGGCGGGATTCCTGTTGTAGATGAAAACGGCATACTGAAAGGTATTGTTACCAATCGTGATTTACGTTTTGAAAAAGATAACAATCGCTCTATACTGGAAGTAATGACCTCTGAAAAACTGATTACCGCAGGAGAAGGAACAACATTGAATACAGCCGAAAGCATACTGCAAAAGCATAAAATAGAAAAACTACCTGTTGTAAATGACGATTACAAACTGGTAGGGCTTATAACCTTTAGAGATATTACTAAACTTACCCAAAAACCGATTGCCAATAAAGACAAGTTTGGCAGGCTGCGTGTTGCTGCTGCGCTCGGCGTTACCGCCGATGTGGTAAAAAGGGCAGAGGCTTTGGTAAATGCTGGTGTTGATGCCGTAATTATAGATACAGCACACGGGCACACACAAGGTGTAGTAAAAGTACTGAAAGAAGTAAAAGCAAAATTTCCTGAGCTTGATGTGGTAGTAGGTAATATTGCTACTCCCGAAGCAGCATTGTACCTTGCCGAAAACGGTGCAGATGCTGTAAAAGTAGGTATTGGTCCGGGGTCTATATGTACTACCCGTGTGGTGGCAGGTGTAGGCTTCCCTCAATTCTCGGCAGTGCTGGAAGTAGCTGCTGCTTTAAAAGGGACAGGTGTTCCGGTTATTGCCGATGGTGGTATTCGCTATACAGGTGATATACCTAAGGCACTTGCTGCGGGAGCGGATTGTGTAATGCTTGGGTCATTACTTGCCGGAACTAAAGAATCTCCGGGAGAAACAATAATATTTGAAGGCAGGAAATTTAAATCCTACAGAGGTATGGGATCTGTAGAGGCAATGAAAGAAGGGTCTAAAGACCGTTACTTCCAAGATGTGGAAGATGATGTTAAAAAATTGGTACCCGAAGGTATAGTGGGACGTGTACCCTATAAAGGCGAATTGTTTGAAAGTATGCTGCAATTCATTGGCGGGCTTCGTGCCGGAATGGGGTATTGCGGAGCTAAAGATATTCCTACATTGCAGGAAACAGGTCGTTTTGTACGTATTACATCAAGCGGTATATCCGAAAGTCACCCACACGATGTTACTATTACTAACGAATCTCCGAACTATTCAAGATAATTAATTAAGAGTTCACACTAAACTACAAATAACACAACGCACAAAAAAGCAGGAGTAATTACTCCTGCTTTTTTATTGCTGATTTTTTCTTGCTGCTGTTTCGGCTTGTTCCTTTTTAAGTTCATCACTTTCCCAAGCATGGTCATTAGCCCCAAGCTGTGCATAAAGGTCATTTTTTATAAGCTGTTCCTGCATTTCAATTTCTTCCATAGTAGTAATAAGGAATGCTTTTTTATCGTGGCGTTTATGTGCCAGCCTAAAGGTAGCTTGCTCGTCATACTTAATAAAACGCTGTCCTTGCCTTGTAGCGGTATAACGCCTGTGCCCCATTGCTACCAATGCATCAACACCTAAGTGTATGGCACTGTACAGGTTTTCTCTATAAAAATTTTGAATACCCAAATCGACCATTTCAAAAGCATCGTTACGATTTCGCGCCCGCGCCAGTATTTTCAGGTGAGGATAGTGTTTTTTTATTTTTTCTATTACAGTTAAATTTACCCGGGGGTTATCAATGGCAGCAATAAATATTTTGGCATTTTCGCATCCGGCAGCTTTTAATAACTCCAGCCGGGTAGCATCGCCATAATATACTTTAAATCCCATTTTTCGTAATGAATCTACACGTTCCGAATTCATATCCAGTACTGTAGCGGGTATTCCGTTAGTTTTTAATAATCTGCCTATAGTACTCCCGAAGTTCCCGAAACCTGCTATAATAACATCGTTTTGCTCGTCCTCATCAATAGTATCATACTCTTTTTTCGATTTTTTATCTTTTGTACCGCCAAAATAGGGGTCTATCCATTTTTCGTTAATAAGCAATAAAAAGGGGGTACCTATCATACTTATGGCAATAACAGCCATCATTTGGTTTGCCAATGTAGTTGGCATCAGGTTAATCTGATTCGCAAAGGCAAGTATCACAAAGCCAAACTCTCCTGCTTGACTGAGGGCAAAGGCGAAGAGCAGGTTTTTGCTTGCTTCTTTTCTATATAACTTTCCTATACCAAAAAGCACAAAGAATTTTATAGAATTAAAGATAGTCGAAAAAATAATGATAAAGGCAGGATCGGCAATTATCAGGGTAAAGTTGATGGAGGCGCCCACGCCTATAAAAAACAGCCCTAAAAGCAGTCCTTTAAAAGGTTCTATATCGCCTTCCAGTTCGTGCCTGAATTCGCTATTGGCAAGTACCACACCCGCCATAAATGCTCCTAATGCAGGGCTAAGCCCTACAAGCTGCATGATGAAAGACACGGACATTACCAATAGAAGAGCCGATGCGGTAAAAAGTTCCTGCAGGCGTGTTTTGGCTATTACGTGCAATAATGGTACTATAATGTAGCGTCCGCTAAAATATACTGATGCTACCGTACCAATTACTATGGCAGCCTGTAACCATGCCGAGAAATCGCTTATCAGCGATTCTGATAAGTTTTCATTTTGAATTTCGCCATCTGCCAAAAAAGGCAGTATAGCCAATATGGGAATTACTGCAATATCCTGAAAAAGCAAGACTGCAAACGATGACCGCCCCATAGAGGTTTTAGTGAGGTTTTTTTCCTTTAGCGTTTGCATTACAATAGCTGTAGAAGACAGTGTTAATGCCAATGATATGGTAAGTGTTGTTTGCCATTGCCAGTTTAATACTAGCGAGCAGGCAAGGAATAGTACCAGTGTGGTAGCGACTACCTGCAATCCGCCCATACCAAAAATAAAACGTCGCATTCTCCAAAACTTATTTGGATCGAGTTCCAACCCGATAAGAAACAGCATCATAACCACGCCAAATTCGGCAAAGTGCATAATGTCTTCGCCTTCCTGCCCAATCAAGCCCAATACATAAGGCCCTATAATGATACCTGCAAAAAGATAGCCCAATATAGAACTGAGTCCCAATTTTTTAGCTATCGGAACGCATATTACCGCTGCGGTAAGGTATATTATTGCCTGAAAGAAAAAACTGTCTTGCATAATTATCCGAGTTTAGTTTGAAACCAATCGTTAAAATAATTATATCCTGAAAGCTCTGTAATATTAATACCTTTGTTTTCAATATATTCCAGTAAGGCTCTGTAATGTTTGCCACAGGTTTCATAGTCCTCTGCTTTCATGGAGTGAGTGCCGTGCACTACATAGGGGGGCAGGTAGGTCATGTTACAAACTTTAGCTGTTTGATTAAAGGGTTCTAACAGTTCCATTACGGTAAATCTGTCCCGTCCCATATCACTGTAATTTTCTTTCTGCCCGCCGGTGGTTATAACCTGCAATAATATTTTACCTTTCAGGGCTTTACCTTCTTTGCCATAAGCCCATCCGTGTTCCAGTACTATGTCTATCCACTGTTTTAACAGCGGCGGGCAGTTGTACCAGTACATAGGATGATGCCATATAATAATATCATGAAGCATCAGGAGTTCCTGTTCCCGTTTCATATCTACGTCAAACTCCGGGTACTCCTGGTATAAATCGTGAAATGTTATATTCGGAGAGTTGGGTATATGTCTTACTAACGCAGCGTTAGCGTTCGATTTTTCGAACAGTGGATGTGCAAAGAGAATAAGAATTTTGTTGGGCATACATAAATTTTACTGTTTTTAAAATTATGGATTTATTCCCAAATAATTAGCAGGAGTTATCTGTAATAACTCATTTTTAACATCATCCGATACATTAAGGGCAGTAATAAATGTATGTATCGCGTTTTTATCAATTACGGTATTGGTACGCGTAAGATCTTTTAAGGCTTCATAAGGGTTAGGATAGCTTTCGCGGCGCAGTATGGTTTGTATAGCCTCAGCCACTACAGCCCAGTTTTTTTCTAAGTCTTCCGCAAACTTATCTGCATTAAGCAATAGTTTATTTAGCCCTTTCAGTGTAGCTTCAAATGCTATAAGGGTATGCCCGATGGGTACCCCGATGTTACGTAATACGGTACTGTCAGTAAGGTCGCGTTGCAATCTTGATATTGGCAGTTTTGCCGATAGGTGCTCGAATAAAGCATTGGCGATACCTAAATTACCTTCGGAATTTTCAAAATCGATAGGGTTTACCTTGTGTGGCATAGCCGATGAGCCTATTTCGCCTGCCTTTATTTTTTGTTTAAAATAGTCCATAGATACATACGTCCAGATATCCCTGTCAAGGTCAATCAATATGGTATTGATGCGCTTTAACGCATCAAAAAATGCTGCAAAATGGTCGTAATGCTCTATTTGTGTAGTGGGGAAGGAGTGTTTTAATCCCAGTCTGCCTTCTACAAAGTCATTACCGAACTTTCTCCAGTCGGTAGCAGGATATGCCACAAAATGCGCATTAAAATTACCCGTAGCTCCGCCAAACTTGGCTGCGAATGGTATATTGAATAACAGGCGCAGTTGTTCTTCCAATCGTTCTACAAATACCCCAATTTCTTTACCCAAGCGGGTAGGGGATGCCGGCTGCCCGTGCGTGCGTGCCAGCATAGGTATATCTGACCATTCTACACTCAACTCTTTTAGTTTTGAGATTACGCCTATAAGTGCCGGCATATAAACATCCTCAAAGGCTTCTTTGGCAGAAAGCGGTATGGCGGTATTGTTAATATCTTGTGAGGTAAGCCCAAAATGTATGAATTCTTTATACTGCTGTAAACCCAATTTATCAAAAGCTGATTTAATAAAATATTCTACCGCTTTTACATCGTGGTTGGTGGTTTTTTCTATTTCTTTTATCTGGAGCGCATCTTCTGTACTGAAATTTTTATAAATATCACGCAATGCACCAAAGGTATTTTTATCTACTCCCTGTAATTGGGGTAAGGGCAGCTCGCATAGCATGATGAAATATTCCACTTCTACCAATACCCGGTAGCGTATTAAGGCTTCTTCAGAAAAATAAGGGGATAAGGATATGGTTTTACTTCTGTATCGTCCGTCTATAGGGGATATGGCGTTTAGTTCAGATAAAGGCTGCATTTGTTGTGTGTTTGAATAAACGGCAAAGATAGGGGTTTCTATGAGATTAAATATTAATTCATATTGTAAAAGATATTATGATTTATCTTCTAATATCTTTAGATTTTTATCTCGTCTTTTTCTATCTGGATCAATAGTTGACTTAAATAAATCTATTTTCGCTATATATTCCATTGGAAATTCATTCTTGATAGCTCCGCGTAATACTAGTTCCTTATACCAATCATAAGGATATAAATTTTCAATAATAGACTCTTCATTAGCAATATAAACTTGAGCCTTATGCTTGTTATTTTCAGGATCAGTAAAATCCATTGAAGTTTCTTCATAGCCTTTTCCAAGTCCTTCAAATCGATCTAATTTAGGCTTATCTGTACTATTGATTTCATAAAGTACTCCCCAAACAATATCTTCTAAATTTCCAGTATAGACAATGTTTGCTTTGGATGAGCCATCCGTACTTTTTTTATTGAAGGATAGTAAATAGCCTTCAATAAAAACATTAGATATTTTCTCTACAGAAGAAACTCTTTCTTTAATTCTTCTGTAATACATATTAGAGCCGTAAGCAAAAATTTTCATGATGAACTTTTAAGTATTGAAAGCTATGTTTTTTTAATCTTCTCGGACACAACCTCCATCCCTTCACTTGCCGTTAATGGAAATACTTCCAGTGGATTTCGCAAATTAGGTATGTGTGCCGGTTTTGGGTCTATATAATACATAGGTACATTGGGCGCGGCATAGTCTATTAGCCCCGCAGCGGGGTAAACCTGCATACTCGTGCCTATTACAATAATATAATCAGCTTGCTGTACCACTTCCATAGCGGGCATTATGGCGGGTACGGCTTCGCCAAACCACACTATATGGGGGCGTAGCTGCTTTTGGGTAACGGGGTGCAGTGTGTCTTCGGTTATATCATCTGTCCAGTCTATAATAGCTGTTTCGCTGGTAATGCAGCGTGCTTTCAGCAATTCGCCATGCAGGTGCAGTACATTAGTGCTTCCGGCGCGTTCGTGCAGGTCATCTACATTTTGGGTAATAACGGTTACGTCAAAAATACTTTCAAGCTCCGCAATTATGGTATGGGCTTTATTAGGGTGTACTTCTTTTAGTTGCTGCCTGCGTTTATTGTAAAAATCCAGCACAAGTGCCGGATTTTTACTAAAACCTTCGGGAGATGCCACTTCCATTATATCATGACCTTCCCACAAACCGCCTGCATCGCGAAAGGTGTTTATGCCACTTTCGGCACTCACACCTGCACCGCTCAGCACCACAAGTTTCTTTTTCATAAATTCATTATACTTTTCCTAGTGTATATAGCTGTTCCAGCGTAGGGCTTGGGCTACCTCCGGCAGGCTCAAGGGTTATACCAAAAGCTTCAACTCCTTCAAATGTATCCACTTTATAAATGCCTTTATTAGCATCTGCTGTTGAAGCATCAAGTACACCTATGCTGGTTGGGGTAAACGGACTTAATTTTAATGCCCATACCTGATATACTTTGCCTTCCGGTGGTTCGGGCAGTCCGGCTATATCTACATAAGTTTCGTTGTCGTCTTTGTTTACATAAATTTTCGCATAAGCATCAGGCGCAACTTGCTGCCCGTCTAATGATATAACAGCGTTGCCTTTATCTCTCACAATTTCCAGAGCTCTTTCGGTTTGTGTTTTTTCCTGCTCTATGCTTGCTACCATTTGCTCAAACTTGTTACGCTCTGCGGTTGCCTGTTCTGCTTCTTGGGTAACTTCGTTATATTTCATATACTGGATACCTATGCCTATCAGTAATATAACTGCTGCTGCCCATCCGATGTACTGTGATATTCCGCCACTACGACGTGTATCCATTTGTACAACACCGCCTTCTTGCTTCTCTATGAGTTTGGCATATATCCTGTTATAGTTTTGTGCCGAAAGTCTTGGTGAAATACTATACGAAAGGTTTATCACTGCTTTTTCGATAGCAATTATTTCATCTTGTACTTCAGAGTCTTTCTTCGCCATTTCCTGCACCTCGTTATTTTCAGCTTCGGATAGTAATCCGAAAACAAAAAGTTCGAGGGTTCCTGATTCTATTAATTCATTACTGCTCATTGTACTTGTAGTATTGTTCTTAGTTCATTAATACAATTTCTGTTCTGCGTTTTCACTGTCCCTAAAGGTATTTCAAGTTCTTCTGACGCCTCTTGCTGTGTATAACCTTTAAAGAATAACAGATCTATTATACGTATGCATTTCGGTTTCAGCTTTTTTATGAACTCCTTTATTCCAATAGCATCAATTTTGTTTGTTGTTGATGTATTATAGTCCAAAATATGTACGAAATTATCAGAAGATAGGTTTTTCTTACTGTTGTTATGGCTTTTAGATCGTAACTTGTCTATCGATGAGTTTCGGGCAATGTTCAGTATCCATGTAAAGAACCTCCCTTTACTAGTATTATAACTATCAATGTTTTTCCATATTTTTACAAATACTTCTTGAAGGACATCTTCGCTTTCTTCTTTATCCTTAAGGAGATTAAAAATTACACCATAAAGGCTTTTGGAGTACATGTCGTACAGCAGTGTAAAGGCTTTGCTGTCTTTTTTGTAAATTTGCTCTAGTAATTCTTCCTGTGTCATAATTAGGTTTTAAACCCCTAATTTAATAAAAGATTTTTAACCTCAGCATTTATAATGAAAAATACCTATACTATTGATTATCTCACTTATATTGAAGGTTTTATTACGCAGGAAAGGAAGCAGCGTTTTTTGGAAGTATTACAAAATCGTACGAAACACTTTACAGTAGCTGTAGAGGATGTTTTTCAACTACATAATACCAGTGCCGTAATGCGTACCTGCGAGGTATTTGGCATACAAGAACTGAACGTGATAGAGGAGCGGTATGGTAAGGATATTGATAAAGAGATAGCTATGGGGGCTCAAAAATGGGTAGATGTAAACCGATTTGATGCTACAACAGCTTGTATAACCTCATTAAAAGAGAAGGGGTATAAAATAATAGCCACTTCGCCGCATAATGATTCGTGCCTGCTTGATGAATTTGATATCAACCAACCCGCAGCTTTGTTTTTCGGGACAGAAAGGTCAGGACTCTCGGATGAAGTTATTAAGGCGGCCGATGGTTTTATAAAAATACCTATGGCCGGATTTACTGAGAGTTTAAATATATCGTCTTCGGCAGCAATAATAATACAACATCTTACTAATCGGTTAAGACAATCAGATATTAATTGGCAATTAACGAAGGAAGAAGTGATACAAAAGCGTATTGACTGGACACGAAAATCAATAAAAGATATTGATTTTATTACTCAAAAATATTTGGAAGAGGGTGCTTAATTATCTCGGTTAAGTGCTTTATACTCTTCATAACAACCGCTTATGGCATCCATAATTTGTAGGTCGTTTGCTGTGGTTATAAAAACTTCCGAGTAATTGCAGCGTTCTAATATATCGGCTATTTCATCTTTGGTAACGCCTAATAAAGCCGCCAGTGTCTCTCTGTCAAATTTAGAGGCAAGAGCGTTTCTTACGGTATCGTCCTTTTTCATTTCCCTTAGCCTGCGCATTTCGGCAGGTTTTTTACCAAATATATTATGCAGCAAGTCTGCCGGATTAAGTACCGAACTTACTATGCGTTTAAAGGCGCTTGGCGAGTTTTGTCCGCCTTCATATCCTTGCGGTAAACCTGATATGCTGTATCGGTAATTGTTTTCTCTAATAGGAGCCAGTTTAGAGTCTATTTGTAAATAGCCCGTAAGGTTATATTTGTTTATAATAACCTCTTCAAGGGTGTAAGCTCTTTCTGTTAGTGGTATTTTGGTTGTAGTAGTATTATTAATCCAGTCGTTGGTTACTCTTACTTTTATAGATTGGTATCCTATTAATGATATATGAAGTGTGTCATTCACACTTGCCTCTATGGTAAATTTACCTTGTGGGTCAGTAAGTGTTCCCTTAACCTTATTAATATTGATAATGTTAACGTTTGCCGCAGGTAGTAATGTTCCATCATTTATGATGATACCCGACACTGTTTTTGCCTGCTGCGCAAAGCCACAAAAGGAAAAACTTAAAAATAAAAAAACTACAAAATATCTCATTGACTGCTTATGTGACGTAAAAGTAATAAACAAACGGGATATTTTGTAGTTAGTATGTAATTATCAAGAAATATTTATATTAACTTCTTCTTGGCTTTCTTTCTCTGGTACCACTTCTGCCTTCGGTTTTTCTTGCCGGACGGTCAAAAGAGTTCTCACTTCTGCCGGTTTTTCCTCCGCCAAAAGACTCGCTTCTGCGACCTCCGCCGCCTCCGCCAATGCTTTTTCTGCCACCGTGGTCTCTGCGTCGGTTGTTAGAACCGCCGTCATTTTTAGATATTTCAACATTTATCCTGCGCCCTTCAAGGTGTACGCTGTTCAAAGTATCTAAAACTACTTGAGAGTGTTCAGCTTCAGTATTAAAGAAAGAGAAGCCTTCTTTTACATCTACTTTAAATACATCATCACGACCTAAACCAAGTGTATCACGAAGGAAGTCTTTTAATGTCATCCAATCAAAATTATCTCTTGACCCAATGTTTATAAAATAGCGTACTGCACCGCCATTACTGCTTATAGCAGTACCGCCACCATCACGTCTGTCTCCGGCAGGTTGTGCAGAAAGATCTCTGTTTTTCTTATAATAGTTAATAAATCTGTTAAACTCTACCGCTACCATTTTTTTGATAAGTTCTTCTTTAGAAAGATCTTTCATTACTTCATAAATAGCCGGAAGGTAAGAGTCTATTTCATGATCTACTTCTACATCTTTTATTCTGTTGGCTAAATGGAAAAGTTGTATTTCGCAAATTTCCATTCCCGACGGAATTGTTTTCTCTTCAAATTTTTGTTTGATAATACGCTCTATTGCAGATATTTTGCGTAATTCACTTTTAGTAATAATTACAATAGATGTACCCAGTTTACCGGCACGCCCTGTACGACCGCTACGGTGGTTATAAGTTTCTATTTCGTCAGGAAGCTGGTAATTAATAACGTGTGTTATGTTATCCACATCTATACCTCTTGCTGCTACATCGGTAGCTACAAGCATTTGTATTTGCCTGTTTCTAAACGATTTCATTACCGAGTCACGTTGTGCCTGAGATAAGTCGCCGTGCAATGCTGCAGCATTATATCCGTCTTCAATAAGTTTTTCGGCAACAGCCTGTGTATCTCTTTTGGTTCGGCAAAATACTACCGAGAAAATATCAGGGTTAGCATCCGAAAGGCGTTTTAATGCTTCATAACGATCGCGCGCGTTTACTAAATAAAATTCGTGCGAAACGGTAGATGAGCCTGAGTTTTTATGTCCCACTGTTATTTCAAGTGGTTTTCTCATAAATTCTTTGGCTATACGGGATACCTCTTGCGGCATGGTAGCCGAGAACAGCCATGTGCTCTTTTCATTAGGCGATGTAGAAAGTATAGAAACTATATCTTCATAAAAGCCCATGTTAAGCATTTCATCTGCTTCATCCAGTATGCAATAATCTATTTTAGAGATGTTTACCAAACCTCTGTTTATCATATCCTGCATACGTCCGGGAGTTGCCACAATAATTTGAGCACCTCTTTTAACTTCTCTTGCTTGTTCTGTAATACTGGCTCCGCCATATACTGCTACGGTATGAATACCTTTAACATATTTGGCATAAAGCTTAATTTCGTTTGTAATTTGCAGGCAAAGTTCACGCGTTGGTGATAGTATAAGTGCCTGTGTGTTTCTGTTTTCCGGGTCTATTTTCTGGATAAGCGGAAAACCAAAAGCAGCGGTTTTCCCTGTACCTGTTTGTGCTAATGCTACAATATCTGTGTCTTTTTCCAATAATAGGGGAATCGCCTTTTCCTGTACCTCTGACGGATTTTCAAATCCTAGATCTTTTATCGCCTTCAGAAGCGATTCATTCAATCCTAATTGTTCAAATTTATTCATATATAATTTTAAAAATAGCTGCAAAGGTACTGTTTATTAGCGAGATATGCTAATATGAGTGATAGTTTTATTTGAAGTAAATAAATTGAAAATCAGATAGTTATTTTTTTAGGAATGCTAACAGTTGTGCTACAGCTTTACCCCGATGGCTTAGCAAGGTCTTTTCTTCAAGCGAAATCTCTGCAAACGTTAGGTTTTTCCCTGTAGGTTTAAAAACAGGGTCGTAGCCAAATCCTTCATTACCTGATCGTTCTGTTGCTATTTCGCCCTCTGCTATCCCTGTAAATAAATATTGTGTCTTGTTTATGTTAAGCGCAATCACTGTTTTAAAGTTTGCTTTTCGGTTAGTAATACCCTTTAATTCTTCAAGTAACTTACTCATGTTGTCATTAGCATCTTTCTGTTCTCCTGCATAGCGTGCAGAATATACTCCGGGAGCACCATTTAAGGCTTGAACTTCAAGCCCGGTATCATCGGCAAAGCAATCATAACCATAGTTTTGAGTAACATAGTTGGCTTTTAGTATGGCATTACCTTCTATGGTATTGGCAGTTTCGGGTATTTCTTCATGGCAACCGATGTCTTCCAGGCTAAGCAATTGTATACTATCCGGAAGTTGATGTTTTATTTCCTGTATTTTATTTTTATTGTTGGATGCAAAAACAAGTTTCATATTATATGCTATAGGGATCTTTGTTTTTTTTACTGCAAAGTAAATCAGTAATATTGGCAATTAAAAACCAACGTACATTTTTGCCTTTACTAACTTTTGAAGCTGTTATTATTACTGCAAAAAATTCGATAATATTAAACAGGATAACAGCAAAAAGATAAATACCATAGTATAATGTAACTTCTTTAACATTAAGCATTATGCTAATTGTCCATCCTACGGCAATGCTGTTAAAAGGAATCATGATGGTTTGTGCCAATATTGCCTGTATGCAATGCCATCTTACAAAATAGGATGATTTTAAGTTTCCTAAATAATATATAACTGATGCTGTAATATTAATAACGGGAAGCGGAACTCCTACAATTACAGCCACTATAGCCATCAAATAGCTATTGGATGCTTTTTCGTATTCATTGGGGTGTATTATTTTTTGCTCTTTGTTACTGGTCTCTTCTGTATATTCCATAATTTGGTTAAAAGCGGTTTGAGTAACCCGGGTAGTACCAATTTTTGTAATTATCGGTTTTTCAAAAATAAAATAATTTTACAGAACTAGCTAAAAAAAACAATAGCGCAGAGTAATTAATAAATACGGTTAATTGTAACTGGTACAATAGTTATTTTCGTAAAGTTTGGTTTAGGTATATTTACAAGAGATGTAGGCGTTACCGTAGTAGGAATAAACTATACCTGTTATCTTTTTAAAGAAGTACAGGATTCATATAAAAAATATATTACAGGTATAGTCTATTTATTTGATATATAAAAATTAGATATATAGATTTATTTTCTCCAGATTTTTCTGGCGTGTTATTTTTTGGATACCAAACCAATCTATTATTGTCCAAATGCCTGCGCCTCCACATGTTAATAATTTAGCAACACCAAGACCGGTATCACCTATCATAAAGCGGTCAATTCCTAAACCTCCTGCGAAAATAGAAACAAGGATAGTGGTTTTTGGATCTTTGAAATCGATAGCTTGTATTGAAGCCCATTTAGATTCGTCTACCTTCATAAGTCTTTCACGGATGTTGTTAACTTGGTGACTTTCAAAATACCTTGCGTTTGTAGTAATAAAAAGATCTACTTTTTGCTCATTCATAATTTGTATGTTTTTTTGGTTAAAGTTGTAAAAATATATATTTATGAGAGTTGTAATATTAACATAATGTTAACTATTTAAGTATCTTCTTGTTATTTCTTTCAAAATTAATTATTTTATAGTCCCTTCTGTATATTCCATATCCAGTTTATAATTAACAATACTATTAATATAATGGCTATATGTTTATTTTTTATCGTTTTTTCAAATCGTAAGAAACTTTTATAGAGTGTATCTTTTTTATACGCAAGATCGTATAGTAACCAAAATGGAAAAACAAGTAATATAGCTGCTACAATAAGCCCAAGGGGGTTTATAAGTACTGCATCTTTAATATTACCTTTCATTAGTGTAAGTACAGAGCGTGTATTGCCACAAGAAGGACAGGGTATTCCTGTAATGTTTTTAAAAAAACAGACTGGCATATTATTGTGCTTGGGAGTTTCTCGCAACAGTATATATGCCAGCCAGCTATATCCGGCTGTTAATCCTAATGTAATAATGAGATACAGCTTTTTTTTAGTCATTATTTATACAAGGAATTGCTGTACTTTTTCCATGTTTTTATCGCGAGTGGCATCCATAATAAGGAATAAATCTACAATAGCCCATATACCAAGCCCACCACACGTTAATAGTTTTGCTACCCCAAGCCCTGCATCGCCTATCATAAAACGATCTATACCTAAACCACCTGCCAGTATAGAAACAATCAGGATAGTTGTTGGGTCTTTTAGCTCTACACTTTGTATCATGCCCCATTTAGAGTCATCCATAACCAATAGTCTTTCGCGAATATAGTTTAACTGTTGACTTTTAAAATACTTTGCATTTGACATGATGTACATGTCCACTTTTTGTGAATCCATTTTTGGTTGTTTTTGGTTGATTAATCCTGTAAAACTAAAAAAATATTTGATTTGATTATAATTCTGTTCTTTTTTTAGTTGGTTAAAAAAAGAAATAAATTTTTTTAAGTTAAATTTACATAACGTTTTTATATAAAAAGCAACGAGTAACCAATGCTTATATTAAAAAATTATTATGACGTAAGCAATTTAATAACTACTTTTGATGCGTTTTTATGACACTGAAAATTTTGATATAATGGTAAACGATTTATTTGAAAGGATACAAAAAAATAAAGGTCCTTTAGGAAAATGGGCTTCTCAAGCAGAAGGGTATTATGTTTTTCCTAAACTGGAAGGTCCGTTGGCAAACCGCATGATGTTTCATGGCAAGGAGGTTATTAACTGGAGCATAAACGATTACCTGGGCTTGGCAAACCATCCCGAAGTAAGAAAAGTAGATGCCGAAGCAGCAGCAGAATATGGAGCCGCTTACCCTATGGGCGCACGAATGATGAGCGGACATACATCTGTACACGAACAGTTAGAACGAGAACTTGCTGCTTTTGTACAAAAAGAATCAGCATATTTACTAAACTTTGGCTATCAGGGTATGGTATCTATAATAGATGCATTAGTATCTAAAAACGATATTATAGTATATGATGTAGATTCGCATGCCTGTATAATAGATGGTGTACGTTTGCACATGGGTAAACGTTTTACCTACAAGCACAACGATATAGAGAGCCTTGAAAAAAACTTGGAGCGTGCCACAAATATGGCCGAAACTACAGGCGGAGGCATACTTGTTATTACCGAAGGTGTATTTGGTATGAGAGGGCAACAGGGAAAACTGAAAGAAATTGTAGCACTTAAAGAAAAATATAACTTCAGATTATTGGCAGATGATGCGCATGGTTTTGGCACCTTGGGTAAAACAGGTGCAGGAGCAGGAGAGGAGCAGGGATGCCAGGATGGTATAGATGTTTACTTTTCTACTTTTGCAAAATCTATGGCAAGTATAGGTGCATTTGTAGCAGCCGATAAGGATGTTATAGATTTTCTTAAATATAATTTGCGTTCGCAAATGTTTGCCAAATCATTACCGATGCTTTTAGTAAAAGGTGCGCTTAAGCGTCTTGATATGCTTAGGACAATGCCGGAACTGAAAGCTAAACTTTGGGAAAATGTAAACGCGCTTCAAAACGGATTAAAAACAAGAGGGTTTAACATAGGTGATACCAATACTTGTGTAACTCCTGTTTACCTTGAAGGCAGCATACCCGAAGCTATGGTTATGGTAAATGATTTAAGGGAAAATTATAGTATATTCCTCTCAATAGTAGTATATCCTGTAATTCCCAAAGGTATTATCTTACTAAGAATGATACCTACTGCTACCCATACTATGGAGGATATAGAGCTGACACTAAAAGCTTATGAAGCTATACGCGAAAAACTGGAAAACGGTACATATAAGCAAATTGCTGCTAAAACTACAGTTGATGTATCTGCTGAATAAACAAACTATAAATATTATAAAATGAGAAAGCCCATACAAATGTATGGGCTTTCTCGTTTTTAAAGGTCTTTTCGGTAGGTTCTTCTCCTTTTATGAATAATGGGGTTAAAGTGCTTCCACAAATTATGCATGGCAAAGTTGTCCTCAAGTTCAGGCGTTCTGATGCAGTTTCTGATATTGTTTTTAGTAAATACCTTGTAATATTCATCAAATATTATAGCTGTAACTCCTTTATTTTGATATTCAGGATCAACACCTATCAAATAGAAAACAACATCTTTACTGTGTTTTCTTGCTCTTAATAAATGCAAAAATCCAAAAGGGAAAAGTTTACCGTTAGCTTTTATGAGTGCTTCGGCAAATGAGGGCATCACAATACTGAAAGCTACCAGATTACCATCTTTATCCTCAACAAATTTTATGTACTCCGGATTGATAAGACCTATATATTTTTGCTTGAAATACTCTTTTTGCACTTGTGATACAGCTACAAAAGAGGCCAGTTTTTCATAGGATTTATTAAACAAATCAAACATTTTATCTACATAAGGCATAACTTCGGCGGTAGTAGTAAAAGTTAAGGCTTTAAGTTGATATCGTCTTTTAACAAGGTCAGTAGCTTTTTCAAAAACAGTAGGGCTAACATTGTTGAAAGAAAATATACTTTCTATATATTCTTTTTCTTTAACAAAGCCCAATTTTTCAAAATGTTCTATATAGTAAGGATAGTTGTACCAGGTTATGGCTGTACCTATTTTGTCAAAACCTTCGGTAAGTGCGCCTACTTTGTCCAGGTTTGAAAATCCAATAGGACCTTCAACATACTCCATTTTATGCTCCCTTCCATATTCATAAACCTTTTCCAGCAAAGCTTTGGTTACTTCGATGTCATCTATAACGTCAAACCAGCCAAAACGCACTTTGCTCTTTTGTTGCATTTTTACTTCCTGCCAATTAATTATTACAGCAACTTTGCCTACAATTTCATTGTTTCGATATGCCAAATAAAATTTTGCATCGGCATGAGCAAAGGCAGGATTTTTCGTAACATCAAAATTTTCGAGTTCGTCGTCTATAATGGGTGGTACCCAGTAGGGACAACCTTTGTATAATTTAAAAGAAAATTTTATAAAATCTTTTATTTCTTTTTTAGTTTTTGCTTCTTTTATGGTTATCATTAGCATTAATTTCCTTCAAGTTCTATTTCGTCCAGGCGTTGATTTTTCTTCTTTTTTCGCTCTTCCCGTTCTTTATCTTTTTTCTCTTTCTCTTTTTTCTGTTCCTCATTATATTCATCCTCACGCTCACCCTTACCGGCAATCAGCACATCACTATAATTGGCATCAAATCGCCACGAAAACCCGATACTGCCATATAATATGGATGGAGTATCTTTAAAATTTCCTGTTACAGAGGCATCTATCTGCATAGTATCGCTTAGTAAATGGGCTGCACCAATTCTGCCTAAACCATCGGCATAATAATCGCTGCTAAATCCCTGAAACTCGATAAAACCCGACCATTTTTCGTTAAAGCCTCTTGTAAGCGTGGTAATATAACCAATACTTGGATATTCTGTAGGGAATTTGTCAAAAATTACGTTATTTACCCATACCCATTTACCAAAATGATTTTGGGCTATAGCCATTACTTTAGCACTTACATGATCATCAGGAAAAGTATAAGGATTATTGCCGCCAATAAGGTTTGCGCCTGCATATACAGCTACCGCGGGTATTAGTGTTCGCCATTTAAACCTGTGGTTAGCTTTCCAGCTATAAAGATTAGGCTCGGGGTTATAGTTTTTATCAGGGTCATATACAAGATATTTAGCCCCTATCGTAAACTGCTTAAAGTCGTTTCTGTTGGTTGTATATAAAGCATCTTCCTGTTGGTCTATTTGATATTGCATTTCGGCTATAAACTCTAGCTCTTCCATAAAAGCGCCATATCGCAAGGCAAGATCTATACCCATACCCCTTGTTTCATAATTAAGTATGCTGTGTTCCTCCATTATTCCATATACCCCTGTTTCTACCTGTGCGATGGTTTTGCCTACAGCAAATGCTGACATTGACATTCCGGGACGGTTAGAGTTTATCTGATCTGTATATTGAGCATTTATTATCGGGCAACTTAACAGAAAGATATAAGGAGTTATCTTTTTAATAATATTCATATTTGGCTTTTTTATTATTCACAGTCCTTTAGGCTTTTTCAAAAATACTACATTTTATTATTATTTTAAGAACACTAATTTAATTTTAAACCATAGATTACTTATTTTTGAAGAAATTTTAATTATAATGGTAACGGCATCTCTTACAGGAATACTGCGTACAATATTTATCTTATATACTTGTTTATTATGCAGTTAAGTTTTTGCTTCGCCTTTTTGCTCCTGTCCTTATGCAACAGTTAGTTAAAAAAGCAGAGCAAAATTTTTATAATCAGCAACAATTCAATCAGCAGTATAACAACCAACAACAAGCTTCATCCAATCAGGATAAAAAACCAAAAGAAAATAAAAAAGTTGGCGAATATATTGATTATGAAGAAATTGATTAAAGTATTATAAAGCTCCTCTATAAGAGGAGTTTTATATTTTAAGTTCCCTTTTATTAGCCATAAATATTACTACTTTTAGGGAAATTAAGTATCTTCACGGCGTTTTTACAGTTATAAAAATATAATCGTTACATGAAGAACATCAATAAGCTCTACCCACATCTTCTTGCCTTAATAGGTTTTGGAGTTATTTCACTTATTTATTTTTACCCGGTATTACAGGGTAAAAAAATATACCAGTCGGATATTGCACAATATACCGGTATGGCAAAAGAGCAAAACGATTTCAGGAAAGAAACCCAAGAAGAGCCATATTGGACCAATAGCGCTTTTGGAGGTATGCCAACATACCAGTTGGGAGCTGATTATCCGCATAATTACGTTAAAAAATTAGATTCGGTATTACGCGCCCTACCGCGCCCTGCTGATTACTTATTTCTCTATTTTATAGGGTTTTATATATTAATGTGTGTACTAAAAGTCGATCCGCTAAAAGCCTTTTTTGGCGCGCTTGCTTTTGGTTTTTCTACCTACCTTATTATCATTCTGGGAGTAGGGCATAATGCAAAAGCCCATGCCATAGCCTATATGCCTATGGTAGTGGCGGGAGTATTACTTGTGTTCAGGAAACGTTATATAGCAGGAGGGTTACTCACTATGATTGCTGCCGCATTGGAAATTAATGCCAACCATTTCCAGATGACCTATTACTTGCTGCTGTTATTGTTAGTTATCGGTATTTATTACATTATACAAATAGTTAAAGAAAAGGAATTTAAGCATTTAGGGTTACTATCAGGTACTTTTATTATTGCAGCAATTCTTGCTATAGGCGCTAATGCTACTAACTTGATGGCTACAGCCGAATATACCGATTTTAGTATTCGTGGTAAAAGTGAGCTTACTATAAATCCTGACGGCTCTGCTAATACTACTGACTCTGCTATGGAGTATGATTACATAACAGAATACAGTTATGGGATAGCCGAAAGTTTTAATCTTATTGCTCCAAGGCTTTTTGGGGGTGGCTCGCGCGAAAATGTGGGTGAAAACTCAGTAATGCACGAATTTGTATTAGAACAAGGTGCAAACCCGATGGAAGCTAAAGATTTTGTAGCCAATGTGCCAACCTATTGGGGCGATCAGCCTATTGTAGAAGCTCCTGCCTATATAGGAGCAGTAGTTTTCTTTTTGGCACTTTTAGGGTTGTTTGGCGATAAACGCAAGATTAAATATGCTTTTCTTGCAGGGGCATTACTTTCACTATTACTCTCATGGGGTAAAAACTTTCCGGCATTAACTACTTTTTTTATTGACTATGTCCCCATGTATGATAAATTCAGGGCAGTATCATCCATACAGGTAATACTGGAGCTTTGTTTCCCTATACTGGCATTAATGGGGTTACAATCTTTCTTTAAAGCCGATAAAGAAGAACAATGGAAAGTTTTAAAAATAGCAGCAGGTACGGCTTTAAGTATAATTCTCTGTTTGTTCTTGTTTAAAGGCTCGTTTAGTTTTACGGGTATAATGGATGGTCAGCTTAGGCAAATGTATGGCGATATAGGTCCTGCATTTGTAGAAGCTTTGAAAGAACAGCGTATGAGTATGTACACATCTGATTTACTGCGTTCCGGATTTTTAATATTGGCGACAGCAGGAATACTTTGGGTATTTAAAGAGAAAAAACTACAAGCTACCATAGCTACCATTTTAGTAGGTATACTTATGGTTGGTGACCTTTATTTTATAGACAGAAATTATGTAAATAAAGAAGATTTTGTGAATGCCCGTGAGGTAGATGTTCCTTTCCAAGCTACACAAGCCGACTCGTTTATCCTACAGGATACTTCATTCTACAGAGTATATGAACCACAGTTAAGATTACAGGGGCGTACTTCCTATTTTCATAACTCGGTAGGAGGGTATAGTGCTGTAAGGCCACGAAGAATGGATCAGTTATTCAACTATATTGTTGATCCACAAATACAGGATATGATTCAGACTATTAATCCTGAAAAAATGGCATTGGGTGAAAAATTTCCTGTACTTAACTTGTTGAACGTAAAATATATGCTGTTACAAGCCGGCGAAGGGCAGGAGGTAGCTATTACCAACCCCTATGCGAACGGAGCTGCTTGGTTTGTACAAGATGTAAAAACAGTAAATACTGCCGATGAAGAGCTTTTGGTATTAAATGAATTGGATAGTAAAAATCAAGTAGTCATTAATAAAAATGACTTACCTGATGTTTTGAAAAAATCGACTTTTGCGAAAGACAGTACTGCTGTTATTGCATTAAAAACACACGAACCTAATTACTTGAAATATACATCGAATAATAAGAACGAAGGACTGGCAGTATTTTCAGAAATGTATTATACCAATGGTTGGAATGCTTATATAGATGGTAAGGCGGTACCTCATTTTAAAGCTGATTTCGTATTGCGCGCCATGGCAATACCTGCGGGTAAACATACTATAGAGTTTAAGTTTGAACCACAGGTAATAAAAACGGGCAGCACCATAGCCTTGATTAGTTTTATATTTATGCTTTTATTTTTAGTATGGGGCATATATATGAGCAATAAAAAAACTGCTGAACACCCAAGCGGAGAATAATAATTGATTTTAAGTTGAAAAAAGTTCTTATCATAACCTATTATTGGCCACCGGCAGGAGGGCCCGGCGTACAGCGCTGGCTTAAATTTGTAAAATACTTACCCGATTATGGTATTGAACCTATAGTATATATACCCGAAAATCCTACTTATCCTTTTCTGGATAAGGGTTTACTAAACGAGGTAGATGAAAAGGTTACAATACTAAAGCATAAAATTATAGAGCCTTATAGTTGGGCTTCGATATTCTCTAAAAACACTAAGAAGATAAGCGCAGGCATTATTCCCGATAAAAAGAAACAATCTTTTACGCAGCGATTGATGCTGTGGATTAGAGGTAACCTTTTTATTCCTGATGCACGCGTACTATGGGTAAAACCATCTATTAGTTATCTGTCAGACTATATTCAGAAAAATAATATAGATACTGTTATTACCACAGGACCTCCACATAGTTTACATCTAATAGGGTTAGGGCTTAAAAAACATCATAACATTAAGTGGTTTGCCGATTTTCGCGACCCTTGGACGACTATTGGCTATCATAAAGAATTAAAGCTTTCCGATAATGCTGCTAAAAAACATAAGGAGTTAGAGCGAGAGGTTCTAAATATTGCCGACCAGGTTATTGTAACCAGCCCAACCACAAAAAAAGAATTTCAAGTAATTACTAAACAACCTATTACGGTTATAACCAATGGATATGATGTAGAAAAGGTAGGCAAACAACCTGCAGATGAGAAATTTACATTGGCACATATAGGCTCTTTCTTGTCCGAACGTAATCCATTAGTGTTATGGCAATCGATTTCAGAACTTGTTAATGATAATCAAGAATTTAAAAAAGCATTTCAATTAAAATTAATAGGTGCAGTAAGTCAGGAAGTACTCAGTACTATGACCAAATTCGGATTGAACCGTTATGTGAATAACTTAGGTTATATATCGCATGCCGAAGCTCTTGTAGAACAACGAAAATCGCAAGTGCTGCTATTAGTTGAGATTGATTCGCCAGATACCCGTTGTATTATACCCGGTAAACTGTTTGAATACATGGCTGCCGAACGCCCTATACTAGCCGTTGGTCCTGAAGGTGCCGATATTGAAAGTATAATAAAAACTACTAATACAGGGGTATTTACAACCTATTCTGAAAAAGAAAAGATTAAAGAAACACTTTTAAATTATTTTAAGCACTATCAGGAAGGAAATCTTAAAGTTAATGCAGTGGGGCTACAATACTATTCGCGTAAAAACCTGACAGGGCAACTGGCTAATTTGCTAAATAACTAACAATCAGAAATGTAAAATCCCGCCTTCCTCTTATGAAGGAGCGACGGGACTTAACAAACCAACCAACCAATTATTAACAAATCTCAAAAAAGTATTATGAGATTCATATAACTAATCACAAGTTGTGTGCCAAAGTTGATTTAAATGTAATTTATTTTATTACTATTATGGAATATATTTTCTGAAATGATGACAATAACAAATCCAATCACATAAGTTAACATATCCATCCAGGCAAAAGAGGTACCAATTATAATTGTTGCCAGTTTTGAGTCCTGAAGCCCTATAACTTCAACAAACCTGAAGTATTGCAGCATTTCTATCAGAAAAGCGAAAATTAGTACTGAAATGGCGACAGGCAGAAAAGGCAGTTTAAAAAATGATTTTATAAAGCAGTAAATTAATATTACTACCAGTATATCTCCAACATACGGACGTATGATGCTATCATGAACGTATAAAGCAATTAATACTTCGATTATGAAGAGCAGGATAGTAAGAGAAAAACACTTCCGATTGAAAATCAGCATCTTTTTTAATAGTTTTTATTTTAAGCTTTGTCTTGCATTGTTAATTCCCATGTCCCCAGTTTTGCTAATTCTCTAATTTCTTCTAATTGTGAGTCACTAATTTTAGGACCTTGTTTACCACTTGCTTTTTGATTCATTAGATTTTCTTCACCTGCTTCTGTCGAGTCTTCCTTAGGATGTTCTAATCCCAAAGTATGACCTATTTCATGAGCAGATGTAATTATCAGTTGGTCTTCTGGGGTTACTTTTGCACCATTTATAAATACTCGATTTCCCATTCCCGGCGTCCATGCCAGTTGTCTGCCAAATTGCATTCTCTGTCCCAATGAAGAATACCCATAATTAGGGAGCGAGGCAGGGCCGATACAATATACCTGTACATCTGATTCGGCGGCACTACCTACGTTAATAGTATTAACTTGATAATGTTTATTTGAATAGGTACTATTTATAATTGTATTTATATGATCCCGCAGTCCCAATATTTTCGCAGTATTATCCGGCGTTGAACCTTCATAGTAAATTTTTAAATTAAGTACTTGCTTAATGCTGTGTATATCTTTCCCAAGCCCAACCTTTTCTTCAATTTCCCGCACAAGCGAAAGCATTTCAGCTTTGTCTGAAAATTTATATTTAGCAGGACTATTTAATAAAACTCTATATACAGTTTGTTGTTGTGGGGTTAATCGCCAGCTTGACGGCGTGAAATCTACACCTTGTTCATATTCTTCTTCACCAACACTTATTTTTCGTTGAATTATCAACTGCTGATTTTTATTTATTTTTTTTAACTGCGTGTAAGAACTATCATTTAACGAATCTGCTTTACTACCCATTACATCTGCCTCTCTCTCTAAGCCTTTATCGTCATTAACATTCACACCGCCTTTCATTTGCAGGGTAGGTCTTACGTGTCCTTGTTTTTGTTGTACTACATGCCAGGCTTCATGAGGCAAGTGTTTTTCTTGCCCCGGAGCGATATGAATGTTGTTGCCTTGCGCATAGGCATGTGCGTTGAGTTGGGCTGGTTTATTGGAGTTGTATTGTACTTTTACATCATCCATAGCGTACCCCGAAAGGTTTTCTATGCCCAGTTTAAGATTGTCGGGCATACCTGTTTTGTTTTCGGTTCTTTGTATTGGAGCAGGCCGCTTAGGAACATAGTTTTTTACTGTCTCCTGTATTTTTTGCTGAGCAACAGCTCCGGGGCGGTTATCTGCAAGTTGTAATGTAGGTGTGCTGCTGCTTTGCTTTTGAGTAACTGTGTTGGTAGCAGCTTTTATTTTGCTGTCATGAGGTTTTTGAGTATAGGTGTTCATAATTTATAGCCGGTTGGGTTAGGAGATGAGTTAATGCAATTATGAGCTGTTTTGTATATGACTGATATATAACTCTTGACTGTGATGAGTACTGAGTTGAGTTAATTTTTAGTCATTCTCTTCATCGCTGGAATCTGACATATCGGCTGCCGCTGCATCAATTTCAGGTTTCCATATCTCATGGTATTGTGATTTATCACTTTTTTTAGGCGGTAATCCTATGAGAGTTCTGCCAGCCTCCTGACCACCATATTTAGAGCCTCCTCCGGTAGCGCGCGCTACCACAAATAATCCATCTTTACGATTAAATACCTGTTTGAAAGTCATGCTTCCGCTGGCTATTTTTTTAAGAAATGATCTGGCGAGTTTATCTACTCCGGGTATGCGGGTTTCATGTGGCTCTATAAATTGCGTTAGCTGTATTAAAAGTGATGCGTTAGCCTTAACAGTGGCATTCATGTCGGCAGGCAGTTCCGTACCCAGCTTTATTTTATTATAGATAATAGTTGCCAGTGCAGCATCATCGCCGTAACGTTCCAAGCCTTTAATGATATCGTCATAATTGGTTTTAGGCTTGGCATCTAATCCGTAATCAGCAGGATCTATTCTGAGATAGGGTTGATTTACAAAAGGACCCTTATAAAAATCACCCTTCACATTACCAAAATTGATGATTTTATTATCAAACCCATAATTATGCAGCTTTTGATGATTTAAAACAGCTCTCTCATCTACCGGTTTTGCTTTTTTGTGAAGATTTCTCAGGTAGGAGCGGTGTAAACGATCTATTCCCGAAAGTTTTACTTTTTTTCTTGGCGGTTCATATTCACTTTCATAATCATCGCCAAATGCCTGAGAAAAAGTTCTCTTTCCTAAAAGTTGAACAGGTTTTGAGATATTGCTTATACTTTCCTGTATTTTTCGTTGGGCAACAGCTTCGGGGCGATTATCAACAAGTTGTAGAGTGGGTGTGCGACCGCTTTGTTTTTGAGAAACTGTATTAGCAGCAGCTTTTATTTGGCTGTCTTTATTTTTTTCGGTGTAGGCATTCATAATTTTATAGTTGGTTGGAACTATAAAATAACAGAATAAAAACCAGTTTTGCAAATAAAACAGAAATAATCAGATGTATGAAGTTTTATCCGAAAAACTCTCCAAAATGCCACAATATGCCCGAAGGGTCGTGCACAAAACATTCTTTGCCCCAGTCCATTATACGGATGGGAACAAGCCTTACGCCTTCATATTTTTTGTCTAAGTTTAAAGTGATGAGTTCCTTCCAGAAAATATCTACATCCTCAACTTCCATGAATATCATAGTATTATTTACCCAGTCTTCTGTATAATAATCTTGCAGGTAAAACGCGTGGTTACCGGACTTAAAAACCGAGAGTTTATGTTCGAGTATAGTTTCTTGGAAACCTAAATCGCGATAAAAGTTTCGTGAAACCTCAAAGTTTTTTGCTCCTATAAACGGACGTATTGATTTGGCGTTATGTTGCATGATTGATGATTTTACTGTAAAAATAATTTTTTTTTTGAGCAAATAACCAATCAGCAGATACTAATTTAGAAAAATTTAGTGTCTTTATTTTTCTTTAGGCAGGTAAAGTGTAACAGCCCCTTTTTTAAAAGTTACATCATCCAAATGTCCCATTTGTTTCCTGTCGGCAGTTAGTAAATGCAGGTGTATATAAGTATCATGATGGGTTAAAACAGCTTTATGCTCTGTAGAAAAGAATCCGAGAATATCAACTTTCTGGTTTTTTATCTTATAATGTGTTAATCCCTTATGTGCTTCTTTTGGCGAGCTCACTTTTGTACCTTCGGGTAAATTTACAACGTGAATTTTTACATTTTCTACCGTTCCGTTAAGTTTAAACATAAAAGGTCGGTTTGCCTCTTGGGCTATAGCAGCAAGGTAATTTTCCAGTTCTTTTAATGTACCAATATTTTCGGGTAGCTGTTGCTCCGTCCAGTCGGTAATGGTAGTATATCCAAAAAAGGGTGCTTTTACCTCAAATGTTTCTTCAACAATCATGGCAGTAGGGGATGTTACAGTCGATTTATAACACGTACCATCGAAAATCATTATTTCGCCTTTCAAATACTCAACAGGACCAAGCCCGTATAAATGCTTTTTGTTGGCTATTGTATCAAGGTTTATAGTGCCTTGTAATTCGCCTTTTTGCATTACATTTTTCATTGCACCAACAATAATTACCTCGTTTGTGCTTTTTTTTATTTTGTTTGTACAGGCGATTAATAACGCTATAGTTAACAGTACAAAAAGGGTTTTAAAATTGGCTGACATCTATTTATTAATTTTTGTTTGTGATATATTAATACTTATATAATCATAAGCAGGATTATGAAAACTACAAATGCAATAAAAAAGATTATAGCAGCAATAGAGGGGTTCTCTGCATCTCTCTCAGTTGGTTTACTGTTATCCGAATCGTTATTTGTATTGTTTATTGCCGTAATTTTTTCTATAAATCGGGGGTCGCCGTCAGCAACTTTTAAAAGCTTAGTTTGGATAATGGCTTTTTGCGAACCGTCAAGAAATATACATGATACCAAAACATCATCAATCATTAAATTCTTCGCAACAATATCTTCGGTGTTAATAAGGAAATCGATATTTTTATCCGATAGTATATCGTTAACAATAGTAAAGAGCATAGTTTCATTAATATACCCATTAGCGTTGAGTACACTGTTTTTTATTTTTCTAAAAAGGAGCAAAAGCGTTACTAATGTTGTGTCCTCACTTGTATTTTGACTTTTGTAGTTTTTTTGATATTCCTCAGCATAGTCATAAGCATTGCGCTTGGCTGTATCGCTCAGAACAATATAAGCCTCTGATATCAACTTAAACCGCTCTTCACTTTCCCTGTCACCACCATTTTTATCCGGGTGATACTGTATTGCCAGCAGCCTGTATGCCTTCTTTATCTCGGCTTGCGAGGAAGTAACGGTTACACCCAGTATTTTGTAGTAGTTTGTCATTTAAAAGTTTACTATTTGCAAGCAAGTTAGCGAGAAATAATATTATTTGATTATTACAAAAGTTGTTATACTTAATCTAATCGTCATGTAAAATAGTAGTTATATATTCGAAACGGTGTTCATAATACCCCCCTTCAGGGTTCTGATATGTTATGTGACACATAGGTATACGTATATCTTTTACGTTATTTTCGTGTTTTCGAAATATTTGTTCAAGTAGTTTTATTTGTTCTATACTGTTTGTCCATATAACAGGTTGTATAGTCAGATTATAAGATGGATTATCGAAAAAGGTTGTTTCGTATTTTGATTTTAATTTACTATTTATAATATATTCAATTTCTTCTGAAGTTTTATTTTCTTTGTCTTCAAGATGAATGTTCACTATCTCAACTAAGAATTTTATTTCATCCTTTTTTCTTTTTAGGAATAAATCAGCATGTTTATTTTTATTGTGATAAATTTTTTGTTCAATATTTAATAACTCAATTTCCTCAGTCGACATATATGCATTTAAAGTAGCTATTTCTCCAATAAAATTTAAATATTTATTGTCACAAGACATTAGTACATTCTTAATCAATTTATGAGTAAGATTTAATTCTTTATTATTTAGCCGGTGGAATAGTTGTTCGAACGTAGTATTAATAAAGTCAAACATGGCATAAGACTTTTCATTCTTACGAATAGTTTCGGATATCAACCAAAAAATATTGACCTCTATTATATCTCCCTCTTTATATTTTTTTTTTAGAGATTGACAATGTTTTTTAAAACTCTTATTGATATCGGTCCATGAAATTTCTTTCCCATTCAATAATTTTATCAAATAAGGCATTTGCTTTTCCAATATACTTTTTACATCATATTTTATATCCCTGCTACTCATAATTGTACAAAAATAAATGCTACTTGTAATAAATGCGTACTAAGTAATAATTTTTACAACTTCCCTCTCAAATATTCTCCCGTAACCGATTTAGGATTTTTCGCCACTTCTTCGGGTGTACCAAACGCTACTAAATGTCCGCCGTTTTCGCCGCCTTCAGAGCCAATGTCTATAATATAATCGGAACATTTAATAAGGTCGAGGTTATGCTCAATCACTGTAATAGAATGCCCTTTATCCAATAAGGCTTCAAACGAAGCTAACAGCTTTTGTATATCATGAAAATGCAGCCCCGTAGTAGGTTCGTCAAATACAAACAGTACTTTATCCTTAGTTGTGCCTTTTACCAGGAACGAGGCAAGTTTAATACGCTGTGCCTCACCACCCGATAGGGTAGAGGAGGACTGCCCCAACTGTACATAGCCCAACCCAACATCCTGCAAGGGTTGCAGCTTTTGGGTTATTTTAGTTTGCTTATGCTCGGTAAAAAATGCCACAGCATCATCAATAGTCATGGTTAATATGTTATCGATGTTTTTACCCTCAAAAGCAACTTCCAGTATTTCTTTTTTAAAGCGTTTGCCGTTACAGGTTTCGCATTCCAAATGCACATCTGCCATAAACTGCATTTCGATAGTTACTTCGCCTTCGCCCTTACAGGTTTCACAACGTCCGCCATCTACATTAAACGAGAAATGTTTTGCCTGATACCCGCGCATTTTCGATAACTTCTGTTTTGAATACAAATCGCGAATATCGTCATAGGCTTTAATATACGTAACAGGGTTAGAGCGCGAACTGCGCCCGATAGGGTTTTGGTCAACATATTCCACGTGCTTAATGTGCGAATAGCTCCCCTGTAACTCGGTAAATTGCCCTGCTTTTTCGCCTACACCGGCAAGTTGTTTTTGTAGTGCCGGATACAGTATTTTTTTGACTAATGTACTCTTACCACTACCGGAAACACCAGTTATTACCGTAAGGCAATCGAGCGGGAAAGTAACATCTATATTTTTAAGGTTGTTTTCGCGCGCACCGATAACATCAATATGATGCTTGAATTTTCGACGTTTTTTAGGTACGCTTATCTCCAATTCGCCATTTAAGTATTTAGCCGTAAGTGAGTCTGATTTCAGGATTTCGTCATACGTGCCTTGTGCTACCAACTCACCGCCAAAAGTACCTGCTTCGGGACCTATATCAATAATCATATCGGCAGCTTTCATAATATCCTCGTCGTGCTCTACCACAATTACAGTATTGCCAAGATTACGCAGGTTTTCAAGCACTTTTACAAGGCGTTCGGTATCTTTTGGGTGCAGTCCTATACTCGGCTCATCCAATATATACATCGAACCTACAAGGCTACTGCCTAATGAGGTAGCGAGGTTAATACGTTGCGACTCTCCACCTGAAAGTGTGGCTGACTTACGATTCAGCGTTAAATAATCTAATCCCACTTCCTGCAAGAAATGCAGACGATTGTTAATTTCAATCAACAAACGTTTGGCTACCTGTTGGTCGTATTCGTTCAGTGTTAAGCCATCAAAAAAATCAATCAGGTTTTTTATCGGTAAATCAACAAGATCTGATATGGTGCGGTCAGCTATTTTTACATGGTTTGCTTCCGGTCGCAGGCGTTTGCCTTTACATACATTACACTTGGTTTTACCGCGATAGCGCGACAGCATTACACGGTTTTGTATTTTGTAATTTTTCTCTTCCAGTTCGGCAAAAAAGGCATCAAGCCCTGTAAAATACTTATTGCCTTTCCAAATCAAAGCCTTATCACTTTCTGATAGTTGAAAATAAGGTTTATGTATCGGGAAATCGAATTTATGGCTATTATTAACCAACTGGTCACGATACCAACCCATGCTTTCGCCACGCCAGGGGAATATGGCATTTTCATAAACCGAAAGGGCTGTATTGGGCACAACCAGCTCTTCATCAATACCTATAATGCTGCCGTAGCCCTCGCAGGCAGGGCAAGCCCCGTAAGGGTTATTAAAGCTGAATAAGTGTACGTTTGGTTCAAGGAAAGTAATGCCATCCAGCTCAAAGTTATTACTGAAAGGCAGTCGGTTGCCTGTGCTTACTTCCTGTAAGTAACATTCGCCTTTGCCTTCGTAAAAAGCAGTCTGTACTGCATCCGCAAGGCGGTTATAAAATTCTTCTTCGTCTTTTACTACAATTCGGTCAACAACCAATAAAACTTCTTTGTTGGCAAAGTCAACACCTGCTATCTCATCAAGGCGCAGGGTTTCATTATCTGCCAAAATACGTGCAAACCCTTGTTGCAGTAATACGCCCAGTTTTTCTTCGAGTGTACGCCCTTTTTCGGTATGTACGGGTGAAAGTAATAACCAACGACTGCCGTCTTCAAATCCTTTTATGGTATTGATAACATCGGTAACAGTGTCTTTTTTTACTTCACGTCCCGAAACAGGGGAGTAGGTGCGCCCCACACGGGCAAAAAGCAGTTTTAGGTAGTCGTATATCTCGGTGCTTGTACCTACGGTACTGCGGGCATTGGTAGTGTTTACTTTTTGCTCTATAGCTATTGCCGGAGCAATGCCCTTTATATATTCTACTTTAGGTTTGTCCAATCGTCCTAAAAACTGACGGGCATAGCTGGATAAACTCTCCACATAACGGCGTTGCCCTTCGGCATACAGGGTGTCGAATGCAAGGCTGGATTTACCGGAACCGGAAAGTCCTGTTACGACCACGAGTTTGTTACGCGGAATAGCGACATCTATATTCTTGAGGTTGTGCAGTTGTGCACCTTTTATAAGGATATTTTTCTTAGGTTCGAGAGTAGAAAAATCTGTTTTTATCATAGCAAAAATCGTAATGTGCAAAGATACGTTTTTCGCAGGAAATTTTTGTTAAGGGAATGGAGAGGGATTTGTTATATTTGGAAGGATATAATAATAATATGGGTGAAATTTATAAAGTAAATTCAATAGAAGAAGCTGTAAGCTTAGCAAAAGAGTATAAAAATTCAGGTAAATATAATTTATTTAGAGGTCAGGCTCAAAATTGGTCTGTTGTGCCAACTATGGGTAGAACTAATAAAGAATTTGATGAAATAAAAGATATAATTGAAAGACTATATTATTTTATGGAATCCCATCAACCATTGCATAAATATATAGATAATAAGGATTGGTTGGTCGCAATAGCTCAGCATTACGGTATTCCAACAAGTTTTATTGATTTTACATCAAATGTTGAAATTGCAGCATTCTTTGCAACAAACTCAAAATCTAATGTTATAGGCAAAGACAGTGTAATAATATGCTTAAATGAAAATGATTTTAATGAATTTATCAGGTTTATAGAAATTATTTTTAAAGAACAGAAAACCCCTACGCCAGAGGTCATATCTATCGATGTAGACAATTTATGGAGATTACAAAGCCAAGAAGGATATTTTTTGTATACACCAGTTATGGACATTGAAAAATTATATAATTTTGATAGGATAGTTTTCCCTTACTCTAAATCTTACGGCAAAAATCTTCAGGATGATATTTATCCTAAAAGAAAAAGTGAATTAGAAATTTTATTAGATCAGTTTTTTAATTCTGAAAAAAGACTAGAAGGATATAAACGAATGCTTGAATTCTCAAAAGAAATAAAAATTCCAATTGAACGCTTTCCTAGTATTAATTTTGACTCGATTGTTAAACCAAATAGTATACATAAAAGTTGGAAATCCACAATATATAAGAAATGGTTGTATTCTTTTAACGAGAGATGGGATTCTACCCGAAAAATACACTATTTAAAAATATCTGTTAATAATGAACTATTGTTTACAGAAATAGAACGATATACTATCATATACGATAAATTATGTGATTTTTTTGAAAACAGTGATGTAACCTCGAAAGATGAAATTAAATTTTCATTGATAGTTGCTCCTAAACTAAATAATAAGTTATCGAAAATAATGAATAGGAGTTGTTCTAGGATATGGGACGGAATGAGAAATCTACCTTATTCTTTAAAAGAAATTATTTACGTTTTAAGTAAATATATTTATTTCGAGATTTTTGACAATAAGAAAGATATATCTCCATTAGACGATTCTGAGTTATTAGTTTTAGAACTTACTAATGAATATAGAAGTGTCACAAGATGTTATGCATCAGAACATTTGATAATTGAAGCGTTTAGAGAAGATATAAATGATATCTTTACTTATCCCGTATTAAATTCTTTAAGTTCTAAAATTCTACTGGAAATTAATGATCCTAGAATAATATTTGATTTTCAAAAACTGTTGTCTTTATTTAAAGCAGAAATAATAATATACCAAGTTTTATATAATAGTGAAAATGAAAAACCTGTTATTTTTTTTACTCCAACCCAGATAACAATTCTTGGTTATGCCTAATAATACACTCACTAACAAAACCTACCTCCTTGAGAAATTTCCCGGTAAAGGTGGGTGGACGTATGCCCAGATACCTGAAATAAAGCCTGATAAATCTGCGCCGTTTGGATGGGTTAGGGTAAAGGGTACTATTGATGATTATGAAATAAAAAATTACCACCTGATGCCTATGGGCAACGGCAAACTATTTTTACCTGTTAAAGCAGAGATACGCAAAAAGATAAAAAAGCAGGCAGGCGATTATATTCACGTCATACTTTATTTGGACGATACTCCTTTAGAATTACCTGAAGAATTAAAACTGTGCCTGCAAAATGAACCTAATGCTTATGAAACTTTTTGCGGTTATACCGATGGCGAGCAAAAAGCTTTTATTGATTGGATATATGCTGCTAAAAAAGAAGAAACCAAAGTGGAGCGTATTGTAAAAATATTGAAAAAGATCGAAAGAGGAGAGCGTTTATAACAATTATAATCCATGCAACCACTTAAGGAATGACAGGTTTTAACATTAATTATTGCAGTTTAAATGTTAAAGTTTAAAATTCTTCTTGTTTTTAACAAATGTTTTATGTTATATTTGGCATATAATTAATTCAAAATTAACATAGCCTATAGAAAAAATTACTTTTTAGGAACGCAGTTTCTTATTTAACGAGAACCAAATTCAAAAAAAAACTAAAAAGTTGTTGCTATGGCTAATGTTGTAATCCCGGACGCTGTCTTGGTTAAAAATTATATAGGCGGAGACGAAAATGCGCTTGCCTGTTTAATCAAAAGACACCAATCAAAAATTTACGGTTTTATCTATTCAAAAGTTACTGACAGGGATATTGCAGATGATATCTTTCAGGATACTTTTATTAAGGTAATCAAAACACTGAAATGTAATGCTTATAACGAGGAAGGTAAGTTTTTGCCTTGGGTTATGCGTATAGCACACAACCTGATTGTGGATCATTTCAGGAGAAACAAGAAAATGCCGATGTTTCGTGAAACAGAAGAGTTTTCTATCTTTTCCATCATGAGCGATAACAGTCCTAATATAGAAAGCAGGATTATTACCGACCAGGTAGAAAATGATGTAAAAAGACTTATTGAAGAACTCCCTGATGACCAGAAAGAAGTATTGCAAATGCGTATGTATCAGGACATGAGCTTTAAAGAAATAGCCGATGTTACGGGCGTTAGTATCAATACTGCATTGGGCAGAATGCGCTATGCATTGATGAACTTGAGAAAAGTAATAGAAAAAAATAATATTATTTTGACCAATTAGGCAATAATAGGAAGTTGCTTTGCGTTGTATAGAAAATAAACAAACAACATTCTGTACATGGCAAAACTTTACTCTAAAAAAAAATTAGCAACTCCCGAAATGTTACCTAAAAAAGAAACGGTCGATTTTTTACTAAATTATTCTAAAGCATTATTAATAGTAAAAACAGGTAACGGTACGTTCGAAAATTTTGCTAATTAAAGTATAAACCTCCTGCGGATTAACGGGAGGTTTTTTTATAATACTCTTCTAAAATCGATTTTCGCCCGATGGTTCGGGTGATGATATCTTTGTCTAAATTCCAGCCACGCGCAGGCGAATATTCGCGTCCGTACCATATAATTTGTAAGTGCAGTTTATTCCATAACTCCTCAGGAAAAAGCCGTTTTGCATCTCTTTCAGTCTGTACCACATTTTTACCATTACTTAAATTCCAACGGTACATCAATCTGTGGATGTGCGTATCTACAGGAAAGGCAGGTATGCCAAATGCCTGGCTCATCACTACACTTGCCGTTTTATGACCTACAGCCGGTAACGATTCAAGAGCCTCAAAACTTGCGGGTACTTCGCCATTATATTTTTCAATCAAAATTTCAGATAATCCGTGTATGCCTTTTGATTTCATGGGGGACAACCCTACGGGTTTTATTATTTCACGTATTTCTGCTACAGATAATTTTACCATGTCGTAGGGATTATCAGCTTTAGCAAAGAGTAGGGGAGTTATCTGATTTACCCGAACATCCGTACTTTGTGCTGACATAAGCACCGCGATAAGCAGCGTATAAGGGTCTTTATGGTCTAAAGGTATGGGTATGGTAGGGTAGATATCATTTAACGTATCTATAACAAATGTTACCTTTTCTGCCTTAGTCATTTTGATTAATTTTATAAAAACAAATATACTATTATGACGACATTAAAAAAAGGAGATAAAGCTCCTGAATTTTCAGGAATTGACCAGGATGGAAACAAACATGAACTTGCCGATTATAAAGGAAAAAAACTGGTAGTGTTTTTTTATCCGAAGGCTAATACTCCCGGATGTACTGCCGAAGCGTGCGACCTGCGCGATAACTTTGATCGTTTTAAAGCTGATAATTATGAATTGCTAGGTGTGAGTGCCGATAGTCAAAAAGCACAGGCAAAATTCAGAGATAAATATAGTCTCCCTTTTCCGTTAATTGCCGATGAAGATAAAAGCGTTATTAACGCTTTTGGTGTATGGGGACCTAAAAAGTTTATGGGTCGTGAGTTTGATGGTATTCATCGTACCACGTTTATTATAAATGAAGAGGGTATTATTGATGAGGTAATTGATAAGGTAAAAACGAAAGAACACGCCGAACAGATATTAGGATAATAAAAAAGCAGCCAAACGGCTGCTTTTTTATTATGTGTCGGCGGCTTGACTGTCACTGCTTTTTTTTATAAAAAATATACCTATAGCCCCTGTTGCTATACCTTGTAACGGGGCTAAGTAAATATTTGACTGCTGTAACCACACAATAGTAGAAGTTTTAGCAAAGGGCTGTGCCAACACTACGCTTGTTACTACCAGTAAATAAAACAAAGAGATAAAGAAAGCAATATTAAAATGAAATTTATCTATCATTCGGCTATTACCATTATTAGCTGCATTATCAAAAATAAATACCGATATAATCAGCGAAAGTGTGGGTAAAAGGTTTTGGCAGAACCAACCCCAGGCTTCGCTTACTTTATTTTCAAATTTACCATTTATAGTCTGTAAAAACATGAGTGCAAATATGGTTGCAGCAACAATAAACCATAGTATTGCAATTCTTTTCTTGGCGGTCTCAAATTGTATTTTCATTGTTGTAAAGCTGTTTTAATTCCGGAAAGGGTTAAGTGTTGCCCTGGTGTTGGGGTTGGTTTTATCATTATTGCATCGTCATTTTCCGGTTTTTTAAACTGGTATATAAGCGCGGTAATTTTATGCTGTGGTGTATATAGCATATTGCTTATAGTGTCGGGCAAATCTGTACTGCCTTTATACATAATAGTATCCGCCCATTGTGTTGTTGCTTCGTTACTATCCGAAAACGATAAAGGCTCTTTATTAATTATAAATACAATAAATCGGTAATAACCTGCCTTTGCAGTTAACAAAGCACTTATATATTCCGATAACGAAAACCCTTCATCATTATAAACAGTTCTTGTCCATCTGTTTTCGCCTGTCAGCGGTTTTCCCTGCCTGTCAGTTTGTTCAAGTTGTGTGGCAATAGCAAAACCATCTTTCACATAAAAATAACCTTTACGCGTATATCCTTTTGTATCTAATGCTTCTCCAATGATTTCGTTGACGTTACCTAATGTTTGCGCTTCGTTAAAATAATTTCCAGACACCTTTTCCACATCAGAAGGTCGGGGTGGTTGCGTAGGAAATTGTGGAAATTTAGGTCTGATTATAGGTTCTCCTACTTCGGGGCAGCCTGAATTAGCACTCGTACCCGGCACATCAGGGCATCTGTCATCTTTGTCTAGCACACCATCCCCATCACTGTCTGCCCACGGGCAACCCTTGTTTTCTTTAGGACCGGCAACGTCGGGACAATCGTCTTCATCATCAGGAACACCATCTCCGTCACGATCCGGGCAGCCTGACAGTTCAAATATTCCTGCTGCAAAAGGGCATTTGTCATCTTTATCAGCTATTCCGTCATTATCCGTATCAGGGCATCCGCCTAAACTTGGCGTCCCCGCATCATTAGGGCACTCGTCATATATATCGGCTATACCATCTTGGTCGGTATCCGTTTTGTTTGGTGATTGCATACTCCTGCAACCTGTTAAACTTATACCTATTGATAAGATAACTATGAATTTAATAATTATTTTCATTTATAAATAATTACAATTTTAAATGTACTCTCCCGCGTTTGCAGGTCGTATTTGTAATGACTTATAAAAGTATATCTTTTTTTAAGTTAAAAACACGTATTGATAATGATTTTTATGAAAAGTAAATGGATAAAATATATTAGAATGTAAAAAGCAGCCAATTTGACTGCTTTTTTATTGACAAAAAAGTCGCTTAATTAATTAATTTCACCAAGCCAGTTAGGAAAAAAGCTATAATAAAATGAGATATAAATAATTTTTTAGAGTTACTCTTTTTTAAACTCAAAATATAATATGAAAAAATAAGGCTTACAATAATAATTATACTCCCTATTAAACCTATTGTATTATTATAAGTAAATACTAACAAAGCGATATAACCACATGATACACCCTTAATCAGATTAGATATAATAACAATCCCTTTTGATAATTCAGTATCGTCATTTTTAAGTACCTGAAATGGCACATAATAAAAAGATAACATAACCAATACAATAAATGTCAATATACCCACCCAATTATACACGATATGTTCTATATACAAAAACACCAGTAATGATAGAATGGAAATCAATATGGGTAGGATTAAATATTTATTTCTTTCAAAAAAAACTGTATCCATAACTTAAAAATTTTTAATATATTTTTATTCTCCGTAATATCCTCGTCTTCTACAATCCCAACCACAAGATGCAGCAGTCCATAAAACATCCGCTCCAGGATTGAGAGCAAACTGAACCCAATCTACTACATTATAGTCCTCATATTCATTTCTCATACACGCAACAACACAGTTTTCCCAAGCTGAAAGTGTTCTACCTTCACCTTCTTCATGATTGTGATTAATATCAGCATTGTGTATAAAAATTTGGAATTTAATTCTAGATATTGTAATAAGAAATTCACTCACTTTCGTTTGGTCTGGAAAATTATCAAATACGAAATTTTCATAAGCTATGACATAATCTACTGAAGGAACAAAATTTAGCTTAAAGCTATCTAATAATGCAGTTTCATCAGAATTAAAATTATTTACATCGATAGGTTTTAATGTTTGAATTTTCCCATCTATGTATGGCTTCAAATCATTCTCATAAGTTGCAGTGGAATCAGTAATGATTTGTTCTACATAGTTATCAATATCTTTATGAACAGCTAATATTGATTCGCCTTCATAATCGTAATTGTTCTTTGAATTCCTAATATAATCTTCATTAAATACTATCGAGTCAGTATTTGACTTTAATTCAAATATTAAAGTATTTTCGCTCTTCAATTGAGATTCAAAAATTTGTAGCTTCTCTTTTAAGTTACTGTTGTTAGTTTCTGATACATAATTTTCATCTTTTGAGCAGGATACAATTAGTAGAGTTGTACTTAGAAAACCGATAATAAACAATCTTATTTTTTTCATTTTGTTTATAATTAATTTGTTGAATATAACAAACTTATATAAAATAAATTTTTCAAACAATTTGACGTCTGTTAAAATTATTTTAAAAACAAAAAAAAATCGAATTTGTATATTATTTCTGTTCAGCTAATACCTTATTGGGATCATACCCAAATAAGTGATTTTTTTTAATAAGCTCGGCAATACCGGCAGGCAGCATATCTTCCCAACCTGTTTGTCCTTTACTTATCATTTTAAGTACTTCGCGTGAAAATATTTTAAGGTGACCTTCTTCCACACCCGGAATATCGATTACTTTACCATTAAACTTAAAGAATTTATACAACTCTTTCATTCGTGGGTGTACTTTAAGATTTTCAGAGGTTATAATAGTTCCGTCTTCATCTTCCATCGGGTATAAAAATACTTTAAGATCTCGGTAAAACAGTTTACCAAAAGCTTCCAGTATTCCTCCGCTTAGGTGTCGGTAATATTTTTCGTCAAATATGTCTATAAGGTTATTTACCCCCATAGCAAGCCCCATCCGGGCTTTTGTATAACTTGAAAAATATTCGACAACCTTATAGTATTCCTGAAAGTTAGATATCATAACTGTTTGTCCGAGAGAACAAAGTAACTCGGCTCTGTCCATAAAATCTCTTTCATCTATTTCACCTTCAGAGCGAAGGTTGGAAAGGGTAATTTCAAAAACCACCAGTGTTTTTTCTTTATCCACCCTGTTTTCTTCCAAAAACATTTCGTGCGATTTTTGGAGCATGTCAATGTTTACTTTGGTAACGGGACGGAAACTACCTCTAAGTGCGAGTATATTTTTTTTATATAAAATAGCAGCAGGCAAAACATTATTACCGTCAGGATTAAACATTACCGCATCAGTCATTCCGTTTTTAACCAATTGAAGACTCATCAGTCGGTTATCTACATTGGCAAAGCGAGGTCCTGAAAAGTTGATAGTATCTATTTCGAGCTGGTCTTTATCTAAATTGTCGTATAAGTAACGCAGTAATTTTTTAGGATCGTTATATTTGTAAAAAGCTCCATAAATAAGATTTACCCCAAGTATGCCCAGCGTTTCCTGTTGCAGTCGGGCATCATTTTCTTTAAATCGTATGTGCAGCGTTATTTCGTTATAATCCTCATCAGGCTCTACCTGATATTTTATACCTACCCAGCCATGACCTTTAAACTGTTTGGCAAAGTCGATAGTTGCTACAGTATTGGCATAGCTAAAAAACATTTTGCTGGGGTGTTTATCCCTTTTCAGTCTGTTTTCTATAATGCGTACCTCATGGGTAAGCATTTTTTTAAGGCGACTCTCAGTTACATACCTGCCATCATCTTCCACGCCATATATGGCATCACTAAAATCTTTATCGTATGCCGACATAGCTTTGGCTATTGTGCCGGACGAGCCTCCTGCTCTGAAAAAATGACGTACAGTTTCCTGTCCTGCCCCTATTTCGGAAAAAGTACCGTAAACATTTTCATTAAGATTTATACGTAGCGCTTTATCTTTAGTGGAAGGAACATGTTCTATAATTTTATCCCCCTTTAGGGTTATGTCTTGTTCGGTTAATTTCATAGCGGTGACTGATATATTGCAAAGTTAAAAATTCAGCCAGTTTAATAAAACAAATAATGTTATTTTTGTAAAAAATAAACAATTTTGAAAGTTTGGTTTTTAGGAACAGGAACATCTCAAGGCATACCGGTTATAGGTTCAGACCATCCGGTATGCCTGAGCGATGACCCAAGGGATAAACGCCTTCGTGTTTCTGTATGGATACACTGGGAGAATTATTCTTACGTTATAGATTGCGGACCCGATTTCAGGCAACAAATGTTAGTATCAAAATGCCCGCAGGTAGATGGGATACTGTTTACACACGAGCATGCCGACCATACAGCAGGGTTGGATGATATAAGACCTTTTTTCTTTAAACAGGGTGATATACCAATTTATGGACACAAGAGAGTAATAGAAAGCCTGAAACGACGTTTCGATTATATTTTTGAAGAAGAAGATAAATATCCCGGAGCGCCATCAGTACACGCCATAGAGGTTAAAAATAATAAGCCTTTTACTGTGGGTAATAAAACAGCATACCCGTTTATGGCACTGCACGGCAGCCTGGAGGTATTTGGCTACAGGATAGAGGACTTTGCTTATCTTACTGATGTTAAGACTATTGCGGATGAAGAAATTGCAAAAATAAAAGGAGTTAAAGTTATGGTAGTCAGCGCACTCAGGATAGCCTCGCATCCCACCCATTTTAACCTTGAAGAAGCTCTTGATTTTATTAAAAAAATACAGCCCGAAAGGGCTTACCTCACACACATCAGTCAGCATATGGGGTTTCATGAAGCAGTGCAGCAACAATTGCCTGAAAATGTGTTTTTAGCTTATGATAATTTACAAATAACTATTTAATATAATTATGAAAAAGAATATCTTGTTATACCTGTTTATTTTTTCAGTATTGATAAATGTTTTTACCTATGTATATTTTACTAACAAACAAAAACATGATGCGGAAAAGGTTGATAATCTCAATGTAAGAGTAACATCATTAAAAGACAGCCTGGCAGTAACGACTGATTATTTACAAAGAGCTGATTATTTTTCTTTATCGCAAAATTTAAATGCCCGTAATTACTTTAGAGGACAAGATGCTGATGCTTTGGAGATAAAGGTTAGGGACGGTATTTATGAAAAAAATAAAAACCCTGAAGGAAACCCGCTCATACAATATCCGTCATTAGATGACAACCCCTATAAGATTAATAAAATAAAAGTCATAAATAATCGTTGGATTATTGCTGATTTTACCAATGGTAAGTTGTGGGGTGAGGTGCTTATTAAGTATTTTGTAGAAGATAACGGCGATATTACTTATGAAACTATGGAAGCACTACTGCACGTAAACAGCATGTATTAATATTTTTTGTACATTTAAAATTCAATTTTTACCGATATGAAAAAGCTGTTTCCACTGGCAGTAATGCTCTTTTTTCTCGTTTCGTGCGAGCATATACTTAAAGATACCGAAAATAAAGAAACCGTGGAGAAAGGCGACAAAAGGGTAATATTAGGTACTGATAAAGATGCCAATGGTTGTGTCACATCTGCAGGATACCGCTGGTCATCTATAAAAAATCAATGCATACGCGTTTTTGAAGAAGGTTACCGCCTTAATATTGTTGCCGAACTGAAAAGTGAGGGTATATCTAAAAGTGCTTTTGTTATTTTTGAAGAAAAGGGTAACAGAGCCGAACTTTATTTGCCTAACGAAACTGCTGCTATACTACTGGAACGTGAAAAGGAGGGAAGCCCATATAAAAATAATGTATGGTTATTACAGCTTAATAATGGTTACTCTCTCTTAAAAAATGGCGAACCACAGTATGCAGGAGCTGCTATAGAAGAGCAACAAATAACAGGGAGCGACATACAGGAACAGTAATATTCAAGTCGCAGTATTCAGTATACAATTTTACTGTTTATTTAGCCACGCAAGCATATCATAAAAATTTTGCGGCGTTACGCCATGACCTACAGGATACTCCTGATATTCTGCTTCGATACCAAAACTTTTAACAAACTCCGGAGCTTTGCGTGCCCACTCTACAGGAATAACTTGATCTACACTGCCGTGTGATATAAAAAAACGTAGTTTATCTACTTCTTCTTTTTCAATAGTCTCGGTTATAATATCCTCATTAACGTAACCGCTAAGAGCAACAACACTTTTTATTTTTTCAGGATAAGTAAATGCTACGGCATAGCTTAATATACTGCCTTGGCTAAAGCCTATCAGGGTAATATTATCTTTATCTATTGGGTAAGTAGCTATAAGCTCATCAATAAATTTTGCAATAAGGTCACGCGATTGTATTGCCTGTTCATTATCAGAAAATTTATTCATACCGGCATCAAAATTAATTGCATACCAAGCATTACCATAAGGCGGCAGGGCATAAGGCGCTCTTGCCGAAACTATAAAATACTCATCGGGTAACTGCGGTGCAAACGAAAATAGGTCTTCCTCATTACTGCCATAACCATGAAGCAGCAGTAATAAAGGGCTTTTCTCGGTTTTTACTTTTGGTTCTCGTACTACGTGGTATAGTGATAAATTTTGTTGCATTATAAACTTTTAAATGTTTTTTGGAAGAAAGGTCCAAGTACAGGAATAAGATTCATTTGCCCTTGTACTGCACCTAAAAATCCGTATATCCATAATATAAAGAAAAAAATGTAAAAAGCAGAGGAAACCATCCAACTATCAAATAATCCTACCGGATATCCTAAAATGAAAAAAGTAAGGATAACCCCCAATGCCTGACGTATATGGAAAGATGTAAAATAATTTTTCTTTTCGCTGTTCATTACCATTGCTATAATAGTACCAAATATAGTTATGTAGCTAACTATTGCCATAGTTTTTCCTTCTTCAACGGTATTCATATCAGTTAATTTTTATAGTGCTTTTTGATTCTATATCAGTTCTTGAGTCAAATACAACATCATAATAAGAAGCTTCACCAGCCTTACCGCTCACTTCAATTTTTTGTCTGCCGTACTCTGCATCTCTTTTATCAAATACCTTAAAAGTAAGAGCTCCGTTAAAATCGTTTTCTGTAATTATATAAATTACCAATATATTATTATTACCCGAGTCATCTTTTTTAAGATAATATTTACCGATGCTTATACCTTTATTTTTTAATTCGTCTGAAATTACAATTTTGCTGTCAATAGTATTATCTACCCCTTCGCTAATGCCATTAATAAATTCTGTTGCGGTTTCGCCAACGGCTTCACCTCCTTTATTTACAGTATCTTTTGCTTTGTTACAGGAAACAGCAATCAGAGAAATTATTAATAGTTTGAGTAGCTTTCTCATAATATTATTTTTTCAGCATCAATTTTCCGTTATTACAGGTACCGTATGCTTTGCCCTGTAATTCCATACCTAAAAATGCCGAGTTTTTAGATTTAGAAAGTATATTCTGCTTCCCAAAAGTATATTTCACATCAGGGTTAAACAATGTAAACGATGCGGGTTTGCCTTCGGCTATAACATGATCTTCTATCCCAAATAGCTTTTTACCTGCTGTAAGTTTTTTAATAACTGTTTCTAAGGGTAATACGGTAAGTAATGCCCCAAAAGCACTTTCTAATCCTATAGTCCCATCTTTCGCAAGGTCGAACTCCATTTTTTTATTCTCAATATCAATAGGGTTATGGTCTGATGTAATGATGTCGATTGTACCATCAAGTACGCCTGCTATGAGTGCCTGTCTGTCAGCTTCAGGGCGCAGAGGAGGAGTTATCTTATAGCATGTATCAAAATCAGTCAATACCGCATCAGTCAGTACTAAATGGTGTACAGCTACACTACACGTTACATTAAGTCCTTTTACTTTAGCTTCCTTAATGAGTTGTACCGATTTGGCTGTAGATATAGTAGGTATATGCATTTTACCACCCGTATATTCCAGTAAAAATAAGTTGCGGGCTATTTGCAGTTCTTCGGCAAGTGCAGGAATGCCTTTCAATCCCAGCCTTGTACTTACTGTACCTTCATGTACAACTCCTTTTCCTTTTATTTTATCATCCTGTGCATAAGCAATTACCAAACCGTCAAAATCCTGTACATATTGCAGTGCTATTTTTAGAATATTGGCATCCGCAACAGCTTTATTATAATCGCCAAAAGCTACCGCACCTGCATTTTTCATATCAAACAGTTCGGCTATATCATTTCCTACGCTGCCTTTGGTTAGTGCACCTATGGGATGTACTGATGTTGCTGTATTTGCCGCCTTTCCTGAAATGAAATGAATATCTGCCTGAGTATCGGCTATGGGGTTACCGTTGGGTTGTACTGCAACATTGGTAAACCCGCTTAAGGCTGCTGTATTTAAACCATTAGCAAGTGTTTCCCTGTCTTCATATCCGGGTTCGCCAAAACTTACTGAACTGTCAAACCAACCGCGTGAAATATGAAGGTTTTCCAGTTCAATAACTTCCATATGCGGTTCGGTAATACTATTGTGTCCTATTTGTGTTATAATGCCGGCTTCAACCTTTACATCAACTGTTTTGTTGTTGTATTGGCTGTGTTCATCTATTATAGTGGCATTTTTAAATAGTAGGTTCATTTTATTTTACAAATTTTTGAATAAAGAGTTCCAATAATAAAAAGAGGAGTGTACCTATAACAAACCATTTCCACAGCTCATCAGCAGTTCTTTCGGACTGTATATCGTCATATACTGTAGTGACTGATTTAGTTATCGTAAAATTATCGAGTATTGCTTTATTTTGCAAGGCTAAATTACTTTCGCTGCGGGCATAGTTAAAGCTTATGTTTTTTAGGTTTTCACTACTTTTATAAACAGCATAGTTACCTGCTTCTTCAGGATAATCGCCAAAAGAGAGTTTTACTTTACTGCTCAGTACCTGCTGCATGGGTATAAAATCAGTAACATCATTACGCACAGTAACTACTTCATCTTTAGTAAGCAATGCATCGAGTATAAGGCTTTCACTCGTGCCTATGGTTATGGCACTTATGCCTGTTTTACTGCTGTTTTGTGCCATATTGTAGAAGGTAGGCACAATAAGCGGAGAGTTCTGGAAATTACTGTTTGATGCATTAATAGGTGCAGCAAATACATAAGCATTACCCAAACTATTAGTGAGTGATGCCACAAATGGCGTTCCGTCATCATACGTAAGTACGGGTAAAGCATTACCCGAAAGGGTATAGCCGCTATTAACTTTTGGGTACTGAAAATTGTTGGTTTTCTTTTCAAAAACAGTGCGGTACAACGGATGGTTAAACGCTATTTGAGTTATCTGTCTTTCTGTAGTATTTTGAGCGCTATATATAGTATTGCCAAAATTAGTAAGCAACCCGTTAAGGTTTTTCGGGTTACTGTCAGGAGCGGGTATAACCACTACATTACCACCTTTATCATAAAATGATTTTAGGGTAGTAATCAGTGCTTGAGGTATATCTTGAAGCTCGTTTACTATTATAGCATCTTGTTTTTCCAGTGTATTATAATCCAGTGTTCTTAATTCAGATGCTGTAAAATTAAAATCATCAGGAGTATATATCCTTGACAGGAATTTATTTTTATCAGTATCGCCTATGGCAATTACATTGGATTTCTCAGGTTTCGATATACTGAAATAGTAGGTATTATCATAAGCCAGGCTATTGTCGGTTACCGATACATATCCATGAAAATCAGCCTTTGGGATGGTAAATGCAGCAGATTGTTTTTGGGTATCGAACTTTACGACTGTTTTTGCCGTTAGGTTTTTACCGTTATACAGCGCTATTGGTACTTCATTTTCAATAGTGCCGTAAGCCTGCATGTCTATTTTAATTTCATAAAAATTATCCAGTGCTTGTGCGATATATACACTATCTATAGCTACATTGTTTTTATTCTCTGCTTCGGGAATAATGCTATATACAAAGTTGTTAGTTTTAAATGTATTAATATCTTTACTATCAAGGTTTACGGCATCGGTAATAATAATTATATCCTTACCTGTACCGGGCTTTTTTGCGGCTGCTTTAGTAAGCAAAAAATCAGGACGAAAGGGAACATCGGTATAATGTATATTCTGTAACTCTTTCTGTATCGATTTTGTATCGGTATCCCAAAAAGCTCCTGTATTGGTAAGTAATGAAAACTGTTGGTTTTCGGGCGTGTTTTCCAATATATCCTGTACTGCCCGTTTCAATAACTCGCCTTTACTGCCCTTTGCCTGCATAGAGAACGAGTTGTCCAGCAGTATAACCATTTCGTTACCTGTATTTTCACTGTCCTGAGCATTGAAATAAGGCTGTGCAAAAGCGGTAATAAGCAATGCCAGTAATAAAAGACGGGTAATGAGCAACAGCCATTTTTTTATGACCGAACTTTTACGGGTTTGCATGCTCAGTTCTTTCAAAAAACGTACATTGGTAAAGTACTGCTTTTGGAAACGGCGTAATTGAAATAGATGTACCAGAATGGGGATTACCAGCAGGAAAAGAAAGTATAGAATTTCCGGATGTTTAAACTGCATTCGCTTTCAAAGTTTGTCAAAAATACTAATTTTTATTCTAATGCGTGAAGTTATTAACAGGCTTAAATTTTAAATGCGCTTTTAATTCCTATTTTTGTTTTTACTTTAAACTATTTATGATGAAACTATACCGATTACTTATTTTGTTTTCAATAATTACCGCAAATGCGCAGAGCAATTATAAACTTATTGTAGGTACTTATACTAACGAATGCGAAAGCGAAGGAATGTATATATATGATTATAATGCTACAGATGGCGGAGTGAAACTGAAAGGAAGTTCAAAAGGAGTTATTAACCCCAGTTTTCTTACGGTATCGACTGATAGGAAGTATATATACAGTGTAAATGAAAACGGAACTAAAAGCACTATAAGCTCTTTTAAATACATTCAGAGCAATGATAAAATAGAGCTTATTAATAAAAAAGATGCTGAAGGTATAGATCCTTGCCATATTATTACTGATGATACTAATGTAGTAGTGGCTAATTACAGTGATGGTGCTATAACTGTTTTTGGAAAAAAAGGTGACGGAAGTCTTGCTAACCCTAAGCAGGTTATTAAGCATAAAGGTAGCAGTATAGCGCCACAGCAAAAAAGCCCGCACATACATATGGTGCAGTTTTCGCCTGATAACAAGTATGTAATTGCGACCGATTTGGGTGCTGACAAAATGTATGTTTACAATTATAACCCTAAAGGAGATAAAGAAACACTTGTACTAAAAGAAGTGAAAGATATAAAAGCAGGGAGCGGACCAAGACATTTTGTATTTAACCCTAACGGGGTATTCGTATATCTTTTGCAAGAGCTTGATGCTACGCTTACTGTATTTTATTACAACGATGCTAAGATGGAAACCATACAGGAAATTAGTGTAGCACCTCAAGATACAGACGCACAAAATAGTGCTGCCGATATTCATATTACTAAAGACGGTAAATTTTTATATGCTACCAACAGGGGAGAGGTAAACAGTATAACGGTTTTTCAGGTACATGCCAACGGGAAGTTAAGTAAGGTACAACAACTGCCTACAGGAGGTGTTGCGCCACGTAATTTTGCTATTGACCCCGATGAAAATTTTGTACTGGTGGCAAACCAAAAAAGTAATAACATAGTAATATTTAAACGAGATAAAACTACAGGAATGCTTAGTGATACCGGTAACAGGGTAGAGGTATGCCAGCCTGTTTGTTTAGTATTTACAGATAGCAAATAACAATTTTATTTACCTTTTTTTCGTTTTGCAGCTCTTGTTTTTTCAACCCCTCTGTTACGGGGTTTGGTTTTGCGGGGTTTGGTTTTACCGGGACCGCCAAGGTTTACTTTCTTGTTCTTATCTTTCTTATCGTGGAAAGCTTCACCACCGTCTTGCTTAGGGCGTTTCAGTAATAATTTTACTTTCTGCTTTTCTTTCTCAAAATCAAGCAAACGCTCGGCTATTTCAACACTTTCAGGAACGGGTAGTAGCTCCAGTTCCTTATTCATCAGCATTTCAGCTTCTATTTGCTGTTCCTGCTCTTTGGGGCTTATCAGGCTTATGGCTATACCGTCTTTATCAGCACGTCCTGTTCGCCCTATACGGTGAATGTATTGCTCCGGCACTTCGGGAAATTCCATGTTTATTACATGGGTAACATCTGTAATATCAAGTCCGCGCGCCATAACATCCGTAGTTACTATACCTTTAAGTGCTCCCTGCTGAAAAGAAGCCATAGTATTAAGACGGTAATTTTGCGACTTGTTTGAATGTATCACTCCAAATTGTTCCGGGAAATCTTCTTCAAGACTCTCCATGACCAAATCGGCAGTACGCTTGTTGTTTACAAAAACCAGTACACGGTCGTAACCATCTTCTTGTAATAATTGCTTTAACAGGTTTATTTTAGTAAGAAAGTTAGGTACATGATAGCCTAACTGCTGTATTTTTTCGAGGGGAGTACCCGATGTTGCCAGTGAAACTTCTTCCGGAAAATCAAAAAAATCATTCAGCATTTCATCAACATCATCAGTCATTGTTGCCGAAAATAGAATGTTTTGCCTTTTTTGCCTCATCATCGAGAGTATTGATGTTATCTGGAAACGAAACCCAAGGTTAAGTATTTCGTCAAATTCATCAATAACCAGTTTTTGCAGGGCATCAAAGCGTACCACATTATCAAGAGCAAGATCCATAAGTCTTCCCGGAGTGGCAACAAGTATATCTACACCCTCATATACTTTTGTTTTTTGGGTATTTATATTTACACCTCCGTATATACCCAGCGTGCGTACCGACATGTATACCGTTAGTTTTTCAACCTCTTCGGCCACCTGCACCACAAGCTCACGCGTTGGTACTATAATTACCACACGAGGGGTTTCTGTCTTTGCAAACTTCCATTGCTTTAATATAGGAAGTAAGTAGGCAAATGTTTTACCTGTACCTGTTTGCGCAATACCCATCATATCGCGACCTGAAAGTATTACAGGCATAGCACGTTCCTGAATAGGCGTAGGGGTAATGAATCCCATTTCGTCTAATGCTTTTTGTAATGATTTGGGCAGGTCGAAATCTTGAAAAGTGGTCATTTAACTATATTTTCTGCAAAGATAGCGAATTGTAAAATGATTTATGTGATACAGCAGATAATACCAAAATATCAGTAACTGAAAATATATGAAATTTAAAAAGTAAGTTAAAGTGCTGTATAATAGAGTGGAAGGGTTAAGGTTTGATAAAGGGGTATATCCTTAATTTTTTCTATACTGAAAAAGAAACAACATAAAGTGTATTTTTACACTAATTAAATTACAAAAAGGTAAGAGTTTATTGTAATTTAAAGAGATAAAAGTATAAATTAGTCATTTAAAAGATAACATTATGACGGCAGGCATTATCTTAGTACTTTGTTTACTTGTACTATTGGCTTACATTTTTGATTTAACCTCCTCGAAGACTAAAATACCTTCTGTACTTTTATTGCTTGCCCTTGGTTTCCTGGTGCGACAGCTATGTAATTTTTTCGGTATAACCTTAGTAAATCTGGAAAGCGTATTGCCTATATTGGGTAGCGTGGGGTTAATATTAATAGTTTTGGAAGGCGCTTTGGAGCTTGAACTCACTAAAGATAAAATTCCCGTGATAAAGCGGTCGGTTATTATAGGGTTTGTTCCTCTTATTATTCTTGCATTAATACTGGCTTTTGCTTTTAACTACATTACAGGTATCGATTTTAAAATATGTCTTATTAATGCCATACCTCTTGCTATTATCAGCAGCTCCGTAGCAATACCCAGCGTGCGCAGTTTTATGAAATCTGACAGAGAGTTCGTTATTTACGAGAGTAGTATTTCAGATATTATAGGGGTAATATTATTTAATTTTGTTACCATGCACGAAAGCTTTGGTTTCATGGCATTTGGCTCTTTCTTCGTTCAGCTTCTTATTATTATAGTAATTTCGTTTATTGCTACGGGTATGCTTTCTTTCATGCTGAGCAGGCTGGAACATCAAATAAAATTTGTACCGATTATATTTCTTGTGATACTTATTTATGAGATATCAAAAGAATTTCACCTCCCTTCACTTGTATTTATTTTGGTTTTCGGGTTATTCCTTAATAATCTTAATGAAATCAGGCACATTTCGTGGATACAAAAATTAAAACCAAAAGTATTAAGGCGAGAGGTGCATAAATTCAGAGAAATAACTATTGAAGCTACTTTTCTTGTTCGTGCCTTGTTTTTCCTTCTATTCGGTTATTTAATAGAATTAAAAGAAGTGCTTAATGCCGATGTTGTGTTATATTCGGCAGCCATTACGGCAGGTATTTATTTTATAAGAATAATTGCTTTGAAGCTGGCACGCACAAGACTTATACCTCTATTGTTTATTGCGCCAAGAGGCCTGATAACTATTTTGTTATTCCTGTCCATCATACCCGAAAATAGGCTGCCGTTTATGAATAGATCACTGATTATCCAGGTAATTATATTTACTTCTTTAATAATGATGATGGGGACTATTTCAAGTAAAAAAGAACCTAAAGAATCGGAAGCGGAAGAAACAGATTCAGGCGAAATTATCCCTGCCGGCGATGCAGTTATCAAAGAAAATTAAGTATAAGTTTGCAACTGTGTAGATGCTAAAAAAATTAGCGTATTGTGTAGCTAAAGAAAACGAAGTTAGGCTATAAACTTTTCAGTAATATTCGTATCCCTACTATTATAAGACATACTGCAAGCGATTTAATTATTAAAGAGCTTTTTACTTTATGTGACAGTAACGCCCCAACTTGAGCGCCGGGCACTACGCCTAAAGCTATCAGCAATATCATTTTTACAGTAGCAGGATTATCATAAGTGCCGTTAAAAGCATGTATTAATACACTAACGGTAGTCATAACAGCCAGTATAAAGTGTGATGTTGCCGTAGCAATATGCACAGGAAATTTTAGTATATTTACCATTGCGGGCACGTGTATTATACCTCCGCCAATGCCTAACAGTGGCGATATATATCCTACAATAATACTTATAATATTACCAAGCTTACTGTTGTAACTATAAGCATACAGTATTCCTTTTTTGTCGGTAATTAAACGCTGTTTGTAACCTTTTCTAATTACAGGCTTTGTTACTGTAGCTACAGTATTTTTATTTTTATAAAACAGATAAGCCGAAAGTAATATCAGTAATATACCAAATATGATATTGAAAAGTTTTTGTGGGATGTATTGTACCGTATATACTCCTAATACAGAGCCGGGTATGGTAAAAACGGCAAATGTTATTCCTGCCTTATAGTCCACACGTCCCGAACGGGCATAGGCAAAAGTACCGGATATTGCATTAACAGAAACCACCGCCATAGATATAGCAGTAATTACCTCGGGGCTAAATTCAGGATAAAAAATAAGTAAAAGCGGCACAAGTATAAAACCACCACCGGCGCCTATCAATGTTCCTATTGTTCCTATTAGCAGCCCGACGATTATTAGTATAATTGAATTTTCCAAAAAAAATAGATTAAGCGAGAGGGGAAAAGTTATTTATTATATTCTATTTTAATATTACTCATGCCGGCAACAATACTCATTAACTCCCAACCGCGTCCTTCATAGGTAACCGATTTCCAATTAATGTTATGTTCTGCCGGTTCTTGCCCAATTCCGTTAAGACCTGTATTCCCTGCTTCGCCATGAATAACAGCTATGTTATCGGTAAAATCAATAAAAAAGCGTACGTAATAATTCTCATGATACCTCATTGTAGTTTCCATATGGTTATTACCAGTTACTCTGTTTTCAGTATCAATATCAAATCCCATTCTTACTAATCTATTTATATATTCTCTTTTTAAATCATCAGCAGATAGATCAGAAGTAACTTTTATTTTGGTAGTGGTACTTGAGGGAGATTCATGCCAAGTGTCTACTATTGTGGAGGTATGACTCCCGCAAGATAAAGTAACTAAAGCCAGAATTATGACGGAATATTTTTTTATCATAATATTTCTCTTATAATATAATCAAGTTGATATCCGTATATGAAAGCGAAAACCAATCAGCAATAGACCTATTAGTAAGTAATCCGTGGTAAAAATAAATCCCGTTTTTAAAACCGCTGTTACAGCGTATAGAGCTTTCCAAACCTCCATTTTCAGCCATTTGTAATAAAAACGGACTTATTATATTACTGATTGACATTGATGCCGTTTTTGAATAACGCGAAGGGATATTGGGCACACAATAATGTATTACATTATTTTTGATAAAAGTGGGTCTTTCATGTGTGGTTATCTCGGAAGTTTCAAAACAGCCCCCCGTATCTATCGATACATCCATAATTACGGCTCCTTTTTTCATGTGTTCTACCATTGTTTCGCTCACAACAATAGGCGTGCGGTTTTTGCCTCGCATTGCCCCGATAGCAACATCGCAACGCATAAGCGCTTTCAGTAATGATTTTTCCTGTATGGTAGAGGTAAATATGCGTTGGTTTAAATTATTTTGAAGGCGACGCAATTTAGTGATCGAATTGTCAAAAACTTTTACGTTAGCCCCAAGCCCTATGGCTGTTCTGGCTGCAAATTCGGCTACTGTGCCTGCACCAATAATTACAACTTCGGTAGGAGGTACACCTGTTATATTACCAAAAAGCAGTCCTTTTCCTATTTTTTGATTTATCATCAATTCGGCAGCAATAAGCACTGATGCCGTGCCCGCAATTTCGCTGAGTAATTTTACAGCAGGGTAGGAGCCATCTTCATCTTTTATGAATTCAAAAGCCATTGCCGTTATTTTTTTGGCGGCAAGTGCCTCAAAATACTCTTTCTTTTGTGTTTTTAATTGTATTGCAGAGATAAGCAGTGTTTCCTGCTTTATCATTTCAATCTCCTTTTCTGTAGGCGGTTCTACCTTTAGCAAAACAGGGCAACTAAATACTTTTTTAGTATCCATAGTTATTTCTGCACCGGCATCACTGTACTCTTTATCAGTATAGCTGGAGCTTTCACCGGCTCCGCATTCTATCATTACCCTGTGTCCGTGTGCTGTTAATGAGTTTACGGCATCGGGCGTTAAGCAAATTCTTCTTTCCTGATATGATGTTTCCTTTGGGATACCAATAAAAAGATCGCTCCGCTGTCTGCTCACTTCAAGCTTCTCTTCCTGAGGGAGTAATTGTTGTTTGGTAAAGGGTGTTAATGACATGACTATACGTGATAATTGGCTCTAATTTACAAAAATAAAATGGATGCAAAAATTATTTCAAAACTACATGACGTCTGCCATCGGCTAATTGTTTAATCGTAATAGAGGAGTGGTCTAACGGTATAAGGTTCGGAGTTTTTTCAGGCCACTCTATCAGGCACATATTACCGGAATAAAAATACTCATCTATACCCATATCATAAGCCTCTTCTTCACTATTAAGCCTGTACAAATCAAAGTGGTATAGCGGATTACCTTCTGCTGTTTCATATTCATTTACTAATGAGAATGTAGGACTGGAGGTAATGCCGGTAACCCCCATTTGCCGGGCAATGGCTTTAATAAGTGTGGTTTTGCCTGCACCCATAGGCGCGTGAAAAACAACTATTTTTTTCAATCCATTTGCAAGCATTTGATTTGCCGCATCATCTATTTCCTCTAAAGAGAAAGTGATTTCCATATATTATGAGCCTGTTATTTTGGATTAAATACTAAAAACGGAATAATCATTTCTTCCAGCGATATACCGCCATGTTGGTACGTATTCCTGTAATAACTTACGTAATGATTAAAATTGTTTACATAAGCCAGAAACAAATCATTTTTTGCAAATATATAAGAGCTGCTCATGTTTATAGTAGGCAGTTGCACACTCTTAGGGTCTTTTATATGATATACGTCTTTATCTTCAAAAGTCAGGCTGCGTCCTGTTTTATAACGCAGGTTAAGGCTCGTATTCCTGTCGCCAATTACTTTGCTCGGATTTTTTACATTTATAGTACCATGATCGGTAGTAAGTATCAGTTTAAAGCCCATTAGCTGTGCCTGTTGTATCATTTCGAGTAATGGGGAGTTTTTAAACCAGCTTAGTGTAAGCGAGCGGTATGCCTTATCGTTACTGGCAAGCTCTTTTACTACTTCCATTTCGGTTTTGGCGTGCGACAGCATATCTACAAAGTTATATACTACTGTAGTGAGGTCGTTATCTTTAAGCCCTTTAAAGTTATCTACCAGCTTTTTACCATCTTTAAAGTTGGTTATTTTGTAATATTCCTGTTTTATATTAAGCCCAAGTCGTTTTAAATGCTCTGTAAGAAACTCGGCTTCATACAGGTTTTTGCCACCATCTTCAACATCATTTTTCCAATATTGAGGCAGCTTTTTCTCCATCTCTAAAGGCGTAAGCCCGGAGAATATTGCATTACGTGCATATTGTGTAGCCGTAGGTAAAATAGAGTAGTAGGCTGATTCTTTTTCCAGTTTATAGTGGTTGGCTACCACGCTCTGAAAAGCTTTCCACTGGTCATACCTCAGGTTATCTATAACTACAAAAAGTATAGGTTGTTTTTTTACAATTTCAGGCACTACCAGTTCGCGGAAAAGGTTATGCGACAGTATAGGTTTATCAGCATTGGGTTTATACCAGTCGGCATAGTTTCGCTCTATAAATTTACCAAATTGTGAGTTGGCTTCATGTTTCTGCGATTCCAATATCTCTACCATACTCTGGTCTTCAATCGTTTCGAGCTCCATCTCCCAAAACACCAGTCGTTTATACATATCTATCCAGTCTTCCCAACTGTTTACCATAGCCATATCCATAGCTATTTTTCGGAACTCTTTTTGGTAATCAAGCGTTGTTTTTTCCGATACCAACCGCGAGTTGTCTAAATTCTTTTTAAGACTCAGTAATATTTGGTTCGGGTTTACAGGTTTTATAAGGTAGTCGGCTATTTTAGAACCAATAGCCTCTTCCATTATGTACTCTTCCTCACTTTTGGTAATCATAATTACCGGAACAGATGATTTCAGCTCTTTTATTTCCGATAATGTTTCCAGCCCGCTAAGTCCCGGCATATTCTCATCAAGGAATACAATATCAAAATTTTCCTCTTTAAAAAGATCTATGGCATCTTGCCCATTATTAGCAGTAGTTACTTTATAATTTTTCTTTTCAAGGAAGAGTATGTGGGGTTTCAGCATATCTATTTCATCGTCAACCCAAAGTATATTTATTTCATTCATTTTATGAGTGAATTTTCGTTCGTAAATTAATGTTGCAAGTTAAAGGTAATTAACGATTTTTATCTTAATTATTGTATAAAAATACTTAAATGAAATTGTTATACTGAATAGCTTTTACTCAGAAAAACATGAGTTCGTTTAAACAAAACACTATGTTTACTATATTTGTTAAAAAATTACCCTTACTGTGAGCGAAATTAATAAGCTTAAAATATTAAACGACCCTATATACGGGTTTATATCCATAACAAATCCACTGGTTTACGATCTTATCCAACATCCATATTTTCAGCGCTTGCGTCGCATTTCACAAATGGGCATGTCATATCTGGTATATCCCGGTGCGCACCATACCCGTTTTCATCATGCATTGGGTTGTATGCACATCATGCAAAAAACCATTCAGGTACTTCAATTTAAAGGAGTGAAAATTTCTGAAGAAGAAGAAAATGCTTTGTGCATAGCCATATTATTGCACGATATAGGACACGGACCATTTTCGCATGCTATGGAGCATAGTATTGTAGAAGACGTAAACCACGAAGCCATTTCGCTGCTGTTTATGGATAAACTTAATAATGAGTTTGCCGGTAAACTGTCATTAGCAATACAAATATTTAAAGGAGAATACCATCGTAAGTTTATGTTACAGCTTATATCGAGCCAAATGGATATGGACAGGATGGACTACCTGAAGCGTGATAGTTTTTACAGTGGCGTTGCCGAAGGAAATATCAATTCGGAAAGGTTGATACAAATGATGAATGTAAAAGACGATATGCTGGTAATAGAGGAGAAAGGCATTTACTCTGTAGAGAAGTTTTTGGTAGCACGCCGGCTGATGTACTGGCAGGCATACCTGCACAAAACAAGTATAGCGGCAGAGTTTATACTAACCCGAATTTTAAAGCGAGCCAAAGAGCTAACCCAGCAGGGAGAAGTTTTGTTATGCAGCAAACCGCTACAGTTTTTCCTTCAGCAAAAGATAGGTTTGGATGATTTTAATGAAGATGTATTACAAACTTTTTCAAGGCTTGATGATTTTGATATTATAAGTGCCATAAAAGAGTGGCAATATCATGACGATTTTGTACTAAGCGAACTGAGCAGGATGATTATTAACAGAGATTTGCTAAAAATAAGATTATATCCTGAAAAGATAGACAAAAAAATGGTTGACGTTATGAAAGCCGAATTAATGAGTAGGTATAGCATTAGTGAAAAGGAGGCAGAATATTTTGTTTTTAAAGGGAAAATAAAAAATCAAGCTTATAACAAGTCGGGCGAACCTATACATATATTAAAGAAAGACGGCACGGTTGAAGAAGTGGCAGAAGCATCAGATCAGTTGAATTTAAAGGCATTAACTAAGCCGGTTACAAAATATTATATATGTTTTCCAAAAGTACTTTTGGAAAAAGCAGTGATTTAATATAATTTTATATTTTTGTCGGGATGAAATTTACAGCAGAACAAATAGCGGGACTACTGGAGGGAGAGGTCGTAGGTAACCCAAATGCCGAAGTATATAAGCTATCAAAAATAGAAGAAGGGACTCAAGGTTCACTTACTTTTTTAGCAAACCCTAAGTATCAACAATACATATATTCTACCGAGGCTACTATAGCTATCGTTAATAAATCTTTTGAGCCGGAAGCTTTTATAAAAACTACTTTGATAAAAGTAGATGATGCTTATAAATCGTTTTCTAAACTACTTGAATATTATAATCAGGTAAAATTGATGAAATCAGGAATAGAGCAGCCGTCTGTAATTGGCGATAATGTAATATATGGAGAAAACCTGTATCTTGGTAGTTTTTGTTATATAGGTAAAAATGTAAAAATTGGTAATAACGTAAAGATATACCCTAACAGTTTTGTGGGAGATAATGTAAACATTGGCGATAACACCATACTATTTGCCGGAGTGCGCATTTACTCGGAAACAGAGATAGGTAATAATTGTACCATACATTCAGGAGCTATAATAGGTTCGGACGGTTTCGGCTTTGCACCAAATGAAGAAGGAGTATATAGCAAAGTGCCGCAAATAGGCAACGTTATACTGGAAGATAATGTAGATGTGGGTGCGGGTACTACTATAGACAGGGCTACATTAGGCTCAACCATAATAAAAAATGGAGTAAAACTGGATAATCAGATACAAATAGCCCATAATGTTGTTATAGGAGAAAATACCGTAATTGCATCACAAACCGGTATAGCAGGCTCTACCAAAATAGGGCGTAACTGTATTATAGGCGGTCAGGTAGGTATTGTGGGGCATATTACTATTGGCAACGGCGTACGCATACAAGCCCAATCTGGGGTAGGAAGAAACATTGCGGATGGTGAAACCATTCAAGGAACGCCGGCTCTGGCTTATGCCGATTTTAATAAGTCATATGTTCATTTCAGGAACTTGCCCAAAATAGTGGCAGATATAAACGACCTTAAAGAAAATCTAAACAACAAAACTAAAACATCAGATAATGGTTAAGCAGACCACCATCAAAAATGAAATTTCATTAAAAGGAGTAGGTCTCCACACCGGTAAAGAAGTCACGATGACCTTTAAGCCGGCTCCTGTTGACAACGGATATACTTTTGTAAGGGTAGATTTAGAAGGTCAACCTATTGTAGAGGCAGATGCCAGTTATGTAGTAAACACCCAACGTGGTACTAATCTTGAGAAAAAAGGGGTAAAAATACAAACATCAGAGCATGTACTTGCAGCATTTGTTGGCTGCAATGTAGATAATGTAATTATTGAGCTTGATGCCTCCGAGCCTCCTATTATGGATGGTTCTTCTAAGTATTTTGTTGAAGCTATAGAAAAAGTTGGTGTAGTAGAGCAGGATGCTGAAAGACAAATATATGTTGTAAAAGAGGTAATATCTTATACTGACGAGGCTACAGGAAGCGAAATTATTGTAATGCCTGCTGATGACTACCAAGTAACTGCTATGGTAGATTTTGGTACTAAAGTATTAGGTACTCAAAATGCGACATTAAAGAATATTAACGACTTTAAAACTGAAATTGCTGACTCTCGTACTTTTAGTTTTCTTCATGAGCTTGAAGCGCTACTAAATAACGGACTTATTAAAGGAGGCGATCTTAACAATGCCATTGTGTATGTAGATAAAGAAATATCTTCGGAAACAATGGAAAACCTTAAAGTGGCTTTTGGTAAAGACAGTATTGCTATTAAACCCAATGGAATACTCGATAACCTTACACTTCATTACCCTAACGAGGCTGCACGCCACAAGCTACTAGATGTAATAGGCGACTTAGCACTTGTGGGTATGAGGATAAAAGGTAAAGTTATAGCAAACAAGCCCGGTCATTTTGTAAATACTCAGTTTGCGAAAAAATTATTAAAAATTATAAAAATAGAACAACGCAATCAAGTTCCTGTGTATGACCTGCACAAAGAACCATTGATGGATGTTAACAAAATAATGAGTATGCTGCCGCACCGACCACCGTTCTTGCTGGTAGATAAAATACTCGAAATGTCAGAAAACCATGTAGTTGGGTTAAAAAATGTTACGATGAACGAAAGTTTCTTTGTCGGGCATTTCCCCGGTGCTCCCGTTATGCCGGGAGTACTCATTGTAGAGGCAATGGCACAAACGGGCGGAATATTAATATTAAGCTCTGTTCCGGATCCTGAAAATTACCTTACTTATTTTATGAAAATTGACAATGTAAAGTTCAAACAAAAAGTATTGCCGGGCGATACGCTTGTATTTAAGTGCGACCTTATTTCTCCTATAAGGAGAGGTATTTGCCATATGCAAGCCAATGCTTATGCCAATGGCAAGCTGGTTGCTGAAGCCGAATTAATGGCGCAAATTGTCAAAAACAGCTAAAAAGAATCATATGAATCAACCATTAGCATATGTACATCCCGGCGCAAAAATCGCTAAGAATGTAGTAATAGAACCTTTTACCACAATACATAATAATGTGGAGATAGGCGAGGGCACTTGGATAGGCTCTAACGTTACTATAATGGAGGGTGCCAGAATTGGGAAAAATTGTAACATTTTTCCCGGAGCGGTAATCTCTGCTGTACCGCAGGATCTGAAATTTGGAGGTGAAGATTCACTTGCAATAATAGGAGATAACTGTACTATACGTGAGTGTGTTACAATAAATAGAGGTACTGTAGCATCCGGTGTTACCAAGTTGGGTAAAAACTGTTTGGTAATGGCTACTGCCCACATAGCACACGATTGCCATATTGGCGATAATGCAATTATAGTAAACGGCGTAGCACTTGCCGGTCATGTCACTGTAGGCAATTTTGCCATTATAGGCGGTCTTGCGGCAGTACATCAATTTATAAGCATTGGCGATCATGCCATGATATCCGGTGGTTCGCTGGTAAGAAAAGATGTTCCGCCATATACCAAAGCGGCAAAAGAACCCCTTTCATATGTTGGTATAAACTCTATCGGATTGAGAAGGCGAGGATTTTCTCCCGAAAAAATAAGAGAAGTACAAGATATTTACAGAATCCTGTATCAAAAGAATTATAATACCACCCAAGCATTGAGTATTATTGAAGCCGAAATGGAGGCAACTCCTGAGCGTGATGAGATAATATTATTTATCCGTAATTCTTCGCGTGGTGTAATGAAAGGTTATACAGGGATTTATTAAAAAATTGACTATCTTGTGGTGATTAAATTATCGAGATAAGCTATATGCAAACAAAATATAAATACAATATAATAAGATAATGGCAAGTACATCAGACATCAGGAATGGTTTATGCATTAAGTATAACCACGATATTTATAAAATTATAGAATTTCTTCACGTTAAGCCGGGTAAAGGACCTGCATTTGTGAGAACAAAACTTAAAAGCCTTACAAACGGAAAAGTGTTGGATAATACATTTTCTGCAGGACATAAAATAGAAGATGTAAGGGTAGAAACACATAAATATCAGTTTTTATATCCTGAAGGAGATCAATATCATTTTATGCATACTGAAACGTATGAGCAAATATCATTACTAAGAGATATTCTTGATGCTCCGGATTTATTAAAAGAAGGAGAAGTAGTAATGGTAATAGTTAATACCGAAACTGATTTACCACTTTCTGTAGATATGCCGGCATCGGTAGTACTTGAGGTTACTTATGCAGAACCGGGTGTAAAAGGTAACACGGCAACTAATGCTACCAAACCTGCAACCGTAGAAACAGGAGCATCTGTAAATGTACCTTTATTTATAAACGAAGGAGATAAAATTAAAATTGATACTGCTACCGGAGCTTACCAAGAGCGCGTAAAGGAGTAATATAATTTATATAGAGAACGAGTATGAAGTTCCCGAAAACTTATGCTTTAAAGGATATTGCCGAGATTATCGGTAGTGAATATATTGGCGATGCTGATTTTCCTGTACACGGTATGAATGAAATTCATGTTGTAGAAGCGGGCGATATTGTTTTTGTAGATCATCCTAAATATTATGATAAAGCATTACAGTCAGCAGCAACAATAGTTTTAATAAATAAAGAGGTTGATTGTCCTGAAGGCAAGGCTTTACTTATTTCTGACGACCCATTCAGGGATTTTAATACGCTAACACGCCATTTTCAACCATTTCAATCCTCTAATGTTTCTATTTCGCCTTCCGCTAAAATAGGAGAGGGAACTGTAATACAACCCAACACTTTTGTTGGTAATAATGTTACCATAGGTAAAAATTGCTTGATACACGCTAACGTTTCTATATATGATGGTACAGTTATTGGCGATAATGTAATAATACATGCCGGTACAGTGCTGGGAGCTGATGCTTTTTATTATAAAAAACGCCCTGAAGGTTTCGACCAATTATTATCAGGAGGCAGAGTAGTAATCCATAACAATGTAGGTATAGGTGCTTTATGCACCATAGATAAAGGTGTTACAGGTGATACAACTATTGGCGAAGGTACTAAAATAGACAATCAGGTACACGTAGGGCATGATACTGTAATAGGTAAAAAATGCCTTATTGCTGCACAAACCGGAATTGCTGGATGTGTTATTATAGAAGACGAAGTAACGATATGGGGACAGGTAGGTATGGCAAGCGGAATTACTATAGGTGCTAAAGCTATAGTACTGGCACAATCCGGTATCGGTAAATCACTGGATGGCGGTAAAACATATTTTGGTTCTCCTGCCGAAGAAGCAAGGGATAAAATGAAACAGTTAGCAAACATAAAACGCATTCCTGATATTTTGGAAAAACTAAAAGGTTAAAAGCATGGATGCAAAAGAGTTAGTAACGGCATATTATAAATCGAATGCTTTTGGTAATCCTGAAGTAGCAGACCGCTTTATACATAGCGATATAGTAATGGAATGGCGGAGTTCTAAAGGATTTTTACAGTTAAATAAAATTGATATCTTAGAACTTATATCAGGACTGAAAAAGGCATATTCTTCATATCGGCTGGATATCGGGCATATCATTGCCGATGGTAATAAAGCCTGTGCGCGCTACACGCATTATGTACACGCTTTTGAAAATCCTGATGAAGAGGTTATATTAGGACATTTTGTGGCTGTTTGGGAAATAAAAGATAACAAACTCTACAGAGGTTATTTGATGAGTCAGTTGGACTAACTTTAAAAAAGTCTATAATAATATATTCAACTTTGCTGTTTAAAATTTTTAAGCAGCTTTTTTTTGCAAATTTGATATACAAATATGAAAAAAAGCTTTATATATTTTAAGTAAAAAACTATTTTTGCATTGCTATTATAAATAATTTAAAAAATATATCCATGAGTGTTTTAGTTAACAAAAATTCCAAAATAATTGTTCAGGGATTTACAGGAAGCGAAGGTACCTTTCACGCTACCCAAATGATTGAATATGGCACCAATGTAGTAGGTGGTGTAACACCTGGTAAAGGCGGTACAACCCATTTAGATCGTCCTGTATTTAATACTGTTAAAGAAGCAGTGGAAGAAGCGGGTGCAGATACAACCATTATATTTGTTCCGCCTGCATTTGCTGCTGATGCAATTATGGAAGCGGCTGAAGCCGGTATCAAAGTAATTATAACTATTACCGAAGGTATTCCGGTTGCTGATATGATTAAAGCTTATGACTATATTAAAGATAAAGATTGCCGACTGATAGGTCCTAACTGTCCGGGTGTAATTACTCCGGAGGAAGCCAAAGTAGGTATCATGCCCGGTTTTGTTTTCAAAAAAGGTACGGTAGGTATTGTTTCTAAATCAGGAACATTAACTTATGAGGCTGCCGACCAGGTTGTAAAACAAGGTTTAGGAATTACAACAGCTATAGGTATAGGTGGCGACCCAATTATTGGTACTACTACTAAAGAAGCGGTTGAGCTATTGATGAACGACCCTGAAACCAAGTGTATCGTTATGATAGGAGAAATAGGCGGTCAGCTTGAGGCTGATGCTGCTAAATGGATAAAAGCAGATGGTAACAGAAAACCTGTTGTCGGTTTTATTGCCGGAGAAACTGCTCCTAAAGGACGTACCATGGGGCATGCCGGTGCTATTGTGGGTGGTGCAGATGATACTGCTGAGGCTAAAAAACGCATTATGAGAGAAAACGGAATACACGTTGTAGATTCTCCTGCTGAAATTGGTAAAAAAGTAAAAGAAGTTTTAGGATAGTTTATTCCTAATTTCTTTATTATATACAAAAAGGCTGCCCATTGGCAGCCTTTTCAGTTTTGAAACCTTGCTACTATTCTTTTTCAGCCATTGCTTCAAAGTTAATATCATTATAAGCACTGTCTGTAAGTGTTTGGTCAGCAGCTTTTTCTTCTTTCAGTGTTTCATGTAAAAGTTTTGCAGCTTCGTCCTGTCCCAGTGTTTTTGCAAAAGTGCATAGAGTACCGTAAGTCGCAATTTCGTAATGCTCTATTTTTTGAGCAGCGGCAATTATTCCGGCATCCCGAACCGCACCTGATTTTGTTTCTTTCATAATGTCTTCACCTTCTTCAAGAAGCCCTGCCATTGCCTCACATTTTTTACCCGAAGCTTTTTCACCTATCAATTCAAATACTTTTTCCAATCGGGTAATATGACCTTCCGTTTCTTTAGTATGATCATTAATAGCTTTTACAAGACTTTTTGTAGTTGCATTTTTAGCAATTGTGGGCAATGTCTTTAGCAAAGCTTTTTCTGCCCAGTAAATATCCTTTAAAGAATCAATATATAATTCTTTAAGACCTTCTGCAGCACTTGATTTTGCTTTTACTTTCGTTGCGCTTTTTGTTGTTTTTGTTTCTGTTCCCATAATGTTTATTATTTTTGATTAGTTAAAAATTTCGATTTTTATCGAGCTCACTATCAAAACTAATCAATGTGTAAAAGGTTGCATATTAACCAAATCATAAAAAAATGTCGCTCTAAGGATTATTTAACTTATAGTATAGTACATTTCTTATATACTCAATTTTAATTGTATTTTTATTATGAAAAAGGCTTTTGACCCTATAATTTTCCCCGAGTCTAAAATTCTTATTCTGGGTACTATGCCGGGCGAAAAGTCATTGGGGTTACAACAGTATTATGGAAATAGGGGTAATCAGTTCTGGAAAATATTGTTTACGCTCTTTAGACAGCCGTTTACTACTGATTATGAATTAAGAAAAAATTTACTGAAGAATTATGATATTGCTCTGTGGGATGTATTGCAATATTGCGAGCGAGAGGGGAGTTTAGACAGTAAAATTAAGAATGAACAACCTAACGATTTCAATATTTTTTACAAAAAGTTCCCTAACGTTAAATATGTATTTTTTTCCAGTAAAAACGCATATGCGTATTATAACAAATATATAGGATTGAGAGAGGAGTTGGTTTATGATATATTACCGTCGCCAAGTGGGGCAAATGCATCTATGCCATTTTTGAAAAAGCTGGCTGTATGGGAGGCTAAAATATTACCGCTTGTTAATAAGCAGTAACGTGTTCGGTTAAGTTAATTATGACTATTAAGTCATAAAATATTTTTGCAGTTTTCTCTGTCTGTAGTTTCTTATTCTTGCCTGCACCATATACTTCAATCTGTATTTTAAAGCTTTCAGTTTCATAATTAAACTCTTTTTGTTTTCGTATGCAATTTCATCATTTTATTGGTAATAGAGTTTAATTTTATATTAAACATATATTAAAAATGTATCAGTTGTTTTACAAGTGTTTAAGTGGATTTTAAATAAACATCTTTATAACAAAAAGTATTGTTTTATTAAAATTTTGATTGCTCAAGCAATCAAAATTTGTATTATATTTGGTTATATCGATATTTATAGTGCCATATATGAAAAAGCTTGTATTTTTTCTGTTGCTATCTGTTTCCTGTTTTGCACAGGTAAGTAATTTTTATGTAAAGGATAATGATTTGGTTTGGGAAAATGTCATTATTACAGATCAAAATAATATTCCGGAACTTATACAACGCCACCCAAGGCTTAACATTATTTCAGCATCGGGTACTTTATATAAAGGAAAAGGAACAGAAATAAAGCACATTTGTGAAGGCTGTTCATCTTATATGGATAATGAGTTATCTTTCGATTTCGAAATAAAACTAAGTGAAGGAAAATATGGTATAACAGTATCTAATTTAGTATATACACTATCACCACAAAAAACAGTTACAGCAGGTGATATTATGCTCAAGAATGGTGTTATTAAAAAAGAAATTGAGGAAGATCTTGCTTGCCTGAATAGGTTTTTCGGTAAAATATTCAGTATGACAACAGTTTATAAAAATAAGCTATAGCCTCTTTTAGTACAATTTGTCTTTCCCTGTATGATATTTTGAAAAATCAACACATAAATTTAGTAATCCAATCATTTTTCCTGAAGTGTTAAACATAGGTTTAGGATTGCATTCTACATAAAATCGTTTTCCTTGAATATTTTCTATAATCATTTCCTCCCGAAATGATTTTTCATGCTTTAAAGCCATAGCCATAGCCGTTTTGTCTATGGGTAATGGTTCTCCATTCATAGTATATGAAGTCCATCCCGTATAATAATAATCTTTTCCTAATTCCGGAGTTGCATCCCAAAAGTTTGCTGCAGCCTTATTATAATATGTTATTCTGCCTTGAGTATCGCAAGTATATATTATGGCAGGAGTAAATTCTATAAGCCTCGAAAAATATTCTTCTTTTATGATTGGTACACAATCATTATTTTTTTGAGGATTGTCCGAATCGCTAAAATATCCTATTTTGTCCATTTTAGTAGTTATTTAATTAATCCTTGTTGTGGAGAAAAAATATAAACCTTAATTAATCATCTATAAATTTACATAAAATTTATATTGAACCATATAAATGAATAAAATTAAAACATAATAGTTAAAAAAACGCAAAATATTAACATTTTAAGTGATTAATAATTACATCCATCATTGCAGTAAATTATTTATATTGAACATGTATTTATTTAAATAATAGGATGTTAAAAGATCACAAAAAAGGCTGCTAATCCAGATTAGCAGCCTTTTTTAAAAATTAGGAATCAACAGTGTTTTATTTACTCTGATTTTTCATTTCTTTTTCTATCATATCATAAAACTGATCGATTTTAGGCAATACCAGTATTCTTGTTCTTCTGTTTCTTGCTCTTCCCTCAGCAGTAGTATTATCTTCAAGAGGCATATATTCACCTCTTCCCGAAGCTACAAGACGTTTAGGATCAATACCGTAATCGTTTTGTAAAATTCGTACAATGGCAGTAGCACGCTTAACGCTCAAATCCCAATTATCTAAAAGTACAGGGTTGTTAATAGGCACATTATCTGTATGTCCTTCTACCATACATTCAAAGTCTGGTTTGTCTTTTACAATAGCAGCTACTTTACCTAATATCTCTTTAGCTCTGTCAGTAACTTCATATCGTCCGCTTTTAAACAACAGTTTGTCAGCGATAGAGATATACACTACTCCTTTTTCAACATTTACTTCAATATCCGGGTCGTTAACACCCACAGCTCTTTTAATACTTGTTACTAAAGCGAGTGTAACAGAATCTTTACGAGTAAGTGCATCTTGCAGCCTTGAGATTTTAAGGTCTTTCTCTTTTAAACTTTCCAACGACTTTTCAATAGTTTCGGCTCCTTTTGTAGAAAGTGTTGCAAAGTTATCCTTTGATACTTTAAGGTCTGAATTAGCCAGTTTAAGGTCTTCAATACGTGCAGCCATACCATCTTTCTCTGCAAGACAAGTATTAAGCTTAAGTGTAGTGGAATTCAGCAGATCCTGAATTTCCTTGTTTTTGTTTTCCAACTCAGCAATTTTCTTCTTAGACCCGCAAGAAGTAAGAGTTAGTGCTGCCAATGACAGTGTGATGATGATTCTTTTCATAAATTTCAGGATTTTAGTTAATGCAAAAATAATAATTAATAAGAAAAAGATTAATTAAACTACCTATAAACTATTGTTAAAATTACTACCAAATATCTTGCCATTTAAGACAAAATAGCGTACTACAATACTACGATTTTTATAGTAATTTTTATATTGATTGGGCAGTCTTTTATTTAAAAAATAAAATAATTTTAAATAAAAATAAACATGTGCTTTTAATACTGCAAATGAGTGTGAAAACTGTCCTTTTACGGCAAATTGCATACTGGCAACACCGTCCAGTGCAAGCCGTATAAACAGCACAGGAAATAATTGTTTAGCAGGTAAATTTTTCAGTAACATCCATAGCGAGTTTCTGAAATTAAGAAATGTTTTGTGTGAGCTGCTGTTTTTTAAAGTGGCACCACCTACATGATATATTACAGACTCGGCACAAAATCTAATGGTATAATTACTGTTGAAAGCTCTCCAGCATAAATCAATTTCTTCCTGATGAGCAAAAAAATCTTCATCAAAACCGCCAAGCTCCCAATAAACCTCCTTTCTTATAAAAAAGCAGGCGCCCGATGCCCAGAATATTTTGCTGTCGCTATATTGTCCGTTATCCTTTTCGATAGTATTAAAAATACGTCCCCTGCAATACGGAAAGCCATACTTATCAATAAACCCGCCTGCTGCCCCTGCATACTCAAAATAATCGTGTTTGTAATAATCCAGTATTTTGGGCTGTATAATGGCTGTTTGATTGTCTTTTTCAAAAAGTGATACAATAGGAGAGAGCCAGCCTTCGGTAACTTCCACATCCGAATTGAGCAATACGTAAATATCTTCTTTAACTTCCTTGAGAGCCTTATTATAACCACCGGCATAGCCATAGTTTTTATCGTTACGTATCAGGGTTATATCAGGGTAGTATTCTTTTAAAAAATCAACAGAATCGTCAGCAGAAGCATTATCAGCAACATATATAGCAGCCTCTGGTGAATATTTAACCACAAAAGGTAAAAATTTTTCAAGCAACTCTTTGCCGTTCCAGTTGAGTATTACGATTGCTATACTTTTCATTGATTAGTTTTAAAATCAGGAAGGTCATGTAAAAATATATATTTTCCCTGCTCATAATCCATTTGGCAAAAGTAATGATTTAGCCCGTTAGTAACCATCATATATTGTGCTTTTGCTGTCATATTATAACGCGCAATTTGGTCAAAAGTATTTTGCGATATAGCTACGTTAGGTGCTTTACATTCTATCAATAAAAATATTTCTCCATTGGGTTGAAATACAACAATATCGTATCGTTTATTTAAATTATTAATTTTAATAACCTTTTCTACGTTTATGTATGATTTTGGGTACTGCCTGTTGTCCACTAATAAGCGTATCACATGCTGCCGTACCCATTCTTCGGGAGTGAGTACAATAAATTTTTTACGGATTTCATCAAAAATAGCCACCTTATTTTCACTATTTTTGAATCGGAATGTATAGTCTGGAAAATTCAACTTTTGCATCACACAAATGTATGTTTTTTTAGAGGTTCATTACAATACCATATAACAAGAATATAAACACATTTATATAGTGGACGAGGCTTTAAAAATAGTTAATGATATAAAAGCAGGAATAATAAAGCCCATTTATTTTTTTATGGGCGAAGAACCTTATTATATTGATAAACTAACCGAATATATAGAAGATACCATACTTACCGAAGATGAAAAGGGTTTTAACCAATCAGTACTATACGGAAAAGACGTGAGTATAGAAGAAGTACTGTCTAATGCAAGGCGTTACCCCATGATGGCGGAAAGACAGGTGGTTATAGTAAAAGAAGCGCAGGAGCTTTCGCGAACTATAGATAAGTTAGAAAGTTATGCCGAAAACCCGCAACCCACCACAGTATTGGTTTTTGCTTACAAATACAAAACACTCGATAAACGTAAAAAAGTAACCAAACTACTTAATCAGGCAGGAGTAGTATTTGAAAGTAAAAAACTATACGAAAACCAAGTAGGGGATTGGATAAAACGGGTACTTTCTGGCAAAGGGTATATTATAGAGCCCAAAGCTGCTGCTATGCTGGTAGAGTTTTTAGGTAACGACCTGAGTCGTATTAATAACGAACTGGATAAACTCACTATAATATTACCCAAAGGAAGTACTGTAACTCCAAAAATTATTGAAGATAACATAGGGATCAGTAAAGATTATAATGTATTTGAATTAAGAAAGGCAATAGGGGAGCGCGACCAATTAAAAGCTTATAAAATAGCCGATTACTTCTCTCAAAACCCAAAAGACAATCCACTGGTAATGACAACAGGACTTGTGTTTGGGTTTTTCTCGCAGTTATTACAATATCATGGATTAAAAGATAAAACCCCGGGTAATGCTGCTAAAATACTGCGTGTTAACCCTTACTTTATGAAAGATTATGATATTGCCCTGCGTAACTACCCTATGAGAAAAGTGAGCAGCATAGTAGCCACATTGCGGGATATTGATGTAAAGAGTAAAGGAGTGGGAGCAAATGCCATACCGCAAAGCGATTTATTAAAGGAGATGTTGGTTAAAATTTTTAATTAGACAATTAATAGCGATATTTGCTTTCTGAATAAATTTAGAAAAACATATCATGGGAATGAACAAAAACACCATATTTGGGTGGGCATCTTTTATACTTTTCCTTATCGGAGCTGCCCTTGTACTGCTTGGTGTACTTAAATATAAAGATTATGCCATAGGCTTTTCGGTAGTAGGTATTGGCTTTTTTGCTATATCTTGGGCGTTTAATGCGCTAAAAGGCAGAGTATAAAAACATATTGCATCACAATTTTAATTACATATAAATGTCAGACGATAAGAAAGTAATATTTTCAATGTCCCGCGTTAGTAAAACGTATCAGGGGGCAAATAAACCAGTACTTAAAGATATATACCTGAGCTTTTTTTACGGAGCTAAAATAGGTATCTTAGGTTTAAACGGTTCAGGTAAATCAACTTTACTGAAAATTATAGCAGGAGTAGAAAAAAGCTATCAGGGCGATGTGGTATTCTCTCCCGGTTATACCGTAGGGTATTTAGAGCAAGAACCGCAACTTGATGAAAATAAAACCGTTATTGAAGTAGTAAGAGAAGGGGTTGCCGAAACGGTTGCACTGCTTGAAGAATTCAATAAAATAAATGACAGCTTTGGCGATCCTGAAGTATATGAAGATGCTGACAAGATGCAAAAGCTGATGGACAGGCAGGCGGAACTTCAGGATAGAATAGATGCTTCCGGTGCTTGGGAACTTGATACTAAGCTGGAAATAGCTATGGATGCGCTGCGTACTCCTGAACCTGATACTCCTATCAATGTACTATCAGGCGGAGAGAAAAGACGTGTGGCACTTTGTCGTTTACTTTTACAACAACCTGACGTTTTATTACTGGATGAGCCTACCAACCACCTTGATGCAGAAAGTGTATTGTGGCTGGAACAACACTTACAGCAATATCAAGGAACGGTAATAGCCGTAACGCACGACCGTTATTTTCTTGATAATGTAGCCGGGTGGATATTAGAACTGGATAGAGGAGAGGGGATACCCTGGAAAGGAAACTACTCTTCTTGGTTAGACCAAAAATCAAAACGTATGGAGCAGGAAGAAAAAGTAGCTTCAAAACGTCGTAAAACGCTTGAACGAGAGCTTGATTGGGTAAGGCAAGGAGCTAAAGGACGTCAAACCAAACAAAAAGCGCGTTTGCAAAACTATGACAAACTCTTGAATGAAGACCAAAAAGAGCTTGACGAAAAACTGGAAATATATATCCCTAATGGTCCAAGGCTGGGTACGAATGTTATAGAAGCTAAAGGTGTAGCAAAGGCATTTGGTGATAAATTATTATACGAAAACCTTAATTTTACCTTGCCACAAGCCGGTATAGTAGGTATAATCGGGCCGAATGGCGCGGGTAAAACTACTATATTCAGGATGATAATGGGCGAAGAAACGCCTGATAAAGGAGAGTTTACAGTAGGGGAGACTGTAAAGATTGCTTATGTTGATCAGTCGCATTCTAATATTGACCCCAATAAAACCATTTGGGAAAATTTCTGCGATGGGCAGGAACTCATCATGATGGGGGGAAGGCAAGTGAACTCTCGTGCTTACCTTAGCCGATTTAATTTTAGTGGTAGTGACCAAAACAAAAAAGTAAATACACTATCGGGTGGAGAACGAAACAGATTGCACCTTGCCATAACATTGAAAGAAGAAGGTAACGTTTTACTACTGGATGAGCCAACCAATGACCTTGATATTAATACACTACGCGCGCTTGAAGAAGGTCTGGATAATTTTGCCGGTTGTGCCGTAGTAATATCGCACGACAGGTGGTTTTTAGACAGGGTATGTACGCATATACTTGCATTTGAAGGAAACTCTGAAGTATATTTCTTTGAAGGAAGTTTCTCTGAATATGAAGAAAACAGGAGAAAACGACTGGGCGGAGATTTAACCCCGAAACGTATTAAATATAAAAAACTGATACGATAATTGATTGCTGTTCATTCTTTTTTCATAATAAGCCATATGTGTTTTGATTTAAAAGTACAGATAGTATAAATATAAATAAAAAGCGACTCAAAAATGAGTCGCTTTTTATTTATATTTAATTATTAAAATCTATATCGAATACCCAGTGCAATATCTGGACCAAAATTATCATCTCTAAAATCATCTCCAAAATAAACCTCAGGTCTCATATCTAGGGATAACTGTAGCGGTATATCAAAGTTATATTCTATACCAATATTACCGGCAACAAATAGAAAAGTACCATTATCATCATCAAATTCATCTTTGTAACGATCATCATTGTACTCCCATGTACCTAATCCGCCACCCACACCGGCATACCAGTTAAAACCTCCATCAATGTTCCAAACCCATTGGTACAATCCGGTTAGTTTCATGGCATCATAATGGTCTGAGTTACGCCATCCTAAATCAAATTCAAGTCTGTTGGCAGAACTAATAAAACGTTGATATGATACTTCACCACCAAAGCCGTCATTATCTCCAAGACGCAAACCTATTGCATTTTTATAATCCTGCGCCTTTGCACTAAATGATAAACCTACTAATATGATAGCGGTTAAAAATACTTTTTTCATAATCTCATTGGTTTTAATTGTCTATAAAAACAAAGATATATGAGTATTTTTTATAAGGAAATGTACTGTTAAATTATTAACACATATAGTTATGTTAAAATTATTCTACGGAATAATTTGTTAATACCTCTGCTTGAGAAATAGCTACTGATTCAGGAATAGGTACTTCTATAGGATATTGTGATAAATCGGATAAATGATATTCAAAATTAGTCAGCACATGTACAACTCCTATATTTTCGGCATAGTATTGTGTTGAAACTACAACATCCTGTTGTGGCATAATAGTGACAGGAATGGTAGTTCCGCCAAAGTTATATTGTAAAACAGCATCAAGACTTAACCTAATTTCTATAGGTTTTACATTGGCATAGGTTTCTCCATTAACTGAATATACTTCCAGATTGTCTTTGGCTGTAGTAGTAAGTTCATATTGAAATTCTATAGTATATCCTTCATATTCCTGTTCAATAGTACCGTTTAGTGTACCAATAACCTGGTTATTGGTCGTGTTTTCTTTAAATATAACAAGATCTGTTGCATCTATAGAAAAAGGTAATTCTTCAGAGAAATTAAACACGGCTGTACCTGTAAGTAATAATTTATCGTCTGATTTTCTTACTCCGTTATTTGCCAAAGCACTGGAAAAGAAACCAAAAGCAAGATTTTCTGTTTCAAATCTTTTATAAGTTACACTACTTATAACAGTATCATTAGCGATATAAAGATGATCATTACCGGTTCCTTCCTGTGCATCGCTGGTTACATCGTAGTCCCAGTAGTTGCCGTCAGTTAAAGGTAAAAATTCAGTTACAGATTCAACAGGAGGAGTACCGTCATCATTAGAGCACGCCAGCATAAAGAAACCCAGCCCGATAAATAACAATTTATTTTTCATGATAAAAGAAGTTAAGTTAGTGGGGCTAAATATAACTATTTTTATGGATTTTTTATGCCTTTATTAAAAAGCAGCGAAGTAATTAGTTGATTACCCAATTCGGTTTCCCTTTCAAAATATTCTTCTTCCTTTACGATTATTTCATTGGTATGCTGGTACATTTTCCAACGTCTTTTATTGTATTCCAACGCTGTAAGGTTTTCTATCCAGTCACCTGAATTTAGGTAAATAACACTACCTTTTTTATTTGTAATGGTATCTATTTTTGGTTCATGTATATGCCCGCAAATCACAAAATCATATTCATTTTCAATAGCAAGTTCGGCAGCAGTAGTTTCAAAATCTGAAATAAATTTAACTGCTTTCTTTACACTCGATTTTATTTTTTTAGAAAGCGAGTAGGGCTCTTTGCCCATTTTTACCAATAACCAGTTTATAAATCGATTTAGGAGAATTAAATAATCGTAACCTATGCCGCCAAGCTTGGCAATCCATTTGGCATGGGTTATAGAGCTGTCAAAAACGTCGCCGTGAAAAAACCATGCTTTTTTCCCATCTAACTCCAATACAACTTTATCTACAATAGAAAAATTACCCATAGAAGTATCACTGAATTTTCGTAACATTTCGTCATGGTTACCGGTAATGTAATATACTTTAGTACCTTTGGAAGCAAAATCGAGTATTTTCTTTATTACTTTAAGGTGTGATTTTGGAAAATAAGATTTTCTAAATTGCCAAATATCTATAATATCGCCGTTAAGAATAAGTGTTTTAGGTTTTATTGTTGAGAGATAGGCTAAAAGTTCTTTGGCATGACATCCATACGTACCCAAATGTACATCTGAAAGAACCACAAGATCAACAATTCTTTTTTTCATGGGATGTTTTCTGCAAAATACAACTGTTTATGTAAACTGTAGTTTATGGAATGATTACAAAACTGTTGTGTTTTTATTTTAGAATTTAATTAGTATAAATATTGACTTATAATTTATATTATGTAAAATAATAAATTAAAAATAGAACAGATATCTATTAAATGCCTGTTCTATAAATATAATTATAAGTTATTTAGCCATAATTGGGATATCCCAATTATCCCAGCTAAGGGTTACATTATTCTTATTTATACTATAAACAAGTCTTTCGTTCATTTTAGTCGATTTTTTAGGAGTAACCTTTACACGCAGTTGGTCTTTTCCTTCATCATATTTATAGGCACCCCATTGCTTGGCTTCTTTATTAAATATTACAGTTGCCGATTCTTTTTCTGGAATTACAAAAAAAGAATATGTTCCTGCCGGTAATTCTTTTCCTTCAATCATTAGAGGTTTATCTGTTGTAAAAGTAGTTGCATCATTAGCTCCTGCGCGCCATACTTTGCCATATGGCACAAGTTCGCCCCAAATTTCACGCCCTTTAACCGAGGGGCTGCTATATTCAATAGTAATGTTTGCTCCGTTTATTTTGCCTGTAGCTGTTTCTGCGGGGCTTGCTTTTTTACCTTGTGCGCTTGCAATTCCGGTAACTGATAGCATTACAATAAATAGCGCAATTTTTTTTAGATTTTTCATACTTTTTAAATTTGATTATTAATGGCTTATAAAAGTATAATGTATCGTTTAAACATAAATATACTTTAACAAACCTTTACAATAGTCTATCTTTTATGAAAAATATAATCAGAAACTATTGGCGTGCCTCCCTCCTGTTTGTAATATGATGCTATTTGCCCTCTATGATAAGTAGAATGATTGATAATATGAAACAAAATATCCCTAACCGAATTTTGAAAAGGCATTCCTTTACTGTTGGTGTATTGTATTATGTCATCTAAATCAAATGTATCTGATATTTGCAAAGAGTTTTCGTAGTTAATCTTATTTTGTTCTTGCAAAACGTTAATAGATCTCATATTCCATACACCTACATCGGCCGTTTTACCCATTATTCGAGCGTTCCATATTTCATGTGCATTAATAGTGTGGTTTAAAAGCAATACCGACTTTTTATGTATAGCACTATCTGCCATAAGTGATGCAATAATCTGGCTATTATAATGATAGGTATAATCAAAAAGTTCTTTAAAAAACGATTTCATTTAAATTTAAGTTTCGCTGCAAATAAAAATTTTTAAGTAGTTGTTTTACAGTTAAATATAAAATGTTTTTTTACAATTTACCTTCTTTTATTTCCTCTACAATTTCAGGATTTAAAAGTGTTGTAATATCTCCGAAGTTTGAATAATCGCCTTCGGCTATTTTACGCAATATTCTACGCATAATTTTTCCTGAACGTGTTTTGGGCAGCCCTGATACAAACTGTATTTTATCCAGTTTAGCAATAGGACCTATATGGCTGGAAATATGTTCGTTTATTTCTCTGCTCAAATTATCTCTGTCACGTCCCTCTCCTGATTCTTTAAGAATAATAAAGCCATATAGTGCATTACCTTTTACATCATGCGGGAAACCAACAATAGCCGATTCTGCTACCGCCGGATGTTCGTTAATAGCATCTTCAATAGGCGCTGTCCCCAGGTTATGCCCTGATACTATAACTACATCATCTACTCGACCTGTAATTCTGTAATACCCTACTTCGTCACGAAGTGCGCCATCTCCCGTAAAATATTTACCCGGAAATGCTTTAAAATATGTTTCTTTAAATCGTTGGTGATCACCCCAAATAGTTCTTGCCATACCCGGCCAAGGGAATTTTATACAAAGGCTGCCCACTACTTGATTACCCTCAATTTCATTTCGTTTATCATCCATCAATACCGGCTGCACACCCGGTAATGGCAGTGTAGCATAGGTAGGTTTTGTTGGTGTTATAAATGGTAGTGGCGATATCATAATACCTCCCGTTTCGGTTTGCCACCAAGTATCTACGATAGGCGATTTTTTCTTGCCTACATGGTCATTATACCAGTGCCAAGCTTCTTCATTAATAGGTTCTCCTACAGAGCCGATAACTTTTAGTGTAGAAAGGTTATATTTATTTACCCACTCCCAGTTTTCTTTTGCCAACGCCCTTATAGCAGTAGGCGCTGTGTAAAACTGTGTTACTTTATGTTTATCTACTACTTCCCAAAAACGCCCGAAATCAGGGTACGAAGGCACGCCCTCAAAAATTACGGTAGTTGCCCCATTGAGTAGTGGTCCATATACAATATAGGAGTGCCCTGTAATCCACCCTATATCGGCAGTACACCAAAACACATCATTTTCTTCATAAGCAAAAACATTTTTAAAGGTATAGGCAGAATATACCATGTATCCTGCGGTAGTATGCAACATTCCTTTAGGTTTTCCTGTAGAACCTGATGTATAAAGTATAAACAAAGGGTCTTCGGCATCCATAATTTCAGCTACATTATTGGGTTGCGCCTCGTCCAGTAACGGCTGTAGCCATTTATCGCGCCCTTCCTTCATATTTACGGCAGTATTCGTTCTTTTAACAACCAATACATTTTCTACACTATCACATTTTTCGAGCGCTTCATCTATAATACCTTTCAGGTCGATGGTTTTACTACCGCGAAAACCACCATCGGAAGTAATTACCATTTTACAGCCACTATCGTTTATCCTGCTGGTAACGGCAGAAGCAGAAAAACCTGCAAATACAACTGAGTGTATAGCTCCTATACGGGCACAAGCCAATACGGCTATGGCAAGTTCGGGTATCATTGGCAGGTATATACATACCCTGTCCCCTTTTTGAATGCCTTGCTCGCGCAATACGTTAGCCATTTTGCAAACCCTGTCATACAGTTGGTTATAAGTAATGTGTAACGCTTCTTCATTAGGGTTGTTAGGCTCAAAAATAATTGCGGTCTTCTCTCCTCTTTTAGCCAAGTGTCTGTCAATACAGTTTTTGGTAATATTTACTTTGGCATTCAGAAACCATTTAATTTCGGCTTCCTGCATATCAAACTCTACAACTTTATCCCATTTTTGATACCAGGTAAAGTTTTCATCAGCTATCCTGTCCCAAAACTTTCGGGGTTCTCTTAAAGATTTATTATAATGTTTAAAATATTGTTCTAAGCTGCCTACCTGATAATAACTCATGTGATTAAAGTATTTTTGTGATGTTTTCCGAATGTAAATATATTAATGATAAAATATAAATCCTACATGTTTGTATAAATAAAGTTGTAAGTAACTACACTTAATCATTGCATATATCGGATAAAAGAAAATTTACTTTTCAGTTACTTTTACTTATCTTGCTGATAGTATTGACACATCTTGTAGGTATATTTTATAAATCAGTTTATATGAAAAGTACTTTTCGCTTATTTACAGTTCTTATTATATTAATCATCACTGCTGTTAATGCAGATGCACAAACGGATACCACTATTATAAAAAACGATTCGGTTACGGGCGTAAATATTCGTCAATATAAAGAAAAATTATCGCTGTTGGAGCAACAAAGTATAGCTGACTCTGTTAAAAAAGCAGGGTTACAAAAGCAATTACAGTCTTTACAAACAACTGATAATATTAAAAAGGAAGAACTGCAAAAACAATTAGCGGAGATAAACAATCGCGAGGTACAAAGGCTTGCTGAGAAAAAAGCTAAAATAGATTCGTTACGGGTAACCGCAAAAGGCTATCCGGTAGTTGGTTTCTTTAATGATACACTATTTACGGTGTATGCTAAACTTGGTAGTTTTTCTGCACATGACAGAGCTAAAGCAATAATTGAAAGAATACAGATATTAGGCGAAAATTACAATTTTGTTCCCGATTCTATAAAAATAATAAATGCTGAAACCACTACAGATATTGTAACAGGTGAAAGTATTATTATGAGTGTTTCTGAAAATGACGCACTTTGGAATAACACCTCTCAATATGATTTGGCAAAGGCTTACAGTACTATAATAAGTGATGCTGTAATGCATTATAAAGATGAAACCAGCTTTATAACGCTGGCAAAAGAAATAGGTCTTGCCATACTGGTACTGTTAGTATTAGGTATTATAATACGTTATTCAGGAAAATTATTTAAATGGACAGCACACAAAATTCAGGAACAGGAAAATAAGCGTATAAAAGGTATTACTATTAAAAATTATAACCTTTTTGATGCTAAACGGCAGATAAAGGTATTACTCATGCTGAATACACTGGCAAAATGGATAATAATACTCATACTCATATACATAGCACTCCCTATACTGTTTGGTATTTTTCCATGGACACAGCATTTTGCCGAAGCATTATTCAGTTATATCCTTACCCCTGTTAAAAAGATAACCTTTGGTTTTTGGGATTATCTGCCTAATTTAATAACCATAATTGTTATCATTTTTGTATTCCGTTATGTACTCAAGTTTGCCCGTTTTCTTAAAAATGAAATTGAAGACGGTAGTCTTGTCATAAACGGTTTTTATAAAGACTGGGCTAACCCAACTTATCAAATAATCCGGGTATTAATAATAGCCTTTATGGTAGTAGTTATATTCCCCTACCTGCCCGGCAGCGAGTCTCCCATATTCAAAGGTGTATCAGTATTTTTGGGTTTCCTCTTTACATTTGGTTCCATGGGGTCGTTGTCTAATATAATGGCCGGGTTAGTACTTACTTATATGCGCTTGTTTAAAATTAACGATCGTGTAAAAATTGGCGAAGTTGTAGGCGATGTTATCGAAAAATCGCTTTTAGTTACCCGTGTACGTACCATTAAAAATGAAATTATATCAATACCCAACTCTACTGTAATGAGTAGCCATACTATAAACTACAGCAGCGATACAGTTGATAAAGGATTGATATTGCATACCACCGTTACTTTAGGATATGATGTGCCTTGGAAAAAAATACATGAAGCTTTACTAACTGCGGCCGACAGAACCGAAATACTGCTAAAAGAACCTAAGCCTTTTGTATTGCAAACAAGTTTGGATGACTTTTATGTATCTTATCAGATAAATGCCTATACTAAAGAAGCTAATAAACAAGCTGTTATATACTCTAAACTGCACGAAAACATACAGGATTGCTGTAACGAAGCGGGCATAGAAATCCTTTCGCCACATTACAGGGCAGCCCGCGATGGCAATATGACTACTATACCCGAAAATTACCTGGATAAAGATTATACAGCACCGCCGTTTAATATTAATTTCAATAAAAAAGAATAGTGAATATTCACAGTAAACTATAAATCATATAATGGAAGAGAATATAAAAGAGGTATTATATAACCCCACGGTAGGCAAAATTGTCTTTCTTGCAATTGGTATCGGGGTCATATGGTTTATTGTAAAATTGATACAGAGAAATTTATTTTCACGCATAAAAGAAAATGACAACCGTTATAAAGCCAAAAAAATCGGTAGTTTCATTGGTTATTTCTTTACTGTAATATTGATAACTGTAGTTTTTAGCGATAAGTTGGGAGGGCTGACGGTTGCTTTTGGTGTAGCGGGTGCAGGTATTGCCTTTGCATTGCAGGAAGTAATAGCCTCTTTTGCGGGTTGGCTTGCCATAATGTTTGGCGGTTTTTATAAAACAGGCGACAGGGTTCAGCTCGGTGGTATGAAAGGCGATGTTATGGATATAGGCGTGCTGCGTACAACGCTAATGGAAACAGGGCAATGGGTAGATGGTGACTTGTATAACGGTCGTATTGTAATGGTAGCAAATAGCTTTGTTTTTAAAGAGCCTGTGTTTAATTATTCGGGAGATTTTCCTTTTTTATGGGATGAAATAAAAATACCTATCCGGTATGGCAGTAATTATGAAAAGGTAAACGAAATTTTATTAAAAGCGGGGAATGAAGTAGCCGGAAACCTCTCGGAGAAATCGCATGAAAAATGGACTGAATTACAACGTAAATATATGCTGGAGGATGCGCAGACAACCCCAATGATATCGCTTGTTGCCAATGATAATTGGGTAGAGTTTACACTACGCTATGTAGTAGATTATAAAAAAAGGAGAGTAACAAAAACAGAAATGTTTACGACTATTTTAAAAGCAGTGGAAGCTACGGGTGGCGAGGTAAAATTTGCATCGGCAACATTCCAGTTAGTAGAACCATCAGACCTGAATATTCATTTCAAAAACAAGAATTTTACGCCCAAAAGCTAATTCATTATATTAAAAACATAACCCCTAAAAACTGATTTAAAGAATTATACGTAAAAAAGGTGCTTATTGCGCCTTTTTTAATTATGCTGCGCACGAAAAAGAGCCAGTAACACTCCCGGATCTATCAATCCTGTTGATGACTTTTGCATTTCGGCAAGTACACTGCGCATAGCATAAGGGCTTAGCCCCATATTTACCCCCATTTCCCGTATGGCAATTTGCTCGTTTATGTGTAGCGTGCCATCGGCGTGCATTAATAATGCCAAGCGATAAAATTGCATTATCCGTTCATACTCTGATTTTATGACCACTTTTTTAGCTTTCTTTTCAAAAAGCTCTTCAAAAACACTTTGCTCTATTTTGAGTTGTGAAGCTACGATGGCAAGAAGCTGATATTCCCGATCGTGTACCTGCCCGTCAATTTGTGCAAAAGCAATCATTTCCGAAAGCAGGCTTAATTTTTCTTCGTAAGTACTCATCTAATTAGTATTTTTAGCTAATTTATTCTTTTATACCTAAAAAAACAAAGCATTTATGAAACGTCTATTGTTTTTATTCTGTTTACTATTTATAAATCGTGATGCGATAGCCCAAAGTACTGCTTCAGAAAACGTTAGCACAGTTACCATACATGCCCCGCAACTAAACAGTGACAGGAAACTTTTTATATACCTGCCACATAATTATAAAAAAAGCACTAAAAAATACCCTGTCATCTACATGCATGATGCTCAAAACCTATTTGACAAGCAAACCGCCTATTCCGGCGAATGGCGGGTAGATGAAATACTCGACAGTCTTAAAGCTCAGGTTATAGTAGTAGGTATTTCGCATGGCGAAGCCAAACGTATAGATGAGCTTACTCCCTACTCTAACCCCGAATATGGCGGTGGCGGAGCTGATGCCTACCTCGATTTTGTGGTAAAAACCGTTAAGCCTTATATTGACACAACCTATCGTACCCAAAAGAATAAAAAGCATACCTATATATTTGGCAGTTCGTTAGGTGGTTTGGTTTCTTATTATGCTCTATTAAAGTATCCTAAAGTTTTTGGCGGTGCGGGAGTGTTCTCTCCGTCTTTTTGGTTTACCGATGCTATTTATACTTTAACGGAAGAAACTCCTGAAATTAATAGTCGTATTTATTTTATGGCGGGAGAAAGTGAAAGCGAAACCATGATTGCTGAGTTACGAAAGATGGAAAAACTTATCCGTAATAAAATAAAGAATGAAAATTCTATTAAGGTGAAAACAGTTCCTGAAGGAAAACATAACGAGGCATTATGGGGCAAAGAGTTTACGGCAGCTTACTTATGGCTTATAGGAAAGCGTTAAATAATAAGTATCTTTGCTGAAATTAGCAACTATGAATAATAACGATGTATTTAAAAAACTGCGTGTAGCACTTCAATTACGCGATGACCAGATAGTAGAAATATTAGAACTGGTAGATTTCAGAATATCTAAGGCAGAACTGGGTGCTTTCTTTCGTAATCCCGATCATCCTAACTATATGGAATGTGGTGACCAGGTGTTACGCAATTTCCTGAACGGGCTTATTATTCATTTGCGAGGTACAAAAGAAAATCCTAAAAATGCACAGGATGTTATTGCTCAAAACAAAGCTACATTAAACTTACAAAAAGGCAATTCAAAACCTGGCATACCAGCCAATAAAGTGACTCCTGGCACTAAAAAACCTGCTCCTAAAAAGAACCATAAACCTAAAAAGGCAGAGCCTATAGTAGAGAAGGTAAAATTCAATAACGGTAAAAATAAAAAGTCGTAAATCGTTTTGCACAAGCTGGATAGCATTAATTATTTAAGTTCCGGTAACACTATACAAAAGGAAACATACAGGATTCTGACAGATAACAATATCATGCAGTATCTGTATGATTTTAATCCAATACTTGTAGGTACTATTCCTCTGGAAATAGATATTGATGGCAGTGACCTCGATATAATTTGTTACTGGCAGGATAAACAATTATTTATAGATGTTATAAATCAATGCTTTTCAGAGTATAAGGATTACACCTTACGCGAAGTGAAAATTAACGGATACCCTACTGTTATTGCTAATTTTTTTATAGAAAATTTTGAAATTGAAATTTTCGGGCAAAATATTCCTGTTGTACAACAATATGGTTACCGGCATATGATAATTGAATATAACATATTGCTCCAAAAGGGGAACGAATTTAAAAACCGAATAATAGAACTAAAAAAGCAAGGCTATAAAACGGAGCCTGCTTTTGCATTATTACTTGGTATTAAAGGTAATGACCCATACAAGAGCTTATTAGATTATGAGGTACATAAAAATTAAACGCTATTTTTAGTATATACATAAATCGCTCATAAACATTTGTTAAGTAACTTTTTGTTAAGTGTCCTCCCCGCTTGTGTTTTGTAAATTTGGGGGTAACAGTCCCGTTAGAGGCAAAACACCTTACATGAAAATCATTACTGTATCCTATCGATTACCGCTATCTATAAAAAAGACCAAAGGAAAAGCAAAAATTACACAAAGCGCCGGAGGGCTTGCCACCGCAATACTCTCCTACTCGGCAAAAAGTAACGTAAACCTCACATGGGTAGGTATTGCCGATTTTGACTCAATAACCTGGAATGAGAATAAAGATAAGTACGACCAAAATTTTGATATAGAACCTGTTTTTTTAGAAGAAGAACTCAATCAGGAGTTCTATAATGTTTTCAGCAATTCAGTACTGTGGGCTTTATTTCATTACTTTCCCTCTTTTGTAGAATATACCGATGATGGTTTTGAGGCTTATAAACAAGCTAATGAAATAGTTGCCAAAAAAGTAAGTAGTATTTACGAACCCGGTGATGTAATATGGATACACGATTATCATTTTTTAGGATTGCCCAACTTACTGCGTGAAGCCCATCCTGATGCTAAAATTGGCTATTTTTTACATATTCCTTTCCCTAATTTTGAAATTTTCCGCATCCTGCCCAATAAAGTTAAACGGTATATATTAGAAGGAATATTGGGTAGTAATGTAGCCGGATTCCATACATGGGATAACACGATACACTTTACAGAATGTGTTGAAAAAATATTGGGCATACCACATAAAAACTTTCTTTTCAGTCAGGAATCACACCGTACCAAAGCAGGCTCCTTCCCTATCAGTATCGATTTTGATAAATTTCATAATGCATACAATAACGAAGAAGTTATCAACTTACGCAGTGAAATAAAAAAACTGTATGGCGATAAAAAAATAATTTTCTCTGTAGATAGACTGGATTATACCAAAGGAATAACCAATCGACTGAATGCTTTTGAAAAGTTTTTAGAAAAATATCCGGAATGGAGCGAAAAGGTAGTATTTCTGCTCGTGCTTGTGCCCTCGCGTGAGGAAATAAAAAAATATGACGAGCGAAAAAAATTGATAGAGCATAATGTGGGGCATATCAATGGTAATATGGGTAATTATAAATGGACACCTATCGTATATCAATACCAGTCGGTAAGCTTCGAAAAACTTATTGCACTATACACCAGTGCCGATGTGGCACTTATATCGCCTGTGCGCGATGGAATGAACCTTGTGGCAAAAGAGTTTGTAGCTTCGCGAAAAGACCTTAAAGGTGTGCTTATTTTGAGCAGTATGGCAGGTGCTGCCAAAGATCTTAAAGAAGCGATAACTATAAACCCGTTTGATGCCGAAATGATAGCCAAAAAGCTTTGTTATGCGCTTACTATGGATGAAGCCGAACAGGCATTGCGACTGGCGCGAATGCAGCGTTATCTTAAAAAGCATGACGTTTTTAGATGGGCAGAGAAATTTTTAACCGAAGTTGAAGAGATACATAAAAACGATACTAAAGCAGTGCCACTGAAAGGAAAAGAACGAGATAGGGTATTGCAAAAATTTAATGAAGCAAACAAGCGATTACTGCTGTTGGATTTTGACGGTACATTGGTAAACTTACAATCAAGACCGGAACTGGCTGTACCCGATGAAGAATTACTGGATACCCTTAACAGTCTTGCTGAAGAACCAAAAAATGAAGTTTGGATTGTAAGTGGTCGTAACAAGGATTTTTTAGAAAAATGGCTGGGACATTTGCCTATTGGCATAATAGCCGAACATGGCGGTTACGTTAAAAACCCCGAATGGAAACCTGTTATTATAGGAGAACCCGAATGGAAGGATCAAGTGATTGATATAATGCAGGATTATGTGGATACCAATGCCGAAAGCTTTATTGAAGTGAAAGAGTTTGGTATTGCTTATCATTACAGAAATGTAGCTGAAAAGCAAGGCTTTAATACCTCCCGTGAATTATTGATGTTACTGAAGAACCATATGTACAATACCCCTACTCAAATAATAGATGGGAATAAAGTTATAGAAGTAAAACACTTTATGGCGCATAAAGGAACTACTTGTAAAAATAATGTATTGAGGGGCGAACATGATTTTGTACTGGCTTTTGGCGATGATAAAACAGATGAAGACTTGTTTGAACTACTTACGTCTGAAAACGAATTTTCGGTTAAAGTAGGTAAAGGCAATACTGCTGCCAAATACAGACTGGAAACAGTTGAGGAGGTATTAGTGTTTTTAAGTGAGCTGGATTATAAGTCAGTACTAAAATAAACAATGCTAATCAGCACCTTTCTTTAATTCAAAATATAAAAAAAACCTGAGCTTTGCTCAGGTTTTTCAGTATAGTGTGTTTTTCTTAAAAATTAGCTCAAGGCATTTTTAACCTGGTCAGCAGCTTCCTGAAATAAAGTAGCTGAAAGGATAGGCATACCTGAGTTATCAATAAGCTCTTTAGCAATTTCTGCATTAGTACCTTGCAAACGTACAATGATAGGCACTTTTATAGAATCTCCCATATTTTTGTAGGCATCAACTACACCTTGCGCCACACGGTCGCAACGAACAATACCGCCAAAAATATTGATAAGGATAGCTTTTACATTAGGGTCTTTTAATATGATACGGAAAGCTGTTTCTACACGCTTAGCATCGGCAGTACCACCTACATCAAGAAAGTTAGCCGGCTCAAAACCTGCATATTTAATCAAGTCCATAGTTGCCATAGCAAGTCCTGCACCGTTTACCATACAGCCTACAGTTCCGTCAAGGTCAACATAGTTAAGACCAACTTCTTTTGCCTCAACCTCAATAGGGTTCTCTTCACGAATATCGCGCATTTCAGCATATTCTTTCTGTCTGTATAATGCGTTGTCATCAAGAACAACTTTAGCATCTACAGCCATTATTTTATCGTCAGATGTTTTTAATACAGGGTTAATTTCAAACATAGAGGCATCACTCTCTACATACGCAGCATAAAGAGCGGCAACAAATTTCACCATCTCTTTAAATGCATTACCTGAAAGACCAAGATTGAAAGCAATTCTTCTTGCCTGAAAACCTAAAAGACCAACAGCAGGGTCTATCTCTTCGGTAAAAATAAGGTGTGGTGTTTTTTCTGCTACTTCCTCGATATCCATACCTCCTTCGGTAGAATACATAATCATGTTACGACCTTTACCTCTGTTTAATAAAACAGACATATAGAACTCAGAAGTTTCACTTTCTCCGGGATAATACACATCTTCGGCAACAAGTATTCTGTGTACTTTTTTACCTGTAGGAGGTGTTTGTGGCGTAATAAGGTTCATGCCTATTATTTGCTCTGCAATCTGTTCTACTTGCTCAAGGTTTTTAGCAAGTTTAACGCCTCCGCCTTTTCCGCGCCCTCCGGCGTGAATCTGTGCTTTAATAACGTGCCATCCTGTACCTGTTTCTGCTGTAAGTTGTTTAGCGGCAGCTACAGCCTCTACAGCATTGTTAGCAACAATACCGCGTTGAACACGTACTCCATGTTTGGCAAGTATTTCTTTTCCCTGATATTCGTGTAAATTCATAATTAATGCATTTATCTTATTAAAAGTGGAACAAAAATAGCAAAATACATCCAATGGCTGAAAGTATTTTTAATTTTTTTCCTTTTAAAAAAGATATTTGCAAAATATATTGTTTTAGTGATACGCAACCTTAAATATTTGTTTGTGTCTATACTATAAAAACATCTCATATTATGAAAAAATTTGTATTCTCAGCCCTTATTTGCATACTGCTTTGTCTTGCTTGTTCGAAAGATGACGATACGACTAATAATAATGTAACGGGAGACTGGTTTCTTCATAAAGTTACAGGCGGTCCTGACAACTCTGATGATATGCTTATTGACTTTGAAGTTAGATGGTTAATAAAAAACAATGGTTCTGTTGTAATTAATAATCACAATTCTCTTGAAAATGTAAATACATTTTTACCCGGTGGTACATACAATTATGTATATGATGAAAATACAGCTACCGGCGAATGTAACGGTACGTTTACCATAAATAATATTGTTTTCGATTGTTGGAATACAACCGAAACTCAAGGTACTATACTTACGCAAAACGTTGAAAACGGTTATCAATTGTTTATTTCTCGTGTCCCGGGAGAACTTTAAAATAAAAATATAACATTTTGTTATATTTTGTTATACTGTTAAGGGTTTATTGTTTTGAGAGTATTTCAGAAGTATTTTTGCATAAATAACTTAATGAGAAAAATGGAAACGAATCAGCTATTGGAGCTATCCGAACAGTTTGGAAGCCCTTTATATGTGTATGATGCCGAGAAGATACAATCGCAATACCACAGGTTGGAAAAAGCATTCAGCAAAGTAAGCACTTTGCGTATCAATTATGCTGTAAAAGCACTAAGCAATATATCAGTATTAAAATTATTAAAACAATTAGGTTCCGGTTTAGATACCGTTTCTATACAAGAGGTACAATTGGGACTTATGGCAGGATATCTGCCTGAGAAGATAATTTATACACCTAATGGTGTTTCTATGGAAGAAATAGAAGAGGTTGCTGCTCTTGGCGTACAAATAAATATAGATAATTTATCCATACTGGAACAGTTTGGTGCTAAACACCCCACTACCCCTGTGTGCATACGCATCAACCCGCATGTTATGGCAGGCGGTAACAGTAATATTTCTGTAGGGCATATTGATAGTAAATTTGGTATATCCATACACCAAATGCCACACCTTTTGCGCATTGTAGAGAATACAGGAATGCACATAAACGGCATACACATGCACACGGGTTCGGATATACTGGATATTGAAGTGTTTTTATATGCTGCCGAGATATTGTTTGATACTGCGTTACATTTTAAAGATCTGGAATTTCTTGATTTTGGCAGTGGTTTTAAAGTGCCTTACAAAAAAGATGATATACAAACTAATGTTGAGGAACTGGGTAAAAAACTCTCAAAGCGTTTTAATAGTTTTTGCAACGAGTATGGGCGCGACCTAACCTTATGTTTTGAACCGGGAAAATTTCTTGTAAGCGAAGCGGGTTATTTCTTAGCTAAAGTAAATGTAGTAAAGCAAACCACCTCTACAGTATTTGCAAGTATTGATAGTGGTTTTAATCACCTTATTCGTCCCATGCTGTATGGCTCATATCATCATATCGAAAATATATCTAATATAAAAGGTAAAGAGCGCTTTTACAGTGTGGTAGGCTATATTTGTGAAACCGATACTTTTGCAGGGAACAGAAGAATACCAGAGATAACCGAAGGCGATATATTATGTTTTCGTAATGCGGGAGCTTATTGTTTTTCGATGGCAAGTAATTATAATTCGCGTACCCGCCCTGCCGAGGTATTATGGTATGAAGGTAAAGGACATTTAATACGCGAAAGAGAAACGTTTGATGATATTATCCGTAAGCAGGTAGTAATGGATTTTGACACTGCTCCGGTTACAGTCTAATCACAAATATGCAGGTTATATAAATTGTTATTGAAAAAGATCCCGCTCATTACAAGCGGGATTTTTTTAGTTTATCTTCGAAATCAAATTTATATCTTTGTCGCTTAAATTTGCATATCTATAAGTGAGTAAAAAATTAAACATAAAACTATATAAAAAAGTTTGTTTCTTTCTGGCACTATACATACTTAACTTAAGTGTAGATTCGCCTGATACTCACAATTACAGGTTAACGGATAATTTACTTATAAACGATCAGGAAAGTATATTAGAGATACTTATTGAAAAAGTTTTTAAGTTTGATAATGCAATTGTTGAGTATGATGAAGATGATGCCGAATGCTCTTTCAAAAAAGGTAAAAATAATATTGACCTTTATATATTATATTCCAAGTACTCAGTTTATACCAAAATAAACAATCATAACCATAATAATTTTTCTTGCATCAGTGAGAAAATTAAAAATATCTATTTTAAAATTCCATCCCCTCCACCTGACAGTTTGATTTAATATGCAATTTTTTAATCCTGTATACCACAGGATAATTTATTTATCAAATCAAATTTACAATCCAAATGAAATTTATAATATCATTTTTGGTCTTTGCTTTTTGCATTGTACCTATGGGAGTTTATTCCCAAAACGAAAATAGTAATAGTATAAACACAAAACATAATAATGAGGATGATAGCCTACCCACTAAGATATTACACGCCGAGCCACTTTATATTGACCTGATAAGGGACTTAGGTGCCCGAAAAGGCGAAAAAGAATGGAATATAGGTATGGGGCTTACAGATAATAACGATTATGATGAATATGTTGCCTTGATAGAATATGAATGGGCTCCTATAGACAGATTGGGGTTTGAAGTAGAACTTCCTTTTTCCTTATATTATCCTGCCAACGGAGCAAATATGGCTGCGCCCGGTAATAAACTGAATAGTTTTAAACTAGCCACCCAATACAGCTTTTTTGTTTCCGAAAAGTTACAAACTTCTATGGCTATCGGTTATATCCATGAATTTGAACTAACTGAGTTTAAAAATTATGATAGTAGTAAATTTGTAACCGGAAATATATACAACCCTTTTTTTATAGCAGCTAAAAACTGGGGCAAAGGTATTCATACCCTACTTTATACAGGACCACAGTTTTTTCATCATTTTAATAACCCTGAAATAGAAATGGAATGGGAAATAAACTCAAATTTTCATTATATGATTCCCGAAACCAGGAATTTTGTGGGTATAGAGTTCAATAAAAAACTGGCTGAAAACGATTTTGATATGACTATAAGACCACAAATGCGCGTGAGTTTTGCCGAAAATCTTATGATTGGTATCGTAACCGGAATACCTGTTAACAGAGAAAAAGAACGTTTCAGCACCTTTTTAAGACTCATATATGAACCGGGTAATTAAGTAATTGAAAAGTCCTAAAATAGATTAACAAGTTTTACAATAAAAATTATATAAACCAGTCAGGAAATACTGACTGGTTTATTTTTATACTGCAAATAAGATGAAGTATCTTGTAATTATCGCAATCAGCAGTAGGATTTATCAAAACGATTTTCTCTGTTTAAAAGAAAAACGAATAGCTGATGCCGGGCGTAGGATTAACTTTTAACGATTTATCATTTGCAGCAAGTGCCGCAACGCCAATCCTTAAATTAAGTCCCTTATACACCATCCATCTAAAACCAATCTCGGTCATAGCAGCATTTTCATCTTTATAATCCCTGCTCATTCCCCGTGCATACGAAACCGAAGCATAGAATGATGAGGGGGTTCTCCTTTTGCCCTACAGGTAAAAACCAGTAAGTAAGTCCTGTGCGGATAAATTCGGTAGTTACTCCCGACTCAAAATTAGTAGGATAATATCCTGCATGTACAGAAACACGTTTGTATCGATACTCTGCTCCTATTGAAGGATTGCGAAAACCATTTAAACTAAATTCGTGTTCAGAGAATTTTTCCTGCCCGAAGAAAGGCATCGTAATTAAAAATACGACTACTGTAATTAACTTTTGCATTACCTGTTTGTTTTTATTTTGATGGTGCAAAATTCAGGCAGATTAGCAATATTTACAGTAGACAAATGTCTTAAAAAGAAAAACTTATATTTTTTTTCGTATTCGTGTCAAATGCCTTGGCGTTATTCCCAATATAGAGGCAAGATAGTTAAGCGGTATTTTTTCCAGTAAGTGCGGTTCATCGCGCATTATGTTTTCATAACGCTGCTCAGGCGAAAGTAATAATAAATCCAGCCTGCTCTTATCAATACAAACCAGTTGCCACTCTAATAAGCGAATATAAAAGTACTTAAAACTGTCCATTTCCAAAAGTAACTGCTGTAAATCCTTTTTATCAATAACGTGTATTACAGCATCAGTCATCGCTTTAATATATTCACGAGAGGGTACTTCATTTAAAAAACTAAGTAACGATGCCAAAAAATTATTTTCGTGTGCTACGTAAGTTGTCCTGTTTACACCATCCGGAGTAATAACATAATACTGGAAAATACCCGTTTCTATAAATGCAAGATGTTTGCTTCCTTTTCCCTCTTCTAAAAAAAAAATCATTCTTTTTAATTTTTAATCTTGTAAAAGTATTGCGAATAGTAACAGCTTCATCTGCCGAAAAACCCGATTGCAGGAAATAATGGTAAAGTGCATCCATAGATAAATACATAAATTATATCAAATATAATACAAAGTAGTTATAGCTTGGCTAACCTTAAAATAACATTGAGTAATAATAATGTTTGACAATTTGTTTCTATTTTTGGAAAAACTACATTTATACTGATGGACAGAAGAAAATTTTTCAGGAATGGTTCACTCGCTGCCATAGGTGCAACCGTATTAAACCCTTTTAGAACAGAGCAGGAACTATTTAATTTTGATAGTATCAATCTTTCCGGAAAAGGAAAGAAAGCCAAAAATATCATATTCTTGGTAAGCGATGGTATGAGCTCGGGGACGCTTAATATGGCTGACTTATACCTGAACCGAAAAATGGGAAGAAGTTCCAATTGGATTCAATTATATAAAGACCAACGCGTAACACGTGCCCTGATGGATACCGCTTCGGCAAGCTCTATTGCAACCGATTCGGCAGCAGGGTCTTCATCATGGGGCGGTGGTTTCAGGGTAAATAACGGTTCGCTGAATATTGGTCCGAATGGCGAAAAGCACTTACCTATACTGCAAAAATTTAAAAAGGCAGGTAAAAAAGTAGGTTGTGTTACTACTGTGCCTATTACCCACGCTACACCCGCAGGCTTTTGTGTAAACAATGACAGTCGTAACTCCCAACCCGAAATAGCAGAAGATTACTTGACAATAGGTTTTGATATTATGATGGGTGGCGGTAACAAATATTTTAGCGCAGAAACCAGAAAAGATAAAAAGGATTTATATACCGCCTATAAAGCCAAAGGTTGGCAAATAGCCCGCACTAAACAGGAAATGGTAAACGCTACTGACAATAAGCCTGTATTGGGCATTTTTGGGGAAGATGCCATGCCTTACAGTATAGACCGCAAAAGCAGTAAAGAATTAAGCGACACTACCCCTACCCTTGCCGAAATGACAAAAAAGGCTATAGACCACATGAAAGGCAGCAGTAATGGATTTGTCCTACAGGTAGAAGGCGGTAAAGTGGACTGGGGTGCACACTCTAATGATATTGGGGCTTTATTATACGACCAGATAGCTTTTGATGAAGCTATAAAAACAGCTATCGACTTTGCTGAAAAAGATGGTGAAACACTGGTAATTATTACTACCGACCACGGTAATGCCAATCCCGGTATTATATACGGAAAAGAGGCTGATGCTAATTTTGACAGCCTGCAAAACTATACACAAACCAATGAGTGGATACTTAATGAAATTAAGCCTACTTCAAGTGTAGCGCAGGTTCGTGAAATTGTTGAATATGGTAATGCAACGGCAATAACCGAAGAAGAGGCAAAAACTATTTTGAGTTACTATACAGGTACTTTCGGTAAGCAGGACGGACTATATAACTATAAAAAAGTTCCTTTTGAAGTCTTTGCTCAAATACAGAAAAAATACAATTCTGTAGGGTGGATTAGCATGGAGCACTCAGCAGACCATGTAGAATTGGCTATGTTTGGTCCGGGCAGTGAGTTATTAAAACCTTTCGTAAAAAATACCGACCTGCATTACCTGATGCTACAAGCAGCAGAAGTAGAAAATAAATTCTAAGATATTACTATCACATCACGATAAAAAAATGCTCGATTATTTCGAGCATTTTTTTATATTGCTATTCCATTAAAAATCAATCTGTCATGAAAATTTTATTTCTGTTCATTATAATTTGTGTAACCTTATCTTGTCAAAACAAAAAACAGAAAGAAGAAATACCTTTAACACTGGAAAAACAATTAGAACAACTGCCCGACAGTATGAAAATTGAAGATATAGTTATATATAACACATTTAAACATCAAATACTGGCTCATAAAAATAATGAATATGATAGTTTACTTATAGCTAATAAGGTATATAAACCGCATCAAACGCTTTGGGATAACTGCTATGGGATGATATTCGGCGAGGAAAATGCCACAAAATTCAACAACCCTGAAGGAATGATACAATGGAATAAAACCCTATATCCCGATAACAGGATATTTTTTGATAGGCAGGCTGAAACATTATTATCTTTAAATATCGACTCTTTATTTCAAACCAATCTCAAACACTTTAATAATTTAGTACCCTATAAAATTTCCTCCAGAATAAGTATCGCTTTTGTGCCTTTTCAGGGTATTGGTTTTGGCGGTTGTAGTAGCGACCAATTTGTATATGAGCTAAACAATCCCGAGTTTGATATAAAATACAGTATGGAAAAAGGCATACCGCATGAACTGAACCATCTTGCCTATGAGCCGTTTCGCTATAAAGACCCTTATACCCAAACTGCTTTAGCGCAAACTATTGATGAAGGTTTTGCCTGCTATTTTACGCGCGTTTTCTTCAATCTGGAGTTATCTCCCGAAGAAGCTGTAGAAGATATGAGCGAGAAAGATTGGAATTGGTATATGCAGCACGAAAAAGAGATTTTCACAAAATGTAAACCCTATTTCTATGATGAAAGCGGAGATAATCCGCTGTTGCGAAATGACCAATATAAAATATTTTCTGATGCTCCTCGTTCCCTCAACTATTGGTTAGGATACAGGATAATAGAGTTTTATGTAAAAAAAAATGGTACAGATTCCTGGAAAGAAATCTATACCATGCCTATTGAGCAAGTTTATAAAGATAGCGGCTATGAAGGTTATATAAATACTCTATAGATTTACAACTTCACGCTTAGCCTCTTCAAAATCAGCAATGATTTCTTTCAGTATTTCAGCAGCAGGTTTAATATCATGAATCAGTCCTGCTATCTGCCCTATTTCAAGCTCTCCCTCGTCAAGGTCGCCTTCAAACATACCTTTTTTGGCGCGGGCACGTCCTAATAAAGCCTTGAGGTCATCAACCGTTGGCGACTTGGCGTATAAGTCCATAACATCATGAAAAAACTTATTTTTTATAAGTCGTACAGGAGCCAGCTCTTTTAAAGTAAGTTGGGTATCTCCTTCTTTAGCTTCTACTATTGCTTTCTTGAAATTATCATGTGATGACGATTCTACCGAAGCAGCAAACCGACTGCCTATCTGGACGCCGTCAGCACCAAGTACCATAGCAGCGAGCATCCCACGACCTGTGGCTATACCTCCCGCAGCAATAAGTGGTATTTGTAACTGTTCTTTTACCATAGGTATCAGGGTAAAGGTAGTGGTTTCTTCCCTGCCGTTATGCCCTCCGGCTTCAAAGCCTTCGGCAACAACAGCATCTACCCCCGCCTCCTGCGATTTAAGAGCAAATTTTACACTGCTCACTACATGCACCACAGTAATACCGTGCTCTTTTAAAAAAGGTGTCCATGTTTTAGGGTTTCCTGCCGAGGTAAATACAATCTTTACCCCCTCTTCTACTATTATATCCATAATTTCTTCAATATTAGGATATAACATGGGTACATTTACCCCAAATGGTTTATCGGTTGCTTTTTTACATTTTTGTATATGTTCACGCAACACATCAGGATACATAGAGCCTGCACCAATCAGTCCAAGACCTCCTGCATTGCTCACCGCACTTGCCAGTTTGTAACCGCTTGCCCATATCATTCCTGCCTGTATTATTGGATATTCTATATTAAATAGTTGTGTAATTCTGTTCATGTAATGCTTTCTGGTTTTACTATTTTTTAATGAGTTTTCCTGTTTGTATATTTTTTCCTGATACTAATTGGTAAGTATATAGCCCTGATGATAGTGACAGCAGAGAAAGTGAAGGATTGTTTACAGATAAATTGCCTTGCTGTACTAATTGTCCCAGATTGTTAAATATTGATATTGTGGTCATTTGCCCTTCTTTAATTAAAGTGATACTTATATTGTTTTCAACAGGATTCGGGTATAAGGTAAATGTTGTTGTATCAATATCATTAACCGATAAGGCACTGCCAAGCGCAAGTGCAAAATCAGGGATACCATAACCATATTGTACATTAGGGTTGTTATAACGATCTGATGACTCTTTAATAAGCTGTATTATTTCGGCATTCGTCATATCGGGCAGCGCCTGCCACAGGCATGCAACCATACCCGTAATTACAGGGCTGGAAAGTGAGGTGCCTGATATTGCTGTAATATTACCCGAAGTATCTGAACATATCGTATTTACACCACGTGCCATAACATCGGGCTTTACACGCATATCATAAGTTGGTCCTATAGAGCTGAAACTTCCGTATTCTTCATTTCCATTTACAGCCCCAACAGTAAGTGTGTTAACAGCATCAGCCGGAACACCTATGTTTTGATTGGCTGAATTTCCGGAATTCCCTGCTGATGTAACGCATATCATACCTCGTGAAAAGGCAATGTCAGCCCCTCTGGATATGAATGCAGTTTGCCCGTCCATATCTTCATAGGTATAGTTATAATTCGGGTTATCATAATGAAAATACCCTAAAGAGGTGTTAATAACATCTACACCAAGGCTGTCCGCTACCTCCGCAGCTTCTACCCAATACGATTCCTCCACAGGGTTCTCACTCGTAGCATCCTCTGTCCTGAAAAGGTAATAAAAAGCATCGGGAGCAGTACCTACAAGCTCCCCCTCTGTATAACCGCCAATAGCCGAAAGCACTATTGTACCATGAGAGTCGGCAGTATATACATTTTCCGAATCGGTAACAAAATCATAAGTTCCTACTATGAGGTTGTTATCAAAAAGTCGCTGAAAAGGCTGTGCGGTATCTACTCCGGGAAAACCGGCATCGAGCACCGCTATGGTAATACCTGTGCCTGTATAATCCTGCTGGTGCAGTTGGTCGCCGTTAAGCATAGTTATTTGGTTAGACGATAAACCGTAATCAAAATTTGCTTGGGCTTCCAGTATTTTATTTACTTGTACAGGCTGTAATGTTCTGCCTTGTGTATTAAGCATTTTATTGGCAAAATCAATATAATCTACAAATTCAAAATCGCTGAGTGCATTTATATCTTCTTCCGTACCGCGTATGTGCAGGGCGTTCATCCATTTAGATTTTGCCATAACAGTTATACCTTCTGCCTGTGTTACATCTGTAATATAGGGCTGATGCAGCGGTACATCTGTTTCATCAAGGGCTATTCCCTGATTCGCGCGTCTGTCAAGAGCTTTTTGCGAAAGCATTTCAAGCGGATTGGCAAAGTAATATTCCGCATCAGGCTTATCTGTAAAATATACCCAGGCGTCTTCCTGTGCCAACATTATACCTGATGATATAAAAAACAGGAATAGAAAAATATTTTTCATAATTAATGCAATTTTTTCATGCAGATTTAAGCTATCTGTGAGCTTTTAGCTTCAAAAACCGGCTTATTACTCTTAACTTAAGATAAAAAAATAAAAATTATTTTTAAAATTAAAAATCGTCAAAAACTCAACCAATACTTAGTGTTTTGCGTAATAATAATGCTCTTTTTTGTCGCCGTTTTCAAAGATACAAAAAAGATACAACGTTATAATTCTTGTATATGTGGGAAAACATATTATTTTTGCCCGATAAATTTTAATATATGATATACCTGATTTTAAGCATTATAAGCAGTGTTACTGTCGGAATTATTTTCAAAATTGCAAGGAGATATTCCATATCGGTAATGCAAATTGTTATGTGGAATTATGTATTTGCCTTGTCGTTCTGTTACTTTGCTTTTGTTCCTGATGTTTCTACCATAGATAAAAGCGCTCCCTGGGCTATCTATATCTCGTTAGCCATATTGCTGCCTACCATATTTTTATTTTTGGCAGCTTCTATCAGGCACATGGGTATTGTAAAAACCGATGCTGCTCAACGGCTTTCTCTTATTATACCTGTGCTGGCAGCTTATTTTATTTTCAGGGAAGATTTTAATATATTTAAATTAATAGGGCTTATTATAGCTTTCCCTGCTATTATATTGATTCTGAGTAAAAGTGATAACCAAAACAATAAAAAGTGGATATTCCCTGCGGTAGTATTGATAGGTTTTGGTGTAGTGGATATACTGTTTAAGCAAATAGCACTTTATACTAAAGTGTCTTATACCACATCATTATTCATCGTTTTTTGTGGGGCACTTGTAACATCAATATTATTTACAGTTAATGATGTAATAACCTGTAAAACCAAGATACTTATTAAAAACATACTGTTTGGAGCGTTGATAGGAGTATTCAATTTTGCAAACATACTTTTTTATCTGAAAGCCCATCGTGCATTTTCAGAAAATCCATCAACGGTTTTTGCCAGTATGAATATTGGTGTAATTGTTTTGGGCAGCTTGGCAGGCGTACTTCTTTTTAAAGAAAAGATGTCTATTTTAAATTATGCAGGTATCTTTTTAGCCCTGGCAGCAATACTTTTTATAACACTGTCTCAGGTGTATTAAATAATATAAAAAAAATTAATTGTAAAAAAATTTCATTTGATTTAATTAATAGATTTGTAGCAAACAAGTAACTCCTATTTAGTGTACCTCATATAAATTTAATTGTAAATAAGCATGAAAAAATTAGCACCAACATTTATCTTAATTTTATTGACAACTTCTGTATTTGCCCAAAAAAAAATGACTCAAAAAGTTATTGATGAATATGGGACAAAAATATTTGAAGCTCCTAAAGAACAAATATTCAGCCTTGTGAAAAAAGTTTTAGAAAGTAATAATTATGAAATTGACTATGAAAATTTGGAAAAAGGAAAAATAATCACAAAAAAGAAAGTTATAGGTGAATCAGGATTTGCTGGAGTTGGCACTGCACAATTTCGTACAAATTACAGGCAATATACCGCTGTTTTTGAATCTCTTAGTCCAAACCGAACAAAGGTAGTATTGATTCCTAAAATTTGGATTGGTGAAGCTGATGTTTCAGAAGATAGAATTTGGGTGCTTAAAGGAAGTGCCGGAGAAATAAAATTATGGCAAAATATATTTAATAATATTCAGGAAAGACTCTAAGTATTTTGTGATTATATTGCACAGATAAGATTTAATAATCCATACTGTGAAAAATTAATAAAAAAATAAATTTGGATTTTAATTTAGGTAACTATATACTATTTTATACTGATGTTTTTTTTAAATCAGCAGTATAAAAATCTAACTTTTTAATATTCTTTAATCTGAAATATCTTGTTTTGCGTTTTTTATTAGCATATTGTCTACATTTTTTATTTTCATTTCTTTTCCCGCGATAAGCGTATATGTTATCTACTTTGAACCATAAGTGCACTATGACTTTGAAAAACAGTTTATCAGTATTTACATGCTAAAATACTTACCTTTGCAGCTAATACTTTTCTTGCACTATGCTTCGACTGGCATTAACACGTTACATTAATAATTTTAGGGGCTTTAGCCGGGAAATCTGGATACTTACCATTATTACTTTTATCAATCGTGCCGGTACTATGGTACTGCCTTTCCTCTCTAAATATCTTAAAGAGGATTTAGGCTTTTCATACAATCAGGTAGGTACAGTAATGATGTGTTTTGGCTTGGGGTCTTTATTAGGCTCCTGGCTGGGCGGTAAGCTATCCGATAAAATCGGCTTTTACAAAATAATGATTTTCAGTCTTTTTACCACAGGAATCTTGTTTTTCATCATACAGTATGTAACTACTTTTATGGGTATGTGTGCCGCTATGTTCGGTATCATGGTAATTGCTGATATGTTCCGTCCTGCCATGTTTGTATCAATTAGCGCCTATGCAAAACCTGAAAACAGAACCAGAGCACTCACATTAGTAAGAATTGCGGTAAACTTAGGCTTTGCTGCCGGTCCTGCATTAGGCGGACTTATTATAATAGGTATTGGTTATAAAGGGCTGTTTTGGGCAGATGCCATAACCTGTATTGTTTCCATACTTATATTTTGGGCTTTAATAAAAGAAAAGAAAAAAGAACCTGCTAAAGAAGATAAACCTGCCGAAGGAACTACAAAAAAACGCTCTGTTTTTAACGATGGCAGTTTCTGGCTTTTCATTTTCAGCAGTTTTGTTACAGCCGTTCTTTTCTTCCAGTTGTTTACCACACTCCCACTCTACCATAAAGAAGCCTACAACCTTACCGAATTTCACACGGGTTTACTCATGTCGTTTAATGGCTTAATGGTATTTTTTATGGAAATGCCTTTTGTGGGCTATTTTGAGCGAAAAGGCGTCCCAAAAATTAAAATAATTATTTGGGGTGCATTACTCATGTCGCTTAGCTTTTATGTATTAGTTATCCATTTATGGCTTGGCATACTCTTAATAAGTCTTGTGTTTTTAACCTTTGGCGAAATGTTTTGCTTTCCATTTTCTAACTCATTTGCCATGGGGCGTGCTCCAAAAGGACACGAAGGGCGCTATATGGCATTCTACACCATGTCGTTTAGTGCCGCACATATAGTGAGTGCAAAAAGCGGTATGGAAATTATTGCACGATGGGGCTACAATACTAACTGGATTGTAATGGGTACTGCCGGAATGTTGTCAGTTGGCTGTTTATTAGTACTTCAAAGGATGCTGTATAAAGAAAATACTTAAAATTTTTGCTGACTTACACAATAATACAACTACTATTTTAGTTATTAAACTATAAAATTAGTTTGTAAACTAAAATAGTAGTTATAGCTTTGTGTATATAAATCAGATGTCATGCAAAAATTAACCAACAAGGAAGAAGAGATAATGCACATACTTTGGAAGCTTGAAAAAGCTTTTGTAAAAGATGTACTTGCCGAAATAACGGAAGACAAACCGCATTATAATACCCTATCTACCATTATTCGTAATCTTGAAGAAAAAGGTTATGTTGGGCACAATGCCTATGGTAATACCCATCAGTACTACCCATTAATAGCCAAAGAAGAATACAGAAAAGGGTTTATGAATAATGCTATTGAAAATTACTTTAATAACTCCTACAAAAGCATGATATCTTTTTTTGCTAAAGAAGAGAAAATAAGTGCTGAGGAGCTTCGGGAAATTTTGGATATGATTGAAAAAAAGAAATAATATGGAAAATTTCATTATCTATCTTATCAAAGCATCAGGGTTATTGGCAGTATTTTATATTGCTTACTATACCCTGTTAAGAAAAGAAACATTCTTTTACTCTAACCGCAAGTTTTTACTCGCAGGATTAATTACTTCGGCTATCTTTCCGTTATTGGTACTTACCCGTACTATTTGGGTAGAGGCTGCTCCGCAAGCCGCAATGCAGGAGATGAGTATAGCACAACTAATGGCGATACAACAGCAAATGGAAGCCAATGTTGCTAAAAGTATAAATTGGTACAGTATTACCGGATTTGTTTATGTTGCCGGAGTGCTTTTTTTCCTTATTCGGTTTTATATAGATATTAAAGCTATAGTAAAAATGCTTCGAGGTAAAGAAATTGTGTATAAAAACGGCTTTAAATACATTGACTCTGAGGCAGTACAATCGCCTTTCTCTTTCTTTAATTATATTGTTTACAACTCTATTATCTTAAGTCCTCAGGAGCTTCAAAATATATTGAGTCACGAAAAAGTGCACAGCGCACAAAAACACTCTTTCGATATGATTATCAGTCAGTTATTTTGTATTGCATTTTGGTTCAACCCGTTTGTGTGGGCTTACAGAAAAGCTGTTTCGCAAAACCTTGAATTTATTGCCGATGCAGAAGCTACAAAAGAAATTGAAGATATTAAATCCTATCAAAAAACATTATTAAAAATAACAGTACAGCCTGAGTGTACTGTAATCATCAATCACTTTTATCAATCATTAATCAAAAAACGAATCGTTATGTTAAACAAAAAACAATCTAAAACCAGAAATTCATGGAAGTATGCTGTGGTAGTACCTGCGTTGGTCGCTTTTATGTTCTGTTTTCAGCTTAAAGTAACAGCTCAAGAGAAAGCTCCTGAAACAAAAATTGCAGGCCATCAATCTTTAAAAAAAGAACTTAAAATTACCAAAGATTCTAAAAACGAAGAACTGGAAGCCCAAAAAGATCTCTTTAAAAAAGAATTTGATGCTGATGTCACTTTTTCTAACATTACCCGAAACGAAAAAGACGAGATAACAGGACTAAAAATTGTTGTTAAGGATGCCAACCAAAGTAGAGTTTATGAATCGTCAGGGCAAATACCCATCAAGCCATTTACTGTTGAAGTAGAAAAAGATGATAAAGGCAATCAGGAAATATCTTTCGGGGTTACCTCTTATATCAGAGCTAAGGGCAATGTAAAACTTCATCAAAGTAATGATAGTATAATCAGATATACAAGCGATGAGGAAATAAGAATATCTGATAACCGAATAAGGCCTAAAACTGTTTCTTCTCCGAATATAAAACATATTGCCCCTCCTGCCCCACTGCAGGGTAATTGGTCGGTAAACAACATTGCTATAGATAATAAAGATATGCTGATTGTTATTAACGGAGTTAAGCAGGAAAAAGGCGAATCTATAAAGTTACCGTTAAACACGGAAATTGACAAAATGAATTTCCTCGATAAAAAAGATGCCAAAAAGAAATATGGCAAAGATGGTAAAAAAGGCGCTGTAGAAATAACAACCAAGAAAGTTACTTCTCGCTATTCTGTACACACTATAGAAAATAATGGCACATCGAAAATATCCATAGGAAACAGTGGTATTGACTATGACGATATGCATGCCGATATAGCTGCTATGAGACAGTTTGCTAATATTGATTTTGAAAATATAACATCCGAAAACATAAATCAGTTTAAGATGTTAAGAGGTATGACCAAAGAAGATATAACAGCATTAAAAAAACGATTAGGCGAAGCACAGTTAGAAATTCAAAAAATAAGAGGCATTGATGGTAATGCAGATGCATTCAGGTTTAACGAAGAACAATTTGCCGAAGCCAGGCGTCACATGGCAGAAGCAAGAGAGCAATTAGCGTCCAAAAGAGAAGAGTTGAGTGTTAAACGAGAATTAATTAATGAAAAGAGAAGAAAACATATAGAAGAAATGAACGAAAAGAGGCAATTGATGGATGAAGAAAGAGAGGTTAGAAAACATATTATGCAAGAGCAAAACAAAGCAATACAAGAAGAATAAAGGTGAGTTAGTTAATACACCCAACTATAATAAATTCTCAATTTATTATTAAAAAGACGGCAATAACACCGTCTTTTTTTGTATTTTTAAAGTACTTAAAATAGAGAAAGTTATGTTTAAATTTTTAGCCAAACTTAATAAAAAGCTATTGCCCAGTTACACAAAAAAGCAATTAGATTTAGCCCGGGCTACTAAACTGCAAAAAGCAATTATAGCATGGAAGTATTATGTTACCACCCACGCGCTGGATTAATACACTAAAGGTGCATATATATCATACTGATTTATTTTTTCACGCCCTTTAAGGAAAGATAGTTCCATCAAAAAGTTACATTGCACGATTTCACCTCCCAGTTTTTCAACTAAACTGCACACGGCTTTGGCAGTACCGCCTGTTGCCAACACGTCATCATGTATCAACACCCTTTCCCCTTGTTTTATAGCATCTATATGTATTTCCAGAGTATCTGTACCATATTCTAATGCATAAGATGACGAAACTGTTTCATAAGGCAACTTATTAGGCTTGCGCACCGGAACAAAACCTGCATTAAGCCGATTTGCCAGCAGTGTAGCAAAAAAGAAACCTCTGCTCTCTACCCCTACTACTTTATCTATATTTTTATCTTTTAAGTTATCCATAAATAATTCCATACATTTATTTACAGCTTTGGGATTAGATAAAAGCGGCGTTATATCTTTAAAAATTATTCCCTGTTTCGGAAAATCCTGAATGTCACGTATATACTTGCTCAATTCCATTTTTTTATATTTTTTGTATGGTTTAGGTTTGCAAGTTAATCATAATTAACTATATTTGCACCCGCAAACAGGCTAACTAAATACCTGATAAAACAGGCATTTTATAGCTCATAAGGCCTCGTGGCGCAACTGAATAGCGCATCTGATTACGGCTCAGAAGGTTACTGGTTTGAATCCAGTCGAGGTCACTTACAAAAAGCTCCAAATCATTTGATTTGGAGCTTTTTAGTTTAACTAACTCGTAAAAAAGATAAATACACACCTCTGGTGTAAGCAATCTCATATTTTACAGATTATACTTGCTATCTTTGCTTAAAAATTACTCTTTGTGAGCAAAATTCTTATTATTGACGACGAAGAAAAACTTAGAACGCTCATGGCTCGCATTATAAGCCTTGAGGGATTTGAAGTATTACAGGCGGCTGACTGCAAATCTGCTTTAAGAACGACAGAACAAAATGATATTGATGTCATTTTATGCGATGTTAAACTTCCCGATGGAAACGGAGTGGAGTTAACCTCCGTCCTGAAAGAAAAATATCCCGCAACAGAAATTATCCTGCTTACCGCTTATGGTAATATACCGGATGGCGTTCAGGCAATTAAAAACGGGGCATTTGACTACATCGTTAAAGGTGATGATAATAACAAGATTATTCCGCTGATAAATAAAGCTATAGATAAAAGAAGGCTAACCAAACGCATCATTGACCTTGAAAGCCGTGTAGAAACCAAGTATTCTTTTGAAGGCATAATAGGTGAATCTAAAAAATTAGCAGAAGCCATAGAGTTGGCTAAAAAAGTAGCTCCTATAGACACTACTGTACTGCTTACAGGCGAAACAGGTACAGGTAAAGAGGTTTTTGCCAATGCAATACACCAATCCGGTAAGAGAAAAGATAACAGTTTTATTGCCATAAACTGTTCTGCCTTTAGCCATGACCTATTGGAGAGCGAAATGTTCGGTCATAAAGCAGGGGCTTTTACAGGAGCGATAAAGGCAATTTTTTTTGAATTTGAAATTGCCACAGATTTGCCACAAAAACTTTGTGGATTTTTGAAAATTTTGATAGGTGCAGGGGTAAAATAAAAAAACCTGCAACTTCGTAAAGTGCAGGTTTTCTGTGATTTAACTTACTTTATAGTGATCTAAAGCTTACTTTTGGTGGGCGATGAGGGATTCGAACCCCCGACCCTCTCGGTGTAAACGAGATGCTCTGAACCAACTGAGCTAATCGCCCTTATATTGCTTAACTTTCAGGAATAACCTTGTTTGTTATTGCGAGTGCAAATATACGCTTACTATTGATATTTACAAGCAACCAATACAATTATTTTATACTTTTTTCACGTCTTTCAGGAGTACTTTATTTTCATAATTTACAAATTCTACCTCAATAGGTTCTCCTTTAGTATTTTCGCCTTCAACAATATAGATAGTACCTCCCTTGTATTTTTCCTTACTACGCGAAAAATCAACATCTCCATCCTCTGTACAGGATTTGATATCATCCATAGTAATCCATTTTTCATCCAGTTTTTTCTGTGCTTCCGGAGAAATTGTCATGCCTTTACTTCTTATGTTTTTCAGTACACGGCAGTTGGGTAAGTAGCAAAATTCCGTTTTTTTGTTACCTAAAAAAAACATTAGGAACATTACCCCTATCATTAAACCAAAAAGGAAATATGCCAACCTGTATTTAAAATTCATTCTGAATGTGTTAATTAAGTTTTCTTCTTTTTCTTTCTGCGGCTATCAGGTTTAACTCCCTGCTGGTTTGCCCTGCAACCGATGTGTTTTCTTCGGCTCTGCGTATTAAGTATGGCATAACATCTCTAACAGGACCAAAAGGCAGGTATTTAGCTACATTATAACCATTATTGGCAAGATTAAAACTGATGTTATCACTCATGCCATACAGTTGTCCAAACCACATTCTTTCATCATTTTTGGCAATACCGTTATCAGTCATTAGCTGTATCAGCTTATAAGAGCTTTCTTCGTTATGTGTACCCGCAAAAATAGCCATTTTATCGATATGCTTTATCATATAGGCAACAGCTTCGTCATAGTTTACATCTGTGGCTTGCTTGGATATACATATAGGCGAAAGATAGCCTTTTTCTTCGGCACGTTTATTCTCTTTTTCCATATAAGCGCCTCTCACTATTTTCATACCTATATAAAAACCATCCTGTTCTGCCTGGGCATGTAGTTTTTTCAGGTAATCCATTCTGTCCCAACGATACATTTGCAGGGTGTTAAAAACAATAGCCTTGTTTCTGTTGTATTTCCTCATCATATCGGCAACAAGGTTGTCAGCAGCATCCTGCATCCAGCTTTCCTCAGCATCTATAAGCAATGCTACATCGTTATCATGAGCCGATTTACATACGGTTTCAAAACGCTCCACTACCCTGCTCCACTCGTTAGCTTCCTCAGCACTCAGTATTTTTCCTTCTCCCAGCTTTTCATACAGTTCAAAGCGCCCGAAACCTGTCGGCTTGAATACTGCAAACGGAATAGCATCTTTTTCTTTAGCAAAAACAATCGTTTTTAATGTTTTTTCAAGAGCTTTGTCAAACTCAGATTCATCTTCTTTGGCTTCTACCGAGTAATCTAATACTGACGAAACGCCCTTAGTAAACATTTTCTCTACTACCGGCAGGCAGTCTTCTTCTGTAGTACCGCCACAAAAATGGTCGAACACAGTAGCTCTTATAAGCCCTTCTACGGGCAGGTGTGCCTTTAAGGCAAAGTTAGTAACTGCTGTACCTATACGTACTAACGGTTGAGAAGCTATAAGTTTAAAAAGAAAATACGCCCTGTCCAGTTCAGTATCACTTTTTAAAGAAAAAGCAGTTTCGGTATTATTGAAGATTTTTTCCATTGCCTTAAAAAAATTTGTGCAAATATAAATACTGTTCAAGAATTAATAATATAAAATACTTTATTTTGCTGAATATTTAAAATCATTAAAAAATGGAGGCTATACAAGCATCAGGATATAGTATATATTTTAATAATGACTGCTATGTGTGGTTGTATAAAAATGTAATGCCGGACAGGTATTCTAAAATCTTCATTATAGTCGATACCAATACGGCAACACATTGCCTTCCGCTGTTTCTTCAGCAACTTGAAACAGACGTAGCCATTGAAGTTATAGAACTGGAACCGGGAGAGGTTAATAAAAACATAGATACCTGCATACAGGTTTGGCATACACTTGCCGAACTGGAATGCGACCGAAAGAGTTTAGTTATTAACTTAGGTGGCGGTATGGTAACTGATCTTGGCGGTTTTGCAGCATCTACTTTTAAAAGAGGGATTGATTTTATTAATATCCCTACCTCATTACTGGCTATGGTAGATGCAGCCGTAGGCGGTAAAACAGGTGTTGATTTAGGAGCTTTAAAAAACCAGATAGGTGTAATAAATAATCCTGTGGCTGTTTTAGTTGATACTGCTTACCTTAGTACATTACCTGCTGAAGAAATACGCTCCGGTTTTGCCGAAATGCTAAAGCACGGATTGATTACAGATGAAAAATATTGGCAAACTGTTGTAGATGTAACTAATTTAATTAATGATGATTTAGATAGTGTAATTAAACAATCTGTTTATATAAAAAACAAGATTGTACTTGAAGATCCTACCGAGAAAAACATTCGTAAAAAATTAAATTTCGGGCACACATTAGGGCATGCTATAGAATCATACTATCTTGAAAATGACGAAAAGAAAACCTTATTGCATGGCGAAGCTATAGCTATAGGTATGATACTGGAAGCGCACATATCTATGCAAAAAGGTATGCTGGCTGAGGAAGAATATAACAATATAAAAAAAATAATGCTTGGTATTTTTGAAAAAGTTATATTTACTAATTCTGATGTAGAAGCAATATTAAAAATACTGATACATGACAAGAAGAATGAGTTTGGAAAGATTCAGTTTGTATTGTTGCAAAACATAGGCAATGCAGTAATAAATCAGACCGTAGAAAATGCATTGATATATAAGGCTTTTGAAGATTATCAAACCTAACAATTTTTTAAGAAATTTGTTTTTAAATACGAAGTATATTTTTTTACATTTGTCGCAATGAAAAAAATAAGCAATACGTTTCCTTGCCGTTACATTATCAGCAAATACAAGACTTTAGCAGATGCTAAGCAGCTTCTGTTATTGCTGTATATTGCTATAGCCACAAGTGTGCTTTTATGCATTGGTAATCAGCATGAAGAACTACAGATAATGTATGCCAATTTGAGAGTTTGAGCCACGATTATATATTGCCTAATAGTAATTTTATAATCTGTTAAACTCTACATTAAATGAATACAAAATATTACGACTTAATAAATCAGACTTTTTACTTCCCACAGGAAGAATTCACACTAAATAAAGATAACCTGCTGTTTCATAATATCGACTTAATGAAACTGGTAGAGCAGTATGGTACTCCGCTAAAGTTTACCTACCTGCCGCAAATTTCCAATAACATTCACAAAGCCAAAGAGTGGTTTAGGTCGGCAATAGAAAAAAACAAGTACGAAGGCAAATATTTTTATTGCTACTGTACAAAAAGCTCTCATTTTGAATATGTTATGAATGAGGCTTTTAAAAACAATATTCATATTGAAACCTCTGCTGCATACGATATTAATATTGTTGAAAAACTTTTAGAATCAGGTAAAATAAACAAAAACACCTATGTTATTTGTAACGGTTTTAAAAGAGACGAGTATATAACCAACATAGCGAGGCTCATCAATAACGGGCATAGCCGCACGATACCTATTATTGATAATTATGAAGAGTTGGATTTATTGCAGGAAGAAATAAAAGGAAAATTCAAAATAGGTATCCGTATTGCTGCCGAAGAAGAACCTAAATTTGAGTTCTATACCTCTCGATTAGGTATTGGTTACCGTAACATACTACCTTTTTACAGAAGGCAAATACATGAAAATAAAAATGTAGAGCTTAAAATGCTCCACTTTTTTATTAATACCGGCATAAGAGATACAGCCTACTATTGGAATGAGCTGCTAAAGTGTTTAAAAGTATATATTAGCCTTAAAAAAGAGTGTCCTACTTTGGATAGTCTTAACATAGGCGGCGGATTCCCAATAAAAAATTCACTGGCATTTGAATATGACTATCAGTACATGATTGATGAAATAATCAATCAGATAAAAATAGCCTGTGATGAGGCAGAAGTAGATGTACCTAATATTTATACTGAGTTCGGCTCGTTTACCGTAGGCGAAAGCGGTGGTGCTATATACAAAGTATTATATCAAAAACAACAAAACGACAGGGAAAAATGGAACATGATAGATTCGTCTTTCATCACTACCCTGCCGGATACTTGGGCTATAAACAAGCGCTTTATAATGCTTGCTATAAACCGTTGGAACGATCCGTATGAAAGGATATTGCTTGGCGGGCTTACCTGCGATAGTGACGATTATTATAACTCCGAGCAAAACCTAAATGCTATATATTTGCCAAAGTATAATAAAGAAAAACCTTTGTATATTGGCTTCTTCAATACAGGAGCCTATCAGGAAACCATAGGTGGCTATGGCGGGTTACACCACTGTCTTATCCCACAACCTAAACATATATTGATAGACAGAGATGAGAACGGAATTTTGGCAACAGAGGTATTTTCTGAACAACAAAAAGCTGAGGAAGTACTCAAAATATTAGGCTACGATAAAGAACAACAATAAACTTGAATAAAAAAACTACAACGAAATGAGCAAAGGACCCATTAGCCAATTTATAGAAAAACATTACCTGCACTTTAATGCGGCAGCGTTGGTGGATGCCGCAAAAGGCTATGAAAAGCAGTTGGAAAGCGGAGCTAAAATGATGGTAACGCTTGCAGGAGCTATGAGTACAGCAGAGCTTGGAAAAAGTTTTGCCGAGATGATTCGCAGAGATAAAGTACAAATTATTTCCTGTACAGGGGCTAATTTGGAAGAAGATATCATGAACCTTGTGGCTCACTCACATTATGAAAGAGTACCTAACTACAGAGATTTAACCCCCCAGCAAGAATGGGACTTACTGGAAAGAGGATTAAACCGAGTTACCGATACCTGCATACCGGAGCATGAAGCTTTCCGCCGTTTGCAAAAACACATCCATAAAATATGGAAAGAAGCTGATGATAACGGAGAACGTTACTTTCCGCATGAATTTATGTATAAAATGCTGCTTTCAGGCGTATTGGAAGAATATTACGAAATAGATCTTAAGGATAGCTGGATGTATGCAGCAGCAGAAAAAAACCTGCCTATTATAGTACCGGGATGGGAAGACAGTACTATGGGTAATATATTTGCATCCTATGTTATAAAAGGAGAACTTAAAGCCTCTACCATGAAATCGGGTATAGAATATATGACTTTCCTGGCTGACTGGTATATAAAAAATAACAGTAATGGTATAGGATTTTTCCAGATTGGCGGTGGTATAGCGGGAGATTTCCCTATATGTGTGGTACCCATGCTGTATCAGGATATGGAAATGCATGATATTCCTTTTTGGAGTTATTTCTGTCAGATATCCGATTCGACCACCAGCTATGGTTCTTACTCAGGTGCGGTGCCTAATGAAAAAATAACATGGGGTAAATTGGATATAACCACCCCTAAATTTATAATTGAATCTGATGCAACAATCGTTGCGCCACTTATATTTGCTTACCTGTTAGATTTATAATAAATTGTATGAAAAGAATTATAGTTGACTACGCCAAATTGACTAATGAAATTTTAACCCTGTTGGTTGAAAAATTCCCTGAAGGATATGATGATTCTGACATCATTCGTTTTAAAAATGCTAAAAATGAAACTATTGAAGCAGTAGAAGTGCGTACCGAAGATACCATATATTTGGTTAAAGTAAGTACTAAACTTGCTGACAGAATTGAAAATTTTGAAGATGATGATCTTGTTGATGAACCATCGGATGATATGGACGCTTTAAAAGGTTTGGAAATTACAGATGATGCCGAAGCCGATGACGATATCGATGATAATGATGCTCCTGACAATATAGAGGAAGATGAAGAAGAAGAATAATATTGCATTATAAAAAAAAGCCCCTTTAAAGGGGCTTTTTTTTTATTTAGGCTTTACTAACATATTGTCAACACTTTTAATTACATGAGTTAACGAAAAATTAACCTGCTTAAAAATTGCAAAAATGTAAAAAAATCGTTTATTTGTTAATAGTTATATGTACAATAACATTAGTCTTGAATAAACCGAAAAAAAGACTTTAAAGAAAGGAGTAGGTAAAATCCATCTAATTTTAATTATAAACATGAAAAAATTTCTTTTTGCCGTAGCAATAGTTGCTGTTATGGCGTCCTGTTCTAATGATTCCGAACAATCAACAACAATGGTCAACGAAACAGATTCGATTAACTTTAGCACTAAATCATCATTAGATTTAAAAACGTTACATCAAATGATGATTTCTTCACAAAGCTATATCAACTATAAGGCAGCCCATGATGCATTTGTGGATAAGATGAATTTTAAAGGAGATCGAGCCGATATCGAATCCGAAGCAAAAATAAAAGACTGGATTTATAACAATATCGGATTAACTGATTTTCCAGATTTTACAACTGCAATCGATGAGTATGATGAATTAAAAAGTTTAGGTTTGATTTCATTAAATGATAATAAATTGTTTTATGAAACAATACAAATTGAAGGTACTTCTGGCTTATTTGATTTGATGTATGAGCAAACACCATTATCAAATGATTGCCCAAGTATTTGTGGAGCATCACTAAATAGTTGTCGAGATTGGGTTAGTTCTTGGTATCATTATGCTGTAGCAGAAGCTACTGCTCAATGGGTATCTCCCAGTATTGAATCAACAAATAATTTTAATAATCAAATGATTGCTATTGAGATTGGTGCAGATTTATATAATGAGGAATGTGACAATGAATATGTTGATTGTTGCGCTGCATAAATTTAAATTTATAATATTTTATTCCGTGTCACCTTTAACAGTAAAAGTGACACGGATAAATTCATAATTATTGTATGAAAAAATTATATCCAAACATAATTGCTGCAATAATACTATTAAGCTCGTTAGTATCTATAGCACAAAATACAGAATATAACCCATCTTCGAGAAATGAAGCTAATAAACAGGAGTACGATTCTACATTCAATGCTTTTAAAAAACTTTATATCGATAAACTTGATTCAGATATTCATTACAGGATAATGGATTTATCTAAAGAGTTCGTAAGAAAAATGAACCACCCTGAAAAATCAATGGCTCTAATTAATACTAAGTATCCATTACCTTGGATAAAAGAAAATTTAAGCACTACCTTTTTTGAAAGTTATGGAGAAGCTATTAAGGAATGGGAACATTTATCAGAATTGATGGCTATTAGTTATGAGCAAAATAGAGAATATTACGAAATGAAAGATAAGATTCTTAAAAAATGGGGAGTGGAAATGCTTGATTCAGTTACACAAGAAATTAGAAGAGAACAACCTCAAAAATTTAAAACATAATTTTATAAATAGCGTTCCTGAAAAATTTTGGTGTGGTGCTTTTGATGCGCAATAATTAAAAAGCCTAAAGCGCGCACCGTTACATTGTATCCTGATGCTACTCCCCTTTTCATCAAATCATCTTCAGTAAATGATTTAAAGAGTAACAAAGAGGCATGTCGCTGTGCCGACATTTCTGTCAGTAACGATTGTAAACTTCTTTCATTGGCATGCGCATTATCAACATAACTGTTTTCATCAAACCCGGGTAGCGCGGTACTATCACCACGCGAAAAACGCATGGCGCGGTAGCTAAACACCCTCTCGGAGTCTATCAGGTGTTGTATTATCTCTTTTATTGTCCATTTACCTTCGGCATAGCGGTAATCGTGTTTACCCATAGGTATATCCTGTACAAATTTTATAAACTCATGTACACTTACTTCAAGACCTTCAACAAGTGTCCAGGTATCATCAACATTTGGTAAATAAGCACCATGATACGGTGCATATTCATCGGTTTGTAATTGGCTTATTCTCATACGCTAAGCAGAGTTTCTGCTGGCATTAATATTCCCAAAAAGGGAACGGGTTACTATTTTTTCATATACTTCCAGCAATGCATCAGGCTCATTGCCGTTTTTAATTTCTCTTATTTTATGCAGGGCATACTGCTGTATAGTAAGCAAGGGACGCACTATTTGTTCTCTTATTTTTACTGATGCCCTGCCATCAGGGTAATTTTCCATGAGTTGCTTATAACCCGAAATTTTCAGGAGCAAACGTTTGGTTTCTTTAAACTCATCGTAGATGATTTGCCAAAACTCGCCAAATTCTTTATCTTCTCTCATATAAGCGGTAAGCGGAAAAAATGATTTGGTTAATGACATCATACTGTTTTCTATCAAAGTTCTGAAAAACAATGAGTTTTCATATAAATCGACTGCCTTATCCCATTCGCCATTTCGTTCCAAATGTCCCAATGCATGACCAAGACCAAAAAAGCCGGGTACATTTTGTTTTAACTGACTCCAGGAACCCACAAAGGGTATGGCACGCAAGTCATTAAAATCTAATTGTGCCGATTTGCTTCGTTTTGAAGGACGGCTGCCTATATTAGTCTTAGCATAATAGTTAAGCGTACTCATATGCTCTAAATAAGGCAAAAATTTAGGATGTGCCTTAAAAGCTGCATATTTTTCATAACTCAGTGTTGCCAAATCGTCAAACACATCTCTTTGCGCCTGTGTAAGTTGTTTTTTATCCTTATTAAATACTCCGTTAGTAATACCCGCACTCAAAAGGTTTTCTAAATTGTAACGACACGAGTCGAGCGTACCAAAATTAGAACTGATGGTTTGTCCCTGTATGGTTATCTGTATTTCGTTATTCTCTATAGTTTGCCCTTGCGAAGCATAAAACTTGTGGGTTTTACCGCCACCGCGTGCAGGAGGTCCGCCCCTGCCATCAAAAAAGATTACTTTAATGCCATACTGGCGAGCCATAAGGGTTAGGTTCTCTTTAGCTTTATAAATACTCCAGTTTGCCATGAGGTAGCCTCCATCTTTAGTACCGTCGCTAAAACCGAGCATAATAGTTTGCCTGTTGCCTCTGTTTTTAAGATGCGCTGCATATTTTGGGTTTTCATATAACGATTGCATTACTTTATGGGCATCTTTAAGATCGTCAACCGTTTCAAACAGCGGTACAATATCGGCTGTTGGGTTTTCCCAACCTAATAGTTCAAATAATGTTAATACTTCCAGTACATTATGCGCACTTTCATTATTGCTTATTATATATCGGTTACACCCATTTTCGCCATTTTGTTCCTGTATGGTTTTCATTGCCGTAATGGATTCGAGTGTAAGGCGCGCATTTTCGTTTTCAAACCACGAAGCCTCTACTCTGCTCCTGGTATTTTCTAAAACCTTAAGTTTTTCATCTTCGTTTAAAGCTGCATAATTTTTTAAGGAAGCGTCTCCCCTTTTTGCAAGTTCAGCAATAACATCGCTAAAAACGGTATCGTGTATGTGACTGTTTTGACGAATGTCCAGAGAGGCAAAGTAATAACCGAAAATTATTGTTTTGTTTAAAAGATTGTCTATCTCATCTAGGTATAATGATTGATGATGATCGATTATAATATTGCGTATCGCTTTTAATCCTGTCTGTAATTCTTGTAATGAGATATATACATCGCCATCCGAATAAAATACAGAGCGATATAGCTTTTGCTCAATATCTGCAACTAATGTATGTACTCCTGTAAAGGTAAGTTTGCGTTTTAATTTTTTTACATCATTATAATAACACTTTAATATTGATGTTCTTAATCGGTCGGCAACTTTCAGTGTAATTTCAGTAGTCACAAAAGGGTTTCCGTCCCTATCGCCTCCGGGCCAAAAACCGAATGATAAAACTCCATGATTCAGAGGCTCACCTCTATATACAGTATCCTGTATGTAGGATGCCATATCTCCTGCGGTGGGATAAAAAACATATTCCAAATACCATAACAGGCTAACCGCTTCGTCATAAGGCGTGGGTTTCTCTTTTTTAATAAATGGTGTTTTACCCAGTTGCGCCAACAGTGTTTTTATTTGTGATAAATTATTGTCGCGTATGGCAAGGGTAAGATCGGTAATAATACCCAGTACAGCGCCGGGATAAAACTGTGTAGGGTGTGCTGTGAGTACTGTTCTAACCTGATAGTCACTTAAAAATGCTTTTAACTCTTCTGTAAGGCTTTGATTTTCTGCTCTTTCTTTGCTTTCGAGCAACGACCCGCTTCCATCCAGATTATGAAGCGTATCAAATGCGGCATCTTCTATTGCATCAAATAATACAACCTGTCGCTCTACATATTGAATAAAGCGAAACAATAAGTCTATTTTTTGTGTTTCAGGGTAGCCTTGCAGGTATTTGTCCGAAAAAGCATCGATTATTTCTTTCGGGCTTTTGTTATTTTTATATCCGTCGTCACATATTTCTGAAAACAAGGGCAGTAACACACCGGTGTTGCCGATGGCATCAAAAGGGAGTGTCATAAATATACTGTTAAACAACTGATATTTAAGTTTTACATTTTCATTAAAACGTTCTATTCGGGTTGCAGGATACATATATTATTTTTTTTATTGAAATTAATAAAAAACCCTCATGTTATTGGCATGAGGGTATTAAACTTTTGATAAAAATTATTACATATCTTTAAAAATAGTATGCATTAAGCGCTTTTTATCATTAATACTTTCTTCAAGTGATATCATGGTTTCGGTTCTGTACACACCTTCAATATCATCTATCATAAAAATAACTTCTTTTGCGTGTTTGGTATCTCGTGCTCTTATTTTACAAAATACATTGAATTTACCTGTGGTAACGTGAGCAACGGTAACAAACGGTATTTCGTTTATGCGCTCTAACACAAATTTAGTTTGCGATGTGTTGTGAAGAAATACACCCACATAGGCAATAAAAGAATACCCCAGTTTTTCATAATCGAGCGTTAATGATGATCCCATTATAATACCGGCATCTTCCATTTTTTTAACCCTAACGTGTACAGTTCCTGCAGATATTAATAGCTTTTTTGCTATATCCGTAAAGGGAACTCTGGTGTTGTCAATCAGCATATCTAATATCTGGTGATCAACTTCATCTAAACGAAACTTACTCATAAATGTGTTTTTTTATTTGTGTAATTATATTTAGTTCATTACTATACTGTATATACAATATCAAAAAGCACTATTCAACTTCTACTCCATTTATAAACTTTCTGTCGGGTTCAATAAAAAAATCGGCTTTTGTATCAGATACTGGATAATTTTTACCGTCTTTTCCTACATACTTCCCTCCGTTACAGTCATATTCTGCATGTCCGTTGGCAATATCAAAATTGTCTATTTCTTTAATAAATGCTTGAAACATTACATAATTCTCAAACAGAACTTCTTTATATTGAGAGGCAAAAATCGTGATTTTTTCTTTATTTTCATAATTTATATTAACATTTTTATACATGATATCATAAAATACATTCTTATTTTGAGGAATATTAAAATATTTCTCATTTTCATCAACAACTATAACGTTTTCGTAAATTGAATAAAATCCCGATAATAATGCAAAAAAGATAAATCTCCTTGTTACCTCTCTTTCATAATCTTGCTGATAATGTCCTGCCTCAAATAATACCGTGGGTACTCCTGCTGCCTGAAAATAATCTCCCACACAATTTATGTTGAAAGAATCATCAAAACGCCCTACCTGCCCCGGTATATAACGCTCTAAGGTTTCAGCCATTGCTACAATAAGGTTTATTGCTTTTTGTCGAGTATTATTAATATCACGTTCCTCGTTGTAGGCGGGTGCTAAAAAAGAAACTGTAGCAGGCTTGGGTTTGCCCTCTGATTCTAAACCAAATATAGTACGCTGATCATGCATATTATAGCAAAAATCAGGTTTAAAAGCATTAAATGCTTGTTGTAACGCTTTACTTTCCGGTTGGGATTGCGCAACAGCATCACGATTCAAATCTACTTTATTGGCATTTTCCCTGGTATATAGCTTTGCTCCATCAGGGTTTAATATAGGTATTATGCATAATGTAAAGTTATCTTTTATAACTTTCGCTTCTTTGGTATCGCCATTTAACCAGTTGAGCATATCAAATAGTGCCTTGGTGGTTGTAGATTCGCTACCATGCATTTGCGACCAAATCAAAATTTTTGTTTTACCCTTACCGGCAGTAATACTGTATATCGGTTTATCTAAAACAGACTTGCTCAAGACATCTACCTCAAAAGAAGTTTTTAGTTTACTTAATACAGGCTCTATATGAGTGTTGGTTATATATCGCTTTTCAAGAGTATGCTCTTTGTATTGTTGGTATAATAATTCTAAATTCATGAATCTTTATTTAGTTTACAAAAGTAAACAACATCTTTTTTACAATTGTAAACAATAGATTTAGTGAGTTATATTACATTTGTAAACTTCGTTTATCCTAACTATTAATAATTATATTCTTTTACGTGATTAATATTTTAATTAATTTATTATCAATTAATTAAACTAAATTACCTGTATTATTAGTTTACTATAATTATATCTTTTATACTGTTTATTTGCTATCTATCATATTATTGTTTACATTTGTAAAGTATATATTAATTTACAATGGTAAACACCGACGATTTTTTAAAGCGCCTTGAAACTATACTCGACTATTACAATATGTCAGCATCAGTATTTGCCGATAAGCTGGGGGTGCAACGCTCCGGGCTGTCACATTTACTATCCGGCAGAAATAAGCCAAGCTTAGATTTTGTTTTAAAATTAGTAGATAGTTTTCCCGAAGTAGATTTGTATTGGCTTCTTAACGGTAAGGGAAATTTCCCGAAACAGGAAACAGATAAAAATATAAATACTACCTCTCCTGCCCCATCTGTTAATAAACAGGATATTATTGCAAATGATCTTTTTTCTTCTAATGAGGAAAATGAAAAAGAAGCAGACTTTAAAAAGGTTGAAAAAAATGAAGATGATATAACAGAAGATGGTATAGAAATAGAACGAATAGTAATTTTTTATAAAAACGGAACTTTTAAAAATTACATTCCTAAATAAAAGAACCCCGAAACACCTTATTAAAGATATTTTCGGGGCTCATTAACCAATAAAACAAACACAAATTATCTTTCACTATTCAGATAAAGCAAAAACTATTTTCTGTGTGTATTATCAGTACAATAACATTTAACATTCATGATAAAGTTACAAAACTAATTTGTTAAAAATGAAGTATATACCGTTAAACTATTCTTAATGTTATGCCTCATAACTATACTCCTTTACATAACCTGTTACCCCTTCATAATGCTTTTTTAAAGCAGCAAAGTCAAGGTCCTTATCTCCTGTCAAATAGTAGGGTTCTGCCAGTTTAACTTCTTTCTTTCCATAATCAAAAGCCACAGCAATAACAGGAACACAGGCTTTTAGCGCTATGTAATAAAAACCTGTTTTCCACTCTTCTACTTTCTTGCGTGTACCTTCGGGGGCTATTGCTAAACGAAAGACTTCTTTTTCCCTAAAAATTGCCGCTATGGCATCTACCTTATTTTCATTTTTATGTCGGTTTAGGGGTGTGCCTCCCATCCACTTGAAATATCCTCCGAAAGGAAATTTGAAAAGTTCTTTCTTGGCTACAAAATTCATTTCCAATCCTATAGCACCCCGCGCCATAACACCAATGGCAAAATCTACCCAACTGGTATGTGGCACTACTATAATGACACACTTTTTTACATTGGTACTCATAGAACCTTTTATGCGCCAGCCCATTACAGTACAAAGCAAAAATTGGTATATTTTTTTCATATATTGTATAAAAAATCAGGTATAAAAATAGTATATATTTACGATTAGAAAACATTTGCCGATGCTGAAGAGAATATTAAGTTACTTTATACCTGTTAACATACACAAGAAGAAATCGAGCATTAGCAAAAATCTTGAAGTTACCTGGAATAACGGACAACTGGTACTGGACTCCCGAAACACAAACTACTCCTATGGCAGCCTGCAACGCGTATTGCGAAAGGGACTGAGCTATATAGGTTATGACAGAATACGAAAATTTAATACCATACTCGTGCTGGGTGTTGCCGGAGGAAGTGTTATAAAAACTTTGGTTGACGAAATACAGTTTAAAGGTAAAATAACAGGTGTAGAGATAGATCCGCAGGTAATTGAAATAGCTTATAAGTATTTCGAATTAAACGAAATTGAAAATCTTGAAATTGTTATTGACGACGCTTTTGAGTTTGTACTGAAAACAAAGGAAAAATACGACCTTATTATCATTGATATTTTTCAGGATACGGTAATGCCGAATTTTTTGTTTGAAGACTTTTTTATAAACCGAATCAATTTTCTGTTAAATGTAAATGGTTTTATACTGTTTAATACCATGACATTGAATAAAAAAGATAAAGATCGAAATTTACGCTACCGCACACGATTTGATGAAAACTACTCGGTAAGAACCTATCCTAAAATAGAAGACCATAACGAGTTGTTCACCATCAAAAAATTGAAATAAGCAAAAAACAATTACAGCATTTTTCTTGCCTTTTCTAAATCTTCGGGAGTGTCTATACCAATACCTGCGTGGCTGGTTTCTACCATTTTTATTCTTTTACCATATTCAAGATAACGCAGTTGCTCCAGTTTTTCGGATGCTTCGAGCGAATGCATGGGCAAGCTGTAAAAATCGAGCAAAGCATGTTTCCTAAAAGCATAAATACCAATATGTTTAAAGTACCTCACTCCTACTCCTTTTTCTCTTGGATAGGGTATTACCGAACGGGAAAAATAAAGTGCAAAATTTTTCTGATCGACTACTACCTTTACATTATTCGGGTTTTCAATATCTCCCTCGTCAGTAACGTGCATCATAAGCGATGCTAGGTCAATTTCATGAGCCATATCGCCTTTAAAAACTTCCAGTACATCGGCAAGCGGTTCTTTATTTATAAAAGGTTCGTCGCCCTGCACGTTTACTACAATATCCGCATCCATGTGCTCTACCGCTTCAGCTATACGGTCGCTGCCACTTTCATGCTCTTTTATGCTCATTATGGCTTTACCGCCATGCGCAATTATTTCTTTAAAAATAATATCCGAATCGGTTACTACAAAAACATCATCAAAAAGTGCTGTATTTACAGCAGCTTCATACGTTCGGGTTATAATTGTTTTTCCGCCCAAGTCCTGCATTAACTTAGCGGGAAAACGGGTACTGGCATATCGTGCGGGTATAACGGCTATAATTTTCATAATACTTTCAATTTATTTGTTTCTCCCTCTCCTGTGGAGAGGGTTGGGGTGAGGCTACTCCTCAAAATTTTCATCTTTAAAACCTATCAGGTACAATTTATCTTTGGCACGGGTTACTGCGGTATATAACCATCGAATATAATCTCTGTTTATACCTTCGGGTAAATAGGGCTGCTCTACAAAAACAGTGTGCCACTGCCCTCCCTGCGATTTATGACAGGTCATGGCATAAGAGAACTTAACTTGCAAGGCATTAAAATGAGGGTTATTTTTTACCTTCAAAAATTTCTTGTAACTGGTTTCTCCTTCATAATCTTTTTGTACTTCCTCATATAACTTGTTTGACTCTTCATACGAAAGCGAAGCCGATTCGCTGGTTATGGTATCCAGCAATAGTACCGTTTCAAAAGGTATTTGATCAGGATAATCGACCATACGTATTTTTACCCTCGCAAATTTAAAGCCATACAGTTCCTCTATCCTGAAAATTTCCAGCACTTCAATAATATCGCCATTGGCTATAAATCCTGCTTCGGACTTTTCGTTAAGCCAAAAATAATTATTTTTTACTACCATCAGGAAATCTCCTGCCGATAGCTCGCTCTCTCTACCTAATATTTTATAACGTATCTGCTGATTGTATTGATTAGCGCGCTTGTTAGACCGTACTATAAAAGCGGTATCCTCAATACTGTAATTACTGTAAGCCTGATTGATAGCATCTTCAATATCATAACCGTCGGTAAGGCGCACAATATCTTTAAAGCTTTTTATATGAAACTGAAAGGTATCTACAAATACCGATTTTAATATTTCACGCAATTCAGTAGCATTATACAGTATGCCCGAATTATTTTCCTGTCGCATTACCTCGTCAAGCTCTATTTGCTGCACGTCTTTTTGATAATGAATGCCCAGCGTATCGATATTCAGAGCAGGGCTGATGTCAGAATTTACGGGTGGTAGCTGTGCCGTATCGCCAATAAGAATCATTTTACAGTTTTGTCCCGAATATACATACTGCATCAGGTCGTCGAGCAGCGAACCGTTTTCGTACATTTTAGACTCTGTTGCGACATCCGAAATCATCGAGGCCTCATCTATAATAAATATGGTATTTTTAAATTTATTGGGCTGCATGGTAAACCCTACTGTGCCCCCACTCTTTTTTTTCGGGAAATAGATACGTTTATGTATGGTAAAAGCCGGTTTTTGCGAGTAGCCCGATATTACTTTTGCCGCCCTTCCGGTAGGCGCAAGCAGTACATATTTTTTATCGGCATCACGCAGGTGGTTAACAATAGTTGAAATAATTGTTGTTTTTCCTGTTCCGGCATAGCCTTTTAAAACAAAAATCTCATCTTTGTTGGTGTTAGTAATAAAAACGGATATCTTCTGTAAAAAAATATCCTGTTTTAATGTAGGTTCAAACGGGAATTTTTGGCGTAATATCTTGTAAAATAAGCCTGAATCCATGAAGTAATATCAATACTGATTTATAAAAGTCAAAGATAACATGATTTTAAAGAGTATCCCGCCTTATCTCAAAAAAGATGTAAATTTGCGACCATAACCCCATAGCTCATGAACACTGCAATTACCACCAGGAATTATAAAAAACTCGTACTGCAAGTAGGTCTTGGAGGTATGTCGTTTTGTGTTTTCGATACGCTAAATACTGCAATATCCAAGATAAACAGCAGTGAATTTTCTAAATTTCAGCCTATAGAAGATGCATTGTGGAAATTGTTTGTAGAACATCCGGAACTGAAAATGGACTATGACGAAATTGTGGTGCTGCACGATAATAACCTGAATACCTTTGTACCTAAAGCCTTATTTGATGAAAACTTTTTGGGCAGTTACCTGCAATACAACACTAAGGTATTTGAAACCGATTTTTTTGCTCATGATGCCATTGACAATTATGAGATGAACAATGTATATGTGCCTCAGGTAAATATTAACAACTATCTTATAGACAGGTTTGGCGAATTTGACTATAAAAATACCAACAGCATACTGGTAGCAAAACTGTTGGAAGCCTCTAAAAACATTGATGAAAAACAAGTTTTTGTACACTTACAAAACAATCATTTTGAAATAGTTACAGCACACAACCAAAAGTTATTATTATATAACTCATTTGAGTATAATACCCCCGAAGATTTTTTATATTATCTATTGTTTACTCTGGAGCAACTAACGCTAAACCCCGAAACGGTAAAGGTTATACTACTGGGAAAAATAGCCAAAACCAGCCCCTGCTACACGCTGGCATATACCTATATCAGGAACATTTCTTTTTACGATACCGAAGCATTACAAGAAAAATACAAACTTAACAGCAATGATGCTATACAACACTTCATACTACTTAACGCATGAGAATAATATCCGGTAAATATAAAGGTCGCAGGATAAGCCCGCCAAAAAACCTGCCCGTACGCCCCACTACCGATATGAGTAAGGAGTCGTTGTTTAATATACTGAACAATCGTTTTGATTTTGAAGGACTTAAAGTAATGGACTTGTTTGCAGGAACGGGCAACCTGAGCTATGAGTTTGGCTCGCGCGGAGCAGAGAGCATAACATCGGTAGATGCTGATTTTGGGTGTATAAAATACATCAAGCAAACCGCCACAGAGTTTGATTTTAATATCTCGGCTATAAAAAGCGATGTATATAAATTTTTGGCAGGACATAAGGCTTCGTATGATATTATTGTTGCCGACCCTCCGTATAACTCCGCACAAAAAGAGTTTGAACAGGTAGTAACTTTGGTTTTTGACAACAACCTGTTGCACGAAGAGGGTATGATGATTATAGAGCACTCCAAACACACCACGCTGGAACACATGATGAACTGGTCGTTCAGTAAAAAATATGGCGGTTCTATTTTTTCGTTCTTTGAATTTGATAAAGATGAAACCGAAGAAAATATTAACGAAGACCCTGATGTGGAGGAATTGTAGAAATACTGTAGTAAAATGTATGAATTGTTTTAATATCTTTACTATAAAAAATGAACGAAATTAACGAAAATCAATATAAGCCGGATTTTGAGTTATTAGATAAATATGTAAATTATTCTTCCGAATTAATGCGTATTTCTATCTTACTCATTACCTCAATGGGTGCATTAACAATATTTAAAACCAAATGCGATGAAGTTATACCGCATAACTCATTGATTTCATTTTATATATCATTTGTAATTTTGGCAATTTCAATAGGTTGTTCTCTCTTTCATCGATACCTTGCTACCGATTCGATGGCTTGTTATATCTCTTATCTAAGAAAAGTTGATGAAGATAAAAAAGAAAAAGAAAAAGTTCGATTCAAAAAAGGATTAATAGTCAGTCATTCCATACTAAAAATCAATGCCATTACTTTTGGATTAGGAGTAATAGCTTTTGTACTTGGCATCGCTGTAAAGATAGAGCAAATCTCTTAGCTTTTTTATTAAAAATAAAGCAGGTCTGTAAGCCGGATTCTGTATTTCTAAAAGAAACCCTTATCATTTATCTGGGCGCAACATTACTGTTACGCTCTATCTGCCTACCCTCCGGCATTGGGCGGGCAGCCCTTAACAACCGGTTTACTTGGCATTGCACCACATAGAGTTTACCTGATTTCACTACAGCATTACCTGTACATCCTTTCTGTTGCACTTGTCCTCCCACGCCTAAACGTGGTGACGGGCGTTACCCGCTATGCTGCCCTATGGTGTCCGGACTTTCCTCCCCGCAAAGCGGAGCGATAAGGCGACCTGCGAGGGCAAAGATAGTTTTTTTAGTCTTAAAGTTGGAAAGTTTATAAAGTCATAAAGTTTGCAGTAACAGTTTACAGTCGCAATTAGCAGTCACAGTTTGCCGTTGCTATGAATAAATTATAATATTATTCAACATCAAAACTTTAAGACTTTCCACTTTAAGACTTTCCAACTTTACGACTATACAAACTTTATGACTTGTTCATGTTTAACACTTCATTGGCAGCAGTTATAATCTTGAATACGTAAATTTAATTTTATAAAAACAACTCACTTAAAAAACGACAATCATGGACAGACAAATGTATCACTATGCCCCGGTAGCCAAAGCCTTAACAGAATTAAAAGAAAAAGGATACACTACCGATTTTAACCTTCAGGAAGCCCGTATTATAAATAATTATACCGATTTTGTGATAGAAGAAGTGTACCGATATGAAGGAGAAACCGACCCTGCGGATGAAGCTACTGTATATGGCATAAAATCGAGCGATGGCGAAAAAGGTGTTTTTGTAGCAGGTCATGGTGCTTATAGTGAAAAAAGTGCTGCTATGGTACTTCATCAAATGACTATAAAAGACAGGGATCAAAAAGAAGAGTAATGCTGCTTGTAATGCATGAATACAACTGTCGAAAAACTTGAAAAAATAGGCAGTAACCCAAAGGTTACCGCCAAAGCCGTTGGCTTGCGTTATGCACTGCAGTCCGATAAAGGATATTACAGGAAACGTAAAGGCAACGGCTTTACTTATACTGACCATGAGGGCAATACCGTTAAAAATAAAGAACTGCGCGAACGATTTAAAAAACTGGTAATTCCGCCTGCATGGACTGATGTCTGGATATCGCCCTACCCTAACGGGCATCTTCAAGTTACAGGTATTGATGCAAAGGGACGCAAACAATATCGTTATCACCCGGACTGGAATACAATTCGAAATCAGTCAAAATTTTACAGGCTCAGGCGTTTTGGTCTTGCCATCTCCAAAATTAGGCAACAGGTAGAAAAGGACTTGCGGAAACAAGGACTGCCTTATGAAAAAGTAGTGGCTTTGGTTGTAAAACTAATAGAGCTTACCCATATACGCATCGGTAACGATGCCTACAAAAAACTATACGGCTCATTCGGTTTAACAACACTCAGAGATAAACACGTAAAGTTTAAAGGCAATACCGTTAATTTTGAATTTACAGGTAAAAAAGGCATTAAACACAAAATAAAATTGCAAAGCAGCAGGCTTGCCAAACTGGTACAACGCTGTAAGGAAGTACCGGGTTATGAACTTTTTCAGTATTATGATGATGAGGGAAACCATCACAGTATAGGCTCTGCCGATGTAAATAATTATATAAAAAATATTACCGGAGAAGATTTTACAGCTAAAGATTTCAGGGCTTGGGCAGGCAGTATTAATGCCCTGTGCGGTTTTCTTGAAATAGGCAAACATTGCAGTGATGCGGACTGCAAAAAGAAAATTGTAGCCGTACTGGATACTGTGGCTAAAAAACTGGGCAATACCCGCACGGTGTGCAAAAAATATTATGTACACCCTACTGTAATTGCTTCTTACGAAAAAGGTGCTATATGGAACTATAAACCCCGTAAAACAAAAGATGCCGACCATAGCGCCGAAGAGAAAGCATTACTCAAATTACTGACCCACGAGAGTATTGCCGAAGTACTCACCTGATTATCAACAATACCCGCCTTTCGTTAATAAGTTTTATATATTTTGAAAGTGAATTACATTGCTATTGCTTTGGCAATTATTATATTTGTTGTTCACTATACCCTATGGAACAATTTATTGTATCAGCCCGAAAATATCGCCCGCAAACCTTTAAGGATGTTGTGGGGCAGCAGGCTATTACCAATACATTACTCAATGCCATAGCAAACAACCACTTGGCGCAGGCTTTATTATTTACAGGTCCGCGTGGTGTGGGCAAAACAACCTGTGCGCGCATCCTGGCACGAAAAATAAATCAGGAAGGCTATGATGACCCGAATGAGGATTTTGCCTTTAATGTATTTGAACTCGATGCAGCTTCAAACAACTCGGTAGATGATATTCGTAACCTTATCGACCAGGTACGTATCCCTCCGCAAACAGGAAAATACAAAGTATATATTATAGATGAGGTACACATGTTATCTCAGGCAGCATTTAATGCTTTCCTGAAAACACTGGAAGAACCGCCAAGGCATGCCATATTTATACTGGCCACTACCGAGAAGCACAAAATAATACCTACCATACTGTCGCGTTGTCAAATATTTGATTTTAAGCGAATAACTGTTAAAGATGCCAAAGCGTATCTTGCGGAAGTAGCTACCAATCAGGGGATTACTTTTGAAGACGATGCACTGCATATTATAGCCCAAAAAGCAGATGGTGCCATGCGCGATGCGCTGTCGATATTTGACCGAGTAGTAAGCTATTGCGGAAATAACCTTACCCGACAGGCAGTAACGGAAAACCTGAATGTACTGGATTTTGAATATTATGTTAAAGTAACTGACTTACTGTTAGACAACAATATACCCGAACTGTTATTAGCTTATAATGATATACTTGCCAAGGGTTTCGACGGACACCATTTTGTAGCGGGGCTTGCCTCGCATTTCAGGGATTTATTAGTATGTAAAAACCCTGCAACACTGGTATTACTCGAAGCGGGCGAAGCAGCACAGGCACTGTATGGTGCACAAGCTCAAAAAGCCGGTCAGCATTTTTTGCTGGAAGGTATAGCTATTGCTAATGATTGTGACTTAAAATATAAAAGCAGCCAAAACCAACGGCTTCTGGTCGAGCTTTGCCTTATGCAGCTTGCCTCTATCAACTTTGATGGAGAAAAAAAAAAGCTGAACAATTTATAATTCCACCTGATTATTTTAAAAATCCTACTGCTCCAAAAGTTGTCAATACAACTAATGCAGCAGAAACAAATGCCCCTGTAATACAGGAAAAACCCGCAGCCACTACCCCAGCCGCTGCTGTGCAACAACCTGAACCTGTAAAACAGCCTGTTATACAAAAACAGGAAGATGACGGCAAGCCAAAAGTTTCGGCATTTTCGTTATCGAGCATTAAACAGAAACGGGAACTCGCCGAAAGCCAAAAAGCAGAACAAAAAAGTCATGATGAACTGCCAAAAGAGCCTTTCAGCGAAACGGATATGCTGCTGATGTGGAATAAATTTGCACAACGCCTTAGTGATAGCGGTCAGAAAATTATGGCTACCTATATGCAAATTAACGATCCTGTTCTCGAAAAAGATGGTGTCACCATAAAGCTGGAATTGCCTAATGAAGGTTCTAAAATAGACTTTGATAACAATAAACTGGAGTTATTGGGCTATATGCGCGGTAAGCTGCACAATCACGATATTGTTATAGAAACCCATGTAAACGAAACTGTTGCCAAGAAACACGCTTTTACACCACAGGAAAAATTTGAGCGACTAAAAGCGATTAATCCTTTGATGGAATTATTGCGTACAACTTTTGATTTAGATATAGGATAATAAAAATTATATTTATCATGAAAACATATACTTTTTTGTTGCTTTTATTTTTGGTAACTATATCCTTTATACAATAATACTGTTATTTTTTACTCTCTTACAGTGTGGCATACTTTCTTTAACTTGAAACTATCATTAGTTATTTTAACCTCAATCGTATTATTCTATCTTGCCCCGCTGCAATAATCGTTTTATTATCAACAAAACGGAGTGTGTGCAACGAAGCATCATCATGTATTTTTTTCCAGCTTTGCCCCCTGTTATAAGAATAAAAAACTCCCGATGATCCGCAAGTTACCAGTTCATTACCATCACTGTTGGGCATAAACTGCACGCATGATGCATAACCAAACCCAGAGTTCTCTCCTATTAACTCCCAGTTTTTACCACCATCTGTAGTCAGGATTTTGTTACCTGAATTTTTATCCCGTTGTTCATAATTACCACCAACAGCAAAACCAATTGTTTCATCATAAAAATCAACCGAAAAAATGCCTGTCATTTCGCTTCCTTGTACTATCGGGGTATTATAAACTTTCCAGCTTTTACCTTTATCAGATGAGCTAAATAACCTCGACTTTTTACCTCCCGAAACCATCCAGGCATTATTTCCCTTTACAACCAGATTGGTGTTGCTCGCCGCAAAGGCAGCTTCGCCATCTTCAACTTTTGGTAAATTATCACAAGATAATTTTGTCCATGTTTCCCCGTCATCCGTAGTTTTTATTACCGATAGGCAACCGTCCGTAGGGTCGCCCATAGCCATACCTTCATTATCATTATAAAACTGCATACTGTCATAAAAAACCTTTTCGCCACTCTCTTCATATACTTTACGTACTGTTTTACCGTCTTTAGTTATTTTGTAAAGTACAGCAGGCGACCCTACATTGAGTATAAATACATCGCTCTTAGTTTGAGCAATGGCTCTAAATTCAGGCAGTATGGTATCAGTGCTTATTACCCCGTTAAAGTTCTTGCCTCCGCTAAGCGAAACCCATCCATATTTACCGTTACTGCCGGCATACCATGCTTTATCTCCATCTATGGTTAATGCGCGTATGCTGATTTTATCTTGCAATAATGTATCTATACTTACAGTTTCAAAAGAGGGTTTCATCTCTTTTTTTTCTTCTTCCTTTTTACAGGAAATAATAAAAGTCAGTAATACAGCAACCAAAATATATTTTTTCATATTCAGCCTATTTTATACGCTAATATAGCATATAAAATGAAAAAATCCGGCTGATTGCATTTTTATAAAAAAACAATCAGCCGGAAGTAAAATTGGGGGAACTTTATTTTAAAATAGCGGTAAAAATTTAATTCTGCACCTGACGTTTACCTCCGTCAAACATATATATCCATATCATGCGCGAAAGCCTGAAATTAAACGTACTCAGTAAAAAAGCAGATGCCGCTATTATAGCTATGGTAGCTTCATAGCTTTCTACAAAAAACCGTGATATCAGGAATATGGGAGCCATTTCTATAATAGTAATACCATAGCTTACATACATTGCCCCATAAAAGAACCCGGGCTCTTTTTCAAATTTATGACCGCATACAGAGCATTCCGCGTTCATCTTCGGCATCCTGAATAATAAGGGATTTCCTTTTTTAGTAAATACATGCCCTTCTCCGCATATCGGGCATTTTTCTGTAATTATATCTGCAAATTGTGACATACCTAAAAATTTTCTGCAAAATTACATTCCATATACATAGTAATGCAATAGCTTATATACTCAATAATTTGTACTTTTAGGACATAATACAGTATATGAAAAAAGTAGCCATACTCAACATCGGTCAATTTCTAAGGCAAAGTAATATTGAAGGTTTTTATGCCAACACACTTGAAGATCATTTAATTACCAGCCATAAGGACATTGCCCTGCCCCACTCGCACAATTTTTACCTTGCTATTTTATTTACGCACGGCAAAGGGATTCATGAGGTTGATTTTACAGTATATGATGTACTGCCCGGCAGTTTATTTTTCTTAAATCCTGGACAAACCCATCATTGGGAATTATCAGATGATGTACAGGGCTATGTGTTTTTCCATACACAGGATTTTTACGATATGCAATATACTCAAGCTGCCATCAACCGATTTCCGTTCTTTTACAGTATGCACAATTTGCCCGTTTTGTATTTAAAGGAAAAAGAGTTCGGCATAATACAAAACCTGTTTCGGGAAGTATATGAAGAAAATAATACCGACCAGTCTTTAAAAAGGCAACGGATGTTGAGCCTCATCAATTTAATATATATAGAAAGTACCCGAATATACTTAGAATTAAACCCTGTAGATACCCAAAACAAAAACACTTATTATATTAAATTTCGCCAACTGGAACAATTTATAGAAAAGTATTATAAAACAGAGAAATTGCCTTCAGCATACGCTGCCATGCTTAACGTCAGCCCGAAACACTTAAACCGCATTACACAGGCAGTGGCAGGAAAAACAGCAACCGATGTTATACTGGAACGGGTACTGCTGGAAGCAAAAAAGGAACTGGTACTACAGCAAAAAAACTTTACCGAAATTGCATATACTTTAGGTTATGAGGATTACGCCTATTTTTCGCGATTATTTAAGAAGAAAACAGCCGAAACTCCTTCGGCATTTTTAGAACGCTACAGCAAAGGGTAATAGAATGTTTTATCTCCGTAAATTTCAGTACCTTTGCCCCTCAATTTTTTACAATGAGATTACACAGAAATTTAGTATTTACGGTTATAGACTCGCTGGGCTTTATATTTAATGATGGAGAGTATGCCGATAAAGTAGTAGCGCGTGCCTTGAAGAAGGATAAACGCTGGGGCAGTGCCGACAGGAAGTTTGTAGCCGAAACCATATATGAAATAGTACGCTGGAAACGTCTTTATGGCGAAATAGCAGAGGTTAAAGAACCCTATAACCGCGATAACCTATGGCGCATTTTTGCCGTATGGGCAGTATTGCGTGGGTATAACCTGCCTGATTGGAAATATTTTGAAGAAACCCCAATTCGTCGTATTAAAGGGCGTTTTGATGAGCTATCCAAGATACGAAAATACAGAGAATCGATACCTGACTGGATGGATGAACTGGCTGTGAAAGAGCTTGGCGAAGAAAAATGGGAAAAAGAACTGGCTGCACAAAACGAGCAAGCCAGAGTAATACTTAGGGTAAACACCTTAAAAACTACAAGAGAAAAACTACGATCCATACTAATGGATTTGGATATTGATACCGAAATGCCTGCGGAGTATCCGGATGCGCTCATATTAAAAGAGCGGTCTAATGTTTTTCTTACCCAAGCGTTTAAAGATGGTTTATTTGAAGTACAGGATGCCTCATCACAACTGGTAGCACGTTTTCTTGAGGTAGAGCCGGGTATGCGCGTGGTAGATACCTGTGCCGGTGCCGGTGGCAAAACACTGCATATGGCATCGCTTATGGAAAATAAAGGACAGCTTATTGCTATGGATCTTTATGAAAGTAAATTGAAGCAACTAAAACTGCGTGCCAAAAGAAATGGTGCTTTTAATATTGAATACCGCATTATAGATAATACTAAGGTTATAAAAAGACTGCATGAAAAAGCCGACAGGGTGCTTATAGATGCCCCTTGCAGCGGGCTGGGGGTACTGAAACGTAACCCTGACAGCAAATGGAAATTGCAACCCGAGTTTATAGATAACATCAAGAAAACGCAGGCTGAGGTATTGGAAAACTATTCTAAAATAGTAAAACCGGGCGGTAAACTGGTATATGCTACATGCTCTGTACTGCCCTCTGAAAATCAGGAGCAGATAAAACATTTTCTTACTACAGAAACAGGGCAGCAATTCAGTTTTGTAAAAGATAGTAAAATACTGGCTTCAGAGTCAGGTTTTGATGGCTTTTATATGGCATTGCTCGAAAGGAAAAAATAACTTTAACATAACCGGGGTGTTAAATTGCAAGGCGTTTAAAAATAATCAGCCTAAATTAGCAGCCCAATTTTTATGATATGAAACAATTTTACACCCTGGCACTGGCACTGGTCGCCATTACGGTTTTTGCACAAGATGGCGCTCCTGCAACTCCTTATTATAACGGATTTAATTTTGAACAGACAGGAACAGCTTTAAAAAATGCACTGGCTAACAAAATAACTACTACCCATGTGAATTTACTTACCTACCAAGAGGTGGAAAATGCATTAATGGTAGTAGATCTTGATCCTGAGGATAATTCCAATACCAACTTACTTCTGGTATACGGTTTTAGTGATACTATGTGTCCTGCATCAACCGGTGATGACGAAGACCACAGAAGAAGAAATAAAAACATGGATGATGACGGCACAGCCTCTCCGTGCCTTTGGAACAGAGAACATACTTACCCCAGAGCACTTGGTAATCCTGATTTAGGCACCAGTGGTCCAGGTGCTGATGCGCACCATGTGAGAGCGAGCGATAAAAAGCGTAATGCCAGCAGGGATAACAATAAATATTTTGACGGTACAGGAAATTCATTCGAAAGCGGACAGTTTTGGTATCCGGGAGATGAATGGAAAGGCGATATTGCCCGTATGATGATGTATATGTACCTTCGCTACGGCTCGCAATGTTTACCCACAAATGTAGGCGTTGGTACACCTGTAGCTTCTGACGCTAATATGATAGATTTATTTTTGGAGTGGAATGCCGAAGACCCGGTATCGGAATATGAAGATAACAGGAATGCCTATCTGGGTAATGCAAACAATGCTTACGGGCAGGGTAACCGTAACCCGTTTATCGACAATCCGTATCTTGCCACAATGATATGGGGAGGCCCGGTAGCACAAGATCGTTGGGGTATTGCCGGTACAGATGAAGTTTTTACCGCACAACTTTCGGTATATCCTAACCCTGCTACAGACCATGAGGTTAATATATACAGCGAAACAACGCTTGAAGAAATTCAGCTTATAAACCTTAACGGTCAGCTAATACAATACATACAGCAACCAAAAGCCGAGAATAACACATATACGCTTGATAATTTACCACAAGGGTTTTATATCCTTAAAGTCACATCGGGCAATCAATCAGCAACTAAAAAAGTGATTGTAAACTAAGTTATTTATAGTTAAAGATATATAAGCCTCCTTATCGGGAGGTTTTTTTTATTTTTCTAATGCTTATTACATTTTAGCAATTATTTATAAAGTATCAACAATTTTTACACTAAAACGTTGTAGTAATAGCAATTTATTTACCTTTGCGCATTGTAAACAAAGTAACTTTGCAAAAACAGTCAGTATTGCTATGAACGAATGTATCTCCGTTTTTGATATGCTTAAAATTGGTGTGGGTCCGTCAAGTTCACATACCTTAGGACCTTGGCGTGGTGCTGAACGCTTTCTTGAAGAACTTCGCGAAGAAGGAATTTTTGAAGCTGTAAATCGCATAAAAGTAGATTTATATGGTTCGCTGTCCCTTACAGGTAAAGGACACGCTACTAATTTGGCTATTATGCTGGGACTAAGCGGTGCCGACCCTGAATATGTTCCTGTTGAGGATATAGATGGTATTATACAAACCATTACCAATACTAATAAACTACTATTAGGTAACGATAAAGAAATTTCGTTTACTCCTGCAACAGATATTGTTTTTAACAGAGATTTCCTTGATTTTCATGCTAACGGCTTCACTTTTACAGCCTATACGGATGATAAAGAATATGTTTCTACATTCTACTCTATCGGTGGTGGTTTTGTAGTTAAAGAAGAGCGCACCGTTGCCAAAGAAAAAAAAGAATTAAAAAGATTTTTTCCGTATCCTATAGAAAAAGCTGATGAGTTATTAAACTATACGCGAACGCTGAATAAAAATATTTCGGAAGTTGTTTACGAAAACGAAAAATCTATACGCAGTGAGGAAGAAATCCATAACGAATTAATGCGTGTATGGAACACGATGCTGGAGTGTATGTACATTGGTTGTCATACCGAAGGAACACTGCCCGGCGGACTGAATGTGCGCCGACGTGCCTATGATATGCACCAAAAAATGATAGGCGACTTGCCTTACAACTCACCACAGGAATGGCTGGAAGTAATACGTAAAACCGAAGTAAAATTCAGACAAATATTAAAATGGGTTTCTTGTTTTGCTCTATCGGTAAACGAGGTTAATGCAGCTTTGGGACGCGTAGTAACTGCACCTACCAATGGTAGTGCGGGGGTAATACCTGCGGTACTGATGTATTATATGGTTATAGAAAACCATGATGCTAACGAAGGACAGATAAAACAATTTTTATTGGTAGCGGGAGAAATAGGCAGTATCTTTAAAAAAGGAGCTACTATATCGGCAGCAATGGGTGGGTGCCAGGCAGAAATAGGCGTATCATCGGCAATGGCTGCTGCTGCACTTTGCGAAGTTATGGGCGGTACACCCGAACAATGCCTTATAGCTGCTGAAATTGCTATGGAGCACCATTTAGGGCTTACCTGCGACCCTATTGCCGGATTGGTACAAGTGCCTTGTATAGAGCGTAATACTATGGGAGCGATTAAGGCTATTAATGCTGCTGAGCTGGCTCTGGAAACTGACCCCAAAAATGTAAAAGTGCCTCTTGACAAGGTTGTAAACACCATGTGGGAAACTGCCAGAGATATGAACAATAAGTATAAAGAAACATCCGAAGGCGGGCTGGCGGTAGCAGTAAATATTTCTGACTGTTAATAAGCTTTAGTCCGGATTACTTTTATGCCGGGTGTCTATAATATAGATAATTTTCCAAGTACCATTATCGTTAAATAACGTAAAGGAATTTACGCCGCCGTGGCTTAATCTGTCATTAATATAAAACTCATAAGGTGTCCAAGCGTGTGCCATGGCACCATCAATTTGTATATCATAACTTAACAGCCTCTCCTCTATCCTTATATGGGAAGGAATTGTAGCTATTGATTTATAAAACTCCTGAGCAGTATCTGTAGTAAGGCTATTACCTGTTTTTGCTTCGGCTACAGATTGTAGCAATAGCCCTTCGGCACACACCGATTTCATTTTTAGAGTATCGGCAGTATGCATACCTTCAAAAAAAGTAATAATTGCTTTTTTAACATCACTTTCCTGCGCACTTAATAGTGTAGTGATAAAAAGTACAGATAATAATATTACTCTTTTCATATGTGTATAGTTATTTATAGTATATAATAAGTTAGTACGGATTAGGGTGATTGTGTTACACTATCAGAGCAATAAAACATATGTATTTCCTTTATTCTTCCCACAATTTAGTATTTTTACGGCTCTAAAAACTTCAGATATGTCAACCGCGAAAAAGGATTATAAAAGAGTTACTACAAAGTCGTTAATCGAAATGAAAACCAATGGCGAAAAAATTTCAATGCTCACGGCATATGATTTTACTATGGCAAAAATAGTAGATACCGCCGGAGTAGATGTTATATTGGTAGGTGACTCGGCTTCTAATGTAATGGCAGGTCACGAAACAACGTTACCCATAACGTTAGACCAAATGATATATCATGCCTCATCGGTAATAAGGGCTACTCAAAGAGCACTTGTAGTGGTTGATCTTCCTTTTGGCAGTTATCAGTCTGATCCTAAAGAAGCGCTTCGTTCCTCTATCCGTATTATGAAAGAAAGTGGCGGACATGCTGTTAAGATGGAGGGCGGAAGTGAAATAAAAGATTCTATCAAAAAAATACTTCATGCGGGTATACCCGTTATGGGGCACTTAGGTTTAACACCGCAATCTATTTATAAATTTGGTACTTATACCGTAAGGGCTAAGGAAGAAACTGAGGCCGAAAAACTCATGGAGGATGCCAAAATGCTGGAAAGAATAGGTTGTTTTGCCATAGTACTCGAAAAAATACCGGCACAGCTCGCTCAAAAAGTTGCCGAAAGCATTTCTATTCCTGTAATAGGTATTGGTGCAGGTGGTGGTGTTGACGGACAGGTACTTGTTATACACGATATGCTGGGTATGAATAACGAGTTTAATCCACGTTTCCTACGCAGATACATGAATCTATTTGAAGGTATGACAACGGCTATATCACAGTATGTTACCGATGTTAAATCGAAAGATTTTCCTAACGAAACGGAGCAGTATTAATAGCTTAATGAAAGAGTTCTCAAATAAAAACAATCTGCAAGTACTCTATGAGGACAATCATATTATTGCTGTAAACAAGCGTGTAGGCGATATTGTGCAAGGCGATAAAACGGGAGATAAACCGCTGAGTGATGTTGTAAAAGAGTACATTAAAGATAAATATAACAAGCCGGGAGAAGTCTTTTTGGGTGTTGTACACAGGTTAGACCGCCCCACTACCGGCATAGTCGTTTTTGCGCGTACAACAAAAGCACTTACACGGCTAAATGATTTATTTAAAAATCGAGAAACTCAAAAAACATACTGGGCTGCGGTAAAGAAAAAACCTGATACCGAAAATGGTACACTTGTACATTATCTTGTTCGCAATGAAAAAAATAATACCTCAAAAGCTCATCCTAAAGAAGTGCCCAACAGCAAAAAAGCCAGCCTCGATTTTACAGTAATACGAGTACTGAACAGCTATAGTATTTTAGAAATAAACCTACATACAGGGCGACACCACCAAATTAGAGCGCAACTTGCCGCTATAGGTTCTCCCATAAAAGGCGATCTAAAGTATGGTTTTGACAGGAGCAACCCTGATGGAGGCATTCACCTGCATGCTCGTAAATTGTCTTTTATTCACCCGGTATCAAAAGAGGAGCTTATACTTACTGCCCCTACGCCTGACGATGTGGTATGGAATGCCATATAAATACACAACAATAGGTATTTCGATATTTATTTATAAAATATAAATTTGCAATATATATTCTTGCAACAGTAATAAGATATTAGCAATTCAATATTATTTTTATTAAATTTATGGTATCTATCACTAACTGCTTGCTTATTTTAATAAACATTTATAAACAATATGAAAAGAACTCTACTATTTATTTTTGCTATTTTAGGAACATCTGTATTTGCTCAAGAGCATTTTTCGGGTATCAATACCTCACGAAGAGTAGGATTACTAAACGCAGAAATTAACCCGGCACAACTTACCAGCCTAAAAGGTAAATATGAGGTTAATATTTTTAACTTTAGTGTCAATGTAGCAAATAATAAGATGACCTTTGGCGACCTTGTAGGCGGTAATGATAATTTTGAAGAAATGCTTTTTGCCGGAAGCGAACCTCTTAATATGCGTGCCGATGTAGAAATATTAGGCCCTGCTTTTGCTTTCAGGTATGAAAAATGGGCATTTGCCATATCATCTTCCGCTAAAATAAAGGCCTCATTGGTAGATGTTAATACTACTCTTGGTAATGCCGTAACGAATGGTGGTGTAGAAAACGTTAGCGAAGTATATGAGATACTTGCAAGCGAAAATCAAAGAGCCACAGGAACATCATGGGGCGAAATAGGACTGTCTATAGCCAGAGAAGTATATGATACAGAAGAGCATCGCATTTCTGTCGGAGCCACTTTTAAGTTGTTATTTCCCGGTACTTATGCCAATATGGGAGCAAGTGAATTTGAAGGTACTATAGAGAATAATTTTGGCGATGTAAGACTTACCGATGCAAATGCCGAAGTTAACTTTGCATACTCCGGTTCTTTAGCAGGCGATTTTTCTGAAACTGGCAATTTTACCGAATTCTTTGCCGGAGGACTTAATGGTTTCTCTACTGATATTGGGGTTAATTATCAATGGAAAGCTATAGACTCTACCCGGTATAAGCTTAATGCAGGGCTGGCAATACGCAATTTGGGCAGTATGACCTTTAAAGATGATAATAATGAATCGACTAACTATAGTCTTGATGTTCCTGCAGGGAGTTATTTAGACCTAAATCAGTTTGAAGATGCTGAAAGTATTCAGGATGTGGAAGATATACTTTTAGCAAGCGGCTACTTGACTATGGAGCAGGCAAGCAAGGATTTTAAAGTAAAACTACCTGCTATATTATCCGGCTATGCCGATGTAAACATCTATGGCAATTGGTATGCAACAGCCTACATACAGCAACGGATGAATGAAGATAATGATAATGACCAAATAGCGGTACAAAACATTATAAGTATTACACCTCGTTATTCTACAGGCTTTTTTGAAGCTTATACCCCTCTTGCCGACAATGAAATTTCAGGATTTACAGCAGGTATAGGCGTAAGGCTCGGAGGGTTCTTTATCGGTTCAGGTTCTGCACTTTCGGCAATGCTTGGCGATACTAATCAGGCAGATGCTTATATGGGTTTTCGAGTTGGTTTTTAAACACTTATAAATTGTAAAACAAACAAAAACAGCCATTAAAATGGCTGTTTTTGTTTAATAATATCTTAATAAAGCGGTTATTGGGCAGCAAATACCTGTACGGAATTAGCATCTGCAATAACTTCAAATTGTGTATAACCAGAAAGGTTCGCATCATTGACATCAACAGCAAACCAACCTGTTGTATTCCGGTTAAGACCTATTTGGTTTATACTGCCTGCAATTTCCTTTTCTTTTAAGTTATTTTCCCCATCATTGATTATTGACTTGATAACTTTATTATTTTGTATATTAATGAAATGGATTTCTCGTGTTCTGCCTACACCTTTTTGTAAGCTAAACCGAAAAACCATAGTATCACTACCCTGACATTCTTCTATCCCCCACTTGGCTTCTTGCTGCACATTCAATAAAAATTCCTGAATTTCTTTATTGGCTTCTTCGGTCGTGGCATAAATAAACAGTTTAGTAAAATCTATATTTAAATTTTCCCATGCCGATGCAAAAGCTTTTGCTAAAGCATCTTTATCAAATTTCTCTGCAACAACCGTTTCTTGATTGTCAACAACTGTCTGTATTTCGGTTTCAGATGCTGTATCTTCTGTACTGCAAGAGCATACCATAACAGTTATAAAAGTAAAAGATAAATAAAATATTTTTTTCATATCAGTAATTATTTCAGTATGTTAAATATAATTAAAACTATTTACTGTTTTACCGTTTTTAATTGTTTTTTTTTAGAATTCATAATCTGCCATTGGTCATTTAGATATTTTACTTTATGTACCTCTTTCATGATAAGCTCTCTTTCTTCTTCATAATATTCAGGGTCTTCGCCCTTATACTTATCATACTCCCCTGCACTTTCTAAAATATTTTCCATTACAGGTTTTAATTTATCTTTTACCGGTTGGGGCATATCATTAAATAATTCTCCAAGCTCTTTTTTAAACATCATAATTATTTTTAACAGTTAGTAATTTTTATATTTAAGCAACTCCCCTGCATCAATACCCAAAGCATTAGCAATCATAATTAGCTTATCAATCCCCATAACTTGTTTGCCAGCCATATACCGCCTTAATGCTTCCACGTCCAAATCAGCATCGGCAGCCACATGTCTCACTTTCAGTCCCTTTTCCTGTATTACTTCTTTTATCCGTTTTCCTATGTGGATAACGATTTCGGGGATTTCTTTTTTTCTTGCCATACCCAAATATATCATTCCAATAATAAAAAAGCAGTAACGTTTTTATCCAGTCATATTTAACTGTTTTTAATATATTTGTATTCCGATTTAAAAAGCTAAATATTACCATAATGTACGCAAAAAATTATAAAACAGAAGCTATAAACAGTATTCAAAAAAAAATTGAAGTTTGGAACATGATTTTGAATGAAGTTATAAATGATAGTAGTGATAATATACTGATCAAAGAATATATTACCAGAAAAATTAATGATTTAAAAAAATCGTTAGATGTGCTGCTGTTGATATGATATATACTAACGTGCAATAACAGATATTATTAATATGTTCTTTCTAAAAAAATAATCAATTAGTACAATGACTGATACTGGATGAATTTTAATTAATCGAATATAAAACATCTAAATATTATCCCAGCCACCCTTCTCTATCCAAGCTACGATATTGTATTGCCTCTGATATATGGTGCGAAGCAATGCTTTCAACCCCTTCAAGGTCGGCAATAGTACGACTCACTTTCAATATTCTGTCATAAGCACGAGCCGAGAGGTTTAATCGCTCCATATAAAAATGGGCTTTAATGAACTGTGCCTTTATACCCATTAATAGGGATTAACATTTGTTTGGTAATACAATTTTTGATTGTAAATACTATTTTAGAATTTTATTTGTTATTATTGTGGCAGATAAAGTTATCATGCTTTATCTTAAGTATTTATCAACCAATTAATTATTAACAATTATGAAAAAATTCCTTTTATCTGTGCTTTTAGGCACGGCAGCATTATCATTTTTTTCTTGTTCGTCAGATAATAATGATGTAACCCCCGAAGCCCGACAATTTGGTGTTAAACCAAAATCGCTCCCGGCAAGTGAAATTGTTTACAAAAAGCTAAATAAAGAAAACTACCCCAATTCAGCGGTTGTAAACCAAGAGTTAACACGATTAAAAGAAAATATTGACCCTGACCTTTATATCGAAGATGAGGTAGCACTCTATGCAGAGTATGATGGGAAACATACCTTTACTTTTAACACCCGCAGAGATATTAGAACAAGTAACGAAATTGAAAATATAGTTTTAGAATATCGCCCTGCTGATGGGGAGTATAACGGATATTATTTCAAGTATGATTTTACCACCGTAGAACTTGCCGAATTGGATAAACTACCTACTGAAACCATACTTTCCAAAACTCAAATAGTTCCTTTAGTATCAGGAAACGGAGGCGGACTAATTAACATTAGTTGTTTTGAAGCAGTACAAAACTATGTGGGGAAATGGCGATGCGAAGCGGGGAATGAACATGAACCCGGAAATCCTAATTGCCAGGTAGGAGGCAGTACATGGGTTATTGAGGAATCAACATTAAGCTATGTATATGTAGGTTGTGACGGTAATGCTATCGGCGGTCCCGGAGGTAGTGGTTCAGGCGGTTCAGGTGGTTCGGGTGGTGGTTCAGGAAACGATGATGGTTCTGGGAATAATGGAGGTAACACCGGAGGCGGAAGTGGCTCTGGCGGTTCTCAACCTGACCCCAGTTATAGCTTTGTAGAGGGACAAACCATCGTTACACAACCGGTATTAGTAAGTTTGTATCAAACGTTTTTTTCAGAGCTTAGCCCCCAGCAGCAACAATGGGCATTAGCTAATCAAGCGACTTATAATGACATAACAGCCTATTTAGATAATGAGAATTTTAGTGTGGAAAGTAAACAGTTTGCAAAAGAATTTTTGGAAACGGCTGTAGCTATTGACCTTACTGATGCGGATAACTTGCTGGCATTTCAGGCTGCAACCGAGGTATTGACTAATGGGTATTTTACCAACCCGATAGATAATGATTTTTATAGTATTATAGACCCTTATATTGATGCTGACCTTTCAAATAGTGCGGTTAGTCCCGGATTTGACTTTTATTTTACATTATATTGTGCCCAAATAAAGCTGGAACATCCGGAATATTCTACTGTTAGGGTATATTTGGAAGCTACTAAAGAAATGCTGCACTTAGCACTCGATATTGTTGGTTTTGTTCCTGTTTATGGCGAAATTGCCGATGTTGCCAACGGCATTATTTATACCATAGAGGGCGATGGTATTAATGCTTCGCTAAGTTATGCCTCGGCTATACCTGTTGCGGGGTGGTTTGCCGCAGGGGTAAAAATGGCAAAGCGGGCTGACGGGTTGCTGTTTTTAGTAAAAGGTGCTGACAATATTATCGATTTTGGTGCGCGAAACAGTAAAAAGTTTAGGCAAGCCTGTGGGCTGGTGCCGGGCGACCCACGGCAGGCACACCATATTATATCAAGGGCTGATATTATAACAGGGCATCCTGTGGTACAACGTGCCGCAAAACATACAGGTAATGAAGGTTTTCATATAGATAGTGCTCTTAATGGGATACCTGTAGCGGCATGGCGTAATCAACCCAACCATCAGGCATATAACAATAAAATTTATGGTAAATTACAGACATATCTTCAAGAAAATCCAAGTGCTACTCCTGCAGAATGTTATGATGAGCTAACAGATATAATTGCACAAGCAAAAGCTGCGATTATAAATAATCCTACCAAGCATCTAAATGAAATAAATTTTTAAATTATATGAGATATTTTAGAATTCAATCCAGTATTAATGAGAAACATATGGGGAAAATTCCCCAAGTGAAAGAAGTTATTTATAATGGAGATGTAGAAGCTCATAACTTTGTGGATAGAGTTTATTATACTAAAGTTGATTTTGAACCTGTTGTTGCTAACCCGGTCTTACACCCTAAAGCTATACTTACAGATTTAATAGCTCCATTTGGTATGGGTTCAACCTTTACTGTCTTAATTAGTGGGAAATTAAAACTCATTTTGGAACAGTATAGAGATGATGGTATGCAGTTTTTTCAATGTAGTGTATTTCAGAATGGTATTGAGTACAACGATTTCTGGCTATTGAATATGTATATTGCAAATAATGAATATATTAATTATAGTGGTAGTGAAATAATTCTTTGGAAGAAAAAAAAAGAAGAACCGGGGAAAGTACCTGAAATTATTAACATTTCAGATATTGATAACTTTAATGAAAGAATAGAGGAAGCTAGAACTAATAGAGAGATACTACACGTTAAGAAAATTTCTCTGAAAAAGGATATAAAAGAAGATTTTTTTATTCTTAGATATATAGAAGGAGGGGCTGGTTATTTTGTTTCTGAAAAATTAAAAAAAGAAATGGAAGATGCCGGTTGTACGGGTATTGAATTTCAATCCAGCGAGTTATCATATCACGAATGGGTAAAAAGAGACGGACCTAGAGATGAGGTTTACGGTAGGTCTTGGTAGATTAAAAAACAGTCGCTTCGGCGGCTGTTTTTACCAATCTTCATTAATTTAAATTTTTAGGTATGAAATATTTTAGATTAAATTATACCCTCAATACAAAAATTAGAGGAGCGGGTAACAGCACAATAAAAGAGTATATCTATCATGGGAGTATTGAAGATCCTAAATTTATAGGGAGAATACATTTCGAGAAAGTAGATTTTGAGCCCATTCCTGTTAATCCGGTATTATTTGCTAAGGCTAACAAAACAGACTTAATTGAAGGTGGTGGACAATTATCGCGTAAAATTTTGATAAGTACCAAACTTAAAAGTTATCTTCAAAAAAATGATTATGGAATTCAGTATTTCAGGAACTCAGTCTTTCATAAAGGCATTGAGGATGAGGAGTATTGGGTGGTAAATCCATACGAAAGTTTAAATCAATTTGTAGATTTTAATAAAAGTAAAATAATAATCAGAAGAAAAAAAGTTGGAGGCGGAACATATGTAGAAGATTTAGAGGTAAAAGATTTAAATCAATTTAACTCTGAAATAGAAGAGGCAGATAAAAAGATAGAGATTGTGACTATAGAGAAAATATATCTAAAAGAAGAGAGTTTGGATAAAGATTTTTTTGTGTTACAAAGAACTTTTGGAGGTATAAGTTTCGTGGTATCTGAAAAACTTAAAAAGGAAATAGAAGATGCCGGTTGTACTGGTATTGAATTTCAGCCTATTGAATTATCCTATAATGAATGGGTGGTGTCTGGTGGAGAGAGGGAAAAAGTTTATGGTAAGTCCTGGTAAAGTTAAAAAACAGCCGCTAAAGCGGCTGTTTCCATACAATGCTTTATACTTTCCTGTCCTTTTACATCACTAAAATCAAACTCAGGAAAATCGATAGTTTTATAAAACTCTTCGCGAGTATTTATAATAGTAGGTTCGAGTGTACCCCTGCCCTCAAAAAAATCAATCACTTCGGTTACATTCTCTACGCCATACACATCCAAACCTGCTACTATTGCAGCCTCCTTTACATTTTGCTTTGGCAGAAAAAAGCCTTTAAACCCTTCTTCTTTTGCTTTTATGGCAATAGGCAATACTCCTTTTATGGGTTGCAAACCGCCATCAAGCGAAAGTTCACCCATTATAATATATTTGTCTATCTCATCGGCTTTTATCTGCCCGCTCGCTGCGAGTATGCCTATGGCAAGCGTGAGGTCGTAGGCAGAGCCTTCTTTACGCAAATCGGCAGGAGCCATGTTTATGGTAATCTTTTTTCCGGGAAGCTGGTAACTGTTATTTTTTAGAGCGGCAGCAATACGGTAGCTACTTTCTTTTATAGCATTATCGGGCAGTCCTACCAAATGATAACCAATGCCTTTATCAATATTTACCTCTACTGTAATGGTTGTGGCTTCTACACCAAACACTGCGCTCCCGAAAACTTTTACGAGCATATCATAATTTTTATAGGGTCGAAAATAAGGAAAATTATTGATAAAAAAAGGATAGCTGATAGCTATCCTTTTTATTATTTGTATTTTGTTTAAAGCTTACCTTATATCTGCAATTACTTTATCTCTCTCATTCACATAGTCTTGGTAAACATCCTGATTATTGTCAAAGTAAGTTCTTATTGGTTGTCCCGTAGGAAGCTCATCTTTAATAATAAAATCGCCTTTATAATCGCCTTCGTAACTATTAGTAACTAAGCCTTCTTCATCACACCCTGCTCCTGTTTGAATAATAGCTGAATGCCCTATACTCCTTCTGCCTTCATGCACAACTACAATCCTCACTTGATATCTGAAACAGCTATTTCCCCAGCTTATTAAATCGACTTCTACAAAAGTTCCATCCAGTCTTACAACCGGTTCAGTAGATTTTGTAGAGAATTCAGTTGTTGCTTTTACAGCATTTTCATCGTTGTTTATTTCACTGTCATTGGAACAGGACTGAACTCCAATTACTAAAAAGAATAAAAGTGAAACAATAAATAGTTTTTGAATGAACGCATGTAATGATTTTTTTTTCATAATTGATAATTTGATTGTTTAGATTATTTTAAGTTGGGTAATTTTAATTTTGTAATTCTTCTCTTTTTAAAACATATTGCTCATAAACTTCAGGATGTTCTTTTAAAAAGGGTATAATAGGCTTATCATCGGGTTTTTGGTCTTCCACAAGATAATCAGGTAAAGAATAAGTTCCAAAGAAAGTACTGCTCAGCAATACACGCCCGTCTAACTCCCCACATCCATGACCACTCAAAACTAATGCGGAATGGATTAGTCTTCTTTGCCCAGTAGATGTGTTAGTAGCATAAACTCTTATTTGAATTGAAAGACATCCCTCTTTATGCGTATTAACAAAATCAGCCTCCGCACTATATGTGTAACTGTCTTGATTATTAAAATTTTCTTGATTTTCAAAATTTAGTAACTTTTCAGCTAAAGGGATTGGCGAAGCGATTTTTTGAGTAACAACAGAGCCGGGATTACTCGTTAAAAATGCCATAGGCAATAAAAATGCTCCAAGTTTGGAAATAAGTACGTTTGTCATAATTTAAATGGATTTGTTAAGATAATAATTGTTTATAATTTTTGTTGATTATATTTCAAATATAAAATAATTAATAATTCGATAAATATTCGATATGTTAAAGTTTTAATAGTATTTATAAGTATTAAACAGTGATATAAAAAAAATACCCTGAATAGAGATGAAATCATAAATTACACTTAAAAATAATCCTACATACACAACTTTTACAAATAACTTTTTAACTTTAAGATATTCATTATAATAAAGCACTATATGGGAATATTTAACGCACTATTAGGACAAGCTTCGGAAATTTCTGCAGAAAAAGTGCAACAGGAATTTTCCCCTTTATTGATTGAGGGGGAAACCATTGTAAAAGCTTACAAGGTTATTCGTGATATGTTTGTTTTTACAAACAAGAGATTAATATTGGTAGATAAACAGGGGCTTACAGGTTCTAAGATAGACTATCAATCTATACCCTATTCCAGTATCATTAAGTTTTCTAAAGAAAGTGCAGGGTTAATGGATCTTGATGCAGAATTGAAAATTTGGGTTCGGGGCGAAACCACACCCATAAAAAAACAATTTGGAAAAGACAATAATATAAACGAAGTATATCAGGTACTTAGCCAATATATTTTAGGATAAATCGACAATAACAAAAATACATTTAGCCAAGTGTTTATTTAAATACTGTTTTGGCTAATTATACTATACATATGCCCGAATATTTTAAACCGGAAGAATATAATTTTATACTGCTTGCTACCGGTATCATAGCATTGTTAGCAGCTATAGTGCCGGTTGTTATGCAAAACAAAATAGTATCGGCTCCTATAGTCTATATACTTTGCGGTATTGCGAGCTATTTTTTGCTGTTGCGCTTCTTTTTCAACCCCATGCAATATATGGAAACCATAAAACATGTAACAGAGTTTGTGATTATCATATCGCTCACTAATGCGGGTTTAAAAATAAAAGAACCTTTCCGGTGGCATACTTGGCGCAGCTCTTTTCGTTTACTGATAATTGCATTTCCTATTACTATGGTTGCAGCAGCCTGTCTGGGTTGGTGGATAGCAGGTCTTGCTCCGGTCACAGCTATACTGTTTGGCACACTTATAACACCTACCGACCCTGTTTTGGCAGGAGAGTTACAAACCTCACAACCCAGCGAAGAAGACACCTCCAAAATCCGCTTGGGGCTAACATCTGAAGCAGGTTTAAATGACGGACTTGCATTCCCGTTTACGTATTTTGCAATAATGGCAGCACAATATGGCTTTAATATTGAAACTTGGGTTGGCGAATGGCTATGGCATTATGTTATCTTTAAAATTGGTATTGCTTTAGTAGTGGGCTTACTTACAGGCTGGACGTTATTCAAAATTATTTTTAACATTGCCAAAAAGAGCATGCTAAGTAAAATAAGCCGTGGCATATTATCTCTTGCACTTACACTGCTGCCTTATGCACTTACCGAAATTGTGGGTGGCTATGGTTTTATTGCTGTATTTATAGCTGCGTGCATGTTTAGCCGTTATGAGAAGTTTGACAAGCATATGGACAGCCTCCACGATTTTAATGAAGAACTTGAAAGTCTGGTTGTTGCTGTTATATTTATCATAACCGGTATTTTTATCGCTTCGCATTATTATATATTGCTTAATCCAGGTATAGTTGCCGTAGCCCTGATAATGATACTCGTGGTAAGACCTGTGGCCGGCTATACCTCATTTATAAGAAGCAACCTAAACCCCTTTCAAAAGTTTGTTTTATCATTTTATGGAATAAGAGGAATTGGCTCAATATTTTATCTGGCGTATGCCTTAACTTCTGCAGAATTTAAAGATGCCGAAAAGCTTTTTGATATAACCATAGCAACCATATTTTTCTCGGTTTTAATACACGGACTAACAGCACACATTATCCAAAAAAGAATTAATATTTATGACTCATAATAAAAAAGATAAAGGAAATAAGTTAGTTATAATAGGTGGCGATGCGGCAGGGATGTCGGCAGCATCAAAAGTAAGAAGAGAGCAACCCGACAGAGAAATAATTGTTTTTGAACAATCGCGCTACACCTCCTACTCTGCTTGTGGTATTCCGTATTTTATTTCTGAAATTGTAAAAACAGCCGAAGAGCTTATTGTTCGTAGTCCTGAAGAATTCAGAAATAAATATAATATAAATGTAAAAACGTTACATAGGGTAACAAACGTAGATACTAAGAATAAAAAAGTAAAAGTATTTGATATTGGTAATGATACCGAATTTTGGGAGGAGTACGACCAGTTGCTTATTGCTACCGGAGGTAAAGCCTTTTGTCCCGATATGGAAGGAAAAGATGCTGAAGGTATTTTTGGGATTTCTACACTTAAAAGCGGTATTAAAGTTGAGAACTTTATTGAAACTGAAAAACCTAAGGCTGCGGTAATCATTGGTGGTGGTTACATAGGTCTTGAAATGGCAGAAGCATTGTTGATGCGCGGACTGAAAGTAACAATAATAAATCGTTCCGAACAGGTAATGGCTACACTTGATCCTGACATGGGCATAAAAATATCTGATGCCATCAAAAATTTAGGAGTTACACTATATTGTAATGAGAGCTTAACAGGTTTTAAAACAGTAAATAACCGAGTTGTTGGTGTAACATCTGATAAAAGAACGATTACTGCTGACATGGTAATACTCGGCATGGGATCATCGCCTAATACTGATTTTTTAAAAGGGTCGGGTATACAATTGGGTGTTGCAAATGCTATAAAAGTAAACGCGCAAATGCAAACTAATATTCCTGATGTATGGGCAGCAGGCGATTGTACTGAAACGTTTAATATTGTGAGCCAAAAACCTATGTATATTGCATTAGGAACTGTAGCCAATAAAACAGGCTTAGTGGCAGGAAGTAGTATAGCAGGCGAAGAAACTTTATTTCCCGGGGCGGTGGGTACGGCAGTTTGCAAAATATGCCGATATGAAGTAGCTCGCACAGGGCTTTTAGAAAAAGAGCTTGATGCTATGAATATAGAGTATGTAACCGGAATAATAGACAGTAAGACACGTGCTCACTACTATCCGAATGCAAAAGATATTACAGTGAAACTCATTGCCGAGAAAAAGAGCGGACGACTTTTGGGCGGACAAATAATAGGAGAAGAAGGCGCCGCAAAGCGTATTGATGTACTGGCTACGGCATTAACCCATCGACTCACACTACAAAACATTATTGATCTTGACCTCTCTTATGCCCCTCCATTCTCTCCCGTTTGGGATCCTGTACAAACTGCAGCAAGACATCTGATAAAAAAAATTTAAGTATTTTGAACAGATATAGTAAAGGATACGGATTAAATATTATTTTTATGACGAACCTTTAAAACAATCCTCACAATGAAAAAAATTCTATTTTCCTTTGCATTATTTTTGGCAATAGTAACAACTCATGCACAGTCAGCACCCGATTTCAGCAAGTATCCTTTAAACAATGAAAAAAATACAAGAGCTGCTGATGCAACTGCCCTGCAAGCAGCGAATTTTTTATTAAAAACACCTATTAATTTTAAAGAGGCTGACCGTAAAAGTTCGATAGCATTCCTGATAAAATGGATGGAGGCAAGCCCTGATTATACTTTTTCTCTGGATAATTCTATGATAATTCTGGATGATGATGATGTAAATTATAGCGCTTTATATATTGCAGCTATGGCGAAATATCAAATTGAAAATAAGGTTTATGAAAGTACTGATGACTCAAAAGTACAGACATGGAAAATAATAGCTGAATATGTTGCTAATCCTAACAACAATATAAAAGTAAAAGGCAAAATAAAAAAGCTGGTAGAGGCTAATGAGAAAAATAAACTGGAAGAGTTTTTAAACAAAGTATAGCAATTCCGTAAATAAAAAACTCTCTATACCCTATTTAAAACATATATTTTAACCGGTATCACGTTTGAAAATTTTTTACCAGAGGCTTGATATACTGTATTATTTAACTAATGATAAGAATACTTGGCTTCCAAAAAGCCTATTATAGGCATATAAAATTATTTTTATGAAAAAACTAATCTTCTTTATACCAATTGTGCTATTAACTTTTAATTGTGTTGCCCAAAAATGTTATATAATACGTGCAAATTCTCCCTTTAACAGATTGTTTGAAGTTGACATAGCTACTTGCGAGATAACCTTAATAGATGACCAATGTTCTGAAGGTATTGATGATCTTGGTGCCGATATAGCCATGAATGATTATGAAAATATATATTTTATTACCAATTATTATTCAAATAACTTATACAGAAAAAACTTAAACAGTAATGAAGCCTGTGAGTTAGTTATTGAAAATATGGAGCATGGTGGTAATTCATTGGTAGCTGATGATAATTTTATTTATATGGCGCACACCCATCTCTCAATATATGATATCTCTACATTCGAATTAGTATATGAAGCAAGCTTGGGAAATTTACAATCAATAGGAGATCTGTTTTTTTACGAGAACAAACTTTATATGGCTGGAAGAGAAATAGACAATAACTCAGAGTCTTCTTATACCGGTATATATGAAATAAATTTAAATAATCCTTCTGAAAGTTGCTTATATATGTCTCTTGAAGGTATCGAAATAAATACGGTTATAGATATGTTTAATACTTTTTCTATTAACTACGGTACTTCTTCTAAAACATATTGTTTTGGACGTTTGGGAACAACTACAAAGTTGATAGAGATAGATATGGTAAATCAAACACTTGTAGATACGGGATGTGAATTTTATTTTACTATGCCCGGTAAAGTTTTAGGTGCAGCGTCTGTATATGACTTAACGAACGTAACAGAAACCTGTGGCGAGTTAAATACTAATGTGGTTCAAGCCAATAAGACATTTTTCAGAATAAAAAACCCTGTTTCGGAAAGACTGGAAATTTCTACTAATATTGAAGAAGATAATATCCGAAATATTGAACTCTATAATATATTAGGTCAAAAAATAAAAACTTTTAATAACAGTTTAAACTCCCTAAATGTTTCAGATCTAACTTCAGGATATTACATAATAATCATTAAACTTAAAAATGGTAAAACTATAAAACAGAGACTAATCTTTAAATAAACAATCCCCATTTAGGGGATTGTTTTATTTTTTAAATATACTGCTTGCTTTACGGTTATCTCTTGATTGGATATAGGCAGGAAACATATCCGGATTGGCATCAAAAAAATCGGTAATGGGAACTCCTGATATTTCCGGATCTTCTACAATATAATCTTTTACATTATAGGTAGTACTGCTTAATACCTTACCGTCAGATGCACAATTGGCACCGGTTAGGATTGTAGCAGTATGGACTAACCATTTCGTTCCGCCTTCATCGGTTCTGCTGATGTTAATCCTAAGCTTATTACAATAACCATTCTCCTCCACTGCAGGTTCAATCAGAGCCGTTTCAATGGTGTACTGTTCCTGAATAGGTTGTTTACTAAAAATGTTTGCCATAGCTAAGGTAGTGGCAAACACGCATACAGCTAAAAAAATAAACTGTAGCTTGATGATAGATTTTGTTTTCATAATAATTGTTTATAATTTTTTGTCGAGTATGATTCAAATATAAAATAATTAATAATTCGATAAATATTCGATATGTTAAAATTTTAATAGTACTTACAACTATTACACAGGGGGTATAAAAAAATCCCCTAAATGGGGATTTTTTATTTTCTTAAAAATTTTCTATTCCTGATTTGAGCCACGTTTCATATTCCTCTATATCGGGAGTATAACCTATAGGATCATTAAGATTTTCTTCTTCAAGGTTTATCAGCACATAATAAGGTTGCGCGTTAGCTTTATATCGGGTTATCTGGAAATCGCTCCATTTATTACCTATAGTTTTTATTTTTTTGCCTGTTGTTTCAGAAATGTATTGCTCGCTTTCGGATAATTCTTTCTTATAATCAACATATAATGAAATCAGTACCACATCATTTTTAAGTATAGAAAGTATCCTTTCGTCAGACCATACGTAATCTTCCATTTTACGGCAGTTTACACAGGCATATCCCGTAAAATCGATAAGTACGGGTTTGTTTATTTCTTTTGCATAAGCAAGTCCCTCCTCGTAATCTTCAAAAGCTATAATATTATGAGCCCCAAGTTTTGCCCCGTCGGGTAATTCCTGATCCGATCCCATTGCATTAGCGCCACCAAAACCAAAGGGCGACTCGCTATAGCTTGCCGGTGGCGGAAAACCACTGATAAGTTTTAGCGGTGCTCCCCATAAACCCGGTATGAGATATACTGTGAAAGACAATACAAGCAGACCTAAAAATAGCCTTCCTACAGAGATTGCTTTTAAGGGGCTATCGTGCGGTAATGTAATTTTACCGAAAAGATATAATGCCATAACGCCAAAAACAGCAATCCATATCGCTAAGAAGGTTTCACGCTCCAATATATGCAACTGTAAAACCAAGTCGGCATTAGAAAGGAACTTAAACGCAAATGCTAATTCTAAAAAACCTAAAAATACTTTTACCGTATTAAGCCAACCTCCTGATTTTGGTAATGAGTTAAGCCAACCGGGAAACATCGCAAAAAGCATGAAAGGCAATGCCAGTGCTGACGAAAAACCAAGCATACCTATTATAGGAGCTATACCGCCTTTTGAAGCTGCTTCTACCAATAATGTACCTACAATGGGTCCTGTACAGGAAAAAGACACAATGGCTAAAGCTAATGCCATAAAAAGAATTCCTATAAAACCACCTCTGTCGGCTTGTTTATCTATCTTATTTGCCCATGAATTAGGTAACATAATTTCGAAAGCCCCGAGAAACGAGGCGGCAAAAACAATAAGCAATACAAAGAACGCTAAGTTAAACCATACATTGGTTGAGAGCGCATTAAGAGAGTCTGCTCCAAAAATAGCTGTTACTACCGAACCCAGAATTACATAGATTATAATAATAGATATGCCATAAAAAATAGCGTTTCTGATACCGGCTGCACGATTTTTACTTTGTTTTGTAAAAAAACTTACCGTCATAGGTATCATAGGAAATACACATGGAGTAAGCAATGCTGTAAGACCTCCTGCGAAAGCTAACAAAAATATGGTGAGTAAACCTCTTTTATCTTCCTCTTTTTCAGAAGTGCCTTTGGCACCCTCTCCTTTATCATTATTTGGCGATGCAACCGCAACTTCCTCAAAATTTTGTACCTCTTTTGTGGCTAATGTTTTAAGGTTTATTTCAAACAGTTTATTTTGCTGAATACATACCTCTTTACATGCCTGATATGATAACTCTACCTGTATAATAGTATTCTCCGGATTAGTTACTTTTATAGTCTGCCTTAGCTGTGCCTTCTCATTAAAATAGGTTTCATCAACTCCAAAAACATCATTAAATGATGTGATTGTCTCACTTTCTTCCGCTTTGCCTACTGGCTCATAGTTGCCTTTATCATTATTAAAAAGTACTTCGAGTGGTAAAACACCGCCATCGGCAGTAAACTGAGAATAAACATGCCAATGTTCTTCTATAACGGCATCGAATATAAGTACATATTCGGTATCTGATTTTTTTTCGACTTTAGATGTCCACTTTGCGGGATCTAATATCTGGGCATTTGCTGTTATAAAAGCGAACAGCATAAAAACAAAATATGTGAGTTTTTTCATTGTTATATAACCTCTATTTTTAAAATTTGTGTTGTGTTATCCGTTACTTTAAATCGGTCATCGGCACGCCTGCCGATAATCCATATAATTTTATCTTCAGAACATAAAAACCATGTATCTTCTTTCTCTGATAATGACATTTTTTCGTCTTTAAAAAACTTAGAAAGTTTTTTGGCTTGCCCATCCATTCCGAAAGGACAAAAATAGTCACCTTCTTGCCATTTTCTCACAAATAAAGGAAATTTTATCAATTCATAATTAACAAAAATCTCATTTTTTGTTGATTCTTTATAATATTCAGTTACTTTTTGAAATCTCAATGATACAGGATAATCTATTGCTTCCTGCCCCTCCTCTATTTGATATACTGCTGTATCCTGATTTTTTTCAGGTTCAAGCAATAGCGTTTCCCTGTCTTTCAAAAGCCTGTATCCGTTTGCCAATACCTGTTTGCCCGACTGTGCTGTCAGCAAATCATATATATCATTCCAAGCTGTAAAGCCAAACGGCTGTAACCATTGGTACAAATATGCCTTATAATTAGGTAGCCTTTTTAGCGCATTAATGTCAAAAACTTTTTGCCTCTCTTTCTCGGTTACCACTTGCTTATATACTAATACGGAAGCATCCTCCACCAACGATTTTGCCTGTTGCAGGTAACTCAATGTATCCTGAAAAGAATCAGACAATGAAGGATTCAGCGACCGTAAAACAGGAATTACATCGTGCCTTAGTTTATTACGCAAATATTTATCGGATGCGTTACTGCTATCTTCCCTCCAAACAATGTGATGTTCGTTAGCATAAGCCAAAATTTCCTCTCGCGAAAAAGGCAACAACGGGCGAACTATTTTTTCATTCTGCTCCGGTATTCCCGTGAGTCCATCAATACCTGTGCCACGTATGAAGTTGATAAGAAAAGTCTCAAGATTATCATCAAGATGATGAGCCGTAAGTAAGTAATCGAGATTATTTTCCTCTAATAATTCGTAAAACCACATATACCTCAACTGTCTTGCCGCTACCTGAATAGATAGTTTATTATCATTAGCAAAACCTACTGTATCAAAATGAGTTACAAAAAAATTAATATTGTTGTGCTCAGTGTATTTTTTAATAAATATTTCATCTCCATTACTCTCCTCCCCTCTCAGGTTAAAGTTGCAGTGGGCTATAGTAACATCATAATTTAACACCTTAAAAAGGTGTACCAAAACCATACTGTCTATCCCTCCGCTAACAGCGAGCAGCAGTTTTTTACCCTCCAAAAAAGGTAAGTTTTGTTTAAGATGGTTTTGAAGTTTCGTAAGCATTTTCAAAAGTAAGAAATAATAGAGAATAAAATTGTCAGGCAGCTTACACTTCCAATGCATTTCGCATTGCCTTTGCTTTTAGCAGGCATTCTTCATACTCCTTATCAGGGTGTGATTTTGATGTTATGGCGCTTCCTACAGAAAATGAAACATATTTATTGACAGCATTATACAAAATGCTTCGGATAACCACATTAAAATCGAAATCGCCGTTAGGGGTAAAATAGCCTACTGAACCGCTATATAAACCGCGTTTGGTTTCTTCCAGTTTTTCTATAATTTCCATAGCCGATATTTTTGGCGCACCTGTCATACTCCCCATTGGGAAGCTGGTTTTTATAACATCTACAGGGGTATGTTCTTCTGCTATTTGCGATATAACTGTGGAAATTAAATGATGTACCTGCTTAAACGTATAAGCTGCGCATAACTCTTCTACTTGTACCGAGCCTTTTGCTGCGGTACGTGACAGGTCGTTTCGCACCAAATCGACAATCATGATATTTTCTGAGCGTTCCTTTTCGTTTACAATCAGTTCTTGTTTTATAGCTTCATCTTCCGTAACATCTGCACTTCTGCGTGCTGTGCCTTTTATGGGTTGCGAAATTATCTTCTCTCCTTCTTTCTTTAAATAACGCTCAGGAGATGCAGAGAATAAATACTGCTTATTATTTTTGAGATAGGCAGCAAACGGCGGTTGGGAAATGGCGTTGAGTTTTTCGTAGGTTTCAAGCGGATTGATAATGGTATCTTCGGCATAAAACTCCATACAGAAATTAGCCTCATAGATATCCCCTCTATGGATATGCTCCAGCATTTGTACTACTTTCTCGATATAATTTTCTTTACTGATTCTTTGATTAACAACTACCTGTTGAGCATCATTCGTAATTCGTAATTCGAAATTATTAATTTCATTCAAGTCACTGTCAACCTCATCATCACACATATTCAGGTAGGCAATTTCCAGTTTGTCATCTTTCAACAAAAACAGCTTTTTCGGCTGAAAGAAAAACATATCAGGAAAACCTAATCCATCAAAATTATCAGAATGTAATTTCTCTGTGTCATTTTTAAGATCGTAAGCCAGATAGCCAAAAATCCAGTCTTTTGTTACTTGCTGGTAACTATTAAGGTCTTCAAAAGCATTGTTATAATCGGTTTGTATGGCTGTAAGGGCATCTACAGCAAGTATAGCATCATAATCGTTATACTGCCTGTGGTAGTCATTACTGTCTAAAAACACAACTTCGCGAAACTGCTGTGCCCATTGCAATAACTGCTTTTTAAAATGCTTCGGGTTTTGTAAGGTATTAATTATAGAGGTTCTCACTTTTCAGGTTTAAAGCTATCAAAAATACAACAAATACAGGGTATTAAAAAACCCACTCTTTTAGGAGTGGGTTTATATTATTTAAGAAAAAAAATTACATATGTAATGGTCTGTTATCAGTGGCAGCAAGAGCAGCTTCTTTAACAGCCTCAGCATAGGTTGGGTGCGCGTGGCTCATTCTTGAAATATCCTCTGCAGATGCTTTAAACTCCATAGCTGTTACAGCCTCAGCAATAAGGTCGGCGGTACGAGCACCTATCATGTGTACGCCCAATACTTCATCTGTTTTAGCATCGGCAAGTATTTTTACAAAACCATCAGTATCCATACTGGCACGAGAACGTCCTAATGCTTTGAATGGGAAACTTCCTGATTTGTATTCTACCCCTGCTTCTTTAAGCTGTTCTTCGGTTTTACCCACAGCAGCAACCTCCGGCCATGTATATACTACACCCGGTACAAGGTTATAATCAATATGTGGTTTTTGTCCGGCAATAGTTTCAGCTACAAATACACCTTCTTCTTCGGCTTTGTGTGCCAGCATTGCACCACGCACTACATCGCCTATAGCATATATGTTAGCAATATTAGTTTGTAAATGCTCATTTACTTCTATCTGTCCTTTTTCAGAAATTTTTACTCCTGCTTTATCAGCATCAAGCCCTTCGGTAAACGGACGACGTCCTACTGATACTAAAGCGTAATCGCCATCAAGCGTAATAGTTTCTCCTTTAGCATTTTCAGCTTCTACTTTTACATCATCACCGTTTCTTTCTACCGCTTTCACTTTGTGTGAAGTGTAGAACTTCATACCTTGCTTTTTAAGTACTTTGGTAAGCTCTTTCGATAAAGAAGCATCCATAGTAGGGATAATCCTATCCATATACTCTACTACCGATACTTGTGCACCAAGGCGAAGATATACCTGCCCAAGTTCCAGACCAATAACACCACCACCTATAATAACAAGGTGTTTAGGTACTTCTTTCAATTTTAAAGCTTCGGTAGAAGTTATTATTTTTTCTTTGTCAATTTTTATAAAAGGTAACGTTGATGGTTTAGAACCTGTAGCAATAATGATATTCTTTGCCTCTACCGTTTCAGACGAACCGTCGTTTTTAGTAACTTTTACATGAGTAGCATCTTCAAATGAACCTATACCTTCCAGAACAGTAATTTTGTTCTTGTCCATCAGGTATTTAATACCGCTGACATTTTGGTCAACTACACCTTGCTTACGGGCTATCATTTGCTCAAAGTTCACTTTTATTTCTCCTGCAATATCAATTCCGTGCTCTGCAAAATGCGAAGTAGCATCGTGGTAATGGTGTGATGAATCTAATAATGCTTTTGATGGAATACAGCCTACATTAAGGCAAGTACCGCCAAGTGTCGGATATTTTTCGATGATTGCGGTAGTAAAACCCAACTGCGCGCAACGTATTGCTGCAACATATCCGCCGGGACCGGAACCTATAACGACTACGTCAAATGAACTCATAAGTATAGTTTTTTGTGTATATTTTATTTTTTGTAGAGCAAATTTAGCGAAGTTTTTTTGTTTAGGCTACTTAAAAACAAAAAGTGTTGTAAAAGTTATACCGCTATAACATTGGTATTCTTAACTTCGTTAATTACAAATATACTGTGGGTACTGCCTATGTGTTGTATAGTGGTAAGTTTGGTAACCATAAACTCCCTGTATGCTTCCATGTCATCTACATATATTTTCAGAATATAATCATAATCACCGCTCACATGGTAACATTCCAGTACTTCATCCAGTTTTTTAACCTCCTGCTCAAACTTGGTAAGATACTCTTTAGTATGCTGTACCAACTTGATGTGGCAAAGCACCCCAAAAGCCCGTTGTACTTTTTTATGATCTAATAATGCCACATAATTGCTGATAATACCTTCGCGCTCTAATTTTTTCACACGCTCATAAACCGCGGTAACCGAAAGGTTTAACTTTAAGGATAACTCTTTCGTAGTACGCCTGCTGTCTTTTTGCAACAACATAAGTAGTTTTTTATCGGTAGCATCTAAATTCATTCTGAAAAATTTTCGGGTTTTATAGTACAAACACCTATTCAATAGATTAATAATCTATTATTAAGCAAATTTATAGAATTTTAATCTAAGTAATTGCCTATATATTGATTTATTACTTAGTTTTTATTCTCTTTGATTAATCAAAAACAAAACTACTAACCCAAACTTTTTATATTATGAAATTCAATCCCGCAGATAATATTCAGGACTTACAGTATTTCGGCGAATTTGGTGGTGTAAACCCATCTATTTCCGATTCTTCCACTTATACGTTCCTTTCGGCAAAAACAATGTTCGATACTTTTGAAGGTAATGCCGAAGGTTGTTACCTGTATTCACGTCATTCATCGCCCAGTAACCTATATTTAGGTCAGGCACTTGCCGCTATGGAAGGTACTGAAACCGCTAACGTAGCTGCCTCAGGTATGGGTGCTATTACCCCTGTATTACTGCAACTTTGCGGTGCGGGCGACCATATTGTATCGAGCCGCACTATATATGGCGGTACGTATGCGTTTATGAAAAACTTTTTACCGAAGTTAAACATCAATACCGCATTTGTAGATATTACAAAACTTGATGTGGTAGAGGCTGCAATTACTCCCAATACGAGAGTATTGTACTGCGAAACCGTTAGTAACCCATTACTTGAAGTTGCTGATATAGAAGGATTATCTAAAATAGCTAAAAAACACAACCTGAAACTGGTAGTTGATAACACATTCTCTCCCCTGTCTGTAGCTCCTGCCAAAATGGGCGCTGATATAGTAATACACAGCCTTACCAAGTTTATAAATGGTAGTAGTGACACTGTAGGCGGTGTAGTGTGCGGTACTCAGGAATTTATTGATTCGCTTCGTAATGTGAATGATGGTGCGAGTATGCTGTTGGGTTCTACAATGGACAGCCTGCGTGCTGCCAGCATCCTGAAAAACCTGCGTACACTGCACATCAGGATAAAACAACACAGCCATAACGCCATGTACCTTGCAGAACGTTTTGAAAAAGACGGGCTTAAAACGGTATATCCGGGATTGGCAAGTCACCCAAGCCATGAGCTGTATAAAGGTGTAATTAACCCGGAATATGGTTTTGGCGGTATGCTTACTATTGATGTAGGCACACTGGATAAGGCTAACGAGTTGATGGAACTTATGCAACATAAAAACTTAGGTTACCTTGCGGTAAGCCTTGGTTTTTATAAAACATTATTCAGCGCGCCGGGGTCATCTACATCCAGCGAAATTCCTGAAGACGAACAAAAAGAAATGGGGCTTACCGATGGGCTTATCCGTTTTTCTATAGGTCTTGATAATGATATTGAACGTACCTACAACATGATGAAAGCTTGTATGGCAGAGCTTGGGATTCTTTCTGCATAAAAAATAAAAGTATTACTATAAAAAATCCGTTTCGTTAATGAAACGGATTTTTTTGTAACTATTTCATACATATTATTACTAATAACACAAATTACATTTCGGCGTATTACACAGTTTTCGTTAAATTCGCTTTTCTAATCGAACAACAAACAAATTAAAATGAGAAAATTATTATTTCTGTTTCTATTAACAGGTATTGCGGCAACGGCGCAACGCAACCTTACTATACAGGAAGCTACTTATGGGCAATATCAGGCATTTGCTGTTAAAGGTCTTACATCTCCACAATGGCAGCCTGAAACTAATACCGTTACTTGCCTTAACGATTCGTATTCGGCACTCTTGGCTCGTAGCGAAAGTAACAACTGGAGTGAAAACACTTTACTTACTAAAGAGGATATACTAACAGCATTAAAAAATAAATTCCCTCAGGAACAATTTACAATGCAGATTTTCCCGTACAGTTATACTTGGAAAGACAAAAGCACACTTTCTTTTGAAACTGAAGTAGAAGATACCAATTACTTAGTACTTTTTAATGTTGACAAAAAAGAAGTAACCCGTGCAATCGCTATAAACGCTAAAGCTGCACAACAAGTACTTTCTCCCAATAACAATTATGCAGCTTCTTTAAATGATAATAATATAGTTATCACTTCTGCCAGCGGTATAAATACTGTTGTTACTAATGATGCCGTAGGTATTGTAAACGGTAGCGACTATACCCACCGTCAGGAATTTGGTATTGACAGAGGTATGTGGTGGAGCCCTAAAAGCGATAAACTACTATACTATCGTAAAGACGAAACTATGGTAGGTAACTATCCATTAGTAGATTTCAGACAGCGTACTGCATTGGAAAAAGATATAAAATATCCTATGGCAGGATTAAAAAGCGAAGAAGTAACACTTGTAGTATATGATGTTGCATCTGCTAAAAAAGTTACTTTAAAAACAGATGGACCTAAAGAGCAGTTCCTTACCACTATAACATGGTCTCCTGATGGAAAGTCAATTTTTGTAGGCGTTTTAAACAGAGAACAAAACGATTTAAAGTTAAACAAGTATGATGCTGCTACAGGTAGTTTTATAAAGACTCTGTTTGAAGAAAAAGCTCCTACGTATGTAGAGCCTTTACACCCGCTTACTTTTGTTCCCGGCAAAAACGATGAGTTTTTATACCGTACCGAAAAAGATGGATATGAACAACTATATTTATACAATACTGATGGTAAACTACTAAAAAACTTAGGGTATAAAGACGTAGTTGTGACTGAATTATTAGAATTTGATGCTAAAGCTAAAAATGTATATTATATAGGTACAGCCAATAATGGTCTGGACAGGCAATTATATCAGGTAAACCTCAAATCAGGTAAAACAACCGAAGTTACTACTACATCAGGCACACATAGTATTATTATGAATAGTGATGCTACGTATGCGCTTGACAGCTTTAGCAATACTACTACTCCTAATGATGTAAGTATCATTAACCTGAAAAATAATAAAACTACTACCCTGTTTAAAGCTGATAACCCTTATACAGGAAAAACGGTTTTACCAAAAATGGAGCTGGTTACCATAACGGCTGCCGATGGAAAAACACCGCTAAACGGAAGGCTGATTTATCCTGCCGATTTTGATGCTTCTAAAAAATATCCTGTAATGGTGTATGTGTATGGAGGTCCTCACGCACAACTTGTTACTAATGAGTGGCTGGGCGGAGCTTCGTTATTTGATTACTATATGGCACAAAAAGGGTATGTAGTATTTACTGTAGATAACAGAGGCAGCGATGCCCGCGGACGTGATTTTGAACACGTAATACACCGCCAGTTAGGACAAAATGAAATGGCTGACCAAATGAAAGGTGTTGAGTTTCTTAAATCGAAACCTTTTGTAAATCAGGATAAAATTGGGGTATATGGCTGGAGCTTTGGCGGTTTTATGACAACTTCATTAATGACAAGCTATCCTGAAACCTTTAAAGTAGGTGTTGCCGGCGGTTCGGTTATCGACTGGAAGTTTTATGAGGTTATGTATGGCGAGCGCTATATGGATATGCCACAGGAAAACCCGGAAGGTTATGCTAAAACAAGTCTTCTTGACAAAGCTAAAAACCTACAAGGAAGATTGCTCATGATACACGGTGCTCAGGATAACGTGGTAGTACAACAACATAGTATGGAGTTTATACAGGCTTGTATTGAGGCGGGCAAACAAATAGATTACTTTCTGTACCCTACGCATGAGCATAATGTGCGTGGTAAAGATCGTTTTCATTTAAACCAGAAAATAGCGGATTATTTTGACACGTATCTGAAAAAAGATTAATTATAATATATAACGGAGGCTTAGACCTCCGTTTATTATTTATAGTACAATATGAAACGTAAATTTTTTCTAACATTACTATTCTTCTTTGCGATAAGCGCATTTGCACAAGACACCATCAGCTATACCTGCCGTTTAAAACTTAAAAAGCAAAACTATCTGTTTTATACCTCTATAGAACTTTACCCGGACAGTACATTTACATGGAGAAGTGAATATGACCTGACATTTGAAACATACGGCACTTATAAGATAAGTAAGGACAGTTTACTACTAAAAGAATATTTTTCGATGTCGAAACCACGAACAATGTCGGTTCGTGATAGTATTAAATACGTCAAACCGCAGTATAATATTATTAAATACCACATAAAAGATAATAATCTGTATATAATAAACGAAAAAGGAAAAAAGGTTAACCGTATAAAAGACAAATCGTTAACTAATAAATGGTCTCTTTTTCGTCATAAATTCAGATATGAGTTCAATAAAAATAGCTAATACTGTAAAAATACCCATTGTTAGGTATTTCATAACTAATATTTAAAAAATAAATTTGTCAAACAATGGTCGATTAGTACAAACCAACTAATCTCTTTTTTAGGATTTAACAAACTTCTGTCAAAAGTTAGGGGTGATTTTTTGACAGAGTTACAGGGGCTTTAACAGCCCCTGTTTTTTTTATTTAAAAAATAATACATTTTATATAAATGTATTAAAATAAAATGTATATTTGCACTATGTATAATAAAGAACTCACTAAAGGAACATTGCAGCCCATAATTTTAAAACTCATTAGCGAGAGTGATAAAATGTATGGTTATGAGATTACCCAAAAAGTAAAAGAACTCACTAAAGGAAAAATTGATATTTCCGAAGGTGCACTTTATCCCATACTTCATAAAATGGAGGCGGATAAAATACTTGATACAGAAAAAGTATATATAGGCAAAAGGGTTCGTAAATACTATAAAATTACCGAGTCGGGCAAAAAAGTAGTTAAAGAAATAACAGATGAGTTAAACGACTTTATAACTACTCTTTCTTTAATTTTTAATGATAAAAAAACAGTATATGAACTTAACTGATGAACAAATAAAATATATAGATACAAATCTTGACTTTTACGGGGTTAAGTCAACAGAACTAAAAGAAGATTTACTCGACCATATTTGTACTTATATAGAAAGCAATGAATTTCCTGATTTTAATACAGCTTATAAAGCTGCTATACATGAATTTGGAGGACATTATGCTATGAATAGCATACAAAAAGAAACCCATGCTATGACAACTATGAAAAAAAGCCTGCGACTACAAATGCTTGTATATATAGTAGGATATATTGCAGCTACTTTAATTAGTACAGGATTTATTTTTAAGATGATGCACTGGCCGGGAGCAGGTATCCTTTTAGCATCAGGATTTTTAGTACTAATTGTAATATTTTTCCCTGTATTCTTTTACACTCGATATAAAACATTCGAAAAAAAGTTATCTGAATAATCATTAATTAAAATCAATCATATCATGAAACGAACAGTTTATTTATTAGGATTTATTACCTTATTTATACTAAGTACAGGTATACTATTTAAAATTATGCATTGGCCTATGGCAAGTATGTTAATAGTGACAGGCTTTATCTTGCTAAACTTCGGGTATCTACCTGTTTATTTTTATCAAAAGTATAAAACGGTCTCTTAGACTTTAAACAAAAATTCGAGTTAGTTAAAAACAAAAGGAGGGACAATATCCCTCCTTTTTTATTTTACTTCTTTTACTCCTTTGATGAATAGCCACTTCATCAATATTTTTTCTTGTCCCTGATACTTTATAGCCTGAAACTTTGGGGCTAATATAGTAGCTACCACAAAAGCAGTAAGCGGAATAAACAACCCTGTAAGTCCTGTAAACTGAGGAATTGTAAAATATAAAAGTAAAAATATAGGTGCAAAGCCTAAAAAATTGTAAAGTATTGCTTTTGCTTTTTTGTTCATAATTATACACTTATATTGTTTTGCTATGCTATAGCCTTAATTTTTTTTATGGATTAAAACTGCTGAAATTTGGCTTTTTTACTGCCCTCATACATTTCATACTTTACCAGTCTGGCTTCCAGCTTGCCGTTAAACAGCTTTATTTTTCGAGAAGGGCGTAACCCCACATATTTTAATGCTTCAAGATTAGCCGTTATAAACCAGGCATTAGTACCGGGATACCCCTGCTTTAGCGTATCACCTATCTCACGATAAAAACGCTCCATATCTACATCCAGTCTTTCACCATAAGGTGGGTTAAACACTATATGCAGTGGTCCTTGTGTATCCTTTTCTGTTTCAAAAAAGTTTTCGCGGGCAATGGTAACATAATCATCCAAATTGGCATTTTTTATATTATCTTTTGCCTTCTCCACCGCCGAGGGGGCTTTGTCATATCCTTTTATGGTATAATGAAATTCACGCGTTTTTTTCATTAACGAGTCAACTATAGCATCAAAAAGATCATTATCCCAATCATTCCATTTTTCAAAAGCAAACTCCTTACGGTTTATATTAGGCGGTATATTACAAGCTATCATAGCTGCCTCGGCAAGTATAGTACCGCTGCCACACATCGGGTCAAGAAAATCGCCTTGCCCATCCCAACCGCTAAGCAACAACATACCCGCAGCAAGCACCTCATTAATAGGGGCTATATTAGTAGCTGTACGATACCCCCTTTGATGCAGCGAGTTCCCCGAGGTATCAAGTGCTACAGAGCACTGGTCGTCATGGATATGTATATTAATACGTAAATCGGGGAAATCTTTATCAATATCAGGTCGTTTGCCAAATTTATCTCTAAACTGATCCACAATGGCATCTTTAGTTTTTAAAGCCACAAACTGCGAATGATTAAAATGGTCGGAATGTAAAGTAACATCTACCACAAACGATTGGTTTTCATTTATATATTTCGACCAATCTATGCCTTGTATCCCTTTGTACAGGCTGCTTTCATTATAAGCCCTGAAAAAATATATGGGTTTCAATATTTTTAAAGCGGTACGCAACGCAAGGTTGGCTTTATACATAAAGCCTTTATCTCCTTTAAAGCTCACCATACGTACCCCCTGCTCTACATCCTGAGCACCCAGGTCTTTTAATTCTTTTGCCAGTATTTCTTCAAAACCGAATAAGGTTTTGGCTATCATTTTAAAATTTTCCATTCTGTCTTAGTATCTGTGCAAAAATAAGGTAAATAATTAGCATTTATCCCATAAAGCCCATTATTGGCTTTAGAGTACCTTATAAAACATATATTTTCCGCTTACAAACTTGCATATATCAATCTTATTGATTATTTTAAATTGTATAGTAATTTTCTATACTTGTATAGATAAATGTGATAAATATCATTTATATATAGCCCGTGTAATAATTACTTTTGTCATGTTAAAAATTAATAACCCATAAAAATTATACATATGTCATTAGTAGGAAAAAAATTCCCAAACATTGCTGTAGATGCTATCTCTGAAATGGGAGATAACCTTTCAATCAACATTTTTGAAGAAGCTGTAAACAAAAACAAAAAAGTATTACTATTTTGGTATCCTAAAGATTTTACTTTTGTTTGCCCTACCGAGCTACACGCTTTCCAGGAAGCTTTAGGCGAGTTTGAGAAAAGAAATACAATAGTAATCGGTGCATCTTGTGATACTAACGAAGTACACTTTGCATGGCTTAACACTGCTAAAGATAACGGTGGTATAGAAGGGGTTACTTACCCAATACTTGCAGATACTAACAGAAACTTAGCCAACATACTTGGCATTCTTGATATAGAATCTTCTGAGTACAACGAGGAAACGGACTCTGTTATCCTGCAAGGTTCTAACGTTACGTATCGTGCTACCTATCTTGTAGATGAAACCGGTAAAATATTCCACGAAAGTGTAAACGATATGCCGCTTGGCAGAAACGTAAACGAATACCTGCGCCTTATAGATGCCTACACTCACGTACAAGTGAAAGGTGAAGTTTGCCCTGCAAACTGGGAAGAAGGTAAAGAAGCAATGACTGCCGACAGAAAAGGCGTTGCCTCTTACCTTAGCAATAACTAATTAACTTAAAAACAAAACCATGTTACAGGAACTTGATAAAGATAATCTTGCAGAAATTGTTGCCGGTAACGATGTTGTAGTAGTGCAATACTCTGCCGGATGGTGCGGTAACTGCCGAATAATGAAGCCAAAGTTTAAAAAAATGGCAGGAGAGCATGAGAATGTAACATTTGTTATAGCTGATGCTGAAAATTTTCCGGAATCGAGAAAACTGGCTAAGGTAGATAACCTTCCCACTTTTGCTACTTTTAAAAACGGGAGCCTGGTAAATCAGGTACAAACCAATAAACTTGATATATTAACCAATTTAATCAATGAAGTTACCAGTAATTAAACACTTAACCGAGTTTATCGAGCAAAATGACCAGGACTATGTAATAGAAACCCTGGAAGTGCTCGAAGCCCTTACCGAAGTACCTTCGTTAAAAGATGAGGAACTGGATGTTGTTGGAGAATTAATATCTAACATGTATGGTGCTCTCGAAGTTAACAAGATGATTAAAGGTGGTATGAGCAAAAAGGAAGCGCTGAATAGTTTTATGATGCGCGTACTTGGAGCAATAGACAAAAATTAGATTTTTTATAATTGGGTAAAAAGGTGCTTTCGGTAAAACGGGAGCGCCTTTTTTGTTTAACTTATTTTACCTTTGCAATACACTAAATTTAATATACAATGACTCACACATATACCGTAACAGGAATGACCTGCGAAGGCTGTTCCGCTAAAGTAGAGAGCCTGCTGCAACAAGTACTCCACGTTACTAATGTAACAATAGACCTTGAAAATGCCGAAGCAAGCGTAACAATGGATAAACACATCCCTACATCTGAATTGCAGGAGGCTCTTAAGGACTATCCTAAATATGAGCTGCACGAAAAAGAACAACAGCACCATACGCCCGTTAAAAATATTTTTGGAGAACAGCCCGAAGTGCAAAAAAGCTGGATTGAAACCTACAAACCCATCCTGATAATAGCTGCCTATGTAACCGTAATATCAACCATATCCGCATTTTTTGGTAAGCATTTTATCTGGATGACATTTATGAGAACATTTATGGCGGGTTTCTTCCTTACGTTTTCCTTCTTTAAAATGCTCGATTTAAAGGGTTTTGCCGAAAGCTATGCCATGTATGATGTTATTGCCATGAAGTTTAAAAGCTGGGGCTACATCTATGCGTTTATAGAGTTAGGATTAGGTATTGCGTTTGCTGTAAATTTTGAACCTGTTTTTACCAATGCCTTTACAGCCATAATAATGTCTGTAAGCCTTATTGGTGTATTACAAAGCGTGTTGAATAAAAAGAAAATACGATGTGCCTGCCTTGGTGCGGTATTTAACCTGCCCATGAGTACTGTTACTATTATAGAAGACGGGCTTATGATAGTGATGAGTGTGGCTATGCTGATAGCCTATTTATAAGCATTTGAATTTAAAAAACAGTTACAACCGTTTCTTTACCTTAATATATTAAAATTACTACTATAATTTGTTACTTTTGTTTACTTAAAAATATAGAAAATGGCAGATATAACTTTAGGAGGAAATCCGGTAAAAACATCGGGTAGCTTACCTCAAACCGGTACAAAGGCACCGAATTTCAACCTTATAAAAGGTGATCTTAGTAATGTATCGCTTGCCGATTTTGAAGGCAGTAAACTGGTACTTAATATATTCCCCAGTATAGATACAGGAACTTGTGCAGCATCAGTAAGAAAATTCAACGAAAAAGCATCAGGATTAGAAAATACAAAAGTACTATGCATATCGCGCGACCTGCCTTTTGCCCAAAACCGTTTTTGCGGTGCCGAAGGATTGGAAAATGTAATTACGCTTTCTGATTTCAGGGATGGAAGTTTTGGCGAAAATTATGGTCTGACCATTACTACAGGACCGCTGGAAGGACTACACTCCAGAGTCGTAATAGTTGTAAATGAAGAAGGTAACGTTATATATACACAACAAGTTGCAGAAATAAAAGACGAGCCCGACTATGAGAGTGCGCTCGCGGTTTTATAATATGTAATTAATGAAAGACAACAGGTTTGTAAAAGGCAGATTAAAAAGTGTGGTATATGCTTTTCACGGAGCATATAAGTTGGTTATTACTGAGCATAGTATTATGATACAGTTTACAATAGGAATATTAGTAACCATAGCCGGCTTTTTTTTCAAAATCTCTGCTACAGAGTGGCTTATCCAAACCTTAGCCATAGGCTTAGTACTGGGAATAGAAGGGGTAAACACAGCTATCGAAAAAATTGCTGATTTTATTCATCCGCAGTACCACGAAAAAATTGGTTTTATAAAAGATATTGCTGCGGGTGCCGTTTTTTTTGCGGCACTCACAGCGTTATGTATAGGGATAATGATTTATTACCCTAAGGTTTTACTGCTTTTTCAACTAAATTGATATTTTTACATTTAAAGACAGTTCCCTAAATGGCAAAAAAGAAAAAAGATACTTCTAAAAAAGAGGCTGAACCGATTAGTGATAAGAAAAAATGGGCATTATCTCGCAGAAACAAAGTATTGGTGGGTGTGTTGTCCTTTTTGTTTGCCGTAGCCCTGCTCCTTTCCTTTGTATCTTATTTTCTGTATGGTGAGTATGACCAAAGCGAACTTACTGCTTTTGCCAACCGAAGCGAAACGGTAAATAACTGGCTGGGCAAATTTGGTGCTTACCTTGCCGATTTATTTTTATATCATGGTTTTGGTGTAGCATCATTTATCATAGTACGATTTTTTTTCCTGCTGGGTGCCTATCTTGTTTTGGACTTACCTACCGGAAAGCTCAAAAAAACACTTTTTTGGGATTTATTCCTTGTTATCATAATATCAGTACTTTTTGGTTTCTTTAATGAATACCTGCCGGAACTTGGCGGTGTTATCGGTTTTGAAGTAAACCTTTTCATGCAGGACTATCTTGGCAAGACAGGTACTATGCTGGTGCTTATTTTCGGGCTGTTTGTATTCCTGTTGTTAAGAGTAAAAATTTCGCCCGATGTAATAAAATCACTTTTTGAAAGAAAACAACGCGAAGTACAGGAAACTGCCGAAAATGATGCTATAACACCCAATAACATCACGACGCCAACGCCTGAAAATGCCATAGCGGATTATGAGCCTGCGATAACGACAGATATTGATGAAAGCGAAGAAGACGAACTGGAAAAGATGGAACTTACCGTAAGACCCTCGCAGTTTGAAATAAATAAAGAAAACTTAAAGCCTACCATATCCCATTCTTCAGAAATTAATTTGAATACCAAGCAAAAAGAGCCTGAAATTGAAATTGAGTCGGAAGAACCCGTTACCGAAAGTTTTGTAATCGAAAAATCTGCCGAAGAAGAGGTTGTAGAAGAAAACCTTGCTGACAGGTTGGTTAAAGATTTTGGGGAGTTCGACCCTACCCTCGACCTTTCTAATTATCAATTTCCATCGATAGAATTATTAAAAGACTACTCATCGGGGGGGATAACTATCAACCAAGAGGAGCTGGAGGAAAACAAAAACCGCATTGTAGAAACCCTGCGCAACTATAAAATTGATATTGCACAAATAAAAGCTACAGTAGGTCCTACCGTAACACTATATGAAATAGTACCCGAGGCAGGTATCAGGATATCAAAAATCAAAAATCTGGAAGATGATATAGCCTTGTCACTATCTGCATTAGGCATCCGTATCATTGCGCCTATTCCCGGCAAAGGAACAATTGGTATAGAAGTACCTAACAAGAAACCTACAATGGTTTCGATGAAAAGCGTTATAGCCTCGCCAAAATTCCAGAATGCCGAAATGGAATTACCCATTGCCTTAGGTAAAACCATTTCTAATGAAACTTTTGTGGTTGACCTTGCCAAAATGCCTCACTTGCTAATGGCAGGTGCTACAGGACAAGGTAAATCGGTAGGATTGAATGCCGTACTTACATCGTTACTGTATAAAAAACACCCTGCCGAAGTTAAGTTTGTATTGGTTGACCCAAAAAAGGTAGAGCTTACGCTGTTTAATAAAATAGAACGACATTATTTGGCAAAATTGCCTGACGACAGCGATGCAATTATAACAGATAATACAAAGGTAATAAACACCTTAAATTCGCTTTGTATCGAGATGGATAACCGCTACAACCTGCTCAAGGATGCAATGGTGCGAAATATTAAAGAGTATAATGATAAATTCAGACAACGAAAATTAAACCCTGAAAACGGGCATCGTTTCCTTCCCTATATTGTATTGGTAGTCGATGAGTTTGCCGACCTTATCATGACAGCAGGAAAAGAAGTAGAAACCCCGATAGCGAGGCTTGCACAGCTTGCACGGGCTATAGGCATACACCTTATTATTGCTACACAACGCCCATCGGTTAACGTTATTACGGGTATTATTAAAGCCAACTTCCCTGCAAGGATAGCCTTTAGGGTAACTTCTAAAATTGACTCGAGAACTATATTGGACAATCAGGGTGCCGACCAGCTTATTGGTCGCGGAGATTTGCTATATACACAAGGTAATGATATAACAAGGGTACAATGTGCTTTTGTAGATACACCGGAAGTAGAAAAAATAACAGAGTTTATCGGTTCGCAAAAAGCTTATCCTAATGCTTATTTCCTTCCTGAATATGTTGGCGAAGAAAATGGCACTAATCTTGATATTGATATCTCCGAGAGAGATTCGATGTTTAGGGAGGCTGCCGAAGTTATTGTTATTGCACAACAGGGTTCGGCTTCTTTACTGCAACGTAAGCTTAAATTGGGTTACAACCGTGCGGGCAGGCTCATAGACCAGTTGGAAGCAGCAGGTATAGTAGGTCCGTTTGAAGGCAGTAAGGCAAGAAGTGTGCTTATTCCTGACATGGCATCTCTTGAATTATTTTTTAAAAATGAAGAAAATGATTTTTAATATGCAAAAGAGTGTAAAGTTTATAGCAATTATTATACTCACATTTTGTTTTTCCGCTAATGCACAGGATTCGTTAAAAGCTAAAAACCTGCTCGATCAAGTTTCTCTAAAAATAAGAAGCTACGATAATATTGTGCTCGATTTTAAATATACAGTTGTTAATCCTCAGCAAAATATAAATCAGGAAAGCAAAGGCAATGTAGCCCTTAAAGGCGACTTGTATGTGCTTAATATTATGGGTATAACCCGAATATATGACGGCAGTAAAGTATATAACATTGTACCCGAAGATGAAGAGATTTCCATTTCTACCTTTGATGACCAAAATACGGATGAGTTAACGCCTGCAAAGATGTTTACTTTTTTTAATGTAGGTTATAAATATATATGGGACATTACCCAAAACATAAAAGGCAGAAAAATACAGTATATAAAGCTAAAACCACTTGACCGGAATAATAACAGTAAAGAAGTGCTTATAGGTATTGACCTGCAAACAAAACATATATACAACCTGATGAAAATAGACAAGGATGGTACTAAAACTACGTTTACCATAAATTCTTTTAAAACGAACCAGCCATTGTCAAAAAATCATTTTACCTTTACAGAGAGTAAATATCCTAATTACTACATCAATAGATTAGACTAATTTTCCGGTGAAAATATTAGACCGTTACATCCTTACTTCGTTTCTTAAAACATTTGCAACTGTATTTGTTATCCTGTTCTTTATTTTTATTTTACAGGGTATATGGCTATTTATATCAGAACTGGCAGGTAAAGACCTCGATGCATGGCTTGTTGTAAAATTCCTGCTTTTTTACTCCCCCACTATTGTACCGTTAGTACTTCCGCTATCTATACTACTGGCATCCATAATGACCTTTGGTAATTTTGCCGAAAATTATGAGTTTGCTGCCATGAAATCTTCGGGCATATCGTTAAAAAGAGCAATGCGTTCGCTCATGGTATTTATTTTCGGTTTAAGCATTGTGGCATTTTTCTTTGCTAACAATGTTATACCCAACGCCCAGTATGAATTTATTAACCTCCGTAAAAGCATTGCAAAACGAAAACCAGCTATGGCTATTGTGGAAGGACAGTTTAATGCCATCGGATCATTTAACATTAAAGTAGATAAAAAATCAGGTGAGGACGGAGAAAAGCTAAAAGGCGTTACAATACACAAACGATTGCCAAACTCGGCAAACGCCACTGTTATACGCTCTAAAACAGGATTACTGCACAGCAATGAAAACGACAACCTGCTGCAACTGGAGCTTTTTGACGGTTATTATTATGAAGAAATTAATGCTAAAAAGCCTTCGGAACGGAATAAATTACCTTTTGCAAAAAGTAGTTTTAAAAAGCAGGTAATGAATATCGATTTAACCAAACTTAATACTGATGAAGGTGATAACGGTCAGGGAGTGCATACCAACAATATGCTGAATTTGACAGAGCTTAATTATACGCTGGACTCCCTGCAATCTAATTATAAAAAAGAAAAGAAAAGCATTACCGACAATATAACAAATCGGGTAAACATGAATCTTACAGAATTGCCCGCTATAACCGCCGTTTTGGATAAAAAAAATTCTGATACGCTGGATACAACATCAGTAATAGACAGCATTCCTGAAAATATACTGTCTCTCTTTGAGAAAGAAGACGATAAAAAGCGAGTACTGGAAATTGCTTCAAATAACCTGAACAGTGCCCAATTTATAATCAAGTCAGGACAAAACGAAGTAAAAGAGAAAATTAAAAACATCAACGGGCACTGGCATGCACTTTATGAAAAATTTGTAATAGCGTTTGCCTGTATTCTTATGTTTTTCATCGGTGCACCATTGGGAGCTATTATACGAAAAGGAGGACTCGGACTACCCATTGTTTTTGCAGTACTTATATTTATTATATTTCACTTTATAAATACCTTTGGTAAAAAATTAGCTCAGGAAGACGGAATACCACCATTTTTAGGAGCATGGATGTCATCTTTCGTACTGAGTCCGCTTGCAGTATTGCTAACCTATAGGGCAACCAATGATATCGGATTAATTAATATGGATAACATATTATCTCCGTTGCAAAAATGGATTCAAAAAATATTTAAATTAAAACCTAAAGAAGAGGAATAATGCCAGCTACAGAACAAAATATAAAACTCAACACTATAGAAGAAGCCATTGAAGACATCAGGAACGGAAAGGTAATTATTGTTGTAGATGATGAAGATCGCGAAAATGAAGGCGATTTTCTTGCTGCTGCCGAGAAAGTAACCCCGGAGATGATAAACTTTATGGCAACACACGGTAAAGGACTTATATGTACACCCCTTACCGAAAAAAGATGTAAAGAACTGGAACTTCATGCAATGGTAACTAATAATACCGATGCTATGGAAACAGCCTTTACAGTATCGGTCGATTTGAGAGGCAAAGGTGTTACCACAGGTATATCGGCACAGGACAGAGCCAAAACCGTAGAAGCATTGGTAGATTCAAACACTAAACCCTACGAACTGGGTCGTCCCGGGCATATATTTCCGCTGATAGCTAAAGAAGGCGGTGTACTGCGCCGAACAGGGCATACAGAAGCTGCTATAGACTTTGCAAGGCTTGCCGGATTTAAACCTGCGGGAGTTATTTGCGAAATAATGAACGATAACGGCACTATGGCACGCTTGCCTGAACTGTATGAAGTAGCCCAAAAATTTAATCTTAAACTCGTTTCTATAGAAGATCTTGTTGCTTACAGAATGCAACACGACAGCCTGATACACAAAGAAGAAGACTTTGAGATTATTACTCGTTTTGGTAAGTTTCGCCTGAGAGCGTATGTACAAACTACCAACAAACAAGTACATATAGCACTTACTAAAGGCAGTTGGAATACAGGAGAGCCGGTACTTACCCGTATTAACTCCAGCCAAGTAAATAATGATATATTGGGCACGCTTACTAAAGATGCCGACAGTAAACTGGAAAGTATATTTAAACGAATAAATAAAGAAGAAAAAGCTGCCGTAGTTTTCATCAATCAGGAAATACGTTCTTCTGAAATGTTAACGCGTCTTAAAGAATTGAAAGAGTTGCAGGCAAAAGGTATTAACGAAGCCCCGCAGATTAAAATGGATGTAAAAGATTTTGGTATCGGGGCGCAAATACTACATGATATTGATGTATCAAAAATAAGATTACTAACCAACTCAGGGCAAACAAAACGTGTAGGAATGATAGGTTACGGACTTGAAATAACCGAATACGTAGAATTTTAAAAATTTATTTTTTCATTAAATTACAGTTAATGAAACATTTAAAAACCCTGAAAAAGTAATTTCATAATTTTTAAAAAAATCTATTTGGAAAACTGTAAAAGGTTAGTATATTTGCAACCGCAATAAGCAAATGATTGCATACATACTGGAGGAATGGCAGAGTGGTCGATTGCGGCAGTCTTGAAAACTGTTGACTGTAACAGGTCCGGGGGTTCGAATCCCTCTTCCTCCGCAAAAAGCCCCGTAATCGATTGATTACGGGGCTTTATTTTTTACTATAAATGTGATTTATACTCTTCATAGTCTTTTTGATAAATTAAAAAAGTGCATCAGCAATGCCTTAATTAAAAAAACCGTCTAAAAATTACATTTTAGACGGTTTCATTATGTTTATAACCTAAGTTATTAATCCTTTATAATCTTTATTATCTTATCTCCATTAATGGTGTTTACCCTTACAAAGTAAGTACCCGACTGAAGATGGGACATATTGATTTTACCTTCTGCTGCATTGATTTCTTCAGATAATACAGACTGACCCAGCAGATTAAATACAGAAACTGTTTTTATATCTGATGTGTAGGTAAAGTTTAGTACATGGTTTACAGGATTAGGGTAGTAACTGAAACTTGAAGTATCAAATGTATCTGTACCTAAAATTCCGTTTACGGTTATAGCTAAGGCTCCACTCATACATTCATCTGTGGTTTGTACCACATAATAAGTAGTACCACTTACAAGCTCTGTAGTAGAAGGAAGCTCTATGGTCAGTTCTTCGTCTTCATACCATACAAGATTATCTCCGGTTACCTCAAGTGTATCAAGGGTTGCACCTGTTTCCAATTCAAAGCTCTGTTCACTATCGCCTTCAGGAATAGCCAGTCCTTCGTTGGTTACTGTTACCGCTACTCTTACACTTTCGCAGTCGCCTACGGTCTGACCTGCATAATAGGTACCGGTGGCTAAAGCTGTATTATCTGCCAATGGTGCACCGCCTGTTTCATCGGCATACCATAAAGCATTTTCGATATCGGCTTCCAGTTCGGCTACGGTAGTGTTGCCACAGAAGGATTGTGCTGCTGCTACAGGGGTGGCAGGAAGTGCATTTACGGTCACTGCTACGGCTACTCTTGCGCTTTCGCAGTCACCTACGGTTTGACCTGCATAATAGGTACCGGTGGCTAAAGCTGTATCATCTGCCAATGGTGCACCGCCTGTTTCATCGGCATACCATAAAGCATTTTCGATATCGGCTTCCAGTTCGGCTACGG
>NZ_SKBP01000006.1 GCF_004634195.1 Flavobacterium salilacus subsp. salilacus
TTTGCCTTTTTTTATTCTCAGTTTTTTTCAGAGCGTTGCCTTGATTGCGGGTGCAAATGTAAGTACTTTTTTTTCTCCCGCAAGGAATAGTATGGCTTTTTTTAATACGCTCTCGTAACTTTTTTTTAATACTCTGGCTACTTTATGGTTACATTGTAAACTTTTTTGCGAGAGAATTATTTATAAATGATAAGTTCTCATAACTTGGGCAACTATTATATACCTGTAAAGCTGGATGCTTCGACTGCAATGGCACTTTCTATTAGGATATTCATAGCTGCACATACGTTTTTAAGATCCATTATAGCTGCATCTGTTGATTTAAAGTTATGCCAAAGGCTGGTATCAGGCAATAGATGTACTTTATTATCGGATAATTCTCCCCAACGATCCATATAGCCTCTTTTTTCCATTTCTTTGACTACATCTGCAAGCCGTTTATGCACTTTGAAGGTTATTAAAATAGTACCCACGGATGTTCCCATATAATAAACAGAAATTAATTTATTTAAATTTTGATTTGGCAAAAATAGCTATATATACTTGTTTTAATACTTTTATAACTGCTTTTTTAGAAAAAAAATTATATTATAACTAATTATCTTTTATTAAAAATATATCAATTGTAAACATTGTATTAACGGGTATCCTGTCTTGGAAAAAAAATATTGTCTGCAGGGGATTTGACAGAGTTAATAATACAAAAAAACCCTTTAAATAAATTTAAAGGGTTTTGACTTTCTGGGTGAATGAGGGGTCTCGAACCCCCGACCTTCGGAACCACAATCCGACGCTCTAACCAACTGAGCTACAATCACCATTTGTTTTGCGAGTGCAAATGTACACTATTTGATGGTTTTTGCAAAGAAAAAATATTATTTTTTATATCAAATCTTCTAAGCTGTTCACTGCCACATATCTTTCTGCTGTAAAGCCTTCGGCGTACTCGCTATTAATTAGCCTGCCAAGGTCTTGTGCACGGTAATGGATGCTTTCTTTAAAGTTCTTGGTAGCTATAGGGGTAACGGGTTCATTGCTGTTTGGGTCATAAAACTGTGATTTGTATGCCATTAACGATGCTACTTTTATATCTATAAATCCGGTAACATCCACTACAAAGTCGGGCACAAGGTTTTTCCATTGTATGTAATGATATACTTGCTTGGGTCGCCATGCTTGTTGCTCCTGCCCTTCTATGGTTGTTTCTATTTTGCGTAATCCTGAAAGGAAGCACGCGTCAGATACTAACTTGCTGCCTTTACCATGATCAATATGCCTGTCATTTACAGCGTTGCACAATACTATCTGAGGCTGATACTTGCGTATCATTTTTATTACTTGGAGTTGATGTTGTTCATTATTTATAAAAAATCCATCGCGAAAGCGTAAATTTTCTCTAACGGATACTCCTAATATCTTGGCAGCATTGGCTGCTTCTTCATCTCTTATCTCGGCTGTACCGCGTGTTCCCAGTTCGCCACGGGTAAGATCTACAATTCCTACTTTTTTGCCTAATGAGATTTCTTTGGCAATGGTAGCGCCACAACTGAGTTCTACATCGTCAGGGTGTGCCCCAAAGGCAAGTATATCTAATTTCATATTGTTTTAAAATTTATTATAACAGAGCATGTAAAGGTAGTATTCCCACCTTATAGTAGAGTTATCATTTTTTTAGATAACCCTTCGCATTGTCATGCTCTTATTTACGGTTTCAAAAAATTCTTTTTCGGGATTACTATCTTTGGTTATACCGCAACCTATATATAGGTGGGCTTTGTTGTTAACTATTTTCATACAGCGCAGGTTTACAAACAGATTGGTATGGTTATCACTGTCTGTTGTAAAATCATGATGTAGTTCTCCCAAATATCCCGAATAATATTCACGGTTGTAGCCTTCGTTTTCTAATAAAAACTGCATAGCTTCCATTTTAGGCATACCGCATACCGCAGGGGTTGGGTGTAGTTTATTTATTACATCTTTCAAATAATTGCTGTTTTTTAACTTGGCTGTAATATCTGTTTTTATGTGTATTATATTTCCGGCTCTAAAGGTATAGGGAGGTGTGGTGGTAATAGTATCGCTGTATTCTTGCAGCGAACTCATTATATAGTCTGTCACAATTTGCTGTTCTTCTTTTTCCTTGTTTTCCCAAACGGCTTCCTCTCCTTCTTTATATAGTTGTGTACCTGCCAATGCTACTGTATTTAAAGTATTATTACTAAATTTAAGTAATTGCTCAGGCGTAGCTCCCATCCATAAGCCTGTTTCGGGAGTATAAAAGCAATACCTGAAAGCATTGGGATAAGTATGCAGCAGCCGTTGATAAATTTCTACTATATTAATATTTGGTTCTGCTACTGTTTCGGTACGGGAAGCAACCAACTTATCGAACTTTCCACTTTTAATGGCTTTAACACTATTAGCAACCAGGTTTTCAAAATCTTCCTTTGCCTTTTTGTCAATAGTCGGTTCTTTATATTCCTTTATAATCCCTGTATCATGTGTGGTTATTTTTGCTGTATATATATGTGATGTATTGGCAGGAATAAATACTTTTTTATTACCATTGAAAGATACAAATACAAAACCTTTATCAGCAAATTTATCGAGATGATATTGTATTGCGTCTTTTTGAAAAAGTGCCGTTATACTATCCGAACCCGGCTTGGAATATACCGCAAAGGGTTTCTTATCGTTGAGATGTAATTTTATTTTTAAGAGAATATCAGTATCTGTCATTATAGTCAAAAAAATTATCGCTTTTTAGGCAGTACCATGTTGGTTATTTTACAAAGCGATATTAGCCTGCCTTCCTCATCAGTAATTTTTACTTCCCATAAGTGCAGGCTCCTGCCTTGATGTACTATTCTCGCTGTTCCTGTAACTACCCCCTCACGCTTACTGCGCAGGTGATTTGCCGAAATTTCGATACCCCTCACCTCTTGCAATTCAGGGTTTACAAACAGTAATGATGCTGCACTGCCCACACTTTCGGCAAGGGCTACGGTTGCACCGCCATGCAGTAACCTCATAGGCTGATGCACACGTGGGTTAACAGGCATTTTTGCCTCCAGAAAGCCTTCGCCGGCATCAGTATAAACAATTTCGAGGGTTTGCATTAGGGTATTATCAGAAAAGCGATTGCACATTTCGAGTGCTTTTTCTTTATCAAAAGCCATAGCTAAAATATTTGACTGTAAAAATACAAAAAAAGCAGGGATGCGAGAACCCAAAACACGAAACTCAATAACGAGCGTATAGACTAAATTGAGTAAACCTGCGTTTACAATGAAATGCTTTTAAAAATTTCAAATTAATAGCTACTTTTACCAAAAATTGTTATTGCTATGCGCAACTGTTTACTATTATTTATTGCCGGATTTGTAGTATTGCTTACTTCTTGTCGAAATGACTTCGAATTTGAGTCAAGCACCGGTAATCTGGAATTTTCTCGCGATACAGTATATCTCGATACGGTTTTTACCAATATTGGTTCGAGTACCTATACCTTAAAAGTATATAATCGAAGTGATAAAGATATCAGTATCCCCAGCATTCGTTTAGGCGAAGGAGAGCAATCCAAGTACCGCCTTATGGTTGACGGACTTCCCGGCAGGGTTTTTAATGATGTAGAACTGCTTGCCAAAGACAGCATGTACATTTTTATTGAAACAACTATAGATTACACAGAGTATGCTAATGAGAATACTAACTTTCTATATACTGACAAGATAGAGTTTGACAATGGTTCTAACTACCAAAAAGTAGAACTGGTAACACTGGTACAGGATGCTATTTTTATAAAACCTGACAGACCGTTGCCTACCGATATGAAAGAAACGCTCACCATAAGCGGTCAACCTTCGGATATACAGGGGCATGAACTGGCAACACCCGAAGAGTTGCACTGGACGAGTGAAAAACCTTATGTGGTATATGGTTATGCCTTAGTGCCTAATGGCAGTACCCTTACCGTTGATGCGGGCGCAAGAGTACACTTCCATGCCGAATCAGGGTTAATTGTTGATGACAGTGGTGCGCTCCTTATTAACGGGGAACAATCTGTTACTGAAGCAATGGAAAATGAAGTGATTTTTGAAGGCGACAGACTGGAACCTGATTTTGCTAATATTTCGGGGCAATGGAACGGTATATTTCTGCTTTCAGGACAGGAGAATACCATTAATCACCTTACGCTAAAAAATGCAACTGTTGGTATTTTAATTGACAGGCTTTTTGATGAAACTGTACCAAAATTAACCATAAATAACAGCCAGATATACAACTGTACCAATTTTGGCATACTGGCACGGGCTGCGACAATTTCGGGTAATAATCTGGCTATGAACAACGCAGGCGAAGCATCACTGGCATGTACATTGGGAGGCACCTATAGCTTTAAGCATTGCACGTTTGCCAATTACTTTAACAGCTTTAACCAAGTGCCGGTAGCATTAAATGACTATCAGGTAATAGACGATGTGCTATACTTGAGTGATATGGATGCTACTTTTGATAATTGTATTATATATGGTTCAGGCAATTATGCCTTATCAATGGAAAGACAAGCGGAGGACGAAGTAAGCTTTACTTCTAAATTTAACAACTGTTTGATAAAGCTCATCGATAACAGCAATCAGTTAAGGAACGAACCGCTGTATCCTTTTGACGGAAATGACCCTGCATTAGCACAATATAATAACTGCATTATAGCTGAAAACTCGAATATCAATCCTGATTTTACAGCAACAAGTGACAATGACCTTAACCTTGGCGAAAACTCTGATGCTATTGATGTTGCTGCCGATATTGGCATTACTACCGACCTTAACGGCAAGGCAAGACCTAACCCTGATACCGGCATACCGGATATAGGGGCTTATGAGTATTATGTTACAGAATAATATGTAAGGAATTGATTTCATGATAAATTTTTTCATAATTTTATAGCTACAAACATTAAACAAACTAATTATGAAAAAAATTTATGTTAGCCTTGCCATAATAGCAGTGGCGTTTGCATCATGCAAAAAAGAAGAAAAAACAGAGCCTGAAACAGGAACAATGAACGATACTATTGTTCATGAAGAAGTTGCTGCTCAAAAACCTATGGATTCTGCTGCAATGGCACAAGCTTGGGAAAAATATATGACTCCGGGCGAACCTCATAAAATGCTGGCTGACGAAACCGGAAAATGGGATTGCGAAATGACCTTTTGGATGGCTCCTGATGCTCCGCCGGAAACCTATAAATCTACAGCAGATATAAAAATGGTAATGGGTGGTCGTTATCAGGAAAGTATGTATTCAGGTGAAATGATGGGTATGCCTTTTGAAGGTAAATCTACTGTAGCTTATGATAATGCTGCCAACGAATATACTTCTACATGGATAGACAACATGGGTACGGGACTTATGGTAATGAAAGGTAAAATGGAAGAAGGCTCTAACAGCATGACACTTACAGGTGAGACTATTGACCCCATGACAGGAAAAACTTGTAAAATGCGTGAAGTATATACCATTGTAGATGAAAACACCCGCAAAATGGAAATGTACGATAACAAAATGGGCGAGGAACACAAGAACATGGAAATAATAATGAAGAGAAAAATGTAGGTAAAGCCGTACTTAACTCTTCAAGATAAAGCCTGCTAAATAGCAGGCTTTATTTTTTTATTCTTTTTAATAAGTTTTATAGCCCAATCATAATGACTTGATGAAGCTGATATTAAACAAGCCCCTAAAGAAGTAGTTCCTGTCCATTTATATCTCTTCTTTTCAAACAACTCCTCATCAGTGTGCTTCACTATCAAATGTTGAACTTCCTTAAAACTATCTGCCAATAGCGCCTTTACTTCATCAAGACTTTTATTCTGATATTCATTCCATATCCACTTGTTCAGTTCAGGTGTAGTTTTCCATGTATAACCTTTTGCCGGTATCTCGGGTTTCGCTCCTGACATTCCTACCTCATACCAATTCAGCATCAATAAATGCCAATGATGTAAATGTGCTAACACGTCCCGAATATTCCTATTCATAGTCCCTTCAGGAAATTCTTTTACCTGTTCCTCATAGCCTAAATTCTCTATAAAAACGTACAGCTTTTTAAAATTTTCATTACTTAAATATAGTAGCTCTTCCTTTGTTTTTGGTCTTGGCATTTTTAATTCAGTTTATATTATAAAACAATAATTACATCACTAAAAAATTATATACTAAATATAGAAAAACATTATCACATAACTATATCCACTATTTTATTTTACAGGTTTTTATTTGGTATTGCCTTTCATGTTTTTTTAAACTAATTTTGCGTTTTCAACAACATAACTACCTTTATAGATGATTCATTTCTTCGGAAACCAGACCAATACTGTTTTTGCGGTACAGTCGCAAAACGAAATTTCGGCAGAAGATACCGCAAAATTAAACTGGCTTTTTGGCAACGCACATAAAATAGAAAAATCCGCACTGACGGATTTTTTTGTTGGACCTCGTGCCGCTATGATAACCCCCTGGAGTACCAATGCCGTAGAAATTACTCAAAACATGGGGATTATAGGGATTATCCGTATTGAAGAATTTCATAGAATAGACGAAAACTATACGGATTTCGATCCGATGCTGTCGCAAAAATATAATGGGTTAAACCAAGATATTTTTACCATAAACATACAGCCTGAGCCCATATTGGAAATTACCGATATTGCAGCCTATAATGAAAAAGAAGGCTTAGCATTAAATACCGAAGAGGTAGCATACCTTAACAACCTCGCTAATAAATTAGGCAGAAACTTAACTGATTCAGAAGTATTTGGTTTCAGTCAGGTAAACTCAGAGCACTGTCGCCATAAAATATTCAACGGTACATTTGTAATAGACGGAGAAGAAAAACCTTCTTCCCTATTCAAACTTATCAAAAAAACAAGTCAGGAAAACCCTAACGATATTGTTTCGGCATACAAAGATAACGTAGCCTTTATAAAAGGACCCCGCGTAACGCAATTTGCTCCCAAAACAGCAGATAAACCGGATTATTATAATGTAACTGAATTTGACTCGGTTATCTCGATAAAAGCAGAAACACACAACTTCCCTACTACAGTAGAACCGTTTAACGGTGCTGCAACAGGCAGCGGAGGAGAAATTCGCGACAGGCTTGCAGGCGGTCAGGGTTCATTACCTCTGGCAGGTACTGCGGTGTACATGACATCCTACTCAAGACTGGAAGAAAACCGCCCATGGGAAAACGGTATGCAGGAGCGTAAATGGTTGTACCAAACGCCAATGGATATCCTTATAAAAGCATCAAACGGAGCGTCGGACTTTGGTAATAAATTCGGGCAACCGCTTATTGCAGGGTCGGTACTAACTTTTGAGCATGAAGAAGCCGCCCGAAAACTGGGCTTTGATAAAGTAATTATGCTTGCCGGAGGTATTGGTTACGGTAAAGAAAGCCAGAGCAAAAAACAAAAGCCCGAAACAGGCGATAAAGTAGTAATACTGGGTGGCGAAAACTACCGTATTGGTATGGGTGGTGCTGCCGTTTCATCGGCTGACACCGGAGCGTTTAGCAGCGGTATAGAGTTAAACGCCATACAGCGCAGTAACCCCGAAATGCAAAAACGCGCTGCCAATGCCATTCGTGGTATGGTAGAGAGCGAACATAACCCAATAGTTTCGATACACGACCATGGTGCTGGCGGACACTTAAACTGCCTTAGTGAATTGGTAGAAGAAACAGGAGGTAAAATAGACCTTGACAAATTACCTGTGGGCGACCCTACCCTATCGGCGAAAGAAATAATAGGTAACGAGAGCCAAGAGCGCATGGGGCTTGTTATCGGCGAAAAAGATATTGACACCTTACAACGTATTGCCGACCGCGAGCGTTCGCCTATGTACACTGTGGGAGAAGTAACAGGAGACCATCGTTTTACGTTTGAATCGGCTACTACTGGTGCAAAACCAATGGATTTTGCCTTGGAAGATATGTTCGGTTCATCGCCAAAAACAATAATGACAGATAAAACGGTTGCTGCTAAATACAGTACTCCGGAATATAATCAAAATAACATACACGAATACCTTAACCAAGTACTGCAACTGGAAGCGGTAGCCTGTAAAGACTGGCTTACCAATAAAGTTGACCGTTGTGTGGGCGGTAAAGTGGCTAAACAGCAATGTGCTGGTCCTTTACAACTGCCTTTAAACAACGTTGGTGTTATGACATTAGACTATAACGGAAAAGAAGGTATTGCAACCTCTATAGGGCACTCCCCTGTTTCTGCGTTGGTTGACCCTGTGGCGGGCAGCCGTAACTCTATTGGTGAGGCATTAAGTAACATTGTTTTCGCTCCGCTTAAAGACGGACTGAAAAGTGTATCGCTTTCGGCTAACTGGATGTGGGCTTGTAAAAACGAAGGCGAAGATGCTCGTTTATACGAAGCAGTACAAGGATGCAGCGATTTTGCTATCGAATTAGGTATCAATATCCCAACGGGTAAAGATTCGCTTTCTATGAAGCAGAAATATCCTGATGGCGATGTTATCGCTCCGGGAACGGTAATTATTTCGGCTGCGGGTAATTGTAACGATATTACTAAAGTGGTTGAACCTGTATTAAAACGCAATGGCGGAAATATATATTACATCAACCTGAGTAATGACAGCTTTAAAATTGGGGGTTCATCTTTCGCCCAGGTGCTGAATAAAGTAGGTAACGAAGTCCCTACTATTACCGATTCAGCAAAGTTTAAAACAACTTTCAATACTTTACAACAATTAATTAAAGAAGGTAAAATTGCAGCAGGTCACGATATAGGCAGTGGTGGACTTATTACTACACTGCTTGAAATGAGCTTTGCAGAAGTGAATTTAGGTGCTGACTATGATTTATCGGCACTTAACGAAACTGATACTGTAAAGGTATTGTTTGCAGAAAATATAGCGGTAGTAATACAAGCAGATACTACTGTTGAAGCTGCACTTACGGCTAATGGTGTTAACTTCACTAAAATAGGAGAACCGAAGGAGGGTACTACGGTTACGGTTAAAAATGGCGAAACCAACCTTTCTTTTGATATTGCTGAAACCCGTGACACTTGGTTTAAGACCTCTTACCTGTTAGATAAAAAACAAAGCGGAGCAGAAAAAGCTAAAGAGCGTTACGACAATTATAAAGTACAACCTTTACACTATGAATTCCCTGAGCATTTTGACGGGAAGAAAGTAACTTTTGATACTGGCAAACCACGACCAAAAGCAGCTATTATCCGTGAGAAAGGGAGCAACTCGGAAAGGGAAATGGCAAATGCTATGTATTTAGCAGGATTTGATGTAAAAGACGTTCACATGACTGACCTTATCAGTGGTCGTGAAACGCTGGAAGATATCCAGTTTATAGGTGCTGTTGGTGGTTTTTCTAACAGTGATGTGTTAGGCTCGGCGAAAGGTTGGGCGGGTGCATTTATGTATAACGAGAAAGCCAAAACAGCTTTAGAGAACTTCTTTAAGCGAGAAGATACGTTATCGGTTGGTATTTGTAACGGTTGCCAGTTGTTTATTGAGCTTGGACTTATAAACCCTGACCACGAAGCAAAACCACGTATGCTGCACAACGACAGCCACAAACACGAAAGTAACTTTACATCGGTTACAGTACAGGAAAGTAACTCAATAATGCTGAACACTTTGGCAGGCAGTACGCTGGGTGTATGGATTTCGCATGGCGAGGGTAAATTTAACCTGCCGTATGAAGAAAGCAAGTATAACATTGTAGCGAAATATGCATATAGCGGTTATCCTGCTAACCCTAATGGTTCGGATTATGATGTTGCCATGATGAGCAGTAACGATGGTCGTCACTTGGTAATGATGCCACATATTGAGCGTTCTATGTTCCAATGGAACTGGGCGTACTACCCTGAGGGTAGAAAAGATGAAGTTTCGCCTTGGCACGAAGCTTTTGTAAATGCTCGTAAGTGGATTGAAGAGAGAGTTTGAGATAAAAGACGATAGATAATAGATAAAAATGCCTCCAGAAAAGGAGGCATTTTTTTTATATATTTGGATAACTAAAAAATTATTAAAATATATGTCTGATCAATCAACAACTTTTGATTTAAAAGATGCTATAACTTTTCTTTTAAAAAACTTTAGATTCGAACGTTATCTTTATTTGACTATCACATTAGCTTCTATAATTCTCTTGGGAATTTTAATATATCAGCTTTTTCAAAAACAAGATTATTTAAATATTCTCGCTATGCTTGCACCTACCGGTGTTATCTCTTTTTCTCTTATCAGAATATTAAAGATGTGGACTGATTGTATAGAAGTACTTAAAATATATATATCTAAAAATCAGTAATTATGTCTAAAGTTGTTAATGACAATCCTATGACTAAAGAGGATCAAAAGAAGGAAATAGAAATAATTATTAATAAGCAAAAAAAGTTTTACAATTATATAGCAGCACTAAGTTTAATAGCTATAGTTATAGGTTTGACAGCATTAATTATTCAAAATAAATCTCAAAATGAGGAACTAAAAAACATAGAGTCAATTAGCACTGAAAATTCCATTAACGATTCTGTAATTGATTCCAAAAAAGACTATGTCATTCAATTTTTAGATTTAAATAATTCGAAACAAAATATTAAGAGTTGTTTTAGTAATGATGTAGATAGATTTTATTTAAAAACAAATCTGAATTCAAACCAAATTGAAAAAGAAACAAATGATTACTACAATAAATTTCCCAGAGCTAGAGTGTTTATAGATAAAACCAGTTTTGTAATTAAACTAAATGAGGATAAGTCCAGTGAAATCTTTGTAAATGGTAAATATTATACAGATAGTTTAAAATTAAGTACAGATATGCCTAAAGATGTTATTTTTCAAATAAAACTTGACGATGAAAATAAGATTTATTATGTCAGAAACCTTGAACCCGTAAGTGTAAATCCATAATCATTAATTGAAATCACATAACAGTTTCTTCTTTGTAATTATAGTTCTAAAAAAATCCTACTTTATATTTTCTACAACACCTCATCAATCATCCCAAAGGCTTTGGCTTCTTCGGCTGTCATCCAGTAGTCGCGCTCTGATAATTTTTCAATAAAAAAGCCTCCTTTTTGGGAGGCTTTTTTATATTTTAAATCGTTCGAATAACTTATTGCCTTTTTACAAATTTAGTAAGGATAACTATTTGTTGCCCGTCAATTTTACCTTCTATCTGCTCTACATTATCGTGTACTAAACGAATGTTACGTACTGCTGTACCTATTTTTGCATTTATGGTAGATCCTTTTACATCAAGGTCTTTAATCAGTGTTACAGTATCGCCGTTTTGTAAAATGTTGCCGTTAGTATCTTTATGCAATTCAACATTACCATCACCTAAATGGTCACCTGTTGCTTCTGCCCATGCCAAATTATCTTCATCCAAATACATCATCTCCAAAGCATCCGCAGCCCAGCTTTCATTTCTGAAACGGTTAAGCATACGCCAAGATACTACCTGTACCGCAGGAACTTCACTCCACATAGCCGTAGGTAGAAAACTCTCCCAAAAACGGCTGTCTAATTCTTCTTTTTTATCTATCTGGTTAAGACATTTTTCTGTTATCAATATAGAAGTGTCAGCACCATTCTTAGTAGGCGGTACATCATAAATAACCAGGTTATCTGTTTCTCCGCTTAATTCACATATATTTCCGCTTCGCTCTTTAAGTGTTTCTTCTAATTTCATTAGATATTTTATATTTTATTAGGAGCGCAAATATAACATATTTGAAACTATGAAATATCAATTTACACTGTGTTTATTGAGCTTTTATATTATTAAATTCTTATTATTTATAAAATATTCTTATTTATGCATCAAAATGACTTTAAAACAGATAAAAAAGCAATGGCGCTAATTACTTATTTAAAATAAACTTTGCTTAATGATATAAATGACTCGTATATCAAAATGAAATTCTAATGTTTTATGCTCTATAATTATATATTTTTTATAGAATATATGTATTTTTTTCATAATTTGCATAATAAAACCTTATAAAAGATATGGATACTATCACCCGTTTATTCGATTTTCCTTATTATCAGCTTGAAAAATATAATCTTAAGGATGCATTAGTTACCAAATATGGAAATGAATGGATAAAAACATCTACCGAGGAATACATTGCAAAAGCCAATGCTTTTTCGCGAGGATTGCTCCGCCTGGGTATTAAAAAAAATGATAAGATAGCTGTTATATCTTCAAACAACCGAACAGAGTGGAATATCGTAGATATAGGTATATTACAAACGGGAGCACAAAATGTACCGGTTTATCCTACCATATCAGAAGAAGATTATGAATATATACTCAACCATTGCGGGGCTATATATTGCATTGTATCTGATGGGGAGCTTTATGATAAAATACAGAAAATAAAACACAGGTTGCCTGCGCTGAAAGAGATATACGCATTTCAAGAGGTACAAGGCTGTAAAAGCTGGAACGAAATATTAGACCTCGGTAAAGACGAAAGCAACCAAAACGAAGTGGAAGCCTCCAAAAACAGTATAACGGAAGATGAACTGGCTACGGTGATATATACATCGGGTACTACAGGCAGACCAAAGGGTGTAATGCTGTCGCATAAAAACATAGTATCTGATGTACTAATGAGTGCTGAAAGAGTACCTTTTGAAGCAGGAAAAAACAGAGCATTGAGCTTTTTACCCGTATGCCATATTTATGAGCGTATGATATTGTATTTATACCAGTATTACGGTGTATCAATATACTTTGCCGAATCGATTGAAAAAGTGAGTGATAACATAAAAGAAGCGACCCCCGATGTTATTACGGCAGTACCGCGATTGCTGGAAAAAGTATATGACAAAATTATAGCCAAAGGATCAGAGCTTACAGGCATTAAAAAAATGCTGTTCTTTTGGGCTGTTGAAGTAGGGCTTAAATATGAACCTTACGGAGCTAACGGCCCCATATATGGCTTAAAGCTATGGCTGGCAAGAAAACTTATTTTCAGCAAATGGAAAGCAGGACTTGGTGGCAGGCTCGGTCTTATGGTTTCGGGTAGTGCTGCCATACAGCCAAGACTGGCACGAGTATTTGCCGCTGCCGAAATACCGGTGATGGAGGGTTACGGACTTACTGAAACCTCGCCTGTTATAGCGGTTAATGATGAGCGTAACGGAGGGTTCAGGATAGGTACTGTGGGAAGACCCCTTAACGGTGTTGAAGTAAAAATTGCCGAAGATGGCGAAATATTATGCAAAGGCCCTAATGTAATGATGGGGTATTATAATGACGAAGAAAAAACCAAAGAGGTTATGACCGATGGTTATTTCCACACGGGAGATATAGGGATAATAGACAAAGATGGTTTCCTAAAAATAACCGACAGGAAAAAAGAGATGTTTAAAACATCAGGCGGAAAATATATTGCTCCGCAGCTTATAGAAAACGCTATGAAACAATCGCGTTTTATAGAGCAGATAATGGTTATAGGCGATGGCGAAAAAATGCCTGCTGCCTTTATACAGCCTGACTTTGAGTTTTTAAAACAATGGGCACAACGCAAAGGTATAAAACAAGGTACTGTTGAAGAACTCATAAATAACGAAGATGTTATAAGCAGGATAAAGGAGGAAGTAGATGCCATTAATGTAAAATTCGGACATTGGGAACAGGTAAAACGATTTGAGCTAACTCCCGAAATATGGTCTGTAGATGGTGGCGAAATGACACCTACACTAAAACTAAAACGTAAAGCTATAAAAGAAAAATATCAAAAACTGTATGACAAAATATATAATACATAGTATATAAAATAAAAACAGTCAGTATAGTTTTTATCATATTACATACACATCTAAAACTAAAAAATATATGATAAAATGGTTATCCCGTTTACTAAAACCAAGGGATAAGGTTGCTGTTGCAGAATGGCGTACTAAACACTCCCATTACAGAAATATTATTAGCAGTATTGATACTTCCGGCAAATTGCCGTATGAGTACGTACTGCCTGATAATATAAAAATCGACGTACAGGAAAAAAAAGAAAAAAAAGCATCTATATACAGTGTAATTTTTGAATTCGGACAGGAAGAGTCAGCCTTGCGGGAAATAAAGGAACTTGCTAAAAAATTACAGGATATAGCCGTTACAGGGAATAAAGAAACTGCTGCAGAGTTTTATAATACCATTACTAAGTATGAGGATATCATAAACCTTATAGATCCTTTTTTAGAAGAAATATCCAACTACTCCCTGGTTATAGAACCAAACTTGTTTGCTTTTGCTAATGATATGGCTTTAAATACAGCACACAAAAACAGTGTTAAATTCGGGATAGCTATTTTGGGGCTTTGCCAAAATCAGGTAGTTATAGAAAAATTGAAATTATTAGGACTTCATGATGAGTTTACTTTATATACAGTTATAGCATTACTAAACTTATGCGAAAATCCTGAAAATGATTTACTGGAAGTGGGACAGAAAGTAAACGGATGGGGGAAAATACAACTTGTGGACAGATTGGCAAGAATCTGTAAAAGCGAAAAGGTAAAAGAATGGCTGATAACTGACGGGTATAAAAACAGTGTCCATAATCAGTACCTTGCCTGCACCTGCGCTACCTATGGTGATCTTAGTAAAAAACTGGAAGCAAAAAATATTGATCCGGAACTGTATATTGCTGCTTCGGAAATATTGGACGTGCTTTTATCTCCGGGTCCTTGTGAAGATATATCATGTTATGAAGATGCTCATAAAACATTAATTAGTTTTATAAAACATTCATACCAGCATGCCAATCATATAAAGGACTTTATACTATTGCACAAAGTAAAAGTATATTTAAATAAGATGCTTTTAGATACCGAAAGGGAAAACAAATGGAGCGATCGTAAAATTACCGATTGCCTTGTTACCATTGCAAAAATTATTGATTGCGATACCTGGAAGGTTATTATTACTAATATATTGGTAAACCCCTACGATAAGAACTACCCACACGCTCGGGAGGCTGCCGCTTTGATGGGGCTGACTGCTACATAATAGTCATTAAGCCATAACTATAATACACCAAAACTCCCTTCTCACAGGGAGTTTCATTATATATAGATATATAATAATTATTAGCTATATTTACATATATCACAAAAACAAAGCAACTTTACAATTTAATATTTTAGCATCATATAATATAAATCTGCAATAACATCATACTTGAAACACTAATAATTCAAAATAACATTTATTTTTTTATTAACATTAAAATTTGATAAAATTAATATGCATGCATACTAATTTTTTGTATATTTGAAAATAATTACTTTATGAAAGAGAAAACAATAGACTATATACTGAGGGCAACATGGCAGGCGGTAGCAAGAATGTATAATGAAGAAGCCTCAAAATATGGTGCTACTATGTCGATAGGTTTTGCCTTACTATCTATTGACAAAGAAAACGGAATATCGTCTACCGCGTTAGGACCGCAAATGGGAATGGAGCCGACAAGTCTTACCCGCACATTAAAGTCGATGGAGGAAAAAGGGCTTATAGTTCGCAAAAAAAACCCTGTGGATGGTAGAGGTGTTATAATCCACCTCACCAAACTGGGTAGAGAGAAAAGAGAACTGTCAAAAACCACAGTACTCAAATTTAATGATGTAATAAAACAACATGTATCTCAGGAAAAACTGGATCATTTTGCCGAAGTAGCCGAAGTTATTAATGGATTAATTTCAGAAAAGCAAATTTACAATACTGAGAACATCAAAGAACAAGAAACTGTAAACAGTATAAAATAAATAACAACAGGCGCATAGCCTGTGTAAACAAACAAAAAAACTATATATAGCAAATGAAACGCACTATTAAAAAAGTAGCCGTTATTGGTTCAGGTATTATGGGGTCGGGCATTGCCTGCCATTTTGCCAATATTGGTGTAGAAGTCCTTTTGCTCGACATCGCGCCTAAGGAACTTACAGAAACAGAGCAGAAAAAAGGGCTTACATTACAAGACAAAGCCGTTAAAAACAGAATAGTAAATGAGCACCTTGCCAATTCACTAAAATCGAAACCCTCTCCTATTTATCATCAAAAATTTGCCTCGCGCATCAGCACAGGAAATATTGATGATGATTTACCTAAAATTGCCGAGACCGACTGGGTAATTGAGGTAGTGGTAGAACGACTGGATATCAAGCAGAAAGTATTTGAGCAAATAGAAAAATACCGCAAGCCGGGTACACTGATTACCTCTAACACTTCGGGTATCCCTATCCACTTTATGAGTGAAGGACGTAGCGAAGACTTCCAAAAACACTTCTGTGGTACACACTTCTTCAATCCGCCGCGTTACTTAAAACTATTCGAAATCATTCCGGGTCCAAAAACTTCACAGGAAGTATTGGACTTTTTAAATAACTATGGAGAGAAATTCTTAGGCAAAACTTCGGTAGTAGCCAAAGACACTCCCGCCTTCATTGGTAACCGTATCGGTATATACGGTATTATGAGCCTTTTCCACCAAGTTAAAGAAATGGAGCTTACAGTGGAAGAAGTTGATAAATTGACGGGGCCTGTTATCGGGCGACCAAAATCGGCAACTTTCCGTACGGTAGATGTGGTAGGTCTTGATACCTTAGTGCACGTTGCCAACGGTATTTATGACAACTGCCCTGATGATGAAGTACACGAACTGTTTAAAGTGCCCGATTTCATCAATACCTTGATGGAAAATAAATGGTTGGGCAGTAAAACAGGACAAGGGTTCTATAAAAAAGTGGACAAAGACATACTTGCATTAGACCTTGACACAATGGAGTATCGTGCACAAAAGAAAGCCTCTTTTGCTACGCTGGAACTTACAAAAACTATAGATAAACCCATAGACCGCTTTAAAGTACTGATAAAAGGTACTGATAAAGCAGGCGATTTCTACCGTAAAAACTTTGCAGGAATGTTTGCCTATGTAGCCAACAGAATACCTGAAATTACTGATGACCTTTATAAAATAGACGATGCCATGAAAGCCGGATTCGGTTGGGAAAATGGTCCGTTCGAAATATGGGATGCCGTAGGTGTAGAAAAAGGTATTGAACTGATGAAAGCCGAAGGACAAGAGCCTGCTGCATGGGTAACCGAAATGCTTGTTTCGGGCAATAAAAGCTTCTATACGGTAAAAGAAGGTAATACCTATTACTACGACATTACATCTAAATCTCAGAAAAAAGTACCGGGACAAGATGCTTTCATCATCCTGAACAACATACGCGAAAGCAAAAAAGTATGGAGTAACAGCGATGCCATAATAGAAGATCTTGGCGACGGAATACTTAATCTTGAATTCCAAAGTAAAATGAATACTATAGGCGGCGGAGTACTGCAAGGCATAAACAAAGCGATTGATTTAGCTGAAAAAGAATACGAAGGGCTGGTTATTGGTAACCAAGCCGCTAACTTCTCGGTAGGTGCAAATATCGGTATGATATTTATGATGGCGGTAGAACAGGAATATGATGAGCTTAATATGGCTATCAAAATGTTCCAGGATACTATGATGCGTGTTCGCTATTCATCCATCCCTGTAGTGGTTGCCCCACACGGTATGACACTGGGTGGTGGTTGCGAAATGAGTATGCATGCTGATAAAGTAGTTGCTGCTGCCGAAACATACATTGGGCTGGTTGAGTTTGGTGTAGGTGTTATTCCCGGTGGTGGTGGCTCTAAAGAAATGGCATTGCGTGCTTCCGACCTTTTCCATAAAGATGATGTAGAGCTAAATGTGTTACAGGAATATTTCCTTGCCATAGCTATGGCTAAGGTATCAACTTCGGCATACGAAGCCTTTGATACAGGCATACTGCAAAAAGGTAAAGATGTAATTGTGGTAAATAAAGACCGACAGCTTGCTGAAGCCAAAAAATATGCCAAAATACTTGCCGAAGCAGGTTATACACAACCGGTAAAACGTAATGATGTTAAAGTACTGGGCAAGCAGGCTCTGGGTATGTTCCTTGTAGGAACCGACAGTATGGAAGCAGGAAACTACATAAGCGAGCATGATAAAAAGATTGCCAACAAACTTGCCTATGTTATGGCTGGTGGCGATTTATCAGAGTCAACGCTTGTGACAGAACAATATCTTTTAGATTTAGAACGCGAAGCCTTTTTATCCCTTTGTGGCGAAAGGAAGACTCTGGAGCGTATACAACACATGTTAACGAAGGGCAAGCCATTGAGAAACTAAAAAAATGAAAAGAAAGTTTATTGAACGCTTATTGGTGTTTTTTCCCTTAGCAGCTATTATTGTTACAATCATTATTGTGTGGGCTAAGGGTCATGTTACATTATATGATCTTGATTTCGATAAATTAAGTGGTATAGGAGGATTTATTGGTGGTATGGTAGGAACATATCTAACAATTATTGCAACGTTCTATATTTATAAAACTTTTCATTATCAAAAAAAAGAACTTAAATCTCAAAAAAAAGAATTAGAGAATCAACAATTATTAATATCTCAACAACAGTTTGAAACAACATTTTTTAACCTTCTTAATGTTCACAGAGAACTGAAAAAAGATATCAGGTTTGATGAAAGATTTAGTATATCGTACTTAGTTACAAAATTTTATAATGATTATTTTAGTGGAAGTAAATATGACCCAAAAACTCTTAAACACGAAACTCACACAAGTGCAAATGTATTTCCATTAATAAACAATGATTTGATAAATGTGTATAGACTTCACGGAGAAAACAAAAATATAATTGATCGTTTAATTAGTTCTAGTTTATATGAAATTAAAAAAGAGCTATTTGATAAACTATCATACTATAGTAGTAAATATTCTACAGTAATTTTACAGAAAGGAGATGAGTTTGATTTGAATGAGAAGAACAAAATTCATGACCTATTTGAAATTATCTTTTTTATATACAAAAATCAAATTAGTCATTATTGTAGAAATGTTTATCATATTTTAAAGTTTATCCGAGAAAATGAAGAAAAAGAACAAAACTCAAAAGAAAAATATAAACAATATGCAGACCTATTTCAATCGCAACTAAATGTTAGTGAACAGGTACTCTTATTTTATAATTTTTTTCATTTTGATAATCAAGAAAAAGGTATTTATTCTACTGTAAACCTTGTAAATCATTATTCGTTTTTAGAAAATGTAGGTATTGAAAATCTTCTAAATAAAGTTCATACTAATTTTTATAATAAAATAGATTTTAAATAATATGAAAACAGCATATATAGTAAAAGCATACAGAACCGCAGTGGGTAAAGCCCCAAAAGGTGTGTTCCGATTTAAAAGACCCGACGAACTGGCAGCAGAAACCATTCAGTATATGATGAATGAGCTGCCTGATTTTGACAAGACAAGAATTGATGATATAATAGTAGGTAATGCTATGCCCGAAGCCGAACAGGGCTTGAACTTTGCAAGGCTCATTTCCCTTATCGGGCTTGATATTGTAGATGTACCCGGAGTAACGGTAAACCGTTACTGTGCATCAGGACTGGAAACCATTGCTATGGCTACAGCCAAAATACAAAGCGGTATGGCTGACTGTATTATAGCAGGTGGTGCCGAAAGTATGAGCTACATACCAATGGGCGGTTACAAACCTGTACCTGATTACAGAGCTGCCAAAGCAGGACATGAAGACTATTACTGGGGCATGGGGCTTACTGCCGAAGCTGTTGCCAAGAAATATAACGTGAGCCGTGAAGACCAAGACAAGTTTGGTTTTGAATCGCACCAAAAAGCACTAAAAGCACAGGCAGAAGGTAAATTTGATAAACAAATAGTACCTATTACGGTAGAGCAGGTGTATGTAGATGCTAATGGTAAAAAAGCTACCAAAAGCTATACCGTAACCAAAGATGAAGGTCCACGTGCTGATACATCATTAGAGGCATTAGGCAGACTGCGACCTGTATTTGCTGCTGATGGTAGTGTTACCGCAGGTACATCATCGCAAATGAGTGACGGCGCAGCCTTTGTAATGGTAATGAGCGAAGAAATGATGAAAGAATTAAACCTTGAGCCTATTGCCCGGTTAGTTAACTATGCAGCAGCAGGTGTAGAGCCACGAATAATGGGCATAGGTCCTGTAAAAGCAATACCGAAAGCCTTAAAACTTGCCGGTATGAAGCTGGATGATATTGAGCTTATAGAACTTAACGAAGCCTTCGCCTCACAATCGCTTGCCGTAGTGCGTGAGTTGGGTATCAATACCGATATTCTTAACGTGAATGGTGGTGCTATTGCCTTAGGTCACCCGCTGGGCTGTACAGGAGCTAAACTTTCCGTTCAGTTATTTGATGAAGCAAAACGTCGTGGCAGCAAATATGGTATGGTTACCATGTGTGTGGGTACGGGTCAGGGAGCAGCGGGTATTTATGAAATCTTTTAATTTATTTTGAAGATTAAGAGATTATAGATAATAGATAATAGATTGTCATGACTGAATTTAAAAGACACAATTTTAAAAAAATGAAGATTTGGCAATCGGGTATGGATCTGGCAAAATTAATTCTTGATATAACAGATACTTTCCCTGCACATGAAAAATTTGGTTTGAAAAGTCAAATGGATAGGTGTTCTTTTTCGATACCTTCAAATATAGCGGAAGGTTCGAGCCGGACTAATAAATCTTTTAGACATTTTATTGATATTTCATTGGGTTCGTCATTTGAATTACAAACCCAATTATTATTAGCAGCGCATAAAAATTATATTACAACAGAAACAACGCAAGAAATCGAAAACAAAATAGAAGAATTTCAAAGGATGACGATGAGTTTTCAAAACACTTTGAGCAACGATTAGTGTCTATCATCCCTCATCTATTATCTAAAAAATCTAATTATGGAAACACAAGAAAAAGAAATAACAAGAGGTGGTCAGTTCCTCGTAAAAGAAACTAAAAGTGAAAATATTTTCACGCCGGAAGATTTTTCCGAAGAGCAATTAATGATGCGCGACTCGGTTAAAGAGTTTGTTGACCGTGAGCTTTGGGCAAATAAAGAACGTTTTGAGAAAAAGGATTATGCTTTTACGGAAGAATGTATGCGTAAGGCAGGCGAAATGGGCTTTCTTGGAGTAGCTGTACCGGAAGAGTACGGCGGACTGGGTATGAGCTTTGTTTCTACTATGCTGGTTTGCGATTACATTTCGGGAGCCACAGGCTCTTTTTCTACTGCCTTTGGTGCACATACCGGTATTGGTACCATGCCCATAACACTTTACGGAACCGAAGAACAGAAAAAGAAATATGTACCTAAACTTGCCACAGGCGAATGGTTTGGCGCATATTGCCTTACTGAACCGGGTGCCGGCAGCGATGCCAACTCAGGTAAAACAAAAGCAGTACTTTCGGAAGACGGGACACATTATAAAATAAGCGGACAGAAAATGTGGATTTCTAACGCAGGATTTTGTAATCTGTTTATTGTGTTTGCCCGTATAGAAAATGATAAATACATTACAGGGTTTATTGTAGAAAATGACCCTGAAAATGGTATCTCTTTAGGAGAAGAAGAACACAAGCTGGGCATCAGAGCCTCCTCTACCCGTCAGGTATTCTTTAGTGAAACCAAAGTACCTGTAGAAAATATGCTTAGCGAAAGGGGTAATGGTTTTAAAATAGCCATGAATGCCTTAAACGTTGGTCGTATTAAACTGGCTGCCGCTTGCCTTGATGCACAACGCAGAACAATAAGTAATGCTGTTAACTATGCCAACGAAAGAGTACAATTTGAAACACCCATAGCCAATTTCGGGGCTATAAGGGCTAAACTTGCCGAAATGGCAGCAAGCTGCTATGCCGGCGAAAGTGCCAGCTACCGAGCTGCTAAAGACATCCAGAACAGAATAGAAGCCCGTGTTGCTGAGGGCGAAAGCCACCAGGAAGCGGAACTGAAAGGTGTGGAAGAGTATGCTATTGAATGTTCTATATTAAAAGTAGCAGTATCTGAAGATATACAAAACTGTTCTGACGAAGGCATTCAAATATATGGTGGTATGGGCTTCTCTGAAGATACCCCTATGGAGAGTGCATGGAGAGATGCCAGAATTGCACGTATATACGAAGGTACTAACGAGATAAACCGTATGCTTGCAGTGGGTATGCTGGTTAAAAAAGCCATGAAAGGTCATGTTGACTTTTTAGATCCTGCAACGAAAGTAGGTGAAGAATTGATGGGAATCCCTTCATTTGATACTCCTGATTATTCTGAACTTTTTGCAGAAGAAAAAGAAATGATAGGTAAACTGAAAAAAGTTTTCCTGATGGTTGCCGGTAGTGCTGCCCAGAAATATGGTCCTGATCTTGAGGAACACCAACAACTGCTTATGGCTGCTGCCGATATCCTTATTGAAATATATATGGCCGAATCTACCATATTGCGTACAGAGAAATTAGCTAAAAATAAAGGTGCCGAAAATGTAAAAGAACAAATAGCTATGGCACAACTGTATCTTTATAAAGCTGTTGATATTATTAATACAAAGGGTAAAGAAGGCATAGCATCTTTTGCAGAAGGCGACGAGCAACGCATGATGCTTATGGGCTTGAAACGTTTTACCAAGTATGCAAACTTACCTAATGTAATAGCACTACGGGAAACGATTGCTGCCAAGATAGTAGCTGAAAACAACTATCCTTTTTAAATCACAGAATTTTTAGTTTAGTCAAGTTTAATAATAAAAAACTCTCTTCAGAATATTCTGAAGAGAGTTTTTTTATAGTTTACTCATAAAAATAACGAGAATACTATTTTGTTAAAAATTTATAATCTTTTTCCTCTGAATAAATTAAGTAGTATCATTACAACCGCTACTACAAGCAAGAGGTGTATTAATGCACTGGTTACATGAAGGGCAAAACTTCCAAGAGCCCAAGCCACTACAAGTATTATTGCAATTATATATAGTAAGTTTCTCATAATTAGTTTTTATAATAATAAATTACATATTATCCATTTGTTCTTTCAGCATTTTTGCTTTTTGCAAATGCTCTCTATGTGTTGGTAACATATCAGATGCCCATCTTCTTATTTTTTCGCTCTGAGCTTCTTCCGATGCTTCTTCCATCATTTTGATAGTTTTTTCATGTCCGTCTACCATCATGTTAATGTATTTCTTGTCGAAATCCGTTCCTGTTTCATCATTAAGGTCTTCCCATGCTTCTTTACCGTCTTCAGTAATAGCCATTGGCAGCGTTACATTCATACTTTGTGCAAGATCTTTGGTTTTCTCCGAAGCCTTTGTATGCTGTTCCACCATCATTTTACCATACTCTTTTATACCGGCATTAGTAGCTTTTTCCTGAGCCATTTTTCCTAACTCAATTTCTTTCATATTCACTTCAGCAGCATGAACAAGATATTCAGAGTCATCTTCCATATCATTATTATCATCAAATTTTTCTTCGTTTTGCTCTTCTGCTACTTCTTCGGTGTCTTTCTTATCATTTTTACATGATACATTTCCAAGTGACATTGTTACTAAAGCTGCCCCAAGGAGCATTTTGCTTAAAAAAGGTGTTCTTCTCATAATTAGGATTGTTTATTGTTTGAATATTATTAGGCTAAATTAGAACATATTACAAGGCGCAGTTGTTACTGTTATCACAATTAGTGTTATGGAAATACTAAAAGCAGGTATTATATAAGCTTATAAGCATAATAATTTAATGTTATAAAATTATTCCTTGCATAAAAGACCATTCATTTTTACAGAAAAAATAATAGATTTGTATCATACAACCTCTACCATGATTAACCCTTCTGCAAGCGGATGGATAGATAAATATTTCTCTAGGCTTAACTATACATTGCCTGCCACTCTGAGTACTCACGAGTTCTATAAACTTGTAAGGGATACAGGTTTTGTGTATGGACACGTATGGGTGGTAAACTATCTGGAGAAAGAAGAAAGTAAAGGGTGGACTGCGGAAGAAACTACTAAAGCGGCTTTACTAAATACGCTTTATGGGTTGTACCGAAAATATACAATGGATGACAACCCTGCTGTTTTTATAGAAAAAGCTGTACTGTTTTATGAACAGATGACCCCCGAAGGGTATGGTTTTTTGAAAAGGGTATTGCCTACCTCGCCGCGCAGCCACGAACTTGAAGGTATTATTGACCAAAGGGTGCGTACTAATGACAACATCATCAGCCGGAACTTTTCGCATATACTTACCAATGCACTGCTTTTTATGGATATTCTTGCCTTTAGGCAATACCTTATCGGGGCTAAAATACCTGATAATTATCTGAGGAAGTTGGAAGAAACAGTAGTGAGTTTAGCTTCGTTAGCTTTGAATAAAAAAACACAAAAAACGGCTTATGATGATTTGCTGATAAAACTATTTGAATCGTCTGTACGATATACTAAACTAAACAGAGTAACTGCTGATAATTTGGAAAAATTAGAACTTGGTTATTTCGAATCGGAGTTAGAACGCTACTATCTGCTGGACATAGCAGGTATGGCTATGTGGAGTGATGGTGCTATTGAAAAGAATGAGATAGACTTTTTATACAAACTTGCAGCGCAATTGCACATAAAAGACGAGTATGTAATAGAGAGTATTACTTTTTTTGATGCTTTTATAAAAAAGAACAGGAATAATATTCCTTATTTTAAATACTCTAACCCTGTAAAACACTTTTATGATCATGCTTCGCAAAATGTAATACGCCTTATTAAAAGAAATAAAAACAGGCTGGGGAAAGAGCTTTCTAATAATGGAGAACTAATGGTGTTGTTATCGCAATCAACACTACGAAACCTGGATACTAATGAAAAGAAAAAGGTAAAGAAACAACTGCTGGAAATATGTAAAACAATACCATCGCTTACTATTTTCCTGCTACCGGGCGGCAGCCTGCTCCTGCCCCTGCTCATCAAGTTTATACCGCAATTGTTGCCTTCGGTATTTAATGAGAACCTGGATAACGAATAAAAAAAGCCTCATATTGCTATGAGGCTTTTTTTATTAGAACTCTAACCTGTCCACCCTGTCAAGGTCGTTATTATTGTATAAGTTTACTTCAAGGTCTTTCACTACACCGGTATCCAGCCCATATACCCAACCATGAAGATAAAGCTCTTGCCCGCTGCTCCATGCTGCTTGTACTATAGAGGTCTTGGCAAGATCGCGTACCTGATCTTTTACATTAATTTCTACAAAAGAGTCAAACCTGTCGTTCTCGCTTACTATAGAGTCAAGATATACTCTGTTTTGCCTGTAAACATCTTTAATATGCCTTATCCAGTTGTCAATAATTCCTATTGACTGATTACCCATAGCGGCTTTCACTCCTCCGCACCCATAGTGCCCGCATACTATTACATGTCTTACTTTCAGCACATTCACAGCATAATCAAGTACGCTAAGCATGTTCATATCCGAATGTATTACCATATTGGCAATATTGCGGTGCACAAATACTTCGCCCGGTTGTGCGCCTATAATTTCATTGGCAGGCACTCGGCTGTCAGAACACCCTATCCATAATAATGGTGGCTGTTGCCCCTGTGCAAGGCGCTTAAAATATTCAGGGTCTTCTGCCAGTTTAGTGTTAGACCATGCTTTGTTGTTTTCAAGAATTTTTTTATAAAAATCTATTCCCATTATTTCTTTAATTTTTAATATTTATTTTTAGTAAATGTCTTGTTTTTCTTTTCTGTGATTTCCGTTATCGTCATTATGAGTAACAAAAACGTTATTGTTTTCGGCATTTTCTATCTGATAGGCAGTTTTAAAGCCTATTAATGTTACATCTATGTTTTCTTCTTTAGCCTTTATGGCAGCAAACTCTTCAATAAGATCCAGCACATCATAGGCTATATATACCGTATCGGATGCATCTATTATTACTTTAGAATTGCTTGGTATATCGTTTAATGTTGATTTTATAGCTGCTTTATTAAGGAATGAAACCTCTTGGGCAAGATCTATATGGATGACATCGCCTTGGGTATATTCCTGCTTTCTAAAATTGTAAGCTCTTTTAAGGTTTCCTCTAAGAATAAATATAATACTTATAATCATACCTAAGGCAACTCCTTTTAATAAATCAGTCAATACTACAGCCAGTAATGTAGCTGCAAAAGGTATAAACTGATATATTCCTTTACTCCAAAAATGTTTCAATTTTGCAGGGCGGGCTAATTTATAACCAATTACTATAAGTACTGCTGCAAGTGTGGCAAATGGTATTTTGTTTAGCAGTGTGGGTATGGCTAATACGCATATTAGTAACAGTACACCATGAATTATTGTAGATGCTTTTGTTTTTGCACCGGCACTGGCATTTGCCGAAGATCGCACTACTACTGATGTTATAGGCAAGCCGCCTATAAGCCCGCTTATGGCGTTACCTATACCTTGTGCTTTAAGCTCTCTGTTGGTATCGGTATAACGCTTATGTACATCCATCCGATCTGAAGCCTCTATGCATAAAAGTGTTTCTATAGAAGCTACTACCATAATGGTGGCTGCTGTAATCCACACCTGAATGTTTGTTATTGCGGAAAAATCGGGTGTTACAATAACATTTTTCAAATCTTCAAAAGATTCCGGAACAGGCAGTTTTACCAGGTGAGAACTTTCTAAAGCAAAAGGACTGCCTGTGGCAATAAAAATTTCGTTAAGAACAATACTCACAATAACCGCTACCAGAGCACCGGGCAACATTTTAAGTCTTTTTAGCGCAGGAATTTTTTCCCAAATTACCAGTATGAGTATGGAAACAAGTGTTATTATAATGGCTCCGCCCTCAAAACGGCTTGCTATTTCCGGAATATCAGAAAACGGATTACCGCCGTCGAGCCTGAAAATCGATTCTGACCCTGTATTACCTACTATATCATATCCAAAGGCGTGTTCTATTTGGTTAATAATTATAATAACGCCTATACCCGCAAGCATTCCTTCTATCACATTGGACGGAAAATAATTTGAAATACTACCGGCTTTAAGAAAGCCGAGTGCCAGTTGCATTAAACCTGCCAAAGATACTGTAAGCAGGAAAGCCTCGAATGAACCAAGTGTAGCAATAGCTGTTAATACAATAGCGATAAGCCCGGCAGCAGGGCCGGAAACGCTTATATTAGAATTACTGAGAATCCCTATGACTATCCCCCCTATTATACCTGATAATATACCTGATAATGGCGGAGCGCCCGAAGCAAGAGCGATACCCAAACATAAAGGTAATGCTACTAAAAAAACCACAAGACCCGATGGAAAATCAGTCTTTAGGTTTGCAAAAAGATTTATCTTTTTTGTCATAACCGAGGAGAAATATAATATAAATAATGCTAAACCCTTACTTAGGTAAATGTTTAAAATTTGCTCAATAGTAGCTTTTTAGTCTATATTATAATTACGTCGGGAGGAGGAGAAAAAACATCTCCGAACACACATTTATGTCTTCGGAGATTATTTGAAGTTATTTTTGATGATTTTTTTATTGCTGCAAGAAAACAAAAAGTAAATTCACTCGGACCTGCTTTTATTTCCTGCAGTTCCTTATGAATTTCTTCTTCGTTAAGGCTGTAAGATACAGATACGTCAGAACTATCATCCAGCAGGCTCACAATAGTGGGAACTGCTAAGAATGATATAAATAAAAGAAGTACTATATTTACTAAAACCTTCATTAATGGCGAATATAGGGATTATTATTTAATTATTTATATATATTGATGTGAACAATAAATGATTAAATTTCTTCTTCACTCCATGCTTTCATCATCCACATTATTTTTTCCTGTTCCGTAATAAAATCACTCATCATAGAATTAGTACCCTCATCATTTACTTTATCAGACTCGTCCAATATTATTCTTTCTATTTTAAGTATATCTGATAGCGAAGCCATAATAAGTTGTACAGCATCTACATCTTTAGAAATGTTTTTACCTATTTTTAATTTGTTGTTAGATAGGTAATCTTCAAAAGTATGCAACGGAGTACTGCCCAGCGTAAGAACCCTCTCAGCAATCATATCAATTTTTAACTGTGCATCGTTATACAGTTCTTCAAATTTTACATGAAGATCAAAAAATCTTTTTCCACGAATATTCCAGTGAATACCTCTCAAATTTTGATAATATACCTGAAAGTTAGACAACAGTATGTTCAGTTCGGCTGCTATAACCTCTGCTTCTTTTACCGGTAATCCCAGAATATTAGTCTCTACTGTGCTTTTGTTAGTTTTCATAAATATAATTTTTATTATTTGTAAGTATTTTACTCTAAAAATTTAAACAAATTTAATCATAATAAAGATAGGCATTATCAATAGTTTTTATAATTTTATCATAAATATTTATACTATGACCATTACTCAATTACAATATGTATTGGCTGTTGCCGAGCATAAAAATTTTACTCTTGCTGCCGAAAAATGTTTTGTTACCCAGCCTACACTAAGCATGCAAATTCAAAAACTTGAGGAAGAGCTGGATATACAAATATTTGACCGCAGTAAAAAACCTATACAACTTACGGATGTGGGCGAGCAAATAGTAGAACAGGCTAAAAATATAGTAAACGAGTCAGGGAGAATTAAAGATATTGTAGATCAGCAAAAAGGATATATAGGCGGAGATTTTAAAGTAGGTATTATACCCACTATAATGCCCACACTACTACCTATGTTTATGAGCAATTTTATAAAAAAATATCCTAAGGTAAACCTGATTATAGAAGAGCGTACTACCGAAGAAATAATTAAAATGATTAAAAACGGTCAGTTGGATGCTGCCATAGCTGCAACCCCGCTTAATGAAGATAGTATAAAGGAACTGGTTTTATACTATGAGCCTTTTGTAGCCTACGTTCCTGAAAATATGGAAGCCTATAATAAAAAAGAATTTGAGATAGAAGACTTAGACCTTAACTTTAATAATGTATTACTACTGCAGGACGGACACTGTTTCAGGCATAACATACTAAACCTTTGTAAAGCAAAAGGATTGGCTAATGACAATCATTTTCAGATAGAAAGCGGGAGTTTTGAAACATTGGTTAAACTTGCCGATGAGGGCTTGGGAATGACATTGCTACCCTACCTGCACACGCTGGATATGGATGAAAAGGCAAGCCAAAAACTTCGCCATTTTAAAGAGCCGAGACCCTCGCGCGAGGTAAGCCTTATTTACTCTAAAAAAGAACTCAAATTACATATAATAGAAGCGTTAAGATCTACCATAGCAGGGATAATAAAGGGTGCTATTGCTTTTCAGGATGTTAAAATTACCAGCCCGCTGCAACAAAGCAAAAAATAATATAAAAAGAAAAAGAAGCCCATTAGGCTTCTTTTTTATTGCTCAACATACGCCAGACAGGCTCTTAATTCAGGCTTTTCGGTCGTAAAAGTTTGAAGCCAGTCTATCAGTTGTTCGATTTCATAAGGCAACAGGGTTTTAACTGCTTTTTCTACTTCTTTACAAAACAATATAGGGTCAAAGCTTACGCTTACCAGTATTTGCTTTGTGTAGCTAATCATAGTTCTGGGCATAATTCTTTTACAAATTATAAATTGGTTATTAGGTGATAAGAACGTATGTAAATGTAATAAAAATTTAAATACAATAACTACCAATATGATAAATTCAGCGTGTTAAAGTTTTTAATTTAATATTTTTTTAACTAAAATTTAAGGTTTCACTGCTCTTAGCATTTCTCTTTTTCCGGGAGGTCCGGGCAACTTTTCTGTAACAAATCCTGCCTCCTGCATCGCTTTTTTAATAACCGTTCTACAAGCATAAGTAACTAATATTCCATCGGTTTTAAGAGCGGTAAACATCTTTTTAAATATATCGGCACTCCATAGTTCGGGCTGTGCATGATAGCCAAACGCATCAAAATAAATCAGGTTATAAATGTTAACATCATCAACCGTTTCAAAATGCTGTTTACGCTTATATAATGTAAATTTATTATCGATTAATATGTTTTCCTCCCAATCACAGCTATGCATTTGCTCAAATATAGCTTGTTCGGTTTCCGCTCCAAGCTGTGTTGCATAGTTAAGTTGCACAACTTCCTCTTCCGGAACAGGAAATGCCTCTATAGCTGTATAATGTATTACCTGCTCTGATTTTTTCGACTCCAAATAGGTTATAAAAGCGTTTAGCCCCGTACCGAACCCTATCTCTAAAATCGAAACAGGCTGACCTTGTGTTAAAGTCAGCCCGTTTAGTATAAATACATGGTATGCCTCTTGTATGGCACCAAATTTAGAATGATAAGTTTCCTTCATTTCGGGTAGGTATATGGTAACCGAACCGTCAGAAGTAGTTATAATTTGTCGCTTCACTATTTAATGTACAGTTTCTTAATTCTTGGTATAGGTCCGCCACATTTTTGCTCATGACACTTTACACATGCCGATACCGCATCGTTAAAATGTTGTTTTGCATTCAAAGAATCGTTGTATATGAGTCCTTGCGCTTCTAAAAACTTAGCTGCCTGATCTTTAAAAAAAACATCCCGTTCACTTTCGTCAGTCATAACAGATTCATGAATACGCAAAAAATGTTCAGGAAAATTGCCTATGGTATCTCCGTCTATGATGCGTTGTTTCAGCCGCTGATTATCTACATACATTTGCTCCATCAATGCTGCCATTTCTGACATCTCATACATTTCAAAGTCTTTTTCTACCGAGGTAGTATCTGTAACCGATACTTCCTCATATGCGGAAGATTCTGTTTTTCCTCCACAACCGTATAACATCAATGATGTTATGATAAATACAAATAAGGTTTTCCTCATTTATTTTTTTATTAAAACACCATCCGCCATAAATCCGTAAGTAATTTCAGGCTCGGTTATTTTATCTATTTCTTCCTGCGATTTTCCGCCATCTTTAGCATAGTGTTTTAACTCGGCAACTGATATTTCACTCACAAAGGCTTTACCACTAACTACTGCTTCCTGCTCTGCTGCATTTAAAGGTACAAAAAAACCATAATCTTTAAATTTCACAAAAGATTCTTTCTCATCAGGAAGTTCCATAGCCATCCAGCATCCCTTTTTTTGGCATACATCTTTGATTGTTGATTTGAATTTAATGTTTAAGGTGTCGCCCGGTTTAAGGTTCTCGTATTTTTCCAGCATTTCTTCTTTGGTAAATGCTTTTTCGGCAACTATTTTATCACCAAATGTTTCATAAGATGCTTCTTCGTCATGAGTAATTGCCTCTACAAATGTATCAGCTCCCTCCGACTTATTTTCTTCATTATTCTTACAAGCAATCATCACAACAAGAGTTGCGGCAAGCAATACTATTTTTTTCATTTGTAACAAATTTTAATTTTATACAGCAAATTTATATAAAAACTGCAAATACACCTTGTTAATAATGGCTTTAATGCTTATAATTTAAAGTTATAAACGATTGTCGGGGTTTAAAATATACTTCATCAGACCAAGAAACCGCTTTTTTTCTTAAATTTGCACGCAACACAATTCAATATTTACCCTACAAAAACTAAACCTTTAATGAGCAACAACGCTACTGATGACATCATCATTAACAGAGCCGAGACTACTAAAATTGACTCTGTAGATTTTGAAAACCTTACTTTTGGAAATATTTTTACTGACCATATGCTTATTTGTGATTATAAGCAAGGTGTATGGGAAAAACCCGTGATAAAACCCTATGAGCCGTTTCTTATAGATCCTTCGGCGAAAGTATTTCATTACGGACAGGCTATTTTTGAAGGGATGAAGGCATATAAAGATGCTCATGATGATGTATGGCTTTTTAGACCTGATGAGAACTTTAAACGCTTTAATAAATCGGCTGCAAGGCTTGCCATGCCCGAAGTGCCCGAAGCTGTTTTTATGGAGGGGATGAAAAAGCTTATTGAAATTGATAAACAGTGGGTAAAACACGGTGTAGGCAGTTCGCTGTACATACGCCCATTTATGATAGCCACAGGACCGGGGGTTATAGCTGCTCCGGCAGTGTTTTATCGTTTTATGATTATCCTGTCGCCTGCCAAAGCATATTACTCAGGAGAAGTTAAGGTTATTATTGCCGAGCATTACAGCAGGGCTGCCAATGGCGGTATTGGCGCAGCAAAAGCTGCCGGTAACTATTCGGCACAATTTTACCCTACCAAACTTGCAAATGAAATGGGTTTTCAACAAATTATCTGGACGGATGATGCAACCCATACCAAACTGGAAGAAGCCGGCACTATGAATGTGTTTTTCCGGATAAATGATACATTGTATACTGCTCCTACGGGTGAGAGGATACTGGATGGTGTTACCCGAAAAAGCCTTATAGATATTGCTATTCGCGAAAATATAAAGGTAGAAGTACGATCAGTACTGGTAGATGAATTAGTAACGGCAGCCGAAAACGGCACATTGCAGGAAGTTTTTGGTGCAGGTACGGCTGCGGTGGTAAACCCTATTGTGGGCTTTAGCTATAAAGACAAATATTACGAACTGCCAAAACAGGAAAATTCGATAGCATTGCAACTAAAACAACAGATTACCAACATACAATATAAACTTGCCGAAGACACTTTTGGCTGGACTGTAAAAATATAGCTTAAACCATATAACTTACTTACAGCCGGAGCTATTTAATAGTAGCTCCGGCTGTGTTTTTTTACTTCTGTAGTATTGTGGTAAAATCGGGTTTAAAATACTCCGGTCCTTTCATTACCTTACCGTCTTCACGATATATTGGTTTTCCGTCAACACCCAGTTTACTCATGTTACTGCGCTGTATTTCGTCAAATACCGCTTCTATTTTATGCTGTAGTCCATGCTCCAGTATAGTACCGCACAATATATATAGCATATCGCCAAGTGCATCGGCAATTTCTACAATATCATTATTTTGTACCGCTTCCAGGTATTCTTCGTTTTCCTCTTTCATAAGGTTATAGCGCAGCATGTTTACATTTTCGCCCAGCGTGCCTTTGGTTGTATGGCTTACGCCTAAGCCAAAAGCAGTGTGAAATTCTTTTACGGCTTCAAGTTGTTTTTTCATTCTTATGTAACTAATTTATTGCTTTAAAAATACCTTAAAATAAAAGCGGTTGTTGTAATTTTGTAAAAAAGATTTTAACATGTTTACAACAGGTCAATGGATATTTGCAGCATTTTTTATAGTTGTTTTTATTGCCTCTATGATATATGTATATCGTAAAGATTTAAAACTTCATAAAAAATACTATAGGGGGAGCTATAAAGTGCTATTAGTTTTTTTAGCTTTCGTTGCGTTGTTATTTTTCATCAAGATTTATTTAAAATAGAGATATGTATAAAAATAATTTAAAAAAATCCCCATATAAGGGGATTTTTTTTTAGAACATAAATGCTGATATTTGTTTAATTAACCTCAAATACACACACATCTTATGGAAACGTACAATTGTTTTGGCTATCATTACTCAAATCATCTGGCAAGTTTGGAGATAGCACTACCAAAAGGAGATTACGATTTTGAATATTGTAACATCTCTACAAATAACTGGAATGGGTTGGTTATAAGCCTGAAAATGAGAAATGATGACCCCGGGCAGGAATTGCCTAACCCGGATATGAACATTGAAACGATATTAATTGACTTGGATAAAGTACCTAAAATATCAAGTCAGTATGCTTGTGATTTTGATTACAGCAAACCTATAATTGTATTTACATACCACCTTAAAGATACGAGTTCATACCCAATAAACGATATGGTTTGCCATACAGAGCTTTGTAATAGAAACGCCATTGATGCCTCTATACTAAGAAGTATATGCAGTAATGTTGCCGGACCAGCAAAAGCAGGGTTTGGCACCACGAGAAGGTATTAATTTATTAAATGAAAGATATTCTTAATTATATAGCCGTGCTGATTAGCTTTTTTATGTTCAGCACGGTTTTTTCTCAAAATTCAAAGGAACTGATTAATCTTCAGGAGAAGTTATATTCCGATACTTCTGAAGAATTCAGAGTCGCGTTACAAACAATAGATAGTGTATCACTATCTCCGCAAGATAAAGCATTATATTATTATTTGTACGCTAAACATTTGGAACTTGACAATCAAGACGGTAAAGCCTACGAATATTTAAGATCTTCAAAACGGATATATAAATCCATAGATAGCATAAGCAAGGCTATGGATATTAATCTTGATATAATCTATTTATTGCAATCACAGGAAGGAAATAATGTACCCTACAAACCCTATATTGAAGAATATATTACACATGCAAAAAAAATAGGAGATTCATTAAGAATAGCGCGTGGTTATGGTAATATGGCAACCTATTATGCCTATAAAGGCGATTATAATGAAAGTGTTGGGTATTACAAAAAAGGTCTAAACATTCTGAAAGGGAAAAATCACAAATACGTTGAGTCTGCTTTTTATAATAACCTTGCAAATCTGTACAATGAAAATTTACACAAACCCGATTCAGGTATTTATTATCTAAAAAAAGAGCTTGTAATACTTAAAGAAACAGATGCCTCGGCAGAAGATTATTATCATTATTACTTAAACTTAGCATCATCCTACCGCCACAAGAAAGATTTTATTACTGCTAATAAGCATTTGCAGTCAGCGGACAGTTTACCTCTAAATAATTATGAACTAAAGTCGAAATGGATTATATATAACAATTTTCATAAAAATTATGCTGAACTGAACGACTATGGAAATGCTTATAAATACCTGCTATTAACACAACAATATAGTGACAGTATAAATGTGACCGAGCAAAATATTGCCATAAACGATATACATACTAAATATAAAACAAAAGAAAAAGAGCTGGAAAATCAAATATTAAGAGGAGATGTTAAAACCAAACAAGTTATTAATTATGTAACTATCGGGTTACTGATAGCCGGCTCTGTAATAGCTTTTCTTATCATAAAAAATGCACGCAAAAAAGAAAAAATTTCACATCAGGAAAAACTGATTGAAAAGCAAAAATTAGAAAAAGCCCTAAAAGAGTATGAGCTTAGCAGCATAGACATCATGCTTGAAGGGCAGGAAAAAGAACGACAGCGCATTGCTAACGAACTCCATGATAACTTAGGTAGTATGCTTGCCACATTAAAAATAAATTTTGAAAATTTAAAATTAAGGAAAAGCGAGATTAATGAAGATGAAAATCGACTCTATCAAAAAACGGATGACCTTATCGAAGAAGCCTATCAAAAAGTGAGGAGGCTTGCCCATGCCAAAAATGCAGGGGTATATGCCAGCGAAGGGCTTATTCCGGCTCTAAAAAAATTAGTCCAAAAAGTATCGATACCTAAAAAACTAAAAGTTGATTTTATTCCGTACGGATTTAATGAAAGACTGGATAATAGCCAAGAAATTACTATCTTTAGAATTGTACAGGAGCTTATTACCAATATTATAAAACATGCACAGGCTACGGAAGCATCGATACAACTAACGCATCATGACGATTTAATCAATATTATTATAGAAGATAACGGAGTGGGCTTTAGTACTGATAAAATGAATGCTGAAGACGGAATGGGTATAGCCTCTATACAGAAAAAAACAGAACAGCTTGGCGGTAGTTTTATTATAGACTCTACCCCGGGGAAAGGCACGACCATACTAATAGACTTACCAATATGATAAACCTTGTAATAGCCGAAGACCACCAGTCATTAATAGACGGTATCAAGATATTTTTAGAATATGAAGATGATATATGTGTTGTAGGCGAAGCTAATGACGGTGAACGATTGCTTGAAATTGTACATGCCAAAAAGCCCGATGTTGTGCTGACTGACATACGCATGCCCAAGATAGACGGGATTACCGCTACAAAAATGATAAAAAAAGAATTCCCCCAGTGCCATGTTATAGCCTTTAGCATGTTTGAACAAAATGAAGCTGTAACCCAAATGGAAGAGGCCGGAGCGTCAGGATATGTAGTAAAAAATTCATCATTAAAAACGGTTGCAAACGCGATAAGAGGTGTTATGCAGGGTGAAAAGTTTTTTGATGCTTCGCTAAAAAAAGCGCATGACAAAAACAGTAATAACGAAGCTCCGCTGAGTAAACGTGAATTGGAAATAGTAAACCTGGTAGGACAGGGAAAAACATCTCAGGAAATTGCCGACTTGTTATTTATAGGTAAAACAACTGTGGACACCCACAGGAAAAATATACTAAAAAAACTAAACTTACAGGGAAAAAGCGAGTTATTACGATACTCTATGGAACGTAAATATGATTTTTAACTACTGTTAAAATTGTAAAATACCCACTAATGGGGATTTTTTAGCAATCGTAATTTAAGCATCTTTGCCAAACAAAGTTAAACAAGTAACTACCGTTGGCATCCATCCGACAACGATTATTTCTTCTTTCAATTATGTAGTTTCTTAATTTATTCAGAGTAGTTGGTTTAGCGAAAAAATATCCCTAACGGGATATTTTTTTTATATAAAACCTTTCTGGATTTTAATTGGCATATATTTTGTAAGAATGCAGAGTTAAGATCTTAAAATATTTAATACCTTTAAATTATTAATCAACAAAATACTTATTATGAAATCAAGATCATTGCACCTATCGTTATTTTTTGCTTTAGGACTTACATTAACCAACTGCTCTACACACAACGTGCAGCGTGTAAGTGAAAATACAGTAACTGACCTTAGCGGACGTTGGAACGAAACAGACTCCAGACTTACAGCGGAAGAAATTACTGCCGAATTGATGGAACACTCATGGTACAGCACCTATGCATCAGACAACGCAGGAAAAAAACCGGTAATTATTGTAGGTATGATTGTTAATAAATCACACGAACATATTGCTGTAGAAACCTTTTCTAAAGATATCGAAAAAGCTATCATAAATTCAGGCAGAATGAAACTGGTACAGGCAGGAAACATGCGTGAAGAAATAAGAGGCGAAAGAGCCGACCAACAAAATTTTGCATCACAATCTACAATGAAAAAATTTGGTCTTGAAAACGGTGCCGATTTTATGTTGCAAGGTACAGTAAACTCTATCGTAGATCAATATTCAAAAGAAAAAACAGTGTACTATCAGGTAGATCTTGAGCTTAGTAACATACAAACCAATGAGAAAGTATGGATAGGCGATAAAAAGATAAAAAAATATATTGGCAAAAAACTGTAAGCCAATACACACCTGATATTTATGAAAGCAATTAAAAACAAACGTAACGCTGTAAAAGCGTTATTGCTACTGTTATTGATAGGCTTTCAATCCTGCGGAACCTATAACTCCAAAACCTCAGATATTGAAAGCGACCTCTTTAACGGCAACTTTAATAAAGCCATTGCCGGAATAGAGAAAAATAAATTCCTGAAAAAAAAGAGGAATAAGCTTTTATACCTGATGGAAAAGGGTAAAGTAGAACATATGCAAGGCAATTATGAAGCCAGTAATGCCCTGCTGGAACAAGCCTATATATTGATAGATGACAGGATAAAAACCAATGCCGGGCAGGCGGTTGCCTCAAAACTTACCAACCCTATGGCAATGCCCTACAAAGGTGAAGATTTTGAAAAAGTTACTATCCATTATTATAAAGCCCTAAACTACTTTATGATGGGCATGCCCAATGAGGCACTTGTAGAGGCCAAAAGGATAAATATTAAGCTGTATCAGCTTAACGAAAATTATAAAGAAAATAAAAATAAATATAGCGAAGATGCCTTTTCGCAAATATTGCAGGGTATAATATACGAATCGGTAGGCGATATAAACAATGCCTTTATTGCCTATCGTAATGCCGAAGAAATATATACCAAAAACGGTGGTGATTTTTTTGATGTACCAATGCCGGAGCAGCTTAAAAAAGATTTGTTACGCACTTCGAAGCTCATGGGGTTTACCCAAGAGTATAACGATTATCGTACTAAGTTTAACATCCCCGCAGAAGATACACCCAAGAAAACAACCCCGGAAGACTATCAGACAAAACCAACAGGTGAGGCCGTTATTTTCTGGGAAAACGGTATAGGTCCTGCCAAAGATCAAATAGTAATAACCGCCTCGGGAGCCGGCGGAATATTTTATGGCAGCTATATGGATGGCGATATATTGGAAGAAATAATTATACCCATACCCATCGGTTCTAATATTGGTAGTATAAATGCCATAGCTATCCCCCGATATCGCGAAAGAGGAGGCTATTATAACAAAGCAGAAATTATAGTAAACGGTAAGCCAAAGGAATTTAATCTTGCACAGGATTTTTATCCCATAGCAAAACAATCGCTTAAAGACAGAATGTTACGCGAAACCATAGATATTGTAACACGATTTGCAGCCAAAAAAGCTACAAGTGCCGGACTGGGAGCGTTAGGCAAAGAACTGCTGGGCGATGCCGGAGGCGACCTTGTCAAACTTGGGGCTGATATAGCAGGAGCAGCAACCGAAAAAGCAGACACCCGAAACTGGCAAACACTGCCCGCTACAATATCATACATTCGCGTTCCGTTGCATGAAGGTGAAAACAAGTTTATAATTCGTAAATACGGCGCTATGGGTACAGATACTGATACGATTACTATACCCTACAAACGCGGTTTGCAAATTGTAAACTACTTTGATGTTGGGCGAACGCAGATAATACCTGCTGCTGAATCAAAACCTGCGCTCAAAGCCTTATCTGATACATCAGCCACATCGAAGCAAAAGAACAGTTTTGAACAATCGAAAGGTACTACTACGTTTACCAATGCAAGTTTACAGGTGCAACCCGTTATGGATAACAAAATACAGGCAAAATACAACACTTGGATAAAAGCAGGCAATGATGTTGAGTACAGAGCGACTTATGAAGAAGAAATGATGAACGGAAAAAAGTTTTTTATAAAAAAGTTCTTTTTTAAATCAGAAAAAAATAGTGTTTCAAATATAACTTTTACTATTACCGAGACTCCTTTTGATTCAGATAGCTTTGCAGAGGTTAGTATAAGCGATTACTATAACGAGAATATTAATCAAGATGGAAAGAAGAAATATTTTAAAATTACCAGCGATGTACAAGATGGCATGACAACTAATGCGACAACAGTATATCAAACTTCTCCTGATTTTTATGTAACCATACTTAATGTTCAATAATTATGAAAAAGATACTTGTATTACTCTGCCTGCTGGGAGGAATTGCACTGGTACAGGCTCAAACTGATAACGGCTGGCAAAAATGGGAACAGACTAATTGTTATACCAAAGTTACATTCAGGCTAAAATATGTTGGTCAAAACGGTACACAGCACCACTGGCAAGTACAGTTTAAAAATGAATATCCCGGTATTATCTCATTTAATTACCATGTAACAGATAAGCTACAGGAATATAACATTACTACACACAGGAAAACGCTGTATGCTGACAAAGTAAGTGAGGTGATAGATGTATATACTAAAGAAGAAGATATCTTTTTACTGGTAGATAAACTGAGCCTCTCGCCCTACCCTGAAAATTTTTTAGATTGCGATCATTAAAACATAAGCCCGTTATCACGGGTTTTTTATTTTTAGCTTCTTATAGGAAATATTTATACTTTTACATGAAAATTAAATTTTCACTTTATGAAAATTATAAAATATATTTTCCTGTTACTCCTTTTGATTTTGGTGGCATTTACTGTGTTTATAGCCACTCAGGACGGCAGTTATGACATAAGGCAGGAAAAAATTGTAAAAGTGCCTAAAACCGCGCTATTCAACTATATAAACGATTACGCTAACTGGGAAACCAGCAATATACTTGCCGATGTTGACTCTACCACCGTATATACCCGCATTGGTACTGAAACATCAGGAAAAGGAGCATCAATAAACTGGAAAACAGGACAAACAGAGGGTAGCATACAAACTGTAGAAACCATAAAAGATGACAGCATTACGCAATATGCTTACACTGACAATAATAACAAACAAGAGATACTTTGGACTTTTAAAGATACGCTGAACGGTACTAAAGTAAGTGTGAGAGTAAAAGGAAAATTAACTTTTACGGAAAAAGCCTATTCTATAGTTAGAAGGGGTACTGAAAACCGTACGGAAGAGGCCATGAAACAAGGGCTAACCAGAATAGGCAACTTTATGGAACAGGAACTTACCAATTATAACATAATGGTAATGGGCAAAAGTACAAAAACACAGGATTTTTACCTTGGTTACAGCATAACAAGCGATATATCGAGTATTGAGAAAAATATAGCCATAGTACTGCCAAAACTCACAAACTTTATAAAAACCAATAACATCTCTATTGACGGATCGCCATTTGTTATGTATAAAAAGTACAAATATACCAGCAGTAATAAGGCTACTTATACTATTTGTATTCCCATCAAAGAAGAAATTATTACATCTGCCGGCAGCGAGTTTGGAGGAGGTGTCTTAAAATCTTTCTCTGCCTTAAAAACAACTGTTAAAGGTGATTACTCCCATCTTAAAAAAGCATGGGATACAACCCGTAAATACAGTAATGATAAAGCAATAAAAACAGATACTTTAAATGAGTATATAGAAGTATATCGCAATAACACACAGCAATCTAAAAATCCGTCGGAATGGATTACTGATATCTATTTCCCGATAGTTCCTGACAGCCTTATAAACATAACGCCTCCTACCATTCATCCTGTAGATGCAAGCAGACAAAGACAGGACAGAGCCTCATCTGCTGTTAGGGCAGTAAGGGATACTACTCCGTAAGCAGGAATCAGGAAATATTATTTATTAATAATATATTTTACCACTGTTTCGGCAGCGTGCAGCCCAAAAAGAGCAGGCATCCAACTGTTGGTACCGTAAAACGATTTTTTAAAATTCGTTCCGTCAGTCATTTTCACACTGGTTTCGTCGGGCATTTCTGTAGAAAAAACAACCTTTACCCCTTTTGATACCCCTTCTTTCCTCAAGCGTTTTCTGATAGTTTTCGCCAATGGGCAGTACTCGGTTTTACTGATGTCTGTAACTTTCACCTTCGAGGCTTCATACTTACCCCCTGCACCCATATTACTGATTATTTTAACCTTCTGCCTTCTTGCCGAAAGTATCAGGTTCAGCTTTGGCGTAATACTGTCTATACAATCCAGCACATAGTCATACTCATTGGTAACCAGCTCATAAGCACGCTCCGGCGAAAGAAATTCTTTAATTCGAGTCAGCTTCAATTCAGGGTTAATATCCATAAGCCTGTCGCCCACTATAGCTACCTTTGGTTTATTAACGGTAGAATGCAAAGCGGGCAGTTGCCTGTTAATATTGGTTATATCCACCACATCACCATCCACAATAGTCATACTGCCCACACCTGCCCTGGCAATAAATTCGGCTGCAAAAGAGCCTACACCACCCATACCTACAACCAGCACATGAGCATTTTTTAATTTTTCAAGTCCTTCTTTTTTAAATAAAAGTTCGGCACGCTCCGTCCACTCAGCCATGCTTAAAAACCGTTTTAAAGTTATTACTTACTATTTGTTTAATATTTTCAATATCAGTACTTCTTGCCGTTGCTGCCTTTTCATACACTTCATCCAAACTTTCTTCAATAGTATCGGTTTCCAGAAAAAACCGATTTTCCGGCACTTCTGCCAATACCCCCGATAATTCAGGATTGCGCAACAGGTATTTCCCAAACGACAGGTAAAAACCTTTATCCAGTAATTGTTCGGCTAATTGTATGTTTTTAGAAAAACCATGCAGTACCATAGGTACATCAAGTTGCATTTCGTTTTTTATAGCAATCAATTCCTGATAGGCAGCAACGAGGTGCAAAATTACAGGTTTATTGTATTTTCTTGCTAATAGTAGCTGTTTTTCAAAAATAGGCTGCTGAATTTCGAGCGGTATCTCGATACGTTTATCCAAACCACACTCGCCAAGCGCAAGGCAATTATCCATTTGCAAACGTTGTTCCATAATTTCTAAATGCTCCTCTACCCTATCCTCATCAATATACCAAGGATGAATACCTGTAGAAAAATAAGGTACATCGATTTCCTCATACGGATAGCGGTTTACCACCTCAAGAGCATTGGGATTATTGGTAAAGTTATGGGTATGAAGGTTGTAGAGCATTATTACTAGTTAAAGGCTTTATCTAAACTCAAAATTCCTGCATCAATAAGCATTTCAACAAATCTCTTACCATTAAATAATTGAACCTTCTCTTCTTTTGCTGCGTTTACCGCTTTTTCAGAAAATGTTTCACTAGTACTAATTACCCAATTAACTCTAGAATAATCATCATCTAACGAAGACTCCTCTTCCATGTTTTTTTCTTGACTTTTAGATTGATAGTCTAATATTTGTGAAACTGCCCAATCATCAGTTTTACCTTCATGAAATTTTACTTGACAACAAATAATCACTTTCAATAATTCAAATACAGCTATGACATCTACATCACCTGTTTTATCTACAGAGTTCTTTGGAGGAATATAAGCCTCAGATGCACCAATACGTTCAAAATACCATTTCACTAGAAGCTCAAACTTATCAGGATTTAATTCCTGTTTAAGAATATCTAAAAAACTATTTGCAAAAGTTTCTTTGACATTTGAGTGTATACTAATTGGTTTATTTAATCTATAGGCTCCAACAGCCTTTATAACATTGTCTTTTAAATCCGTTATATTAGCATTCGTAGATCTGAATTTCAGTCTTGAAGTTAATTGAGAATCTGCAAAGTCATAACGCGAAACATTTAGTTCTAAAGGTTTAACTCTCCTAAAAAAACCTAAATCAATAAAAACATGACTCTCATTATATAAACGTTCATTTTTAAAATAATGTCTATTTCCATCCCAATCAATTATATCTTTACTATCAATTTTAGTAATATAATCAGGTAAATCATCTATAATCTCATATACTGAAAATGTTCCTGTTTTGGGTACTACTACCCAATCACCTTTTTTAAATCCTTCTATAAATCTCCACAAATTATGTCGAATTCTTGGTTTCGTACCCCATTGTTCTTCAAAAGCTGCATCAAGAACATCCCATTTTGGTTTCCAACCTTCACCAGCAGATAATACTTTCGTAATAAAATCGTCATAGATAAAATCTGAAAAACCAATAGTTATATAATTTTTATCAAGAAGAGGATAAGATACTGGTGCATGATGAGAAATACGATGTAGCCAAATGTTATTGTTCATAATTTATATAGTTAGATAGATTAATATTCTTTTAAGATATCACCCCACTACCTAAAAGTTCATCACCACTATACCAGGCAGCAAACTGCCCTTCGGTAATAGCGCTTTGCGTTGTATCAAATGAGATATACATACCGTTATCAAACTGATGCAAGGTTGCTTTTTGCAATGGCTGACGGTAACGGATGCGTACCATAACCTCCATAGTTTCGCCATCTTTTAATGCTAAATCTTCACGAATCCAGTGTACTTCGTTTTGCTGTATAAACAACGCTTTACGGAACAATCCGGGATGACTGTGCCCCTGCCCGGTATATATAGCATTACGCTCTACATCGGTAGCAATAATGAACAGTGCCTCTTTTGTACCGCCCACATTTAGCCCTTTGCGTTGTCCTATGGTAAAATAGTGTGCGCCTTGGTGCTTGCCTACCACTTTTCCCATTTCGGGGGTATAAGCTGTATTTTTAGCCTCGTAGGCAAGTTGTTCTTTTACCGATGTAAATTGGGGTACTTCTGTTTTATAAGTATCTGCATCCGCATCTATTTCATATATAACACCTTCTTTGGGTTGTAATTGCTGCTGTAAAAAGTCGGGTAGGCGCACTTTACCGATAAAACAAAGCCCTTGCGAGTCTTTTTTCTCGGCGGTTACCAACTCCATCTTTGCCGCAATTTCGCGTACCTGTGGTTTGGTAAGCTCCCCTATGGGAAATAAAGATTTACTCAACTGCTCCTGCGATAGCTGGCATAAAAAGTACGATTGGTCTTTATTGCCATCTACCCCTGCCAATAGCTGATATACTTCCTTACCGTCTTTTTCTATCGTTCCTTTACGGCAATAGTGACCCGTAGCCACATAATCAGCACCAAGGCTGAGGGCTATTTTCATAAATACATCAAACTTTATTTCGCGGTTGCAAAGCACATCAGGATTGGGTGTCCTGCCTTTTTCATATTCGTTAAACATATAGTCAACGATACGTTCTTTATATTGCTCGCTTAAATCGACGGTTTGAAAGGGTATGCCCAGTTTTTCGGCAACCAAAAGGGCATCGTTACTGTCCTCAAGCCATGGGCACTCATCGGATATGGTAACCGAATCGTCATGCCAGTTTTTCATGAACAAGCCGATAACCTCATAGCCCTGCTGCATAAGCAGATAGGCTGCCACACTCGAATCTACCCCGCCGGATAATCCTACTACTACACGCTTCATTGTTATTCTTTCTAAAAAATTGCTGCAAAGGTACGGCAATTTTCAATATTACTCTCTTATCCTTATCAGCTCTATTTTCAGGTTAGTTTTATCTTCTTCTTTTACGAGCTTACCTTTTTCAAAATATTTCCAAACGCCTGTTTTTACATTGTTGGCAAACTGTCCTTTACTCACCACTTCGCCTTCGGCATTTCGATAGGTAGCCAAGCCATTAAGTTCATCATTTTTATACATCGACTCTTCGAGTACTATTCCTTTTTCGGTATATTTTTTATATGTACCGTTTTTCATGTCATCTTTATACTGGGCTTCTTCGGCTATCGCCGCGTTGGGGAAATATACTTTTCGGGTTCCCGTTAGCTTGCCCTTGCTGTATTGCTCTACTGACAGTATTGCTTCTTTACCGGGGTGGTAAAATTTCCATTCGCCCTCGCGCAATCTGTTTACTTCTTTACCTTCACTCAGCTTTTTACCATTTTCGTCATAAAAGATTGTATATGATACTCCGTTACCTGCGCTAAAATCACGCGTGGCAATAAGGGTGCTGTTTTTATCATTTTGATAGAATTTAAACACGCCTGTTTCTTTACCATGCTCAAAAGTACCTTCATAACGGGGCAGTTTGGTTGTTTCATACACATCACCCCACTTGCCGTGACGCTTCCCTTTATCGTCAAACTGATTACCCTGTGCCCATGCACCAATACTTGTAATAAATAAAACCGATAGTATTGCAAATTTTATTTTCATACTAAAATTTTTGCTTTTTATTTTAACCCTAAATATAGTTTTTTTATTGTAGTGCAAAATATATGCCTCATCAAAAAAGCACTCCGAAGAGTGCTTTTTAAATTATTTTTTGCCTTGTCTTGTTTTTTGCTGTTCCTGCGCCTGCTCCATCATTGTTTGCATTTTTTGCTGAAACTTGCTTTGCTTTTTCGGCTTCGCTTTATTTTCCTGAATCATGGCGTGTACTTTATCTTCTTTTACGATGTAATTTTTAATTACAAACATAATACCTATGGTAATAAGGTTAGAGATAAAGTAATACAAACTCAGTCCTGATGCGTAGTTGTTGAAGAATATAAGCATCATAATCGGAGAGATGTATATCATTATCTTCATTATCTTGCTCATATCCGGCATACCCTCCTGCGGTGGTTGTGCCATACTTTGGTCGCCCGTTGTCATTTTCATGTAGAAGAATATTGCCAACGATGCCAATATTGGGAACAAACTCACGTGGTTACCATAAAATGGGATATAAAAGTCCAGATGTATAACAGAGTCATACGACGAAAGATCGTCTGCCCAAAGGAAACTTTTTTGTCTTAAATCAAAATATGACGGGAAAAACTGGAATAGTGCATAGAACACGGGAATCTGCATCAATGCGGGTAAACATCCTGCCATAGGGCTAACGCCTGCCTTGTTATACAGCTTCATGGTTTCCTGCTGCTTTTTCATCGGGTCTTTCTTGTACTTCTCGTTAAGCTCTGTAATTTCGGGACGAATTACCTTCATTTTAGCTTGCGATAAGTAGGACTTATAGGTAACCGGTGACATTAATAATCTTATTAAGATTGTAAAGATTATAATAGAAATACCGTAAGGTATGAAGCTACTTAATAACCCAAATACAGGGATAAATATGTAACGGTTTATCCACCCGAAAATACCCCAACCCAACGGCATAACCTCATCAAGGTTTCTGTCATACTTATTAAGGATATCATAGTCAGATGGACCATAGTACCAATTCATATTATAACTCAGTTCGCCACCCTTAAACGCTAATGGTATTTTGGCTACAAAGTTCTTAGTAAACGTAGTATCAATTTCTTCATCCTTAACTAAATTCTCCGATTTCAAATCGGCTGTTTTAAAAGGAGTATCCGTTAAAAGTACCGAAGTAAAAAAGTGTTGCTTATAGGCTATATAAGTAACCTCTTCGGCAAGTTCTGTTTCTGTGCTTCCTTGCCCTAAATAGTCATCCTTACCGTCTTCATACTCATATACCATTTCGGTGTATCGGTTTTCATAGGAAACACTTTTTTCATTACGGTAAGCTTTTAGCTGCCATTCCAAATCCATTGGTTTAGCAGTATTCACGATATCAGATAGTCCTTGTGTGCGGATGGAGAAATCCATCATATACTCATTAGGCTTCAATACATAACGATATTCTAAATACTGTTGCGGTCCTGCTTTAAGGCGCATGGTAAGCACCTGATTTTCGCCTTCGTTACTCAATACAGGCTCAAAATAAAGTTCTTTTGTATTAAAAATACGGTTATCTTTAGTCTGGAATTGCAGATTAAGATTGGCATTATTATCTTCAATCAGTTTTACTATTCTTTTTGAATCTTTATGAAACTGCTCAAAATTATTTAAGGTAGCCGATACTATATAACCGCCTTTATTAGCAATGTTTAATGATAAAAGTCCGTTTTTAATTTCGGTTACATTATCTTTTGCAGATGGCAACGTTGCACTGTAAGCAAATGCTCCGAGAGAATTTTTGTACTCCGAAACTTTTACCGAATCATTAACTGTGGTATCTTTTTCTACAGTAGCAGTTGTTTCTGTTACCTGTTGTTGTTTTTCTTTATCTATTTGCTCCTGCTTTTCTTTCTCCTGCAGTTCTGCCTCGGTATTAGATGTCTGGTTATAAATCATCCATAACAGGAGTACCATTATTAAACCGAATCCAAGTAGCGTTTTAAGGTCAAATTTCTTTTCTTCCATTTATATTTTAAAAAAATTGTTTCTCTATCTGATTTTCAGCCAAGTAATAATTACAATTAGTTTTTACCTGCCACAGCCGCTTTTACAAAATGTACAAAAAGCGGATGCGGATTGGCTACTGTACTTTTATATTCCGGATGGTACTGTACCCCTATAAAAAACGGGTGATTGTTCAACTCCACAACTTCTACCAATCCTGTATCCGGGTTTATACCCGATGCTTTTAAACCGGCTTTTTCTAATGCTTCTTTATATTGGCTATTAAACTCATAACGGTGGCGGTGCCTTTCCTGTATTTCGGGAACACCATATATTTTCTTAGCAAGCGATCCTTCTTCCAAACTGCATTTCCATGCACCAAGGCGCATTGTTCCTCCTTTATCGGTTACACTTTTTTGTGCTTCCATAATATTGATAACAGGGTTGTTGGTACTCGCATTCATCTCTGTTGAGTTGGCATCTTTCAGCCCCAGTACGTTCCTGGAATATTCTATAACTGCCATTTGCATACCTAAACAGATACCTAAAAACGGCACGTTGTTTTCTCTTGCATAACGCACGGTTTCTATTTTACCCTCTATGCCTCGCTCTCCAAAACCGGGAGCTACCACAATACCGTCAAGCCCTTTCAGCTTCTCGTCTATATTTTCTTTATCAATATATTCTGAATGAATACTGATAACGTTAACTTTAGTTTCGTTATAAGATCCTGAATGTATAAAAGCTTCCAGTATTGATTTATACGAATCCTGCAATTCTACATATTTACCTACAAGACCTATATTTACTGTATGCTTCGGGTTTTTAAGTTTAAACAAAAACTCATTCCACTGCTTTAAGTCCGGTGTGTTTTTTTCAGGTAAGTCCAGCTTTTTAAGTGCGACTCTGTCCAGTCCTTCCTCCAGCATCAGGTTGGGTACATCATATATGGTAGAGGCATCTATAGACTGTATTACCGCTTCGCGTTTTACATTGCAGAATAAAGCCAGTTTTTGCCTCAAGTCACTCGAAATCTCATGCTCTGTACGGCAAACCAGGATATCGGCCTTTATACCGCTTTCCATCAATGTTTTTACCGAGTGCTGCGTGGGCTTTGTTTTCAGTTCGCCTGCTGCTGCAAGGTACGGCACGAGCGTTAAGTGGATAACTATACCGTTATTTTCGCCAAGCTCCCAAACTAATTGCCTAACTGATTCTATATACGGTAACGACTCTATATCGCCTACCGTACCGCCTATTTCTGTTATTACAATATCATAATCGCCGGAATGCCCCAGTTGTTGCATCCTGTCTTTTATCTCATTAGTAATATGGGGTACTACCTGTACCGTTTTACCAAGAAATTCGCCTCTGCGTTCTTTTTCTATTACCGAAAGATATACTCTGCCTGTAGTAACATTGTTAGCCTGCGAGGTAGGTACATTTAAAAAACGCTCATAATGTCCCAAATCAAGATCCGTTTCAGCACCATCATCAGTCACATAACATTCTCCGTGTTCATAAGGGTTAAGCGTACCGGGATCTACATTTATATAAGGGTCAAATTTTTGTATAGTAGTCCTGTACCCCCTCGCCTGCAATAATTTTGCAAGAGAAGCGGCAATAATGCCCTTACCGAGTGAAGAGGTCACACCCCCTGTAACAAAAATGTATTTTGTTTGATTCATTATAATGCTTGTTGTTGTGTTGTAGTAGTTGTAAAAAACGAGGCAAAAGTACAAAAATTAATCAATCCTTTTTTCAATTAATCAATGTAACGATTAATTAATGTATCAATACCCTTATATACAAATAATTGGTGCCTTGTTACCTATACCAATTAGTGAGTTATGGTTTAGGATATTGTGCTTTAATAGTACGTACTATATGTTCAAGCCCGTTAACTTTTAACTCATGTACCAGTTGTAACTGCTGCCCCAGTTGTCCTTTCGGGAAGCCTTTATTGCTGTACCATACTACATAATATTCAGGCAAATCTATAAGGTAACGTCCTTCATATTTACCGAAAGGCATTTTAGTATGTGCTAATTTTATAAGATAATCTTTTTGCTGTTCGGGCGAAGGTTGTTCCAAGCAATTATGACTTTTACCAGTTAAAAATTATATTTTTTTCAATATCAGAATGCAGGCTTTGGTGTACGGGGCAAGTTAAAGCGGTTCTTTCTAATATTGTTTTTGCTTTTTCATCTGCATCCGATTTCATGGTAAACACCACTTCTATCTTACCAATCCTGCGGGGGTCGGCTATCATGTGTTTTGTAACCTCTGCTGTCGAGTCGTTCATATTCACACCCATATCTCGTGCTTTTATCCCCATAACGGTAAGCATGCAAGTTGCCAGCGCATTGGCTACAGTATCGGTAGGCGAAAAGGCTTCGCCTTTACCGTTATTATCCAATGGGGCATCCGATATAATTTCGCTCCCTGATTGCAGGTGTACGGAGGATGTTCTTAAATCGCCGAGATAGGTTACTTTTGATGTCATAATTTATTGTCGTTGTGATGTAGGTAACGAAACGGTTGTTTTTTCAGCCTGTTTTACAGTAAGATTTTCGTCAAAATGCATGATATATACACCTGTATTGCGATAACCTCCGTTTTCCATTCTGTATGAAAATTTATTATCTACCTGCTCGGATGTTACGCTATCCATAACTGCTGTAAAGGGTTCAGGTTGAAAAAGTCGCAGTATAATATCAAAGGTTACATCAAAGCCTCTTGTGGCAAACTGATTTGGGACGCACCCGTTTTTCTCCCTGAATTTTTTTATAAACAGGGCTTCTTCGGGTGTTTGAACATCATTGGTTACCGACGGATACATCATTTTCAAAGCAGTAAGCCTGCTAAGGGGTATTTCGGCTGTTTCAAATATTTCATTGTTTTCGGGTACTGCAAGTTGTATGTTATAATTGTCAAGAGCGTCTTCAAGAATTTTTGTTGTATTTATCGCCATTGCCGAACGCTCTGTTTCCAGCACAACATAATTTATTTTGCCTTTTATCAACAGCCCTTTTAATGTGGCTGCATTAATGGTGCCGTCAGGATTAAGAGGTACTATTTTTACAGAAGGGTATTTCTCTTTTAAATACTGCTTAGAACTTATTTTTTTGGAGTCGATAACAGCCAGTATGTTTCCTCCCTGCATAACTAAATAATCAAATAATGCTTTTTTAGAATCATCTGAAGATGGTACGGACTGGAATAAATTAGGGTACTGCTTTCCATACTCTTTAGATAACGGTGATATTACAGGCACATTGCCTAATAAACTTGCTGCTGTTTCTGCATTATCTGGGAAAAACGGACCTATTACCGCATCAGTAGTATAAAGGCTGTTTTTTATAGCTGCAATATCTGATGTGTTTCTGGTTTCTTTTGTGTCCAGTATCTTTACTCGTAATGGTAAACCCAATGCTTCGGCAGAGTCTATAGCTATAAGTGCGCCTGCATAAAAATCGAGGGTTATGTTTAAAAATTTATCATTCCTGAGTAATTGCGATCTTACAGTATCAGTTTCTACCCTTTCCATATTGAACGGTATAAGCAAAGCTATTTCCTTCTGCGTTGTTCTTAGTAAGGATTTAGTCAAATCAACTGCTTTTCTTTTGGTTGCTACTGGTATTGTATCAGTAACAGAAGTAGTTTTAGGAAGTTTTAATTGCATTCCTTCTTTAAGACCTTCTTTTGCTTCAGGATTGAGGACTATAATTTCCTCTTCGGTAAGTCCTGTTTTCTTACTCAGGTTATAAAACGTTTCCTTTGGTCTTACTACATATATCATATAATCAGAAACCGCAGTAACTATCTGATTGTTAACTACTTTTTTATCAACCAGTTTTAGCTCATAGCCCAATGGCAGTATATCTTTTACTTCAGGGTTAAGTTCTTCAAGCATTTGCAGTGTCATACCAAAATCGCGTGCTATGGAGTATTTTGTTTCTCCTGCAACAACAGTATGGTATATGTAGGCATCCACATCTTTCTTGGCATCAATTTTTTCAACTTTTTTAACCTGTGCTGCAACAGTACTGCCTTTTATGGGGATAATTATTTCCTGCCCTATCTGTAAGTCATCTATACTTGTGTTGGGGTTTGCTTTTTCAATTGCTTCAACAGTTACATTATATTTTTTAGAAAGGCTGTAAAATGTTTCTGATGGTTGTAATACATGTATAGTGTTTACTACTTTACTGGGTTGTTCTTTCTGCGAAACCTGTTGCGATACCGGAAGCTGTGCCGGTATGAGCAACACCATATTCTCTTTAATACCATTTTTGGCATCAGGATTCAGCCGCTGTATATCATAAGGTGTAATCTTATATTTTTTTGCAATGCTTTTTATGTTCTCGCCTTTAACCACAGTATGTTTTTTATACTCTTGAGAAAAAGCTACTGTTGAGAATAGCATGAATGCGAATAATAAAATTAACCTTGTTTTCATTGTATTTATATAAAATATTAAGCCGTTACAAAGTTAACTTTTGTAACGACTTATTGACAAATTTTATTTTTATATTAAGAATTTATATTACCCCTTAGCAACAAACGGTTGCACCTGAAATAAGTGGAAACTTCACTTATTCCGGCTGTCCGGGCATTATACTCAGCTTTTGCCCTGCCTGAAGACCGTGCTTTAACTTGCGCTTATTATATTCGGTAATTACCTCTATGGTTGTGTTATATTTTCTGGCAAGTCCTGTTAAAGTTTCGCCCGATTTTACTTCATGAACTATAACTCCCTCAAGTGTTTCCGGTGTTGGTCCTGCGGGTATTACAAGCTCCTGCCCTATCTGTAATCCGTTTCGCAACTTTGTTTTATTAGCATCTGTAATTTCGCTAACGGTAGTATTATAACGCCTGCTTAGACTTGTTAATGTTTCGCCTGACTTTACTTGGTGTTTCACCTCAAACACTCCGTTACCGGGCAATGCAATAGCTTCTGTGGGCACAGGCTCGACAATAATAGGTGTTACCGTAGCTGACTGTGGCAATACATCATTAACCGTTGCCGTATGATTTTGCTGTACAGGAAGGTTTGCTTTAAGTGTTTTGCTTACCGTATCTTTTTTTACCGCCGGTTGTTGTTGTTTTGGTTTTGTATGATCTTTGACGGACATACTTCTGCCAACAGGAATTTTTAAAATACTACCCGGAGATATACCTTCAACTGCATCGGGATTAAACTCATATATATCCGATGGGCGTATAACATATTTTTTTGCAATCAGTACAATGGTCTCGCCTAAAGCGACTCTGTGGTTTATTACTTCTTCAGCCACATTTTTTGCGGAAACAAGAGTGGATGATTCCTGTCCCGCTACAGCATTACTGAACATTAAACCAAGTGTCAGCAATGCAACTAAACTATTTTTCATTTATGAATAATTACTTATTACAGCCAAAAATTTAATAAAAATTAATACTTCTATTAAATTTCAACAATTAGGATTTAAATTTTAATTTATTCTTATCTATGTAGGGGGGTGTAGATATATTTTTGCAATTTTAGTAAAAAGAAACAAGAGGTAGTACAAGACCAACCTATTTTATCATTAAATAATTGGTTTGTCTATACATTGTCTATATAAAACATTAGGATAAATTATTCCCACTCGATAGTAGCAGGCGGTTTAGAGCTAATGTCATACACTACCCTATTTACACCTTTTACTTTATTGATTATCTCATTTGATATTTTCATCAAAAAATCATAGGGCAGGTGTACCCAGTCAGCCGTCATACCATCGGTAGATTCTACGGCTCTCAGTGCAACTACTTTTTCATACGTCCGCTCGTCGCCCATTACCCCAACACTATTTACAGGAAGCAATATTGCTCCGGCCTGCCATACTTGGTTGTACAGTCCGTGCGATTTCAATCCTTCAATAAAAATAGCATCAACCTCTTGCAATACGCGCACTTTTTCGGGAGTAATATCGCCCAATATCCTTATAGATAATCCCGGGCCGGGAAAAGGATGCCTGCCGAGCAGCTCCGGGTCTATACCAAGCGTTGCTCCCACACGGCGTACCTCGTCTTTAAAAAGCATACGCAGTGGTTCTACCACTTGCAGCTTCATAAAATCGGGCAATCCACCTACGTTGTGGTGCGATTTTATGGTTGCCGAAGGTCCTTTTACGGACACTGATTCGATAACATCAGGGTAAATAGTGCCTTGTGCCAGCCACTTCACATCAGTAAGCTGGTGTGCTTCATCATCAAACACCTCTATAAATACACGACCTATGGTTTTACGTTTCAGTTCAGGGTCTTCAATACCTGCCAGTTGCGACAGGAAACGGTCAGACGCATCAACGCCTTTCACATTCAAGCCCATATCTTTATACTGGTGCAATACGCTTTCAAATTCGTTTTTACGGAGCAAGCCGTTATTTACAAAAATGCAATACAGGTTAGTGCCTATTGCTTTATTTAGCAGTACTGCTGCCACGGTAGAATCTACCCCGCCCGAAAGACCGAGTACTACTTTATCATTTTGTATTTTATCTTTTAATTCCTGTACAATATCTTCTACAAAAGTATCCGTAGTAAAATTCTGAGGTACTTCGGCTATTTTTACAAGAAAGTTTTCCAACATTTGCTTACCGTCTGTAGAATGATAAACTTCAGGGTGGAACTGTATGGCATACGTTTCCTCGCCTTCTATTCTGTAAGCGGCATTTTCTACATCTTTGGTACTTGCCAGCCTCACTCCGTTTTTGGGAAGTTGTTTAATAGTGTCACTATGGCTCATCCATACCTGACTGCCTGCCTGAACATTTTCAAGAAACGGCTCGTTATCTTTAACATAAGAAAGGTTAGCCCTGCCATACTCGCGTATGTTGCTGGGAGCAACCTCTCCGCCATGAAAATGAGCGAGGTATTGCGCACCGTAACAAACGGCAAGCAGCGGCAGCTTACCCCTAATTTCTGAAAGGTCAGGGTGCGGAGCATCTTCTGCCCTTACCGAGAAGGGACTGCCCGATAGTATTACAGCTTTATAGGATGATAAATCAGTTGGAGGGTTATTGTAGGGGAAAATTTCGCAAAATATATTTAACTCGCGAACCCTTCTCGCAATTAGTTGTGTGTATTGCGATCCGAAATCTAAAATTAGTACGTTGTGTTGCATGTGCAAAAATAGCTATAAAATCGATAAATGAAAACGCACTTTTAATTTTTATTCCTCTCTTTTTATCACTTTTATAACATTAAAATTTGATAAAACACGTTTTATGTGATAACTACAGTATTTTTATTATCTTTAAAATAAGTAACATCCAGCACCATGAAAAAATATGCCACACTACTGACACTTATGTTTTGTGCTTTCGTATATGCTCAAAATCATGAATTTACGGCACCGGACTATGCTGTTATTGAAAAAAATGTAAAAGACAAAAAGTCTGCATTCTATTTCGATAAGCTGTTTGAGCGTTATAATCGTGCTGACAGTACTATGACGCTTGAAGAAAGAAGGCATTTGTATTACGGGTATTCTTTTCAGGAGGAGTATGCTCCCTATGGCAGGGCTGAGGAACAAAACAAGTTGCAGGAAATATTGCAAAAAGAAAAAGCGGAGAAAGAAGATTTTGAAAAAATTATTGAATATACCGATGATATTTTAAAACAATACCCTTTTAGTTTACGGATAAAGGAATATCGTATTTACTCGTTTCGCGAACTGGACAAAGATGCCGAAGCGGAAAAGGAAAGTGTACAGGCAACTATAATTATAGATGCTATACTAAGCAGTGGCGACGGTACTGAAAAAGAAACCTGCTTTTATGTAATTAATACCTTAAATGAGTATGAAATATTGAACCTGCTTGGGTTTGATTTTGGTGGAAAACAATCGCTTATTGATGGTGAGTATGACTACCTGACGCTTGCGGAAAACCCCTATCAACTGGAAGGTTTTTACTTTAATGTTTCCAGATGTTTAGAATCGTTTAAATTTTAGCATTGCATAAAACAAAACAATAAAAAATGGCACAAATTAATCCCTACATCACCTTTAAAGGTAATTGCGAAGAAGCATTCAACTTTTACAAATCTGTTTTCGGTGGCGAGTTTCCATATATCGGTCATTATAAAGACACTCCATCTTCTCCGGAATATCAGATACCGGAAGCGGAACAGGATAAAATAATGCATGTATCATTACCTATCAGTAAAGAAACCCTACTTATGGGGAGTGATGTAATGAACTCTTATAGCCACATGACTACTGTGGGTAATACTATTTCAATATCAATTAATGTTGATAGCGAAGAAGAAGCTCACCGCCTTTTTAACGGACTATCGGAAGGCGGGAGAGTAACCATGCCTTTGGAGAAAACTTTTTGGGCGCCATTGTTTGGTATGTTTACTGATAAGTTTGGCATAAGCTGGATGCTGAACTATGAAAATAAGGGAGAATAATTACAATAATAGTATATACTATAAGGCTGTATAAAGCGTTTGGCTTATGCAGCCTTTTATTTTGCACATAGCGGGCATATGGGAAAAAGGTGTAAATTCGCAAAATGATGATAAAAGAAGATATAGAGGCGATTAAAATATTGTTAGCCTCTCCTAAAAAAATTGTAATAACCACGCATCGTAACCCTGATGGCGATGCAATGGGCTCTACATTGGGATTATACCATTTTTTACTACAAAAGGGACATCAGCCTACTGTTATTTCTCCTAATGAGTTTCCTGATTTTTTACAATGGCTTCCGGGTACAGAGAACGTAACTGTTTTTGAAAGAGAAAATGATACGGCTGTAAAGCTGTTAAAAGATGCCGAAATAATTTTTACACTCGATTTTAATACCCTTAGCCGTACCGGTGACCCTATGCAGAGTGTTTTGGAAAATTTGGAGAAAACGTATATAATGATAGATCATCATCAAAAGCCTGATGATTATGCTCAATATACATTCTCTGACACCAACTATGGTTCTACCTGCGAAATGATATATCATTTTATCCATCAACTGGGCGAAGGCAATACTATAAACAAAACTATTGCCACCTGCCTGTACACCGGCATTGTTACCGATTCGGGTTCATTTCGCTACCCCTCTACTACAGGTACTACCCACCGTATCGTGGCTGACTTTATAGATATTGGTATAGACAACAGCAAAATACATGGTATGCTGTTTGATAACAATTCGGAAAACAGGATACATATTTTGGCAAGAGCTTTGCAAAACATGAAAGTGCTGCCGAAATATAAAACGTCATACAGCTACCTGAGTCAGGAAGAATTATCCGAACTGGGGCACAGTAAAGGCGATACCGAAGGCGTTGTAAATTATGGATTAAGTATTAAGGATATCGTTTTTACTGCTTTCTTTACCGAAAATAAAGACGAAGGTATTATAAAAATATCCTTCCGGTCTAAAGATGGTTTTGATGTAAACCAATATGCACGGGAGTATTTTAACGGGGGCGGACATATTAATGCCGCCGGTGGCAGATCAACCGAATCATTAGAAAGCACTATACAAAAATTTATTGCTACTTTAGCAAACATAAAAATTGATTGAGAGATGAAGAAGATTTTTTTTACAATGCTGTTTTTAATAGGTATAATACTTACCGGATGCTCACAGCAACAGCAAGCCAGAAGACCCGTATCGCAATCTTCGGGTTCTGCATTTATAAACGAATCGGTAGAGCGTAACCGAAAACTTATTGCCGAAGAAGAAGCACTTATAGATTCTATCATTAAAAGTAATCCGCATATTGATTATATTGCGTCAGATAAAGGTTACTGGTATCATTATGAAATAGAGAATACAACGGATACCTTAAAACCTAAAAGAGGCGATGTGGCTTACTTTGACTATGATGTAAAAGACCTGAACGGCAACATTATATATAGCGAAGCAGAATTAAAACCACAAGTGTATTATGTAGATAAAGAAAATATAATGATGGGGCTGCGCAGCGGTATAAAGCTAATGAGAGAGGGAGAAAAGGTTACTTTTCTGTTTCCTTCCAACATGGGTTACGGCTACCATGGCGATAATAATAAAATTGGCATAAACCAGCCTTTGGTATGTACCGTTACACTACATGATATACAACCGGAAAATGAAGTAAAAAAACAATAATTAACTTATAAATGAAACCAATGACAAGTATTTTTTTAAGTGTAATTGCTCTTTTATTTTCTTGCAATAACACAGATAATTCACAATCATACGAAAAACTGGAAGATGGTTTGTATGCCAAAATTGAAACGAATAAAGGAAACATATTATTAATGCTGGAGTTTGAAAAAACTCCCCTCACGGTGGCAAACTTTGTAAGCCTTGCCGAGGGTGAAAATGAAATGGTTGAAAAAGATTATAAAGGAAAACCTTTTTATAACGGGCATAAATTTCACCGTGTTATAAAAGATTTCATGATACAAACCGGCGACCCGAAAGGAGATGGTTCAGGCGGGCCTGGCTATAAATTTCCTGATGAAATAACTGATTTAAAGCATGATAAAGGCGGTATCCTGTCAATGGCTAACGCCGGTCCTGCCACAAACGGCAGCCAGTTTTTCATTACACACAAAGCTACCCCCCACCTTGACGGAAAGCATACTGTTTTCGGGCATGTAATAAGCGGTATGGATGTGGTAAACCTGATAGAGCAAGGCGATGATATGAAATCGGTTGAAATAATCCGTGTAGGGCGCGATGCCAAAAATTTCAAAGCTTCAAAAATATTCAAAAAAACACTTGAAGAAGCTATAGAAGAGCAAAAGAAAAAAGAAGAAGCTTTTAATAAGGTAAAAGCCGAGAAAATGGCCTACTTCAGCGAAATGAAAGCCAAAGGTATTACGACCAACTCAGGATTAACTTATATTATTACAGAAAAAGGCACTGGCGAAAAACCTGCTGTCGGATCAACAGTTAATTTAGAATATTCAGGTTTTCTGGATAATGGTTTTCTGTTCGATTCAAGTATCGTAGAGGTAGCCAAAAAATTTGGTAACTATATTCCCGAAAAAGATGCCGGAGGTTTTTATAAACCCATACCTTTTAAAACAGGAGCAAAAGCAGGAATGATACCAGGCTTTATAGAAGGTATCGAGCAAATGTCTATAGGAGATAAAGCCATTATATTTATACCGGCACATTTAGGGTATGGAGAAAGAGGAAACCCAAGAGGTAAAATACCCGGAAATGCTAACCTGATATTTGAAATAGAAATGCTGGAGAGTGCGCAGCCCGGCAATTAAATTTTAAAATAATAATAAACTAATAAAAGGATTTGCTACACAAATCCTTTTATTAGTTTATACCACTAAGTAGTATTATAACTTTTTTGGGCTTATATGAATTTAACTTTTAAAGATAATAAAACCAATGCCGATTTTCGTATTATAGACGGAAATGAAGAGTTTGACAGGCTGTTCTTTACGCGTGACAGGAAGGATAAGTTACTTACTATTGCCTGGAACAGGGGGAGCGCACAAAAAATAATGATTGATGAAGCGGAATATGATTTTCCTGCCAACTCAATTTTACCACTAATGGTAAACCAAACTTTTCGGTTTGAAAATGCCAAAGATATTGTTGCCTGGCAGTTTAACCGTGATTTTTACTGTATAATAGACCACGACAAAGAAGTAAGCTGCGTGGGGTTTATATTCTACGGCTCATCTCAAATGATGTTTATACAACTCGATGAAAAAGAGCAAGATAAAATAACGTCCTTGTTACAAATTTTTGAGGACGAATTTGAAACTACAGATACTATACAAGGCGAAATGCTTCGACTGCTATTGGTAAGGCTCATTATTACCATTACAAGATTGGCAAAACAACAGTATATAGCCCCTGAAAATGAAGATGACACCAAGTTTAATTTATACCGAGAGTATAATATAATGGTAGAACAAAACTACCGTACCCATCACGATGTACAGTTTTATGCCGCTGCGCTGAATAAATCGCCAAAAACATTGGCTAATGTATTTGCATTATATGGCAAAAAAACACCTTTGCAAATCATTCAGGAAAGGGTGATAACCGAAGCCAAAAGATTAATGTATTATACCGATAAATCGATGAAAGAAATTGCTGCCGAAACCGGATTTGAAGATACCTCACACTTCAGTCGTTTTTTTAAAAAACAAACCTCTACTACCCCTACCGAATTTAAAAATACCATAAAAAAGTAGTTTAAGGAAATATTGCACATACATCGGGAACTTTAACCATTTTTCAGCATTGCCATTCGCAGCATCTTTGTACTGTCAATAATGACATACAACAAATTAAACGAGCAATATGAAAAATTTCACAGTTCCCACAAGAGAAGAAGTATCTGAAAACAATCAGGCAATTTTTGACAACCTTACCAAAGGCTTAGGTATGGTTCCTAACTTGTATGCCTATTTTACAAAAAGCGAAACAGCATTAGGAGATTACCTTACTTTACAAAACCGAAAAACATCATTAAGAGCAAAAGAAAAAGAAGTAATAAACCTCGTAGTAAGTCAGGTTAACTCATGTGACTACTGTCTTGCCGCACATACCGTTGTTGGTAAAATGAACGGATTTACAGACGGGCAAATATTAGAAATACGAAAAGGTGAGGTTAGCTTTGACAGCAAACTGGATGCACTCGCCAAATTTACTAAAGATATTGCCCTTAACAGAAGTAAACCCTCTGCAACAGCTACAAAAGCTCTTTTTGAAGCAGGTTATACCGAGGCGAATCTTGTAGATATTATAATTGTGATAGGCGATAAGATGATATCCAACTTTCTTCACGGTGCAACCCAGTTCCCTATTGATTTTCCTGTCGCACCGGCTTTATCATAATCATCCCGTTATATAACAAAAAAGCGGGCATCTTTTAGGATGCCCGCTTTTTTTATTTATACATTAAATTTCCATTCAAACTCATCTTCATCAGTAATAATTGCTCCAAGCTCAACCCGCACAACTTCACCAAACTCTACTACAAAAATAACCCAGTTATCTTCGTTAAAATAATTATCTAATGAGTCGAAAACCTCATTTTCAAACTCGCCAATACCATTTTCTTTTAACATGGAATGCAGAGCCTCCCATTCTTTACCAATAACAGGAACAGAAAACACTTCCAGTTCAGGATGCGAAGCAATCATGTATCCTAACATAAAATCTTCATCCTCATAAAAAGTGAGGCGTAACTTTCTGTCATTATACAGATAGATAATGTTTTTGTCATCATCTTTATACTCCCTGTCGGGTTTTCCGTATAATGCTTCAACGTCTTTTTGTTTCATTCCAAAAAGCAATTCTCCGATACCTTCTCTAAAATTTATTTTCATAATTAAACAGTTTTGGTTGTTTACTAATAACAAAGTTACAGTTTTATCAGCACGTTAATACACAGGAGCATTAATAAAGATTTATAAAATTGTTTAAGTTTTTTTTAACTAAAAAATAAAAACCGATACCTGAAAATGCCCGTAATCATATATAAACCTATTAAAAATCAAATATTATGAAAAAAAAATCTACCTTTTTTAAAAGCGTTATGTTTTTATTTTTTCTGTCAGGCTTTACCTTCATGGCAAATGCGCAGACAGTAACCGTAATGAACAGCAACGATAGCGGAGCGGGCTCGTTCAGGCAAGCCGTTATAGATGCATCAGCAGGCAGCACTATTGTTTTTGATGCCGCTGTAAACGGCACTACTATCATGCTAACATCAGCGGTAACAATCGATAAAAACCTGACAATAAGCGGTAACGGTGAAGACCAAACCATGATAAGCGGTGGGAATACCACAAGAATATTCTCTATTACCGATACTGAAAATATTACCGTTAATAACCTTACTTTAACTAATGGCTCCGCAGTTGATAATGGCGGAGCTATTTCATCTTTAAACAGTATGCTAACCCTTAACGATGTAACTATAACATCATCCGATGCAGCAGGAAATAATGCTGACCAAGGTGGTGGTGCTATATACCTGATGGGCGGAATGCTTACTGCAAACAACTCCACTTTTTCAAATAACACTGCATCAGGCACATCAGGTAGTGGCGGTGCTATATTAGTTGGTACAGGTGGTAATGTTACAATTGTAGGCAGCACTATTACTGACAACATGGCAAGTCGTGCCGGCGGGGGTATAGAAAGCAACTCAGGAGCTATGGGAACTGTAACCTTAACCAATGTAAACCTGGATGCTAACGAAACAGGGGCTAACCCGGGTAATGGTGGCGGACTGCATATAACAGGTGCAGGTAATGCAACCATAAGTGGCGGTACAGTAAATAATAATGTGGCAGCAGCCGAAGGCGGAGGCTTATGGAACGGTTCGGGTACTATGACTGTAACAGGAACAACAATAAATATGAATACTGCAAGTGGTAATGGAGCTGACCAAGGCGGTGGCGGTATATATAACCTGAGCGGTATGCTTGAAGTTAATGCCGGAACTGTGATAATGGGTAATATAGCCAATGGTACTGCGGGCAGTGGCGGAGGTATCCTTAACGATGTAAACGGAATGCTTACCGTAAACGGTGCCGAGATAACCGGTAATACATCCAACCGTGCAGGCGGTGGTATCGAAGATAACTCAGGAGCAATGGGAAGCGTAACACTAAACAACATAATGCTTAACGGAAATACAACGAATAACGCACCCGGTAATGGTGGCGGGCTTCACGTAACAGGTATGGGTACCGTAACTATTTCGGGCGGTATGGTAAACGATAATACTGCCGGAGCGGAAGGCGGCGGACTTTGGAACGGTACAGGGACTATGAATATAGACGGTACTGTAATATCCGGAAATACTGCCAGCGGTGCAGGTGCCGACCAAGGTGGTGGAGGTATATATAACCTTAACGGAGGTACACTCACCATAATGAATGCAACAATAAGCAATAACGTAGCAGATGGTGCTGCGGGAAGCGGAGGAGGAATATTAAATGATGTAGGTTCTATGCTTACTGTTACTGATACTGAAATATCAGGCAATACAGCAATGAGAGCCGGTGGCGGTATAGAGGATAACTCCGGTACAAGTACCATAATGCTTACCAACGTAATACTTAACGGAAACATTACTTCGGCAGCTCCCGGTAATGGTGGCGGGCTTCACATAACAGGTAGCGGAAGCGCAATAATCAGCGGTGGTAGCGTAACCAACAATACAGCAGCATTGCAAGGTGGTGGATTGTGGAACGGTACAGGAACAATGACGGTAAGCAATGTAATGATAGACGGCAATACGGCATCGGGGGCAGCAGCAACTGATGGCGGTGGCGGTATTTTTAATACAAACGGTACTTTGATTGTAGAAAACAGTACTATAACCAATAATATTGCAAACGGTACATCGGGTAACGGTGGTGGTATATTCAGCGCAGCAGGCGATGTAACCATCGTAAATACCGATATTATGAACAACAGTGCCAACCGTGCAGGAGGTGCTATCGAAATTATAGCAGGCACACTTACCGTTAACGATTCCGAACTTTCAGGCAACGATGTTGATGGCGGTGCAGGAACACCAAACCCCGGTAACGGAGGTGCATTACACGTAAGTGGTGCTGCAACTATAGTGTTTAACGGCGGTGTGGTAAACAACAATATGGCAGCTCGCGAAGGTGGCGGTTTATGGAACCAAACAGGCAGTGTTATGACTGTAAACAATGTTACCCTTGATGGTAATACTGCAGCAGGTGGCGCATCGGATGATGGTGGTGGTGCCATATTTAATAACGGAGGTACATTAAATGTAAACGGTTCTACCTTATCTAATAATGCCGCTACAGGATTACTGGGCAGAGGTGGTGGTATTCACGTGAATGCCGGTACTGCGAATGTGATGCTTACTACTATTTCGGGTAATACAGCATTAACTAATGGTGGTGGTATATTCAACAATGCCGAACTTAATGTAAATGCTAATACTATAACGCTTAATAGTGCTACTATAAGCGGGGGCGGTATCTCAAACAGTTCTGCAATGTCGCCAATAATAAAAAACTCTATTATAGCAGGCAACATTGCTGTTGTATCGGGTGCCGATGTTTTTAGTGATGAAGGTATGATTTCTTCAAACGGTTATAACCTTATCGGACTTGATGGTTCAGATGCTTTTGATGCCAATGAAGATGATATGGTAGGTACAGCAGGAAGTCCGATTGATGCAGGACTATTAGCTTTGGCAGATAACGGCGGACCGACATTTACTCACATGTTAAACTGCCCAAGCGTGGCTGCGGATATGGGTGACCCCAATGACAATTTTGATGACCAAACGGGAGCTTCTGTATTTAACGGCAGACGTGATATAGGGGCATATGAAGCACAAGAGCCTTGTGTACTTGCCAATGAAAACTTTACAGCAGGTAACATAGAAAGTGTTATTTACCCTAACCCATCAGTAAACGGATTCTTTAACATAGAGCTGGCTGCTAATCATACAGCAGGTGCAGATGTATTGATTTATGAAATTGGTACCGGTAAATTAGTGAAACAAATGAAAGCCGAAAATATGAGTATAGCTATTCCGATGAATGGCTACGCTTCGGGTACGTACATCCTCCAAATCATTTCTGATAAAGCTACCGAAACACACAAGGTAGTAATCGCAAACTAATGTTGCTTTTTGAGATTGTTGGTAAAGCTCCCCTTGTGGGAGCTTTGCTTTTTATATAGCGTATCTATTTTTATTGCTATTAAAAAGGGCTGTCTCAAAAGTGCTTAAACAAGCATCTTTGTCATTCTGACGAAGGAAGAATCTCTGATTTATCAAATAATTGAGATTCTTCACTCCATTACATTGCGTTCAGAATGACACTTTTGAGACAGCTCCTTTGAAATTTAATATATAAAAGTACCGTATTCGCTTTGTATGGTAAGCTGTTTTGATTTTCCCCCTTCGGGGGTCAGGGGGCTTACCCTTCCCACAATTTGTGCTTCTACATTAAAGGATTTTGAAATGGCTATGATATCTTGTGCTATGTTTTCGGGTACATATAACTCCATACGATGACCACAATTAAATACCTGATACATTTCTTTCCAGTCGGTGCCACTTTGTTCCTGTATCAATTTAAACAATGGCGGAACAGGGAAAAGGTTGTCTTTTATTACGTGTACATTATCTGTAAAGTGAAGCACTTTAGTTTGCGCACCACCGCTACAATGTACCATACCATGAATATCGTTTGGGGTATATTTTTCCAGTATTTTTTTGATGATAGGTGCATAGGTACGTGTTGGCGAAAGTACCAGTTTACCGGCATCTATAGGGCTGTCTGCTACTTCATCAGTCAGTTTTACATTACCGGAATACACCAACTCATCGGGTACGGAAGCATCAAAACTTTCAGGGTACTTTACAGCGAGGTATTTGCTAAACACATCATGGCGTGCCGAAGTAAGCCCGTTACTGCCCATTCCGCCATTATAGCCTTTCTCATAACTTGCCTGCCCGAATGATGCTAAACCTACAATTACATCGCCTGCCTGAATATTGGCGTTATCCACTACATCGCTGCGCTTCATGCGTGCCGTTACGGTAGAATCGACAATTATGGTACGGACTAAATCGCCTACATCGGCAGTTTCGCCACCTGTGGAATGTATGGTTACACTAAAGTTTTTCAATTCCTCAATAAGTTCTTCCGTACCGTTAATAATAGCCGAAATTACCTCGCCCGGAACAAGGTTTTTATTCCTGCCAATAGTAGAAGAAAGCATGATATTATCGGTTGCACCCACACAAAGCAGGTCGTCTATATTCATAATCAATGCATCCTGTGCTATACCTTTCCATACCGATATATCGCCTGTTTCTTTCCAGTACATATAGGCAAGTGACGATTTTGTACCTGCACCATCGGCATGCATAATAAGGCAATACTCCTCATCGTTGGTTAAGTAATCGGGTACTATTTTACAGAATGCTTTTGGGAACAAGCCCTTATCTATATTTTTTATGGCATTGTGTACATCCTCTTTAGAAGCCGAAACCCCTCTTTGGCTGTAGCGTTTACTGGTATCAGAACTCATGTAGTGTAGTTTGTGTTGTAAAACGCAAAGATAATGCTAATGGCTTAATGTAACAATTTTATAAGTAGCAATATTAAGGCAACCACCCCATCCTTAAGAGGGGAAGGGATTGTTTCTTCGTACCTCCTCACAATGACACAATATGAGATAATTGCTACATTAAACTATTATTACATTGGTAAATTGGACTTAAGGGTTCTCAACAACCAATACCTCTACCCTGCGGTTAGCCGCGCGTTCTTCTTCTGTTTTTTCGGGTAAGGGGTATATTGGGTCGGTAGTACCAAGCCCTTCAAAAGCGGTACGCTCTTTTTCGATACCATTTTGGCGCAGAAACATTGCTACTGCTTTGGCACGGTCGTAAGACAGCTTGCGCGGGTCGCCGTCTATACAGCAAATGTGCCCCAACAGTTTTATTTTCAGGTTGGGGTTCGCCTTCATGATTTCCAATAACTCAAATAATCGCGGGCGAGATTCGGGTACTATGGCAAAGGTATTAAGTTGGAAATTCAGGTTTTGAATTTGTAATTTTTCTCCTGCTTTGGCTTCCCCTACCCGCTTCATAAACTCCACATCCAGCGGAATTTCTTGCCTGCCGCCACGCGGGTCGGTTACATATACCCTATCAGGATAATTTATCGGGGCTTTTTTCTTTATGGGTTTCGGCTCTTCTTTTATACCCAGTATCTCATTTTCTTTGGCAAGGTCTTTTTCCTGCAAGTAGTATAATGTTACTTTTCGGTTCTCGGCTTTTACAGGCGACATTTTGTGCAGTTCGCCAAAACTTCGGGTTTTAAAATCTTCGCGAGTGGGTACATTACCTTTTATAATACCAAATACATAACTTACTCTGCGTTGTGCCAGTGTATCGTTTAGCCCTGTTGAGCCATCTTCATCGGTATAACCGTTTATAGCCAGTATTTTAGATGTTGCATTGGCTTTCATCCATGTATAAAGGCGGTCGGTTTCAGCTTTTGTAAGCTCATGCTTGTTGGTGTCAAAATATACCGAGAATTGTTCCTGTGCCGTAGTTAGAATGGAAAATAGTAGTAATACAGTATAAAAAACCAGCTTTTTCATTATGCTCTTCGTTATAGTTTGCAAGTTATATAGCAAACTTAACGCTAAAATATTAATTATCTACAATTTCTATTTCTACACGCCGATTAGCCACACGCTCTTCTTCATTTTTTTCGGGCAATGGATAAACAGGTTTGCTGCTGCCAAAACTTTGATACGTAAGTCGATTGGCATCAATACCATTACCTATAAGATATTTGTATATGGCAACGGCTCTTTTTAATGATATGTTATTTTGTTCTTTATTTTGGCAACAAATGTGTCCTTGTATGTCTATTTTAAGTTTAGGGTTTTCTTGTAGTATTTTTAAAAGTGTTTTTAATACCGGATAAGACTCTTGTAATATGATATCCGAATTATCATAAAAATGAAGATTAGGTACTTTAAGCACATCTCCCTTTTTAGCCTCCTTTACCACTTTTACAAAAGGATCTTCTTTCTCTCCTTTGGGTGGTTTTGTGGTATAATATATTTCTACTCGGCGGTTATCGGCATCATTTTTTTCTTGTTCAAAATTTTCGCCAAAAGCCTTTATTTCTACACTATTTAAAATAGACAATCCATTAGCTTTCAATGTATTTAAAACAGTATAAGCACGACGTTTAGATAGTTTTACATTATAAGCATCGGTATCTGCAGCATCGGTGTAACCATATATTTTTTGAATTTCAGCTTCCTTATTTTTGGCTATCCACTCTAATAAGTTATGCTGTGAGTTGGTGTTAATTTCGTCGAGAGCAAAATCAAAATAAACGGTAAAAACATCTTGTGACCATGCTGTATTAATTGTTAGCAAAAACAGAAGTAATAATTTCTTCATTATACTATATTTTAACATTTAACGCTAAAACCACCGATTTTAGTACACACAATAAAGCCCGCCATAAAGGCGGGCTTAAAACAACACAAGTTAGTGTTTATTATCTTGTAAACAGTAATTCTCTGTATTTGGTAAGTGTCCAAATTTCGTCATCTACCAAAAGTTCCAGTTTGTCACAGTGGTTTCTGATGGTGTCAAAATAAGGTTTAACGTTGTCACAGTATGCGGCTGCCATTGCTTCGGCTGTATCAAGCTCATTGGCTTTCTTGCGCTCCTCAATCATTGCTTCCACTTTGGTATTGATTCCTGCAATGTGCTCAGAAATTTCTCTTATCAGTGCTATTTGCTCTTTACCAATGGTTTCATATTCTTTACCAAATATTTCTTTGAGTCCCTTTACGTTTTCTATAAGTACATTTTGATAACGAATAGCGGTTGGCACTACATGATTGCGGGCAATGTCGCCCAGTACCCTGCCTTCTATCTGTATTTTCTTAGCATACTCTTCAAGCTCTATTTCATAACGGGCTTCCATTTCTACATGGTTCATTATGTTAAGCTCTTCAAATAAGTCTAAAGTCTTTTTAGATACTTTTGCTTTAAGTGCCGGTGGTGTAGTTTTGTGGTTACTAAGTCCGCGCTTTGCAGCTTCCTTTTCCCACTCTTCGCTGTAGCCGTCACCTTCAAAAAGAATAGCTTTAGTTTCTTTTATGTACTCTCTTAGTATATTAAAGATAGCATCATCTTTTTTCATGCCTTTATCGGCAATAAGTGCATCAACTTCTTTCTTAAAGTCTTTTAGCTGTTTGGCAACAATGGCATTCACTATAGTCATGGCATTGGCACAATTGGCTGTTGAACCTACTGCTCTAAACTCAAATTTATTTCCTGTAAAGGCAAATGGCGAAGTTCTGTTTCTATCGGTATTATCCAGTAATACATCCGGAATTTTACCTACTACGTTCAGCTTAAGATCTGTTTTCTCCTGCGGAGAAAGTTTGCCCGACGATACTCCTTCAAGTTCTTCCAGCACTTTGGTAAGCTGCTGACCTATGAATACTGATATAATAGCGGGTGGTGCTTCGTTAGCCCCAAGCCTGTGATCGTTTGATGCTGTGGCAATACCTGCTCTCATCAATTCCTCATTAGTATATACGGCCTTAATGGTGTTGATAAAGAAGGTAAGGAATTGCAGGTTGCTCATCGGGGTTTTACCCGGACCTAAAAGGTTAACACCTGTGTCTGTAGCCATAGACCAGTTGTTGTGTTTACCCGAACCGTTTACGCCCTTAAATGGTTTTTCGTGTAACAATACTTTAAAATCATGACGCTCGGCAACCTTTTGCATCACATCCATAATTAGCGAATTGTGGTCAACGGCAAGGTTGGCTTCTTCAAATATAGGAGCTAACTCAAACTGGTTTGGCGCTACTTCGTTATGACGGGTTTTTACAGGAATGCCCAACAGCATACACTCGTTCTCCAGATCCCTCATGTAGTTCAATGCTCTGGTGGGTATAGAACCAAAATAGTGGTCGTCAAGCTGTTGCCCTTTTGCCGATGTATGCCCCAAAAGCGTGCGCCCTGTAAGCATAATATCAGGTCTTGAATTGGCTAAAGCAGCATCTATAAGGAAGTACTCCTGCTCCCAGCCTAAGGTTGCAGTAACTTTTTTAACGTTTTTATCAAAATAACGGCATACATCCGTAGCCGCTTCGTCAACAGCGGCAAGTGCTCTTAGTAAAGGTGTTTTATAGTCTAACGCCTCTCCTGTGTAGGATACAAATATGGTAGGGATACATAATGTTGTACCAAATATAAATGCAGGCGATGTAGGATCCCAGGCGGTATAGCCTCGTGCTTCAAATGTGTTTCTGATACCTCCGTTAGGAAAACTTGAGGCATCCGGCTCCTGCTGTACCAGTTGGCTTCCGCCAAATTTCTCTACTGGCTCGCTACCGTCCGGTGATGTTTCAAAAAAGGCATCGTGCTTTTCGGCAGTAGTACCTGTAAGAGGCTGAAACCAGTGGGTGTAATGGGTAACGCCTTTTGATAATGCCCACTCTTTCATACCCATGGCGATATAATCGGCAAGTTTACGATCTATTTTTGTTCCATGCTGCACTGCGTTTCTTACCGCCTTGTAAGCTTCCGGCGTTAAAAATTGACGCATTGCTTTATCATTGAACACGTTACTTCCAAAAATAGCTGATTTTCTATCGAGTTCTTCAACCTCAACAGGCTTTCTGCGGGAGGTTTCTTTCAAAGCTTGAAAACGTAATGTTGACATGAAACTGTATATTTATTTGTTAATAGTTATTTAAATATAGTGCAAATATATAAAATATATATTTAAAAAATAAAACACCCCTATTTTTACAGGGGTGTTTTTAAGAAAAATGAATATTACAAAACCTTACCCCATAGTTTAAACAGTATATATAGCAGTATCACATATATATTCACTAAAAAGCTCATGATTTTCTTACCTTGTTTTTTAAAAAAATAAAAAACGTTAATAAAAATATAAAAAATAGCAAATAAAAAAGTTTTTGTTAAACATTTTACAACAAAAACAACTTTAGTATAACAATTCACTAATTTAGCACTGTAAGTTTAACTTTAAAAACAAATAACTATGAGTAATACAAAACGAATAATAGGTATTGCTGCGGGAGTAGCAGCCTTAACAACAGCCGGAATATTAATTTACCGGAGAAATGCTAAAAAAACGGCTTTCAGGGCGCAGGTAGAGGAAGCTAAAGATGCTATGAAAGGTAAATTGAATTCTTTGCAAAGAAAGGCAGAGAAAGAAATTAAAAACACAACGGAAGAAACAAAAACAGCAGTAAACACGGCTAAAGAAAGAGCTAACGAATGGACAAAAGCAGCCAATGCATAATAGCATGCTCTGCAAAATAAAAAAACAAAGCGTTGTGTATATACACAACGCTTTGTTTTTTTATAGTCTATTTTAGAAATTATCTTGTTTCGATAACCTGAATTTCCTGATTACCTCCGCTTGCACTCAAGGCGCTCATAACCGCATCATAATCATTTACATTTACCGTATCAGAGAAATAACCCGGTACAATAACAATCCTGAATACCTGATTAAGCGAGAAATCCTGTCTTAACATAGGATCAAAATCCGCATCAAGATAAATTGAAACACTGTTTACAGAGAAATCTGTAAAATAATCCAATGTTCCCTCTGCAAGGTAATATCTTGTAGGTACTTGTTCCCAAATGTCAGCACCAAGCGGGTCAATACCGCTCAATCTATATACCAACACCACATCCGAAGAATAAATTTGAGGTTCTAAAGGAATAGTAACAGTATAATCGCCTGTTTCGATAAAATTCACGTTTGCCACTTCAAATACCTCGCTTATGGTATCATTATCTACATATACAACATCGTCATCGTTATTGCACGATGTAAAAGCAAGTGTACCCACTACAGATAAAAGTAAGAATATCTTTCTCATGTTTTAATATTTTATTGTTTTGCTTATGTATTTTCAAAAACTGAACCAAAAAACGTTTTAACACTAATTTTATTAAATTATTTTTGATATACCTTTGTTCTGTATGGAAGCAAATTTAAAATTATATATGGTTTTACTGGGCTGCACGCCCAAAGGAAGGCTTACCGAGCAGCATGATATTTTTTTCGGGATAGGCAAATCTGTACAAGAGCTTATACCTGATATGTACACTTTTTGGGCAGATGGTGGCAGGTTACACATAGATGCCTGGCGCGAGGTTACCCAAGTAGGCAATTATCAAATAAACATTATTCCTAAAACTACGGAACTACAAGATGAAAAACTTTTCTTTATTAATATGGGTGGCTACAAACCCGGCGATTTTGAGGAATATCATTATAAAACCCTTGCCATAGCCCAAACAATGGGCGAAGCCGTTAAAGAAGCTAAAGCATCTGCCTTTTATAAACACTATGGTTTTGAAGGTGCAGTATCACACATTGATGATAAATATGCGCTGGATGCCGATGACCTGCACCATGTACAGGATATATTACTGCCAAACCTACAGCAACAATATACCATAAAGATAAGCCCTGCCACCCTAACTACAGAAGACGTACTGCACATTGGCTATTTGAAAATAGGCATATGCGTTAATTATTGTACCTATAAAACCGTAGTAACCCCTAAAAGCGTAGGTATATATAGTTGCCTTATCAACTGCCGTATCCCTATGAAAAACAATATTGCCTTTATATATTTACTACTACTGTCACTTAATATCTTTGCTCAACGTATAGACAATACCGCATCCTGGCTGGATATAAAAGACGATAATTACTTTCGGTTTCATTATGATAATGACTTTTTTACAAGTACAGATCTCAACTATACACAGGGTTATACTTTTGAACTCGTAACCCCTTGGCTGAAAAGAAACCCCGTAAATACCCTGTTCCCAAAACTTAAGGAAAGTGAAACCCGTTATGGTATCAGTTTTGAGCAAACGGGTTTTACGCCTGCCAGCATTAGCGCTGACGAAATTTTGTATGGCGACAGACCCTATGCTGCTACCATAGCCCTTAAAAGTTTTGTAATCGTTACCGATACGATTCATAAATCACGACTCACAACATCATTAACCACAGGAATGATAGGTCCTGCGGCACTGGGTGACGAAATGCAGACAGGCATACACAAATGGATTGATGATGACTTGCCACAGGGGTGGAAATATCAGATAAAAAATGATATTATACTGGATTATGAGTTAGCGTATGAAAAACAACTGTTTCGATTTAAAGACTATTTTGCCGTAACAGGCAAAGCAAAGGCAAGGCTGGGAACATTAAATACCAATGTAGCAACAGGGCTTACTTTCAGGCTTGGGCTTATTAACGCACCGTTTGCAAGTACTAAACAAACAAATAAGTTACAAGTCTATCTTTACGGTCAGCCCATGATAACCGCTGTAGGTTATGATGCCACATTGCAGGGAGGCATTTTCAACAAAAACAGCCCTTACAAACTACCTTATAGCGATATAGAAAAACTTACGGCACAGTATAATTACGGAATTGTTTTACAATACCAAAGCCTGTTTTTAGAATATTCGCAGGCCCTGCTTACACGCGAGTTTACTACAGGGCACTCGCATAAATGGGGCGGTTTTAAAATAGGTTTTAAACTTTAAAAAACACTTTATATTTAAAATTTATAAAAATCCAAAAAGTAAATTTCCGAATTAATGGTTTACCTTTGGGCTTTATAAAAATAACTAGATTTATGATTTACAAATTCAGAGTGATACTTGATGCGGAAGAGGATGTCTTTAGAGATATTGCCATCCGGGAAGAGGATACACTGGAAGATTTGCACAATGCCATTGTAAATGCTTTTGGTTTTGACGGATTGGAGATTGCCTCTTTTTATACCTGTGATGATGAATGGAATCAAGAAGACGAAATTCCGCTTTTTGATACCGGCGAGGTACTTGGCGAACAAAAAACAATGGCTGACTACCCCTTGATCACTATTTTAGATAGTGATAATACCAAGATAATTTATGTGTACGATTTTTTGAACATGTGGACTTTTTTAGTAGAGCTTGGTGCTATAGAAGAACCCGAAATCGATGCGAGTTATCCTGAACTTTTATTCTCGCATGGCGAAATGCCAAACAGTGCTCCTGATAAAGATTTTAGTGGCAATGAGAATGATATGTTCAGCGAATTTGACGATGATTATGATGACGATGACCTGGATATGTTTGACGATGATAACTTTGGCGATCTTGGTCTTGATGACGGAAACTGGAATTAATACCTTAGCTGCTAAGAATCTAAGTACCTAAGAAGCTGAGAATATGAGAAATTTCAGAAACTTGATAATATGGCAAAAATCTATGGTTCTGGTAACCAAACTTTATCAAGTTACAAAAGAATTTCCTAAAGATGAACTATTCGGGCTTACATCACAAATAAGGCGTTGCAGCATTTCTATACCCAGTAACATTGCCGAAGGGTGCGGAAGAAATACTGATAATGAATTATTAAGATTCCTAAACATTTCGTCAGGCTCTTTATTTGAGTTACAAACACAATTAGAAATAGCAAACAACATACACTACCTTGAAGAAGCTGTCTTTAAAGAATTATATGATGACACTCGTGAAGTTGAAATCATGTTGGTAAGCTTCATAAAAAAAGTAAAAGAACGTAGTATTATAAAATAACTAAACACCCTTAGTTGCTAAGAATCTAAGTATCTTAGAAGCTCAACACCTAAGAACCTTTTAAAAAAATGATCAATCTTTTTAATACACACATCGAAACCCTATCGATACACAGGGTGGGTAATAAAAGCCGAAATGAGGCTATATTCCTTTCGGAACAGCCTTATGGGCTTAATGATGAAATTGTACCGCTCTTAAAAGAATACTTCTTTAAGCCTTTTAGGGATAAAGAAGAAAATTACTTTCAGTTTGCCCATGATGTTGATTTGGATTATCATGATATGTATAAACTGGCAACGGAAATGTTTGATAACCCAAGCGAAGCACATGAGATTTCCAAGAAAATAACCAAACACCTTTTTGAACAGTCCAATCATCCGCATATAAAAAATGGTGAAGTATATGTTGCTTACCTTACTAATGTGAGTATTGATAATAATGTAACCGATGCCATAGGCATTTTTAAAAGCGAGATAAAAACCGACTTTCTTCAATTTGAAGAAAAAGGTTCGCATCTGGAAATGATATTGCAACAAGGTATCAATCTTAATAAACTGGATAAAGGCTGCCTTATCTTTAATTATAAAAAAGAAGAAGGTTATAAAATACTTACCATAGACAGTAACCGCTATGATGCGCGCTACTGGCTGGAGCATTTCCTTTCGGTAGATGCATTTCAGGACGAAAACTTTATGACAAAAAAATACATGAAGTTTGTTCAGGATTTTGCCAAAGATGTAGTGCTGCCTGCCGAAGATAAAAAAGAAGAAGTAATGTTTATGAACCGTTCGGTAAACTATTTTGCCAAGAACGACGAGTTTGAAGAAACTAATTTTTTAAACGAAGTATTGGATAATCCTGACTTGATTCCGGAATTTAAACACTACAAAACCGAAAAAGCACCAAAATACAGTATTGAAGATGTTACAAACTTCCCCATTGCCAATGCTGCGGTAACAGATGCCCGCAAGAAAATGAAGAATGTAATAAACCTCGACACCAACATCCAGATAAAACTGGATTTTATAAACCCTGAGAGTGCCGAAAAATTTGTAGAAAAAGGATGGGACGAGGAGAAACAAATGTATTACTACTTAGTATATTTTAATAAAGAACAAAAAAGCTGATATAACAACTGCATATCAACCAAAAAAGAGGCTTTAAAGCCTCTTTTTTGTTAATAGAGATATAAACCCTGTAGTAAAATACTATATTTAGCGTTATTTAGTATTCTAAAACCGAAGAACAAGAGGAGAAGACAGATGCATGTGAGAATAAAATTATTGTTACTACTGCTCTTTTTGGGAATTGGCTCGGCTACCGCACAAGACAAGCCCAAAAAAAATGATACCGTAAAAGGTAAGCAACAACAGGAAATATACAAAGGCATAGAGAACTACTCTAAAAGAAGTAAGTTTACTAAAATTTTGCACAAACTGATTTTTAAGTCTGTATCCAATAATAATATCCAAAAATCAAAAACAAGTATTACCGAAATACAGGATATATACAGAGAATCTCAAGATAAAATTATCAGAAATATAAAAATTGAAACACTCGACCCATTTGGTTACTCGGTATCAGACACTATGCGAAAGCCTAAGAATTGGATTGAAAGGTCAGGGAATACTGTACATATAAAAACCAAACAATTCACTATAAGAAATCGTTTATTATTTAAAAAGAACGACCGTTTAGATTCATTACTCGTTAAAGAATCGGCACGTTTAATACGTGCCGAACGTTATACCCGCAGGGTATTAATAACACCTGTACCCATCCCTAACAGTAACGATTCGGTAGATGTATATATTCGGGTACTGGATTCCTGGAGTCTTACACCAAATCTTTCAGCATCAAATTCGGGTACTAATGTAGAGGTTACAGAGCGTAATCTTTTTGGTTGGGGACACCAGTTTGGAAACAGCATTGATAAAAACTTCAACACAGGCGAAACTTCTTACCTGGCACAATATAAAGTAGCTAATATAAAAAATACATTTATAGATGCTGAGCTGAACTACCAAACCTTAGAATCAGAAAGATCATTAAAAAGTGTTGGGCTCCAACGTATTTTTTTCTCCCCCTATACACGCTGGGCAGGAGGTATTTATTTTGAAGAACGGTTGGTTCGCGACTCACTACCCGATACTCAAAACCGGTGGGCAAGGCAAAACCGAAAATCAGAAGCACAGGATTTCTGGGCAGGCTATTCCTTTAAAATATTTAAAGGCTTTAAAGAAAGATACCGTACTACAAACTTAGTAACAACGGGCAGGTTTTTTAATCAGGTATATAAAGAATCGCCATCTGTAGAGTACGACTCTGTCGGCTATTATAGCGACGAAAGGCTATATCTTGCCAGTGTGGGCATCACTTCACAAAAATTTATTCAGGATAAATTTCTTTTCAATTACGATATTATCGAAGACGTACCTGTAGGACGTGTATATTCAACAACATTCGGTATTCAGGATAAAAATAATCAAAACCGATTGTATCTGGGCGCGCGTTATGCATTTGGGCATAACTATAAATGGGGGTTTTTAAGTATTAATGCCCAAGCAGGATCTTTCTTTCATGAAGGCAAAACAGAAGAAACCGTAATGCGTTTTGACATCTTATATTTTAGTAAGATTAAAAAATGGGGTAAATGGAGGTTCAGGCATTTTATAAAACCAACACTGGTATTTGGCGATAACCGCCAGCCCATAATAACCGATTTGCTTAATATTAATGAAGAAAACGGCATACAGGGGTTTAATAACAGAACAATAGTAGGTACAAAAAAAGCACTCCTCACATTACAAACACAATCCTACTCCCCATGGAATCTTTTAGGCTTCCGCCTTAACCCTTTTGCCAGTTTTACAATGGGTGTTATTGGAGATGAAGCACGTACATTATTTCAAAGTAAAACCTATACAAAAATTGGAGTAGGGCTGCTTATATATAACGATTACCTTGTTTTTAACAGCGTGCAGATTTCATTTGCCTTTTATCCGGATATACCGGGCGAGGGTACTAACATTTTTAAAAGCAATACTTTTAAAAATACTGACATCACACTGCCTAATTTCCGAATTGATAAGCCTGTTATTGTTCCCTATAAATAATATTTCTGCACTAAAATTTAAAGTTTGTTATCCTTTCCAGTAACAATATTGGTATATCCTCGTCAAAATAGATAACAAACCTTAATTCCTTCACACCTTGGAAACCATATTAAGCATCAATAACCTCGACAAAAAGTATGGAAACGTACATGCTGTAAAAAACATCTCTTTCGAAATAAAAAAAGGCAATGTATATGGCATATTAGGCCCCAACGGTAGCGGAAAATCAACTACACTGGGCATTATATTAAATGTAGTAAATAAAACCTCCGGCAACTACAGTTGGTTTGGCGGTACAATCAACACACACGAAGCACTAAAAAAAGTGGGAGCTATTATAGAGCGCCCTAATTTTTACCCGTATATGACGGCATACCAAAACCTGAAACTGGTATGCGATATTAAAGGGATAAACTACCGTAAAATAGAAGAAAAACTGGAACTTGTGGAGTTACTTGACAGAAAAGACAGTAAATTTCGCACCTACTCACTGGGTATGAAACAGCGTCTTGCCATAGCCTCGGCACTGCTTAATGATCCTGAAATATTAATACTGGATGAACCTACTAACGGGCTTGACCCGCAAGGCATTAGGCAGATACGGGATATTATTAAACAAATTGCATCACTGGGTACTACCATACTGCTTGCCTCGCACCTTTTAGATGAAGTAGAAAAAGTATGCAGCCACGCCATAGTATTACGAAAAGGCGAAATTTTGTATGTGGGCAGCGTAAACGCAATGACCGCAAATGAAGGCTTTTTTGAGTTGCAGACTGATAATAATAACGCGCTTAAAGAAGCTTTAGCAGTACATCCTGATATAGAAAAAATTGAAGAAAGCGGAGATAAAATATTAGTTTACCCAAACACCCCTATAGAGGGAGGCGCGCTAAACCGTTATCTTTTTGATAAAGGTATTTGTATAAATCATATGGTACTGAAACAAAACAGCCTTGAAGAACAGTTTATTCAGCTAACCGCAAAAAAATCATCCAACTAACCAGTCCCCGCAATATGAAACGTCTTTTAAATATAGAACTCCAAAAATTATGGAAAAACAGATCAAGCAAAGTATTGATAATAAGCTACTTTGTACTGTTATCCTTTATAGCCCTGCTGGCATCAGTAAACTTTAAAATAATAGGTATTGATTTCCGCCTTGCCGATCAGGGAATATTTAACTTCCCTTATATATGGCACTTTAATACCTATATTGCTGCTATATTAAAATTCTTCCTTGCATTGGTTATAGTATCTATGATGGCGAATGAATATACCTACGGCACATTAAAGCAAAACCTTATAGATGGTATGAGTAAAAAGGAATTCATACAATCTAAGTTCCTTACGGTACTGTTGTTTGCAGTAGGCTCTACTATTTTTGTATTCCTGATGTCGCTAATACTGGGATATTGTTTTTCATCCTATACAGAGACCTCTATAGTATTTTCCGATCTTGAATATATTGGTTATTATTTTTTAAAATTAGTAGCTTTTTTCTCTTTCTGCCTGTTTGCCGGTATATTGGTAAAACGATCAGCTTTTGCATTCGGATTTATAATTCTGTGGTATATCGTCGAAATTATAATTATTGCCATATTACGCTGGCTGGTTATAAAAGATGCTGATATAACCAACAAAATATTCGATTTTTTCCCATTACAATCTATTGGCAATCTCATAAAAGAACCTTTTACTAAATTCCAAACCTATAAAGCATTGGAAAACATGAATACAGGTATTGTGAACGAAAAGTTTTACGGAACGCACTGGTATGAAATAGTAACAGCATTAGTTTGGACAGCTTTTTTTATTTTTATGTCTTACAGAATACTAAAAAAGAGGGATTTGTAGTATCTTTGCGACCGCTATGAAAATACGGTTAGCATATTACACTACTCTTTTATTGCTGTTAATAACGGCATCAACATCAGCACAGTATATACAGGTAAACGATAACTATACCGCACAGCAGCTTGTAGAAGACGTTCTGGTTAACAGCCCTTGCGCTTCAGTATCTAACTTTTCGGTATCGGGCGGTAACTTCGAATCAGGTGCTCAAAGCTATGGTTATTTTACGGCAGCAGGTACATCTTTTCCGTTCGAAAACGGTATTGTTTTAAGCACCGGAAGAGCAGTTGCCGCTCAAGGACCTAACAACTCATTGCTGGATGACGGCGCAGGAATGAACTGGCCGGGCGATCAGGATTTAGAACAGGCACTCAACATAAATAATTCAATAAACAGTACAATACTGGAATTTGATTTTGTTCCGTTAGGCAATAAAATAAGTTTCAATTATATGCTGTCTTCAGAAGAATACCATGATACCGCACCATGCAGCTACTCTGACGGTTTTGCTTTTCTGCTTAAAGAAGCAAACAGCGATGCCCCATACCAAAATTTAGCCGTTGTGCCCAACACTGATATACCTGTAAAAGTAACCTCTGTACGCCCCAATATACCCGGAGCCTGCGGTCCGGAAAACGAAGAGTATTTTGATGCATTTAACGGTAACTCGCACCCTACCAACTTTAACGGGCAAACTAAAGTAATGCAGGCACAAGCAGATGTAATTCCCGGCATACAATATCACATTAAACTGGTTATTGCCGATGAAGGCAACTACCGATATGATTCCGCAATATTTATAGGCGGAGGCAGCTTTGAAGTTATTACCGATCTTGGTCGTGACAGGCTACTGGCGAGAGACAACCCTGTTTGCGATGGAAGAACGCTAACATTGGATGCCACTTTCCCCACTGCTATCGGATACCAGTGGTATAAAAACGGAACGCCTATTACAGGCGAAAACAACCCTACTTTTACAGTAACATCAGCAGGAGTATATAGTGTAGCGGTACAAATAACGACCGATTGTTTTTCTAACGGAGAGATAACCATAGAGTATGCCGCTAACCCTGAGCCTGTAACCCGAACACTAATACAGTGTGATGATAATAACGATGGGCTTACCACATTTAACCTTCAACTCGGCACACCGCTTGTTACTGATAATAATCCTGACCTGATAGTAAATTATTATGAGAGCTACGAGAATGCCGAAAACGGTATAGACGTTATTGCAAATACCACATCATATCAAAATACCATACCCAATCAGGAAATATATGCAAGAGTACAAAACCGGTATGCCTGTTATACCATCAGTACTGTTATACTCACCACATCGGCAAATGGCGTTACCAACCCCGCCCCTATTGCCAGTTGTGACGAAGACGGTACAGATGATGGCTTTTTTGCACTGGATTTAACTCAGAGAGATGCCGAAATACTGCAAGGGCTTCCTCCTAACTTAGAACTGCTGTACTACCTTTCGGTAGAGGATGCTTTAGAAGCGATAAACCCTATTCCTGATCCTACCGGTTTTACCAATACAGTTTTGGGAGGACAAACGGTATATGCCCGAATTTATAACGGCAGCGAGTGTTATGGCATTGCCGAACTGGAACTTATCATATATACATTTGGTGACAGTTTTGCTGTTGAAGACATCTACCTCTGTGATGATAACCCGCTTGTGCTTAACCCCGGCAGCGGATATGCATCATACAAATGGGATACCGCACCCGAGCAAACAACCCAAACTATAACCGTAACCGAGCCGGGTAACTATACCGTAACGGTAACTAATAATTTTGGCTGCGAAGGCAGTAAAACCTATACCGTATTACAATCAGGTATAGCAATGAATGCAGAGATACTGATACATGATTTTACAGGAAATAACAACTCAATAACCATTATACCCGAAGGTTTGGGAGATTATGAATATTCACTGGATGGCTTAAGATATCAGGATTCTGATACTTTTGAAGAATTAACAGCCGGCGAATATACTATTTACATACGTGATAAAAACGGCTGTAACCCTGTATATACCGATACGGTTTTTGTATTAGACTATCCTAAGTTCTTTACACCAAACGGTGATGGTGAAAATGAAACCTGGCGCATACCCTATATGAACAGCCGACCTGAAATAACGGTTACCATTTTTGACCGATTCGGTAAAATTATATCCGGTTTTAACGGAAACAGCAACGGATGGGACGGGAATTTAAACGGAAGAAAACTCCCTGCCACCGATTATTGGTTTTTAATAACACTCGAAAACGGAAGAATTATCAGAGGACATTTTGCGCTAGTGCGTTAATTTTTATATATTTATAAAAAAATTAACGCTATTTTTCCGTGAAAGGTATTTTCAGGGCAATATTATCAACCTTCCTATTTACCGCAGGTCTTTACGCTCAAAGCGACTGCCCTGATGCTATTGTAGTATGTGGTAACCACGACTACTATGGTCTCAACGCAACAGGCATCGGTTTTCAGGAACTCGGTCCAAATGCCTGTTTCAGCCAAGAAAATAATAGTCTTTGGCTGAAAATAATGATAAAAGAAGGCGGTACGCTCGGCTTTGTTATTACTCCCGAAGAAATAGATGATTTGGTAGTCGATTTCGACTTTTGGATATTTGGTCCCAATGTTGCCTGCGATAACTTAGGCACTGCTATACGTTGCTCTACCACCAACCCCTTAGCCGCCGGATTGGATTACAATACTACAGGGATGAATGAAACAGAAACCGATACATCCGAAGGATTAGGAGCGGATGGAAATTCGTTCATACAATGGATCGAAGTAGAAGATGGAGATATTTATTACCTGATTATAGACAGACCTCACGGCGCATCCAACTTTTCGTTGGAATGGACAGGCTCTGCCATTTTTCATGACATACCTGTTTTTAATAACCCCGATGAGATACCGCTGGATATTGTGCAGTGCGATAATGACGGTATTGCCGATGATAAAACTACATTTGACCTTACCGTATATGCCGATATGTTTATTGCAAACCAAACCGGTGTATCGCTTACCTATCATTTAAATGAAAATGATATGACTACAGGAGAAAACCCGATGGAGTCGCCCGAAGCCTTTGTTAACGATACCAATCCGCAAACCATATATATGAAAATGACGGATGTGGTTACAGGGTGTTATTCTAACGAAATCTTTACGGTATTTGTAACACCGGGCATAGGCGTTCCGCAGGATATAACCATTTGTGATGACGATGGTATTGCCGAATTTGATTTATCGGTTAATGACTTACCATTAGCCAACGGAAGCAACAATGCTGTAATAACCTACTATACATCGGAAGAGGAGGCACAAAATGCAACCAATGCAATAGAAACGTTATACCAAAACCAACTGCCCTACCAAAGCGAGCAAATATGGGCAAGACTGGAAAAAGAAGAAGAAGGCTGTGTTGAGTATGCCTCTTTCATTATAAATGTATTCCAGCTCCCTGTATTTAACACTCCCAATGCTACGCCACCGGATATTACCCTTTGTGATAATGATGGTATTCCCGATGAATCAGTAATGTTTGATCTTACTGTTAATGAAGCATTGTTAAAAGGAAGTCAGGAAAATATAGTTTTTACCTATTATGAAGATATAGCGGCAGGCGAACCTGAATTAAACCCAATAGCTTTTCCTGAAAGTTATAACAACGTACCCAACCCACAAGTGATTCATGTAAAAATGGAAAACACTCTTACAGGGTGTTACAGTATGGGTACTTTTATGCTTCATGTAACTCCGGGTGCGGGAGAACCCGAAGATTTAACTATTTGTGATGACGATGGTGTTGCAACATTCAATCTTTCAGTTAATACCGATGCTATTGCCAACGGTAATGACGAGGCAGTAGTAACTTATTACCGAACACAACCGGATGCCGAAAATGAAGATAATGCACTGGACATGCTTTATGAAAACGAAACCCCTTATACCAGCGAGATAATATGGGCAAGGCTTGATAAAACAGATGAAGGATGTACGGATTATACTAACTTTAGCATAACGGCAATTGCACCTCCCGAATTTACAGCAACAAACAATATACCTCCTGACCTGACTTTGTGTGATAATGACGGTGTTGATGACGGACTTGTAATTTTTGACCTTACCGTAAACGAAGCTATGTTACAGGGAGCACAGCAGGATATAGTATTTACTTACTATGAAGATGATAACGGAACACCTGTAGCTACACCAATAGCAATACCTGAAATGTATAACAATATGCTAAACCCGCAAGTGATTCATGTTACTATGACCAATACACTCACAGGGTGTTCTGCAACCAGCAGTTTTCATCTTATTGTTATACCGGGCGCAGGCGTTCCCGAAGATTTATATTTATGTAATGCCAACGGCATAGCGGAGTTTGATTTATCGGTAAACGATACTGCTGTAGCTAACGGAAACACCAATGCCGTTATAAGCTATTATGCAAGTGAAGAAGATGCTCTAAATGGAACAAACCCTATTGGAAACTTATATGAAAACACATTGCCGTATGAAAGCGAACAACTGTGGGCACGCAGTGATGTGCTGAATGGTAATTGTTTTGATATAGCACCATTTACTATACATATACTGCAAGAGCCTGTATTAAACAATCCTGAAAATATTGACATTAATATCACGAAGTGTGATGATGATGGTATTGATGATGTATCTACACTATTTGACCTTACCGAACATGCCGAAATGTTCATTGGCAATCAAACCGATATAGAAATATCCTACCATTTAACGCCCGAAGATATGGCAAATGGCGAAAATGCTATTACCAACCCTGAGGCTTTTACAAATACATCTAATCCGCAAGCTATATACATTCGCCTTACCAATACAATAGCAGGGTGTTATACCGGCGAGAGCTTCTCTGTAAATATTGATTATACATTGCCTACAGGCGAACCGAAAGACTTATTACTTTGCGATTTTGAAGAAGATGGCTTTCAACAATTTGACTTAACTGAAAATTCTTATTTAATCAGTAACGGAAATTCTGATGCTGTTGTTACGTACTACACAAGTCAGGAAGATGCTGAAAATGAAGTTAATCCTATTATAGGTTTATACACAAACACTATGCCCTATATTAATCAAACCATTTGGGCAAGGCTCGAAAATACTTCGGGTTGTTTTGGTTACGGAATAACATCCTTCACTATTGGCATATTGCCTTTGCCGGAAATAGACTATACACTAAATGTTGTCGATTTTACAGCTACAGATAATGCTATTACAGTTATAATAAATGAAAATCACGAAGGATATGAATTTTCGATGGATGGTCAGATATTTACTGATATTGCAACTTTTGAGAACCTTACCCCGGGCTTATATACCGTTTACATACGATCAAAAGATAATTGTAAAACCATTGAGGTAGAAGTACCTATACTAAACTACCCTAAATTTTTTACGCCAAACGGCGATGGTACTAATGAGGTATGGAATGTAAACTTCCTATACTTCTTTCCTGATGCAAGGGTAACTATTTTTGACAGGTATGGCAAAATCATAAAAAGCTACTTGGGCAAACAACCGGGATGGGACGGAACCTATAATGGATATAACCTGCCGGCTACGGACTACTGGTTTAAATTAGAGTTTAACAATGGTCGGGTAATTAAAAGCCATTTTTCACTTGTAAGGTAGATTCTAAATCTTTATCGGGAAATACTCATTTAAAGTTAACAATTAATACTTTACCACAATATTTGTGGTAACAATTTGTTAATTTTGAAAGATTAATTTTTTATCATGAAATATTTTACCCCCTTGCTATTCCTTTTCATTTCATTTTCAGCTTTAGGACAAGGCGAAGCCAATAATTGGTACTTTGGTAACAATGCAGGTATTCAGTTTCTTGAAGACGGTACTGTGGTTACCCTTCCGGGCGGAGCAATACAAACAAATGAGGGCTGTAGCAGTATATCTGACCCTGAAGGTAATTTACTTTTTTATACCGATGGTCGTAATGTGTGGGACAAAAACCACGTGATTATGCCAAATGGTAATTATAATGGCGGGACAGGGCTGCTGGGCGATCCTTCAAGTACGCAATCAGGTATAATAGTCCCTAAAAAGGGTGACCCTAATATCTATTATATTTTTACTGTTGATGAGCCTCATCATGAAAATGCCAATGTATATCCTAATCAGTTTACAGGTATTTATTTTGATACTAATCAAGGCGTGCCTGTGGCTGACGATGGGTTTAATAACGGATTCAATTACTCTATTGTAGATTTATCGGTTACAGGAACAAACGGAAGTATTGGTGATGTTACCACCCGCAACGTACATCTGGTAACTTATGACCCGGATGATACTGAAGAAATTAAATATCAATGTTCGGAAAAAATTACTGCCGTAAAAAATGGTGATAACACAGGGTTTTGGGTTATTACCCATTTTGTTAATAAATTTTATGCTTTTGAAGTTACTAACGATGGTGTAAACGAAACTCCTGTAATTACACAAATCACCCCGGCTATACCTACTTCGGGTTACAGGCGTAATGCCATAGGTTATCTGAAAGCTTCGCCCAATGGCGAAAAGCTGGCTATTGCACACAACCAGATTGGAAGTGTAGAGGGAGGCTCTGTTATAAACGGCTCAGCATACCTCTATGACTTTGATAACACAACAGGGATTATTTCCAATCCTGTTATAATAAAAAACAATATTAATCCGTATGGTATTGAATTTTCAGCGGAATCCAAAAAATTATACATGACTTTTTCTGTCAATGCAGATTCAGGGAGTATTACCCAATACAACCTTGAATCAGCCAATATTGCTGCCTCCGAAGTTGTTATAGCCCCTCTTTCAAGTAACTCTACTGCATTACAATTAGGTCCTAACGGTAAAATATATCGTGCTACATTTATCTCTTCATTAGATGTAATTAATAATCCTGAAGAAGATGGCTTAGATTGTAATTATGTGGCAAACGGAGTTTCTTTATCTGCCGGAATGCAGTCAACATTTGGATTGCCGCCTTTTATCACTTCTATATTCTCTGCCGAAATTATTGCTCAAAATACTTGTCTTGGCGATGTTACAGAATTTGAAGTGAATGCTTTGGGTAATTTTGACAACATCCTGTGGAATTTTGGCGACGGCACTACTTCTACAGAAACAAATCCGTCACATACCTATACTGCGATAGGAATTTATCCGGTTAGCGCGGATATAACGCGAAACGGTGAAGTGTATAACATTACAAATGATATTACTATACATAATGTACCTGTTGCCAATACAGCTCTTACGTTAACGGAATGTGACCCTGACAATAATGGAGTTACTATTTTTAACCTTACCGGTAATAACAGTGCTATATTAGGAACGCAAAGTGTTGCGGGCTACGAAGTAAAATATTTTGAAACACAGGCAGATGCCGACGCTAATATTGCAGCTATAAATGCCACAGCTTATACTAACACTTCAAATCCGCAAACACTGTATGCGAGAGTACAAAACAGAAATAATACAAGCTGTTATGCCACTACTTCATTTCAAATAAATGTATCCAACACACCTACTTTTAATGATGATAGCTTTAGTATATGTGATGATGCCGTTGATGGCGATGATATTAATGGGCAAGCAACTTTTGACCTTACCGAAGTTACTGCTGCATTAGTACAGGATACTGACGACTATACGACACTTTATTATGCTACACAAGGCAATGCAGAAGCAGAAACAAATCCGCTGCCGCAAAATTTTTATAACACCACGCCTAACAGCCAAGTTGTTTTTGCACGTGTGGTAAATAATACTTTTGCCGATTGCTTTATTATAGCACCCGTTACACTAATTGTAAACCCGTTACCCCCTGTAGTAAATAATGTGGCATTAATACAATGCGATTTGGGCGTATCGCCCGATGGCATTACTCAATTTAACTTAGAAGAGGCTAATGATTTCTTTACCGCCGGTAATCCCGACCTTACAATGACTTATTATCCCAATGATGCCAATGCTACTGCCGATACAAATAATATTACGGGAGCATATACAAATGCCGAAAATCCGCAAACCATTACTGCTAAAGTAACCAATACAGTAACAGGCTGCTCCAGATTGCTCCCTTTGATACTGCAAGTAAATGTTAATACCACACCTGCTATTACTTTAACACATTGTGACGATGATGGTGTTGAAGACGGGTTGTATCTTTTTGACCTTACCGACGCGGGACTGGAAAATGGTACAGATACAATAATATATTATGCCAGTGCCATTGATGCCCTTTTAGAACAAAACCCCGTAGGTACAGATTATACTAACACAACACCCTATGAACAAAGCGCTTATGCCCGTATAGAAAACAATAATGACTGTACACTCATTCAGGAAATTCAGCTTGTGGTATATGCGCTGCCCGATATTGATATCGAAGATGAAGCTATAGTATGTAACAACACACAGGAATACATATTGCTTTCATCAGGCGTTACCGGTACCCCTCCGGGATTCAGTTATTTATGGTCAACAGGAGCAATAACCAACTCAATTCAGGTAAACGAAGCAGGGGTATATACCGTAACTGTTACGAACCCGAACGGGTGCGAAAAAGTGCGTACCATTACCGTATCGCCTTCTGATGTGGCAATTATAGACAGTGTTATTGTTACCGACCTTGTTGATAATAATACTGTAATGATAATGGTTTCGCCCACAGGCGGAGTAAACACTACTTACCTGTATAGCATTGACATGCCAAACGGACCTTTTACAGAATCTAACTTTTTTGAGAATGTTGAGCCCGGACTTCATACCGTATATGTATATGACACTAACGGATGTGGTATAGTAGAGCAGGATATATCTGTACTGGCAATACCTAAGTTTTTTACTCCCAATGGCGACGGTATAAACGAAACCTGGCAGATAATAGGCATCAGTGCCGAAATTTATGCAAACAGCCGTGTTTATATTTTAGACCGTTACGGTAAGTTCCTTGCCGGCGTAAATCCGGGCGGTATTGGGTGGGATGGTATTTATAACGGACGTAAACTGCCTGCCACCGACTACTGGTATGTTATTAACCTTGAAGATGGCAGAACCGTGAAAGGACATTTTAGTTTGGTGCGATAATTTATTTATGGAAACAGAAAACAACAACCTGCATAACCTTATTTTTAATAAAGGTTTCGAAAAATTTCAGGATACACTTTCTTCAAAATTTGAATCTTTAGGTATTGATTATCTGTATAGCTATGGTAAAAATGATGACATTGCTTTTTTGAAAGTGTTTCTAAACTTTGGTAATATCCCTGTAAACATTGAAATTTTTGAAAACGGTATTATGCATTTTGATTATTTCAGGGGTGGTAAGCGTATCTCCGAAAAGTTTAAAAATTGTACCGAAACAGATTTTCACACCATGTTGGATCATGCCTATTTGTACCTAAAAGAGTATAATTTTGACCGGTATAGTAATTGGTATAAAAATTTAGAAAAGTTATAATTACAGGATTTTAATCTATAAAAAAATCCCCTTGCCAAAAGCAAGGGGATTTTTATTTAATAACTGTCAACAGGAAACTGTTAACTATATTAATTACGCTATTTTAAAACGCTTTCTGTCAGTTTCGTTCAGGTATATTTTACGAAGACGAAGGCTTTTTGGTGTAACCTCTACATATTCATCTTTTTGTATATACTCCAATGCTTCTTCCAGTGAGAATTTAACCGCAGGGATAATCCTTGCTTTATCATCAGCTCCTGACGAACGAACGTTACTTAACTTTTTAGTTTTGGTTACGTTTACCGTCATATCATCACCACGTGAATTTTCACCAATAACCTGTCCTTCATAAATTTCCTCATTAGGGTCAACAAAAAATTTACCCCTGTCCTGTAATTTATCAATAGAATAAGGTATTGCCTTACCGTTCTCCATAGAGATGAGCGAACCGCTTATACGTCCCGGTATCTCACCTTTAAAGGGTTGGTATTCTAAAAAACGGTGTGTCATAATCGCCTCACCTGCTGTAGCAGTAAGCAACTGGTTACGTAACCCGATGATACCACGCGATGGGATAAGGAATTTAACTATCATACGCTCGCCTTTAGGCTCCATACTCAGCATCTCCCCTTTTCTCATGGTTACAAACTCTACGGCACGACCGGAAAGATTTTCAGGCAAGTCAATAGTAAGCTCTTCAATAGGTTCACATTTTTTACCGTCAATTTCTTTGATGATAACCTGTGGCTGACCTATTTGTAACTCATATCCTTCCCTTCTCATCGTTTCTATAAGTACTGATAAGTGCAGTACACCACGACCAAATACCATAAATTTATCTGCGCTGTCCGTTTCGGCAACACGAAGTGCAAGGTTTTTTTCAAGTTCTTTCGCCAACCTGTCTTTAATGTGGCGCGATGTTACGAATTTACCTTCTTTACCAAAGAAAGGCGAATCATTAATCGTAAAAAGCATACTCATGGTAGGCTCATCAATGGCTATGGCAGTAAGCGCCTCGGGATTTTCGAAATCGGCAACCGTATCACCAATTTCAAAACTTTCAAGACCTACAATAGCACAAATGTCTCCTGCTATTACTTCGCTTACTTTTAAACGTCCGAGACCTTCAAAAGTGTGAAGTTCTTTTATTTTAGATTTTATTATTTTACCGTCACGTTTTACTAACGATATGTTCATTCCTTCTTTCAGCACACCTCTTTGTAAACGACCTATGGCAATACGTCCTGTAAAGCTCGAAAAGTCAAGTGATGTAATAAGCATTTGCGGCGTACCTTCGGATACTTTTGGTGCAGGTACATGCGCTACAACCATATCCAGTAAAGGCTCTATATTTTCGGTTTTGTCTTTCCAGTCGGTTGACATCCAGTTTTGTTTTGCCGAACCGTAAACAGTCGGAAAATCAAGTTGCCACTCCTCTGCACCCAATTCAAACATAAGGTCAAACACTTTTTCGTGTACCTCTTCCGGAGTACAATTCTCTTTATCTACCTTATTGATAACCACACATGGCTTTAAACCAAGGTCAATAGCTTTTTGCAGTACAAAACGTGTTTGTGGCATTGGTCCTTCAAAAGCATCAACCAAAAGGCAAACACCGTCTGCCATATTCAATACGCGCTCTACCTCTCCCCCAAAGTCGGCGTGACCGGGAGTATCTATGATATTAATTTTAGTTCCCTTATACATTACCGAAACGTTTTTCGAAGTAATGGTTATACCACGCTCGCGCTCCAAGTCGTTGTTATCCAGAATAAGATCGCCCGTGTTTTCGTTTTCACGAAACAGTTGGCAATGGTACATAATCTTGTCAACCAATGTAGTCTTACCGTGGTCAACGTGAGCAATAATAGCAATGTTTCTAATAGATGTCATCTCTCTTTTTTTGAAGCTGCAAAAATACACTTTATTTCGACAAAAAAAACATTCGTTATTAAGGGTTTAGCTTTTATTAACATCATCGCGAAATTTAATAACAAATACAGGCTGGTATATCGAAAAATGATAACCCTTAAATAGTTAAAGTACAAATAATCATAAGTTTTTGTAAAAAAAGGAAATTCATATTACTTTTTAAACTAAATTTGTTTAATCTTTTTACAAAAACAATGAACAAAGTAAAAACAAAATTCAATATCCGCGATCTGGAAAACCTTTCAGGTATAAAAGCGCATACCATTCGCATTTGGGAAAAAAGATATAATATTCTTGAACCCATGCGTACCGAGACAAATATTCGCTTTTATGATATTGAAAATTTGCAGAAACTGCTTAATATATCCACATTACACAATTTTGGGTATAAAATATCCGTCATATCAAAAATGCCGGAAGAAAGGCTGCCTATACTGGTAAAAGAAGTGCTTTCAGAAAAAAACATGTCCAACCATGTGTTGAACAATTTTAAGCTGGCAATGATGAATTTCGATCAGGCGCTTTTTTTAAACACTTATAATGCAGTGTTGCAGGAAAAATCATTTAGAGATATTTTTTATGAATATTTTATTCCGTTGCTTACCGAAATAGGTATTTTGTGGCAAACCAATACTATAACACCTGCCCATGAGCATTTTATAAGTTTCCTAATCAAACAAAAACTGGCATCGAATATTGAAAAGCTGCTACTGCAACCACCGGTAAAAACAGATATAACTTATGTGCTTTACTTACCTGAAAATGAGATACATGAACTGGGACTAATGTTTATAAATTATGAACTGGCATTGAATGGTTGCAAATCTGTTTTTCTTGGAGAGAGTGTTCCTATAAGCAGCCTCAAAGACATTAAAAATCACTTTGATAATATAACTTATGTAACTTATATTACAGTAGAACCTTCGATAGAAGAGATAAACGATTATATAGACGATTTAAAAGAAGAACTTATGAACGATAATAACACCAGATTGTATATATTCGGGAGAAACAGCAATTACATAGATAAGTCAAAATTAAATCCGAAAATATCAATATTCCAAACCATAAATGATTTTTCAAACAGTTTATAAAAACTTTTAATTGTTTAATCATTTTGAATTTTTAATAAACAAATGAGCAAAGAAATAAAAATAATAGGTTCAGGTTTTTCGTCACTATCCGCAGCATGCTATCTTGCCAAAGCAGGGCACAATGTAACGATATATGAAAAAAACATGACCATAGGCGGAAGGGCAAGACAACTAAAAAAAGATGGCTTTACTTTCGATATGGGTCCTACCTGGTACTGGATGCCCGATGTTTTTGAGCGTTTCTTTGCCGATTTTGGCAAAAAGCCACATGATTATTACAATATAAAAAAATTATCGCCGGCATACCGGGTATATTTCGGGCAAAACGATTATGTAGATATTGCGAATAACCCTAACAACATCATCAATACTTTTGAAGCTATAGAGCCGGGCAGCGGCAAAGCACTGCAAGATTTTCTTAACGAGGCAAAAAGCAATTATAATATTGCTATAAAAGACTTGGTTTACAGACCCGGAGAATCGCCATTAGAGTTGGTTACTCCAAAAACTATGATGAAACTGGGGCAGTTTTTCAGTAACATATCCCGCGATGTAAGAAAGAAGTTTAAAAGTAAAAAACTAATCCAGATACTGGAATTTCCCGTACTTTTTCTTGGGGCAAAACCGTCTGACACGCCTTCGTTTTACAGTTTTATGAACTATGCTGATTTTGGATTGGGCACATGGCATCCTGAAGGAGGTATGTATAGTGTGGTACAGGGCATGGAAAACTTGGCTAAATCACTGGGGGTAACTATACAAACCAATGCAACAATAGAAAAAATAGGAATAGAAGGCGGTACAGCTAAATGGATGATAATAAATGGTGAAAGGATTACTGCCGATATTATTGTGAGCGGCGCTGACTATCATCATACCGAAACGTTGCTCGACAAGCCTTACAGGACATACAGCGAGGAGTATTGGAACAAGTGCACTTTTGCACCATCTTCATTACTGTTTTATGTAGGTTTTAATAAAAAAATTGAGAATGCTGAGCATCATACATTATTTTTTGATACTGATTTTGATGTGCACGCGCAGGATATATACGACAACCCGAAGTGGCCTGATGAGCCTTTGTTTTATGCCAGTTTCCCATCAAAAACAGATGAGAACAGCGCACCACTAACCAAAGAGGCAGGCATATTCCTTATTCCGCTCGCCCCGGGTATAGAGGATAATGAAGCGTTAAGAAAAAAATATTTTGATAAAATAATAACTCGGTTAGAAAAACTGACGGGACAAGAGGTTAAAAGCAGTATATTGTTTAACGAATCATACTGTGTGAATGATTTTGTAAAAGATTACAATTCATATAAAGGTAATGCATACGGGTTGGCTAACACGCTGTTGCAAACTGCTTTTTTAAGACCTAAGCTAAAAAGCCCAAAAGTAAAGAACCTTTACTTTACAGGACAGCTTACCGTACCGGGACCCGGTGTGCCACCGGCGCTCATTTCGGGCAAGCTGGTAGCCGGATTGATTGCGAAACAACTAAATAAAGAACTAAAAGTAACCGTAAAGGAAACAATATGAAATCTATTTTTGACGAAATATCCCGCCAGTGCAGCCGTAATGTAACCAAAGCATACAGCACTTCTTTTTCTTCTGCCGTAAAGATGCTTTCACCGCGCATACGCCAGGACATATATAATATATACGGGTTTGTACGTTTTGCAGATGAGATAGTCGATACTTTTCATGATTATGACAAAGAGAAACTGTTTTCACTTTTTGAAAATGACCTGGATAATGCATTGCAGGACGGTATCAGCCTAAATCCTGTATTGAATGCCTTTCAGCACACTGCTAGCAAATATAACATACCGAGAGAACTGATAAACAGTTTTATGGACAGCATGAAAATGGACTTATACAAAAAAGACTATAAGAGTGTTACGGAATATAATGATTATATTTATGGATCGGCAGATGTTGTGGGGCTTATGTGCCTTAAAGTATTTACGGGCAACGATAATTCTAAATATGAAGAACTGAAACAACCGGCAATGCGACTGGGTTCGGCATTCCAAAAAATAAACTTTTTGCGCGACCTGAAAGATGATACCGAAGGACTGGACAGAAACTATTTTCCTGCTTTGAATATTCAGGAAATGGATGATGTGGTAAAAAGACAAATTGTAGAAGAGATAGAAGCGGATCTGAATGAAGGGTTTAAAGGAATTATAAAACTGCCAACCGAGGCTAAATTTGGCGTTTATACAGCCTATGTATATTATAAGAAATTACTAAAAAAAATGAAAAGTACACCTTCGGTCAAAATTAAATCAACACGCATTCGTGTACCCGATTATCAAAAATTAGGGCTGTTGGCAAAATGTTATATCGACTACAGGTTTAATATTATATAGTTTACAATTTATGGCACTTTACATTCACATAATAGTTTTTATCCTCACATTTTTTATGATGGAATTTATGGCGTGGTTTACCCATAAATACGTTATGCATGGTTTTTTATGGAGTTTGCATAAAGATCATCACCGTAAAGACCACGACTCTTGGTTTGAGCGTAACGATACTTTTTTTATATTTTATGCAGTGGTAAGTATCGGCTTCTTTTTACTATGGCAAAACAATATCTTAGAGATTGGTCTTGCCATCGGGCTGGGCATTTTTGCCTATGGGCTTACCTACTTTTTAGTGCATGATATTTTTATACACCAGCGTTTTAAAATATTTCGAAACGCCAATAACCGATATGCCAAAGCAGTACGCAGGGCACACAAAATGCACCATAAGCATTTGGGCAAAAATAAGGGCGAATGCTTCGGGATGCTCATTGTGCCTTTTAAATATTTTAAGAAATAATATACTGTAAAAAAACATCCCCGAAAGAAAAATTCTTTCGGGGATAAACTTACAATTAACCTTTATTATTTTCTGATTATTTCTTCATTATATCCTTCAATGGCTCAAGCTGCTCCAGGTTTAAATTTCCTTTTTGCAATAACTGCATCATTGTCATGATATTATTAGGATTCATGTCATCGCCCAACAGGCGTACTACGCCAAAGCCATTATCTTGCCGGTGCATAAACAATACAAACTCATCAATATGTACATCTTTACCAACGGCATATATGCAAACACCTTCGTTGTTAGAGCCGTAGCGCATCAACTCTTCATACTGCTCATCTTTCAATAAATTCTTTACATTGTTTTGCTCTGTTTTATACAACTGAGTATTTAAAGAATCGTTTTCAAAAATAAGTATATTCAGTTTTTTTAGCGATTGCAGTGCTGCTTTCTCATCGGCTGAGAGCTTAATACTGTCGGTATCTACAAAATTTGGTGCAATATCAAGTGCTACAAAGTTTTTAGTTTGCGACTTTTCTACAAAATATTTTTGCAGTGATGGTTTATTATCACAAGATGACAACATTACTAATAGCAAACCGGCTATAAAAAATACCTTTTTCATAGTTACGATTTTTTAGATGCTTTCCTGAGGTGGTTACCTCCTGGTAAATTCATTTTATCAGTAAGTATCGTTATTTCACTCAAGTCAAAATTACCTGTAAGTGTCATTAACACTGTTTCATCCTTACCTCCGCCTTCTATGAACATCAATAGCTCTTTTACCTGCGATGACGTACTGCCCGATTTAACGTATATTTTGATAATCTTACCGCTGTCGTTAACACGCATCAACTCCTCCAGCGGGTACTTTTTCAGGTAAGCCGCTACAGTCGTTTTCATATCGGCTATGGCTTTACCGTCAGATGTGGTAAATATCTTCAGGTTATCCAGCTTTTTAATCAGGTCAAAATATTGTTGGGCATCCTTATTGTTTTTATCCATCTCTACATTGCCCATCAATTCAAACATTTTTTTGCTCACTATAATAGCTGTCACGCCATCCTTACCATCAAACTTGTCGAATGCTGACTGTGCAAAGAATAGTGAAGGCATAAGTAGTAGTACAAATGCAATTAATATCTTTTTCATCTTTATTATCTTTATTCTGTGTTTTGTTAATTTACTAATTTACTTTTTTATCCTCCAAATCTACATTTCCTATAAAAGAGACAAGTACAACCTCATCATCCTTCTCATTTTCGGTAAAAACAATCAACTCTCTTATTTGTGAGCTCTTTTCACTGGTGGTCATGTAAACATTCACTTTTGTACCTTTATCATTTACAGCTACAACTTGCTCCATAGGATGCTTCTTAAGATACGATTTTACCGTTTTCTTCATTTCTTTAGAATGCTTTTTTTCTGATGTGGTAAACACCCTAAAACTTTCTGTTTCCTTTATGTTGTTCAGATAAGGCTCTGCCTGCTTCACGCCATCCGAAATTTTTATATAGTTAAGGATGTTTATCAGGTTTTCATTAATCACTAATCCGTCAATGCCTTCCTGATCCTGAAATTTATCAAAATCTGTCTGGGCAAAGGTAGCAAACGGCATGGCTGCCAGTATTGCTGTAATTATAATTTTTTTCATTTTTTGTTGTCTTTAAAAATTCTGTTTTTAGATTTCTCATATTCGCCTAAATACGCTGCACCTGTTACCCCCACATTAATCTGTCTGGAAAGCATGTTAAGTGCTTTTTGAGTTTCTCTGAAAGCTACTTCAGGATCATCATAAGTACCCAGCTCTCCTGCTTTAGGAGTTTGCGGAGTAAGGAATAGTGTATAAAGACCAAGCATAACAATAAAACTTGCTGCTACCGATAACCACGCTACATATCGTTTTCCGGGTTTTAGTGGTACGGTTTTCTCAAATTTTTCTGTTGCCTGCCGGGCAAAATATCCAAACATAGGTCGGTACTGCTCCAAATGGGGCGCCACATCAGGAGATGAAAAATAGTTTTTAAGTCTATTCTCCTCGGCAGTACTGGTTGCTGCATCAAAATATTTTTCCAGTAATTTTTCAATTTCTTTCAATTCCATAGCTATGTTTTTTTGTAAGCTCTTCTCTAATCGTTTTTCTTGCTCTCGAAAGGGCTACTCGCACAGCCGTTTCGGTCATATCCATCATTTTGGCGATTTCTTCAAACTCATATTGTTCCACATCGCGCATTTGTATTATTATTTTTTGCTGTTCAGGCAGGGTTTCCATAATTTTTTCTACCCAACTCCAGCTATCACGATCTTCAGCCTGTTTTTCCAAACCGGCTTGCCTGTCAGTAAAATTAGAATGCACTATACGCATCTCTGTAGCCCGTTTTGATTTCAACTGATCCAAACAATAATTTTTTGTTATCGTTATTGCCAATGCCTCCACACTCGAATAGGTATCCAGCTTACCCCTGTTCTTCCAAAGCCTCACCAATACCTCCTGTGTGGCATCCTCAGCCTCTTCGGTACTTATCAAAAGGCGTTTTGCCAATCGAAACATCCTATCTTTAAAGGTATTTGTTACTTTTATGAACTCTGACTGATTCATTTATCGGGCGTGGTTTGTTTACCGTTAACAAAAGGAAGACGAACGGTATAATTTTTTGTTACATATTATATTAAATATATTAAATTTACGTTTTTATATTAAGAAACAATAATTGCAATTAATGAAAAAGATAGGATTACTGCTGGCTCTACTCATGGTTACATCGTTAACCTTTCAGAGTTGTGAAGATATGGATGATAATGCCGTTCCTGTTAACGATTTTATATGGAAAGGCTTAAACTTATATTACTTATGGCAGGAACAAGTGCCGGAACTTGATGATGACCGTTTCGGGAATCAGGCACAACTCAACACATACCTTGAAGGTTTTTCCAGCCCGGAGTCGCTGTTTCAAAATCTGCTGTACGAGCCCGGAACTACAGACCGTTTTAGTGTGCTGTTTCCTGATTACAGGGTTTTAGAAAATGCACTGCAAGGCGTTTCTACAAGTAATGGTGTAGAGTTTGGACTTGTATATACTGATGAAAGCCAAACCAGTATTTTTGGATATGTTCGTTATATACTGCCTAACTCGGATGCATCGACAAAGGATATACAGCGTGGGGATATTTTTTATGCCATAAACGGTACTCCGCTAAACGAGAGTAATTATCAGGCGTTGCTAAGTGAAAACTCTTATACCCTGAACCTTGCGGATTATGTTGATGGACAAATTGTACCGAACGGCGAAGAGGTTGCCCTGATAAAAACCGAATATGCAGAAAACCCGGTATATACTACCAATGTTGTTACCGAAGATGAGCATGTAATAGGCTACTTTATGTACAACGGTTTTTTCAGTAACTATGATGAAGAGCTTAATGCAGCCTTTGGACAACTGGCAGGGCAAGGTGTTAATGAATTGGTACTGGATTTACGATATAACTCTGGCGGATCTGTACAAACAGCTACCTACCTTGCCAGCATGATTACAGGACAATTTAACGGAGAGTTATTTTCTAAAGAGCAATGGAATTCTAAACTGCAGGAATATTATGAAAGCAGTAATCCGGGAGTATTAGTAAACAATTTTACCGATAAATTATCTAACGGCGCTGCAATAAACAGTCTTAATCTTAACAGGGTATATATACTTACTACGCGCTCTACCGCTTCGGCAAGTGAGTTAATTATAAACTGCCTTAAACCTTATATCGACGTAGTGGTTATAGGCGATGTTACTACCGGTAAAAATGTAGGATCGGTTACCTTATACGATTCTCGGGATTTTTCAAGAAACGACCGCAGCGGTGTGCATACCTATGCCATGCAGCCTATTGTACTGAAAATAGTAAACAAAAATAATTTTGGCGACTATGAGCAGGGTATAAATCCTAATATAGAAATTAGGGAAGATTTTGGAAATTTGGGTATGATAGGCAACCCTAATGAGCCTCTATTTGCAGCAGCAATAGCCGATATAACAGGTAACGGCAGGTTTACACTATATACCGATGATACCCATAAATTAATTAAAGACTCTAAAAGCATACGTCGTTTTGGTACTGAAATGTATGTAGATGATGTTCCTGAAGGAGGCTTTAATCTGATAAAGAATTTACAATAATTACAATAAAAAAGAGTGGCTTTCGCCACTCTTTTCATTTTCACCTGTATGTGGATGTATTATACAGGATACTTACTTAAACAAAACAATTAATCATTAAAATAAAAGCCTGCCGGTATTACCCCTACGGTAAATGATTGTTCTATCGATCCTGTAATAGAGTAGACATACACTTTACCGTTAGAATTATAATCCATAGCATCGCCTACATATACTTTATCGTCTTTTACCTCAAAAGAATATACGCCATATACACCCTGTGCTGTTGTAGTAAATAACGGCGCAGTTGGCAAAGCGGCAGCAGTAACATCCATGCTATAAATACCGTCATCTACAGTATAATATAATTTATCATCCTCTATAACAAGATTAGCAGGATGTGCTGTATCTGCAAAAGTGTAGTTTCCTGAAACGGTGTTATTAGACAGGTTAACAACCGTTAGCTCCCCGCCTGTCTCCGTACCTGCCCATGATGGTAACCCTTCGCTCATTACATATAGTCTGTCGTCTTCAACTGCAAGGCTGTTGGGCACATCGCCTACCGTTACGGCAATTTCAAAAGTATTGCTCGAAGCGTTTATTACACTAACCGTATTACCAAAACCATAGCCCCCTTTGTGAGCTACATATAGCTTACCGTTATTTTCAGTAATAACTTCAGGACCTTCTGCTACACCAATATTTGATGTAATTGTATTAGTAGATAAATCTAATACCGCAACATAGTCATCTGTTGCATCAGTAGGATCGCCCCAGTTGGTTACATACCCTTTATTACCCGAAAAAGCAATATATCTCGGGTTGTCAAGCCCTGCGGTAACTGTTACTACTTTCTCAAAAGTATAACGGTTTACTACTTCAATTTTGTGTGAGTTGTTTACCACAATGTAAGCATAGTCGCCATGCAAGCCTATATCCTGCCCTGTATCGCCCAACAGCGCACCACCGTTAACGGTAGAAAATACATTATTTTCCAATTCGTTAGCCTCTGAAAGGAATGATACCGATGCATTGCCGGCATTAAAACCGCCTTCGTTTAGTATTAATAAGCCGTTATCATAAGCCCCTTTCGGCTCATTGTCAGATGAATCATCATCACTACTACAAGAAGCGAAAAAGAATGCTCCTGCAAATACTGTTACAATTAGTTTGTTAAGTTTCATGTTATGATTAGAATTTAAAATTAAGGTACATAGTATAATTTCGTCCCGGCATGGGGCGCATGGTTACATTTTGGTAAGCCTTGTCCCATAGGTTATGCACCTGCGCGCCTATATCCAGCCCCCGCATCAGTTTAAAATGATATTCCGCACCAAGTGTGGAAACGTTATAAGCATCAATTTGGGAACTGTTATCAGAGGTATAAAACACTTTACCATTGTACAAATGGCGATAGTATGCCGAGATATTTTTATAAGAATATGCCAATGAAGCCGTAGCTTTATGAAACGGCACATAAATAAGTTGGTTGCTATTGCCATCTTCACGCGAAACGGTATAGGCATACGTACCGTCAAAAACGAAACGGCTATTGCCAATAGTTTTTTGCCAGTTTATAAGAGATTCTGCGCCATAGGTATTTACTTTACCTACATTTTCAGGTCGCCACACATTATTTACAGGTATCCAGCGCAGCATATCGCGTAGCTTTATATAATATCCCGTAAGGGTAAATTTGAAGTTTTTAGCCTTGAATTCATTTCCTACCTCTGCCTGATACGAACTTTCAGGCTTTAAGTCAGGATTACCACTACCCTGCCAGTACAGGTCATTAAAAGTAGGGATGCGGAAATTGCGTGAGGTGTTTACTTTTACGGTATAAAATTCAGCCACATCATAGCTCCCTCCAAACGAAAATAGTACAGGACTTTCATAAACATCGGTAATCTCTTTGCGAACGCCTACTTCATATTGGAGCTTTTCGGTAACGCTATGTTGTAACAACACACTTCCCGAGCCGATGTTACGCTCCTTAGCCTCAATATCCGAACCATCGCCTTTGTTATGGGTATAGTTAAGTAATGTGTTTATTTTTAAGTTATCTGTAATATTGTAAGCCAAATCATACGTTCCCAGCCATGTGTTTACCTTGCCGAAAGTATAATTGGCATTACCTCGCGCATAATACTTATAATGCTCGGTAAGCAAAGCTGCTTTTAGCTTAGACGTAAAACGCCCGTATAGCCCTAACCACTCCAGTAAGTTTCTCGAATTGATATCACGATATTTACTATGCGAAGGCGCGACAAGCGTACGCGAAAAATGCCTTTCGCCATCATACACAAAACTATACAGGCGTAATATATTCTTTTCGTTGATTTTATACCCAAAAGCGGCATTATAGCTGGTATTATAATACTGCCCGTTTTCGTTTTTTATATCCGAATCAGGATACTCATAATCGTTATCGGAATTGTTTCGGCTGATGCTTACATCACTGCTGAATTTACGGGTAGAAGCCTTAAAGTTATAATTGGCATTTACGGTATTGTAGCTTCCATACTTTACTAAAAGCGTGTTGTGTATTGTATTATCAAAAGATAAATCGTTATTCAAATGAATACTACCCCCAATAGCACTGCTACCATAAATAACACTGCCTCCTCCTGCCCTAACGCTAACCGAGTTGAAGTCGGTTGCATTGATAATATTAAAGTCAGTTTGCCCATTCAGTTGCGAGTTGATGTTGATACCGTTCCATAGTACCGCCGTTTGCTGTGCCGTAGTGCCGCGAAACGAGGGCGAAGACACCATGCCCAGCCCGTTTTCTTTAAAATAAATAACCGTATTATAGTTGAGTAACGCTCCCAGCGAAGCAGGATTTAAGGCAATAACCGAATCGTTAAGTTGTTGTACCGATTGTGAGTTGGAATAATCGCGCAGTTGCGTGTCGGATAGTACTACCTCCTGCAATTGGGTAATAGTATCGTTTTGCGCACAAAGGTATTGGCACAACAGTAGCGGAGCAATGAAAAATAATTTTTTTAAAGTCATAAATCGCAGAACCTTTTTTCCCGAAGGTTCGATATTCGTTATAACTAAAGGCAGGTCTCCTGGCTTGCGTACTGTTGTTCACCTTCCCATAGCTTGCGCTACAGTGGTATGCAGTTAACAACAGCCTCCCTTATCGGGATAAGCTTACAGTTGCGGGAACAGCTCAGGTGTTTAACCTGATTCCCTTTTAATGTGACGAAATGAAAAACCGCCACAACCTAAAGTCGGCACAAATATAGGATTTATATTGAAATATTTAATTTATACATTTGCAACTGTTGAATATTTTTTATGAAAAAGCTTACTACTACATTACTGATTATTGTATTGCTAACTGCCTTTGGTTGTAAAAAGCAGCAAAACGACAAGACAGACAACATAACAACAGCTACTAACATTGTAACGCATGCCAGCGGATTAGAGATTTATCGGTATGATGGTTATTCTGTAGTAAAAGTAACCGCCCCTTGGCCTGATGCCGAAAAAGGTTTTACCTATGTAATGCAGCAAAAAGGGGTAACAATACCCGACAGCCTCAGCCAATATAGTATCATACCTGTACCTATAAAAACCGTAGTGGTAACCTCAACTACACACATACCATCTTTAGAAATGTTGGGCGTTGAAAACTCATTGGTAGGCTTTCCCGGAACGAATTATATTTCATCTGAAAAAACAAGGGCGCGAATTGATGCCGGCAAGGTACGCGAAGCGGGAGCTAACGAAAGCCTGAATACCGAAGTAATGATAGACCTCTCGCCCGATGCGGTGGTAGGATTTAGTATAAGTGGTGATAATAAAACCCTGAGTACTCTGGAAGAAACAGGCACAAAAGTATTATATAACGGCGACTGGACAGAGCAATCGCCATTAGGGAAAGCCGAGTGGATTAAATTTTTCGGAGAGCTATACGGTTTACAGGAAAAAGCGGACAGCATATTCAATACAATTGAAAAAGATTATAAATATGCGCAAAACATAGCAAAAAATGCAAAAAATACCCCTACTGTGCTTAGCGGGGCAATGTATCAGGATCATTGGTATTTGCCGCAAGGCGGAAGTTGGGGCGCATTGTTTATGAAAGATGCGCATGCAGAGTACCTTTGGGCAGATTCTGACGGAACAGGCAGCCATACCCTATCATTCGAAACGGTATTGGATAAAGCCCAAAATGCTGATTACTGGGTTGGTCCTTCTCAATTTACATCCTTACACGAAATGGTGAACGACAATCCGCACTATGCGCAGTTTAAAGCATTTCAGGATAAACAGGTATATTCTTTTGCTACCAAAACAGGAGCTACTGGAGGTTTACTGTATTATGAAGTTGCCCCTAACCGCCCCGACCTGGTACTGAAAGATCTTGTAAAAATACTGCACCCCGAATTGTTGCCGGATTATGAACTTCATTTTTTTGAAAAACTAAAATAAAGCATATTGCAGTACACAAAGCCATATCGATTTTTATTTTTGGCACTGGGCATTGGCTTAGTACTCCTCTTTTTAGCCAATCTCAGCTTGGGGTCGGTAAACATCCCTTTTAAAGATGTGATACAAACCTTAGCGGGAGGCGAAGCTGCCAAAAACAGTTGGGAATACATTATCCTCAACTACCGCCTGCCCAAAGCCATAACCGCCATTATAGTGGGTATGGGTTTATCATTAAGCGGACTGTTGATGCAAACGCTTTTCCGTAACCCGCTGGCAGGGCCCTATGTGTTGGGGCTAAGCTCTGGCGCAAGCCTTGGGGTAGCTTTTATTATATTGGGTGCAGGGATATTGCCCGGATTTTTAGGCAGTATATTCATCTCGTCATATGGGATAATAATAGCGGCTACATTGGGCAGTTTTGCCGTGCTGCTTGCAGTATTGCTGGTAGCCCAACGGCTTAAAGATACTATGGCAATATTAATAGTAGGCTTAATGTTCGGCAGTTTTACCGGTGCTATAGTAAGTGTGCTTACCTACTTTAGTACCGCACAACAGCTACAAAAATTTACCTTTTGGGCTATGGGCAGTTTGGGCAGCATCTCATGGAAAAACATAGCTATTTTAGCTATAGTCTGTTTCGTGGGAATCATATTGGCAGCAGCTTGTATAAAGCCTCTAAATGCTTTACTGCTGGGCGAACGCTATGCTAAAAGTTTAGGTATTAACTTTAGCAAAACACGATTTATCATCATACTGGCAACCAGCCTGTTGGCAGGAAGCATAACGGCTTTTGCAGGGCCTATAGCCTTTATAGGGCTTGCCGTACCGCATATAGTGAAGTTGATTTTCAGGACAAGCAATCACTTAATATTATTTTGGGGTACATTATTATGCGGAGCAATGATAATGCTGCTGTGCGATACCATAACACAACTACCGGGCAGCGACCTGACGTTGCCTATTAATGCAGTAACCTCTATAATAGGCGCGCCAATAGTAATATGGTTATTGTTGCGAAAAAGAAAAGGAATATACAGTTAAACCAATCGCTATGGAGAAAGATAACATCATAGTATCGGCAAACGGAATAAGTATTGGCTATACTAATAAAAAAGTTAAAACGGTAATTGCCAATGACGTGACTATTAACCTGAAAGCAGGCAGTTTCACTGCGCTTATCGGGGCAAATGGTATTGGTAAATCTACATTGTTACGAACCCTTACGGGCATACAACTTCCGCTAAAAGGCGAAGTAATCCTGAATGGAAAAAATATAAATAATTATACGGCTAAAGAACTGGCGCAAAACCTCAGCATTGTATTAACAGAAGGTTTACCGCCAAGCAACCTTACTGTTTACGAATTGGTCGCATTAGGCAGGCAGCCTTATACGAACTGGCTGGGTACGCTATCTCCCGAAGATGATAGTAAAGTAAACGAAGCCTTAGCACTGACTCAGCTAACAGCATTGGCGGATAAGAAACATTATGAAGTTAGTGACGGGCAGTTACAGAGCGTGCTTATTGCACGCGCATTAGCGCAGGATACTCCCGTAATAATACTGGACGAACCTACCACCCACCTCGACCTGTTGCACAAAGTGAGCCTGCTGCGACTGTTAAAACAGCTTACCGAGAAAACAGGTAAAAGTATTCTTTACTCTACGCACGACCTTGACCTTGCGTTACAGCTTAGTGACGAAATTATTGTAATGACACCCGAAGGTACTGTACAAAACACTCCTGAAAAACTTATAGAAAGTAATGTATTCGATACACTATTTACAGATAGCAGTATTGTGTTCGATAAAAACAAAAATGGTTTTACAGTACTGTAAAACCATTGCCTTATACTCTACGGTTATCAGCCCGCCAGTTTTTAATTGACTTTTTAATCGCATTGGGCGAAAGGTTTTCGTTTACTGCTTTATCAATCAGTATAACAAGTTCTTCATCAGGAGCAAAACGCAGTGCAAAAATCTGACCTTGTGATAATTTATCTTCCAAAAGTTCTAAACGTTTTCCCGTTAAAACAAAGTAACGGTAGCGCATTTCGAGCATTACCAGCCGGTTTTGCAATGTTAGAGCATAATGCTGTCGTAACATAAATGACAACCAAATAACCGCAACCGTAAGCATTCCCATAAACAACCATAGCTGCTTATACTCTTCACTTTTTGATGCGTAATAAGCTGTTGCAGCAAGCAAAATCAGCATCAACGGATAAAATACAAAGTGATGCGGCGGATAAAACCGTATGTGGTTTTTATAATTCTGTTTTTGTGACATATTTACTAAGCATTTACTTGTTAGGCACTTTTGGGCAATAATAATGACAGCACTTCGGTTATATTCGCTATTTCACTAAAGTTTTCATGTTCAACATTGTGGTCAATCATCTCGTGTGCCCATGTGGTATGGAAAGGCACATGGCAGGCATGACCGCCAATTTCCAATACAGGTAAAACATCCGATTTTAATGAATTGCCTATCATATAAAACTCTTCAGGAACAATATCCAGCCTTTTTATTAGTTTTCGGTAATCTATTGCCTTTTTATCAGACATCACTTCAATATGGTGAAAATAATGCCCTAACCCGGAGTCGTGCAGTTTTCGGTGTTGGTCCTTTAGGTCGCCTTTTGTTGCTACTACCAGTTTATAATGCCCTTGTAATGCACTAAGGGTTTGTTCTACCCCTTCGAGTAGTACAATGGGTTTTTGAGTTAGTTCTTTACCGAGGTTTATTATTTTTTGTATGCTGTTTACAGTCAAAGTACCTTCCGAAATTTTTACGGCAGCTTCTATCATACTAAGTATATACCCCTTAATACCATAACCGTATAAGGGTAAATTGTTTATTTGAGTAGTAAAAAGCTCCTGCGATATACTTTGGTGCGACAGGTAGTCTTCCATAATACCGCAGAATTTTTTTTCGGTTTCTTCAAAGTAAGGTTCGTTTATAAATAGGGTGTCATCTGCATCAAATGCTATTACTTTCAGATTCATAAATTTAAGAGTTTATTTACAAATCTAATAAAGAATAGTGATATGAAAGAAAGCTGTATGTTAATAGATGTATAATGTTTTAATCATATTCTATTATTTAAATACTCTATAGGCAACTAAAACCGGTAATACAATCACTGACAGTATCACAATGCGCTTACCATGTTTCCTGTCGCACTTAGAATAAGTATAAACTTTTTCACCATTAGGAAGTGTCTTATCAGCAGTCCAAATTACATAACCCGTTATCAAGCCTAAAAGTCCACCCATAAGGGCAAATGCATAACCTGCAATTATCCATGCGGTTTGGTCACTTTCCGGTTTAGCAAGGTCTTCAATACGCCTTTTGTTTAATGAGGTTATAAGTTCTTCATCTATTGTTTTACCGCGCTCTTTAAGCAGTCGTATAGCCAGTAAATAATCAAACTCGTTCCACTCATCCTTCTTTACTACAACATCAATCAATTCCTCATCCGTAAACTCCAGCAGATAGTAATCATCCGGGAGCTGGTTAACTTCTTCCTTAGCCAGTTCTTCGAGTAGTAATGTAGCTTTTTCAAAATCAGGTTGTTGTATCTGAATTTCATATTCTTTTTGCATTTCCCCACCAAAAGCAGTACCTAAGCGGGGCGAATTATCAATATAAAGACACTCAATATTGTTATCGCTCAAAAACTGCTCCAATCCTTTGGCTTGAGATGCATCAGGATATTTCCTGAAAGAAGTAAAATTATCGCTCATTAAATATGATTAAGTATTATCCAAATATATAAAATACTTCTTACCATTAATGATATAAATTCCTTTCCGATATTTTGCTTATTTTTACACTTCAGCAAAAACTTCATCAATGCCCGAAACCATAACCTTACTACTCGCTTTTGTAATAGCCCTTGCCATAGGAACTTTTATTGGCAAAATTGTTTTTTCCTCAAAATCGGCTTCCGATAAAAAAGTACTCGAAGAGCGCAACAACAGCCTTAGCTTACAGATAGAACAACTGAAACAGCAGTTTACGAATGAAAAGCTAATAATAGAAAAACAAATACTACAACTACAGGAAGAGCGCAATGACCTGCGTATGGCAAAAGACTCTCTTGCTATACAACTCACTAAAAAGGAAACGGATTTTGACAACCTGATGGAGCGCGTTAGAGAACAGCGTCAGGAAACCGAAGAACTGCGTGAAAAATTCACCAAAGAATTTGAAAATCTTGCCAACAAAATACTGGACGAGAAATCGACCAAATTTACCGAACAAAACCGCGAAAACATAAAAAATATACTATCGCCATTACAGGAAAAAATACAGCTTTTTGAAAGTAAAGTAGAAAGCACCCACAAAGAAAGTATTGACTACCATGCCGCGCTGCGCGAACAAATAGTGGGACTTAGTAAAATGAACGAGCAAATGAGCCGCGAAACACTCAACCTTACCAAAGCATTAAAAGGTGACAGTAAAATGCAGGGTAACTGGGGCGAGTTGATACTGGAACGTGTACTGGAAAAATCGGGACTGGAAAAAGACCGCGAATATTTTGTACAGCAAAGCCATACTAACGAAGAAGGCGCGCGTGTACTGCCCGATGTAGTGATAAACCTGCCCGACGGCAAAAAAATGGTAGTAGATAGCAAAGTGTCGCTTGTGGCTTATGAACGCTATGTGAATGAAGAGGACGACCCATTGCGATTGGTTTATTTAAAAGAGCACGTAAACTCTATAAAACGCCATATAGACCAGCTGGGCGAAAAAAATTATCAGGATTTATATAAAATGGAAAGCCCTGATTTTGTATTGCTTTTCATTCCTATAGAATCGGCTTTTGCCAGTGCGCTGAATGAAGATACCACATTGTACAATAAAGCCTTTGAACGCAATATTGTAATAGTAACGCCAAGTACCCTGCTGGCTACCCTGCGTACTATAGATAGTATGTGGACCAACCAAAAACAACAGGAAAATGCCTACGAGATAGCACGACAAGCAGGGGCACTATATGACAAATTTGTCGGGTTTACCGAAGATCTTATCATGGTAGGCAAACGTATGGACGAAGGTAAAAAAGCCTATGAAGGGGCTATGGGTAAGCTGGTAGGCGGACGTGGCAACATTATAACCAGTATAGGCAAACTGAAAAAAATGGGAGCAAAAGCAAAAAAATCGCTACCCGAAAATATAGTGAACCGTGCCTTGCAAAATGATGAGCAAAGCACGGAAGATGATACCGATAACCTATTAAACCCATAAAAATGGATAATGGCTACAAAAAACTAAGCACATCACGCATAACAATATCCGAATTGATGCTGCCTTCGCATACCAACTTCAGCGGTAAGATACACGGAGGGTATATCCTGATGCTGATGGATCAGATAGCATTTGCTTCAGCATCTAAATACTCCGGTAAGTACTGCGTTACCGCATCAGTAGATAAAGTAGATTTTTTAAACCCTATAGATGTGGGCGAACTGGTAACTATGAAAGCATCGGTTAACTATGTGGGTAACAGCTCTATGGTAGTAGGCATACGGGTAACCTCTGAGAACATACAAACCGGTAAAATAAAACATTGCAACTCATCCTATTTTACTATGGTAGCCAAAGATGATAAAGGGGTAAGCGTTAATGTACCGCGCCCGCTTATAACATCTATGGAAGAAATTCGCAGGTTTCATAAAGCGATAAAACGTATTGATTCCAGAAAACGACATTACGAAAACACAGAGAATTTTGACCATACCTCTCCCGAAGCTTATGAAGCATTAAAAGTACTGAATGTAATGATTGAGATAGAGAGGTAGTAATAATATACTATAGTTGTTAAATTATTTTATATTTGTTTCTGTTATATTGTAAACCATGAAACACAACTACTTCTTCATATCACTATTATTCGTTGTCCTCACAACTACATTATCTTCCTGCGGGTCTGATGATTCCGATACCTATATTGAGATACCCGAAGAGTCTCCCGTAGTGTTAGACCTTAATGCTGTACCCTATACTACCCTATCAGAATATAACTTTTTTGAAGGCGAACTTAAAAATTTACAACCTGTATATAAGGTGATACCTTATGACCTTAACAGTAGCCTTTTTACTGACTATGCCGAGAAAAAAAGATTCATCTGGATGCCTAAAGGCACAAAAGCTACTTATACAGCCGATGGAAAAATACCTATATTTCCCGTTGGCACAGTGTTGATAAAGAATTTTTATTATGATGGCGTTGCTCCCGATAATACTACCCGGATAATAGAAACGCGCATAATGATAAAAAAAGCAGAAGGCTGGATATTTGTTAATTATGTGTGGAATGATGAGCAAACGGAAGCTGTATTAAATACCCAAAGTATAACTACTACTATAAACCGGTATCAAAACGGTGCAGTTACAACTACCAACTACAAAATACCATCTACAGAAGATTGTACTTTGTGCCATACCATTAACGAAACTTATACCCCGATAGGTGTAAAGCCTCAAAATCTTAACAAATCATTTAACTATACCGACGGTCTAAAAAACCAGTTGGATAAATGGATTGAGGAAGGTTTTCTGGACACCAAACCTCAAAATATAGTTTCCTCTGTTGATTGGACAGACGAGAGCTATCCCCTCGAAATCAGAGTAAGGTCTTATCTTGATATTAATTGTGCCCATTGCCACAGTGCAGGCGCTTCGTGCGACTATACCCCTATGGAACTGTCGTTCAGCCAAAGCGCGCTCCCTGCTAATTTGGGAGTTTGCATCGAGCCTGTAGATTTTGCAAGTGGCGGTCAAGAATATATTGTATCCGGACAGGATGTAAGAAGTTCTTTAATGCACTTCAGAATAAAAGAAACATCGGCAGCCGAAATGATGCCGCCTTTAGGTCGTACTGTAACACATCGTGAAGGTTTACAGCTTATTACAGACTGGATTGAAAACATGGAAACAATTTGCCCATAATTCTTTTAAATTTAACATTTTACCTGATTATACGGCAAAAAAAACAAACATATCTTTTTATGTTAAAAAAAATAAAGTAGGGTTTTTTATTTTATATTTGTTATCATTTAATACAAAATATGGGATAAATACATGAAAAAACACAAATACTTAAAAACTTTACTTTTTTTAACTTTTTTCATATTACTTACCTCTTGCGGAACGGACGACGGCGATAATTATACCGAAATACCCGATCCTGTATCGCCTGTGGTGGTAGATCTTGCGACCGTTCCTTACGAGAAATTATCTGAGTATAAATTTTTTGAAGGGGAAATGAAAAACCAGGAGCCGACTTATAAAGTATTGCCTTATGACCTGAACAGCGGACTATTTACAGATTATGCCCACAAAAAGCGCTTTATTTGGATGCCGGAAGGAGTAAGCGCAACATATACAGGCGACTCAGAGATTCTTGACTTTCCTGTCGGTACGGTACTGATAAAAACATTTTATTATGACAATGTACTGCCTGCCAACACTACACGTATTATTGAAACCCGGTTACTGATAAAAAAAGGGGATGCCTGGATTTTTGCCAATTACATTTGGAATGAGGATCAGACCGAAGCTGTTTTGGATATGGATGGCGGCTACACCAACATATCTTGGAGCGAAAACGGCACAACCAAGTCCGCCGATTACCAAATACCTTCGGCAGCAGAGTGTCTTACCTGCCATAAAACCAACGATACGCCTATACCTATTGGACCTAAACCCCAAAACCTAAACAAGATGTTTACTTACAGCGATGGGAGTGCTAATCAGTTAAGCAAATGGATTCAGGAAGGCTACCTGCAAGATAACCTCCCCGCTGATATAGTGAGTACTATAGACTGGACAGATACCTCACAACCATTAGAGTTAAGAGTTCGCTCGTACATAGACATTAACTGCGCACACTGCCACAGGGAAAATTCGCACTGCGACTACATGTCAATGCGCTTTGCATTCAGCGAAACAGGCAATTCGCAGAACCTTGGCATTTGTGTTCCGCCGCAGGATAACATCAATCCGTCGCTTACCTATATTATTGCAAGGAAAAACTCATTGCGTTCAGCATTGGCCTACAGAATAAAATCAGTCGCCCCGAATGAAAGGATGCCAATATTAGGCAGGACAATCATGCATGAAGAAGCAGTAACAATGATAACCGAATGGATAAATTCTATGGACAGCCCTTGCCCATAATATTAACTAATAACATTAACTACTAAAAAAAATAACTATATGAAAAAAGTTTTTACCCTTGTCTCCTTATTGCTGGGACCGATTGTATTAATGGCACAACAAAACTGCCAGAATGCCCAATCGGTAGAAGCCGGCACGACCGCAGTGTCATTTTCTGCAGGTAGCCAGATCCCTACACCCATATGCACTGCAGGGCAGAATAACGACCCGGACATGGGTGCATGGTTTGCCTATACCCCTACGGAGCTTTATACAGTAACTGTAAGCACGGCAGCATCGGGAGAGGACACCAGGGTACACATTTATTCAGGCTCCTGTGGCTCTTTAACATGCGTAGGCGGCGATGATGATAGCGGAGGTGCTCCTGACTATAGTGCAATTGCCACCTTTACCGCTGAAGCCGGAGTTACCTACTATATTGCTTTTGACAACAACTGGAGCAGTACAAACTTTTCATTTACCCTTACAGAAGCAGAGTTCGTTGCACCGGCCTTTACGCAGCAATCTGTAACGATAAGCGGAACTCTGAGTTGTGTGGCAGACATGAATGGCGACTACCTTGATGACATTGTAGGTGTGGATGACGGCGTAGTGCACATACTGTACCAGACAGAGAGTGGCTTTACACCTGTAGATGTTCCTGCCCAAAACTCGGTTATTTCGCCTAGCTGGAGCATAGCTGCGGGAGACTACAATAAGGATGGGTATAACGACTTGCTGTATGGCAGCGGTAACGGAGCAGCGATAATGATATCTAACAATACCGGAACGGCATTTAGCACAAAACTTGAAACACCTGACAGTTTCCTTTCACAGCGTACCAACTTTGTAGACATAAACAATGATGGCGAGCTGGATGCCTTTATATGCGATGATAATGCACCTAACGTATATTTCTTGAACGATGGCGCCGGAGGCGGTGAGTTTAAGCGTAGTGGCCTCGATGGTTCGCCCGACCTCGGAACATATGTTTCCGGTGGCAATTATGCCTCGTTATGGACGGATTATGACAATGATGGCGACATGGATTTGTTTATTGCAAAATGCAGGGGCGCAAATAATGATGCTGCCAAAGATGAACTGCACCGAAATAACGGGGACGGAACCTTTACGAACGTAGCTCAGGAAATGGACTTTGCTGACTACCACCAGGCGTGGTCGAGCGCATGGGGGGATTTTGACAATGATGGCTACATGGACGTACTGGTAGGCAGCAATGCCGGGCTTGACGGATCGCTGTTTTCCCAAAAACTGATGAGAAATAATGGCGACGGGACGTTTACTAATATAACCGAAGGATCAGGACTGGACACTTTTAACGGAACCAGCAGGGATTATGTAACCCACGATTTCAACAACGACGGATATTTGGATATCCTTGGCGGCGGTCATTATATTTTATACAACAATGGGGATATGACTTTTACTGTCGCGGATGGAGCACCGGGATCGGGTCCTGTAGGCGACCTTAACAACGACGGTTTCCTTGACATACAGAATGGTACTTTACTGCACCTTGGCTATGACAATGGTAACAACTGGCTGAAAGTTCACCTTAAAGGATTGCAAAGTAACAGCAACGGTATTGGCGCGCGTGTAGAAGTATATACATCGCCAGATGATAAAATGATTCGGGAAATAAGGAGTGGCGACGGGTTTGAATATATGGGCTCACTGAATGCGCATTTTGGACTTGGACAAACCGACGCTATAGACCGGGTTGTTGTAAAATGGCCTTCGGGAATTACAGATGTTATTGAAAATCCTGATATTAACGAGGCTTTAATGGTAACAGAAGGTTCTTTTATACTTGGTAGAAATGACGTGAACAGCAACATCTTCAGTATATATCCTAACCCTGTAAAAAATGTAATACAGTTTAATACTGATGCTAACATAGCAATAACACATGCTTATGTTTATGACCTTTCAGGAAGATTGATAATTTCTCAGGCTGTTACTGCTAAAAGCATCCCTGTACAGGAACTTTCGGCAGGTACTTATGTGCTAATTCTAAAAGATGAAAGCGGCAGGCATCATGCTGCAAAAATTGTTAAAGAATAAATTTCGCTTTAATAAATAGTATAAAACAAAAAGCCTGCTCTAAAAGTAAAGAGCAGGCTTTTTTCGAATTACACACATTTATTTACTTTTTTACTACTGTAATATTTTTTGATGCTTTTTCGCTGTTTACAGTAACAATATAAGTACCGGCTACAAAAGAGTCCATATATATTTTTACATTAGGAGTATCAGCAGTACTTGTCATAATAACTCTTCCTGTCATATCATATACAGTAACTTTGTTTATAATATTACCCGAAGTTATCGTTAAAACATCAGTAACGGGATTAGGATAGTATTGAAAATCAATAACCTTGTTATCACCTACTGCGGCAACACTTTGTACAGTAATAGTGCCTTGCATGGAAGCATGAATATTACAACGATAAGAGGTGCTTCCTTCTACTGTAAAAGTATGAGAAAACTCTTTATCATTCCCCGTAAGCGTACCACTGTTAAACGATTCTGCTCCGCCTGCCTGGCTGGTTACTGTATGTGGCGCAGTATCATCCCAAGTCCATTTAACAGTATCGCCCACCTCTATAGTCATGGTCGTCTGACTCGACGGAACTCCCATAAACCAGCTTATCGTATGCGTAGTTTGTGCACTAAGCCCTGTGGCTGCCAATAATAATACTAATAGTAATTTTGCTTTCATAGCTTTTATTTTTTATTTAATTATATGACAAAGTAATCCTATAATCAAATAAGAAATTGCAGCTATTTAGTATTAAAGCATTATCAGTTAGTATATACAGGTTACAGCCAAGTATTTGCTATAGCGTAACTTTTTTAATGGAACCAATCCTATCTAAATGAAGCAATGTTTTAGTATTATCTTTATTTTCTTCATACATCATATCAAACTTCGCCCCGTATATAATTTCCTCAAAGGCATAGGAAGTCCCTGTAGAAACGGTACTGCTAAAAACATCATCAAAAGCCTTTATATATACAATAATCTCGCCTTCGGTTGTTTCAAAATCTTCTTTGGTGAATCCAAAAAAGGGGCTGTTTTCGGTAATAGGATGTACCAAAGTCCAGCTTAGCGTAAGGGCATTTATTTTTTGCAATTCAAGCTCAAGCGTATAAAATTTATTTACCATAACCCCGTTTTCCTGAATACTCATACCCAGTGTCATACGGGCTTCCGCATCAATCAGGTTGGTATTTTTAAACGGAGCCATGCGTATCATAAACGCCGTTATACCTTTATACGGAGCTATTACCGCGTTATGCGAAAACTTTAAAAAAGCACGAGGTCGGCTAAACCTGCCGTAAAATAAGCCTGTAGCTATCGCAAAGCTAAGCAGCCCTGTTAAAGCCTCAGTAGCGGCAAGCGCACTGGTAAAGAAACCATTGGGGCTTATATGCCCATACCCAACCGTAGTAAAAGTCTGAGCGCTAAAAAAGTAGGCTTTCCCAAACTTTACCCATTCCGAGCTTGAGGTTGTCTCTATACCATCAAGATATTCTATACCTATGATATAATATAACCCGGCAAATATAAAATTGATGCCTGCATAGAACAGAAAAAGAATCCCTATAAACTTCCAAGCAGGCAATCCCTGCATGGTATGATACCAACTGGTACGGGCAAGAAAAGATACGCCGTGTTTCTCTATATTGGCTGTACCGTTTTTATTAATAAAGCGTCCGCCGTAACTACCCGGATTAGTACCAAATCCTGTACTGCTACTGGTTTTGGCTTTGGGGTTTATTTTTTTAAATACGTTCATTGGTTATCGTAAAATTAATTCATCAAATATAAAAATTCATTTTTTTCCATTAATAAAAATGAAAGGAGCTGTCTAACTTTTTAGACAGCTCCTTTAAATATAAGTACGATATTAACTATCGGCTCAAGTACATTTTTCTGCGTGAGTACAGCTCATAAAACTGGTCGTCTTTCAAATCTTCTATAAAAAGGATGCTTTCACCCGTACTCTTCATTTCAGGTCCCAGTTTTTTATTTACACCGGGGAATTTATTGAAAGAAAATACCGGTTGCTTGATTGCATACCCTTTCAGTTGCGGATTAAAAGTAAAATCTTTTACTTTTTTCTCGCCAAGCATAACTTTTGTAGCATAGTTTACATACGGCTCTCCATACGCCTTAGCGATAAAGGGTACAGTACGCGATGCCCTTGGGTTGGCTTCTATAATATATACCGTATCATCTTTTATGGCAAATTGTATATTGATAAGCCCTACTGTACGTAGTGCCAGTGCAATTTTCTTAGTATGATCTTTTATCTGCTGCATTACAAACTCACCAAGATTAAACGGTGGCAATGTAGCATTACTATCGCCGGAATGTACACCACAAGGCTCTATATGCTCCATAATACCGATGATGTAAACATCTTCGCCATCACATATAGCATCCGCTTCAGCCTCTATAGCGCCATCAAGGTAATGGTCTAACAGTAGCTTGTTGCCCGGTATATTTTTTAATAAGTCAATAACATGCTCTTCAAGTTCTTCCTTGTTGATAACTATTTTCATACCCTGCCCGCCCAATACATAGGAAGGACGTACCAGTAATGGAAAATCAAGCTCGTCAGAAAGCTTTACTGCTTCTTCCGCGCTCTCGGCTACCCCGAATTTAGGGAAAGGAATATGCAGTTCCCTCAATAACTCCGAAAAACGCCCTCTGTCCTCGGCAAGGTCTAAGGCATCATAACTTGTTCCTAATATCTTGATACCGTAACGGTTTAATTTCTCAGCCAGTTTAAGGGCGGTTTGTCCGCCAAGCTGGACGATAACCCCTTCAGGCTTTTCATGGCGGATAATATCATAGATATGCTCCCAGAATACAGGCTCAAAGTACAACTTATCTGCCGTATCAAAATCAGTCGATACCGTTTCCGGGTTACAGTTTATCATTATGGTTTCATATCCGCACTCCGATGCGGCAAGCACACCATGCACACAAGAGTAATCAAACTCGATACCCTGCCCTATTCGGTTAGGACCGGAACCCAGTACTATCACTTTCTTCCTGTCAGAAACTATACTCTCGTTATGTACATATCTTGTACCGTCAGGTTTTTCTATTTCTGCCTCAAATGTAGAGTAGTAGTAGGGTGTTTGCGCTTTAAATTCGGCAGCACAGGTATCTACCAGTTTATACACACGCTTTACACCCATTTCCTCACGCTTGTTGTACACCTGGCTCTCCAGGCATCCTATCATGTGGGCTATCTGCCTGTCGGCAAAACCTTTTTGTTTCGCCTCAAGCAATAGCTCCTTAGATAGCGTTTCTATAGTGTAGTTAGAAACTTCTCTTTCAAGAGCATTCAGTTCTTCATACTGCTTTAAGAACCACATATCAATTTTAGTAATCTCGTGTATGCGGCTTAACGGAATGCCCATTTGTATGGCATCATAAATAACAAATACCCTGTCCCAACTTGGGTTGGTAAGTTTTTCTATAATCTGCTCATAATTGGTATATCCTTTACCATCTGCGCCAAGCCCGTTACGTTTAATTTCTAACGATTGGGTAGCTTTGTGCAGTGCTTCCTGGAACGAACGCCCAATACCCATTACCTCGCCTACCGATTTCATTTGCAGTCCCAATGTTCTGTCAGCGCCTTCAAATTTATCAAAGTTCCAACGTGGTATTTTTACAATAACATAGTCTAGCGTTGGCTCAAATAATGCCGAGGTTGATTTGGTAATCTGGTTCATCAATTCATCCAAGTGATAGCCCAACGCCAGCTTAGAGGCTATCTTGGCAATGGGATATCCCGTAGCTTTGGATGCTAATGCTGATGAGCGTGATACTCTCGGGTTAATTTCGATGGCAACAATATCTTCTTTTTCATCAGGGCTTACCGCAAACTGCACGTTACACCCTCCGGCAAAGTTGCCTATGCTTCGCATCATTTTTATTGCCATATCCCGCATCTTCTGATAGGTAGTATCAGATAAAGTCATTGCCGGTGCTACTGTGATACTATCGCCCGTATGGATACCCATAGGATCCATGTTTTCTATAGAACAGATGATAACAACATTATCATTTTTATCGCGCAATAATTCCAATTCATACTCTTTCCAGCCTAATAAGGCTTTATCAATAAGTACCTCGTGTATGGGCGATGACTCCAAACCAAAGGTAAGCAAGTCATCAAAATCTTCTTTACGATGCACAAACGCAGCTCCTGAACCTCCCAGCGTAAACGACGGGCGTATTACTAAAGGAAATCCGAACTCCTGCGCTATTTCTTTTCCTTTCAGGAAAGAGTTAGCTGTTTTTGCAGGGGCGGCAGGTATGCCTATTCTTTCCAAGAGTTGTTTAAACTGCTCCCTGTCTTCGGTAATGTTAATGGCATTAATATCTACCCCTATAAGTCTTACATTAAAGTCTGACCAAATGCCTTTTTCCTCTGCCTCAAGACAAAGGTTTAAAGCGGTTTGCCCGCCCATAGTAGGCAGCACGGCATCAATATTAGGATGTGCCTTTAATATCTCGATAATAGATTTTGTAGTAAGGGGTTTCAGATATACATAATCTGCCATCGATGGGTCGGTCATTATCGTAGCAGGGTTAGAGTTAATTAATATTACCTCTATCCCTTCTTCTCTTATGGAGCGAGCCGCTTGCGACCCGGCATAATCAAACTCGCAGGCCTGCCCGATAACGATGGGACCTGAACCGATAATTAAAATAGATTTTATAGAATTGTCTTTCGGCATTGTTGTGTTGTAGTTGTAGTTATATATTGAAGTTGTGCAAATTTACTATTTATTTTAAAAAAATCCCCCTTTGTACCGATAGTCGTAAAGAGGGGAATTTTGCAGGGTACAAAAAAAGGCGTTACTAAAAATAAGTAACACCTTTATGTATGTTTTATATCAACATTATTTTTTATGTCTTGGCTCACTGGAAACAGTTAGTTTATGTCTTCCTTTAGCCCTTCTGCGAGCAAGCACTTTTCTACCGTTGGCAGAAGCCATTCTTTCCATAAAACCGTGCTTATTTCTTCTTTTTCTTCTCGATGGTTGAAACGTTCTCTTACTCATTGCTTTGTATCTTTAAAATCTTTATTGAATATCTTGTATGGGATATGCGGAATACCGTTATTCCAAAACCGAGTGCAAATATACAAACCTTTTTTTTACACACAAGTGGTTTTATAAAAATATTTTTAATTCATTTTCTTACCTTTGCACCTCAAAATTATACTACTACTATGTTCAATAAAAACATTAAGCTGGCACTTGCCGTGCTGGCAGTTATAATAGCTGTATGGCAATTTACAGAAAAAAATATAGGCAACGGTATTTTTCTGTTGCTTCTTTCGGGTATTTTTATATTGTTATACTATAAGAATGAGATAATCCTGATGGCTTTCTTTAAATTAAGAAAACAGGATTTTGACGGGGCTAAAAGATTGCTTGACAAAATAAAAAACCCACAGGCATCGCTGGTAAGAAAACAGGAGGGGTATTACAACTACCTTAACGGGCTTATGCTGTCGCAAACCAACCTGACCCAGGCTGAAAAATACCTGAAAAAAGCGGTAGCACTGGGGCTTAATATGAGTCAGGATATGGCGATGGCAAAACTGAACCTTGCCGGTATAGCCATTACTAAAGGACGAAAGATGGAAGCCACCAACTTGCTTAACGAGGCCAAGAAACTGGATAAACAGAATATGCTGAAAGACCAGATAACCATGATGAAACAGCAGCTGAAAAAAGGGCCGCAAATGCAACAAAGAAGATATTAAACAAGAAACGCCTTTTAGGGCGTTTTTTTATACCCGCAATTTATAGCTTCAATTTACTATATTTGAAAATAATAAAGCCTGAGTATGAACAAGTATAGCCGGATGGAAGCCGTTATAAAAGAAATGATTAACATTTCCGGTCAGGAGATTGATGACCTTACGGAGTACTGTAGCGTAAAAAAAATCAGTAAAAACGAAATTGTAAGCCCTGTAGATTACATCCCTAACGACATTTTTTTTATCAATACAGGACTATTAAGAGTTATTCTTACCGATAAAGAGGGAAATAACCATACTATTCATTTTGCTATGGAAAATCAGTTTATAGCAGATTATTCCTGTTTTATACAACAAATACCTTCGATATACACTATACAGGCTATTGAACCTACAGAGGTTGTGGTACTGCCCCGAAAGGCTGTGGAATGGGGATATAAAAATCTTACCGAAGGCGAAAAGTTAGGAAGGATTATTGCTGAATTTTATCTGATTTATAAAGATAATCGTATAATGAACTTATATTCTCGTACACCCAAAGAAAGGTATGACGCTATCGGCGAGGTGTTTCCTAACATACACAACAGGGCTCCTCAGCACATGATAGCCTCCTATCTTGGTATTACACCTGAACACCTCAGCAGGTTAAAAAAAGAAAAAGTATAGCATTTTCTAAACAAATGTTATCGTTTTTATTGTTTTCGATATTGGATATTTGCTAAAGTAAATTTATATCAATAGAGAATATGTTGTTTATAGAAGCCTTAAAACAAAGAAATTATCCGTTATTTATTTTCGGGGTTATTAACCTGTTGCTTGCCCTGCTGTTTCTTATACTAAGCAGGGTATCTGATATTCAGGTAGCAGGAACAAACGCGTGGTACAAACCCTTAAAGTTTGCACTATCCATAGCAACCTACTCCTTTACTATGGGTTGGTATGTACACTATCTTGGTAATACCATAAATATACAGCTATACAACTGGGCGGTAATTATATTGCTTGGGTTCGAAATAGTGTATATTGGTTTACAAGCCGGCAGAGGGCAGCTATCGCATTACAATATGAGCACTCCCTTTTATTCAGGTTTATATGTGGCTATGGCATTGGCTGCAAGTATTGTTACACTTTATACTGCCTATATAGGCTTGCTATTTTTCAGCCAAAGTTTTCCTGCACTCCCCAATTATTATGTATGGGCAATACGGCTGGGAATCCTGCTTTTTGTCATTTTTTCATTTGAAGGTTTTGTAATGGGTTCACGACTTTCGCATACCATAGGTGCTCCTGACGGCGGGGGCGGAATTCCTTTTTTAAACTGGAGCCGACAGTATGGCGACCCGAGAGTAGCTCATTTTATGGGTATGCACGCTTTACAGGTATTACCGTTGCTATCCTATTATATACTGAAAAACACAAAACTGACTTTTGCAGTAGCAGTGCTGTATGGCATCATGGCAGTATATGTACTGTTACAGGCACTTAACGGAAAACCTTTTATAAGCAGATAATACTATGTACTATCCATAAAATAAAAAAGCCGTCTGAATAGACGGCTTTTTTTGGTTAATATCCCGAAAGCGGTATCTCTACACTGTACTCTTTACCTGAGGTAACATTCAGTTTTCTGTCACGTAACCAAGGGTTATGTATTTTTAATATTTTATAATTTATCCCCTGCTCTTTGGCAAACACAGCCAAATCCGGTATGGAAGATGATACCGTTATGTTTTTTACAGGCAATACAGGATACATATCCCCTTCTGCAAGGTAGAAGTTGTATTTGGCTGGCTCTTTCATTATCTGCTTTAAAGCCAGTATCCTGAATACATAGCGCGAAGTCTCGTCATTTAAAAGCAAATCATAATAATCATTTACACCCTGAAATGTTAGCTGCCTGTTAACCCCCGCAAGTCCTGCATTATAAGATGCAGCCGCTAAAGTCCAGGAACCTAATTTTTCTTTTGCATTTAACAGGTACTTACAAGCGGCTTCTGTAGATTTTTCTAAATGATAACGTTCATCTATAAGATCATCTATTTCTAAGCCATATTGTTTTCCTGTTTCGGGCATAAACTGCCATACGCCTCGTGCTCCGGCAGATGAAACGGCATTTACCAGTCCGCTCTCGGCAACAGCAAGATATTTAAAATCGTCAGGCACACCGTTTTTCTTCAGTATAGGTTCTATAACCGTAAAAGCACGGTTGGCACGCTTAATAATAATCTGAGTGGTTGCATGCAGGTTAGCGTTTACAAGTAGTTCTCTGTCAAATCTTTCTTTTACATCAGCTACATTCAAAGGCGCAGATTCTCCTGCAAAATCAATCTTGGCAGGAAAGTAAAAAGCGGTTGTAACCTTTTCTTCTGCTGCTTTTTCTGTCGTTTTGGTCGAAACGGCATTTATAAGTATTCCGCTTACTACTACCACCGACGCTATAACACCCGTTTTCTTAATCCATTTCATAATATCGTTCTTTTTAATAATTCATAATTTAAAGTAATAATGAAGCCATTTACTAATGATGTAAAGTTACAAAAACAACAACTAAATATTACTTGCCTGTGATAATTTGGGGCAGGTTTTCATTAAACCATTTTGCCTTGTTAATTATCATTATGTGTGTACCTCCCTTTATGGGAATATAATTGCTTAAATATTGTGGAGGAAAAACCCCGTCGGCATCGCCATGAATATGAATTACCCGAGGATTGGGTTCAACTCTATCCCAAAGTATTATGGTTTTAAATGCCCAGTCGAGATATCTTTTATCTCTAACCGATAAGTATTTTTCATACAGCTTTAACCGTTTCGCAATAAAACTGTTGCCATTGGCAAAACGAGCCAGCCAGTCAACCCGCTCCATAAGAGCGGTAGGAAAAACCCTGTATGCTTTTACCAACTTGGCAAAACGCATCCTGCGCGGAAACTCGGTATTACATTTAACACTCGATATAATTATTACTTTTCTTGGCGTTATCATTTCGGCTATTTCCTGCACTAAAACGCCTCCGAATGAAACTCCTATCAAAACAGGATTTTCGTGCAGTATATTTTCAGCAATACGTGTGGCATAATGTGCTAAAGATTCTCCCTCTTCAGGGAGTAACCATTCCAAAAAAAACATCTCAAATTTATCTTCGGGCAGCTTTATATTTTCAAAAATAATAGGACTCGCTGCGAGTCCCGGCATAAAATAAACTGGAATTCTTTCCATATTATTAGTGTGTTTTAACGCTTTCCCGACGTCATTTGTCGATTTTTATTACGAAATTTGTATAAAATTAAAATTTTTATTCCACTTCAAGCGTTCCTATAATCTTAATTTATCAATAAATTATGAAGTCACGATTATTTCCTAAAAGTGAAAGAGGCACTGCCGATTTCGGGTGGTTACAAGCCAACTTCTCGTTTTCTTTCGGTAATTACTATAATCCTGATATAGTGCAGTTTGGCATGCTCCGCGTTTTGAATGACGATACTATTGCTGCCGGAATGGGGTTTGGTACGCATCCGCACGATAATATGGAAATTATAACCATACCGCTACAGGGCGGGCTTACACATCGTGACAGTATGGGCAATGAGGCTACCGTGAGCTTTGGCGAGGTGCAGGTAATGAGTGCCGGAACAGGCATACAACACTCTGAAATGAATGCAAGTAAAACCGAAGCTGCCAAAACGCTGCAATTATGGATATTTCCTGACGAGCAGGATGTAGCACCCAGATATGACCAAAAAGGGTTTGACCTGGAAAAAAACAAAAATACTTTTGTTAACATAGTAGCTCCGCAAGGTAAAGACGATAATAATGCTTTATGGATACACCAGCAGGCTTACCTGCATTTAGGAATATTTGATGCCGGGCAGCAAATAACCTATAATGTTATGATACCCGGCAACGGTATATACCTGTTCCTGATAGAGGGCGAACTGGAAATAGACGGACAAACGGTAAACGAACGCGATGCCTATGGCGCTATAGAACTGGAAGAACTTACCATTGAAATAAAAAAATCCTCAAAAATAGTAATGATAGAAGTCCCGATGACTCATAATTAAGAATTAAGAAAGCTATGGAAATTAAAGACAATGAATTTCAAAGACAGTTTGAAACCACAATAAATAATAACGTATTGCTATCTGTAGAATATTCCTTGCAAGAACGAAAACTATTTCTTACTCGTGTTAATATGCCCGAAGGTTTTGAAGATGATGAAGTAATTGCGGAATTTCTTAAAGAAATATTGGCTATAGCCGAAGAAAAGAGACTAAAAGTAGTACCGGTACACCCCAAAGCAGCGGCTTTTTTTAAAAAAAATCCACAGTACAAGGAGTTACTACCACCGGGAATACGGATATAAATGTATACTTATCGCTGCCCGCTTTGTAATAGCACCGGTGAATCTTATTGCATACATAATAAACGGGAGTTTTTTAAGTGCAGTAATTGCTCGTCTGTTTTTTTGCATCCAAAACATTACCTTACCTCTACCAAAGAAAAAGCACATTATAATACCCACAACAACGACCCTTTTGATATTCGCTATCAAAATTTTGTAAGTCCTGTTGTAAATGCTATACTCAACAGCTTTACAAAAAAAGATAAAGGACTTGATTTTGGTTCGGGTACAGGCTCCCCTATTGTAAAAATGCTTAAGGATAATGAGTATAACATTTCGCAATATGACTTGTTTTTTCATACTGATAAAACGGTGCTGCAACAACAATATAACTATATATCCTGTACCGAAGTTGCCGAGCATTTTAAAGAACCTTATAAAGAATTTGAATTGCTGCGAAATCTGTTATTACCAAAAGGAAAGTTACTATTAATGACTGTTTTATTTGACGAAAAAAGTGACTTTTCAACATGGTATTATAAGGACGACCCTACCCACGTATTTTTTTACCACGCAAAAACTTTTGAATGGATAAAGAGTGAATTCGGATTTAAGAGCTTTACTATAGATAAAAGAATGATAGTTTTGGAATTGTAATTTTTATAACTTTATAAAAAATTTGTTATGGATAGTACTGCCTTAAAAAATAATATAATAGCGCGCATTAAAAATGCAAGCGACGATTTGTTGCTTGATATTGCAAGGCTTATTAAAGCTGACGATGATGCAAAAATTATTTTTAGCGAAGAGGAAGCAGCTACGATACAGGCATCAATAAAGTCATACGAGGAAGGAAACTATCTTACTGATAAAGTTGCGGAACAAGATATTCAGAAATGGCTAAAAGATTAATTTGGACTCTTGAGGCTCAGCAAAACAGGATAGCAATTTTTGAATACTGGAATAACCGGAATAAATCTAAAAACTATAGTCGGAAATTAAACGGCATTTTCAGAATACAAATTGATTTGTTACTAAAACATCCCCAGATAGGGATTGCCACAAATATTCCCAATGTACGTTGCAGAACCGTAAAAGATTACAAAATTGTTTATTTAACGGAATCCAACAAAATAGTACTTTTAGCGATATGGGACACAAGACAGAATCCTGAATTATTGACTGAAAAAATTAAGTCCGTCAACAAATAAGTTCCTTTCTTTAATTTTTATCCTACAAAAACAGGCTCGTTTACAAATTCCAGACGTACAATACCATCGTCATCTATTCTGGTAAGTTTTATTTCGTGCAGTGTGTTTACCAATTCAGGATTCCAAGGCGTTTTTACCTTTACATAATTCTCAGTAAAACCGTGAATATAACCTTCCTTATTCTCTCCTTCAAACAATACCGTGCGCGTAGTGCCCAACTGGCTTTCATAAAAAGCCCTGCGTTTTTTAACCGAAAGTCCACGAAGCATTTTGCTGCGCTTGCTGCGCACATTCATAGGTACTACACCATCCATTTCGGCAGCGGGAGTATTATCCCTTTCGCTATAAGTAAATACATGCAGGTAGGAGATATCCAAACTATTCAGGTAGTTGTACGTTTCTAAAAAATGCTCATCGGTTTCACCGGGGAAGCCAACAATAACATCTACCCCGATGCAGGCGTGTGGCATTACTTCGCGTATTCTTGCCACGCGCTCGGTATATACTTCACGCATATAACGGCGACGCATCAGTTTAAGAATATCATTACTACCGGATTGTAACGGGATATGAAAATGCGGCACAAACGTTCTGCTTTTAGCCACAAAATCAATAGTTTCGTTTTTCAACAGGTTAGGCTCTATAGATGATATTCGTAAACGCTCTATCCCTTCTACCTCATCCAATGCCTTTACTAATTCATAAAAAGTATGTTCGTGCTTTTTATTGCCAAACTCCCCTTTACCATAGTCGCCTATGTTTACGCCTGTAAGCACAATTTCTTTTATATTTTGAGCCGAAATTTCAGCAGCATTTTTAAGTACATTTTCCAGTGTATCGCTACGGGAAATACCCCTTGCCAAAGGAATAGTACAGTAGGTACATTTATAATCGCACCCATCCTGCACTTTCAAAAAAGCACGGGTACGGTCGCCAATAGAATAACTGCCTACATAAAAATCAGCTTCTGATATTTCGCAGGAATGTACCTCGCCCATATCATTTTTAGACAGGTCGTTTATATAATCGGTAAGTTTAAATTTTTCGGTAGCACCCAAAACAAGGTCAACACCGCCAACGGTAGCAAGCTCTTCGGGTTTAAGCTGTGCATAGCAGCCTACCGCAGCTACAAAAGCCTTATCATTCTTCTTCAACGCTTTTTTTACTATCTGCTTAAACTGCTTGTCGGCATTCTCGGTAACCGAACAGGTGTTTATAACATAAATATCCGCAGCATCTTCAAAATCAACACGGTCGAAACCTTCATCCTGAAAATTACGGGCAATAGTAGATGTTTCTGAAAAATTCAGTTTACATCCTAGTGTATAAAAAGCGACTTTTTTCTTGTTTTCCATTCTCTAAGTTTACTGTAAAGCAGTAACTTTATTTATATTTACCTCTCTTAAAAAAGAGGTTGCAAATTTACACACAAAAATCGATTTGATGAAATCAATAAGATACTATATATCAATTTGTTGCTTTATATTTCTGTTTACTTCCTGCTCAAAATCAGAAAAACAAAATCGCGACCACCTTGTTTTCCGATATAACGAAAATGCAGCCGTAAACTCGTTAGATCCTGCTTTTTCACGCATTCGTCCGTCTATATGGGTTTGTAATCAGCTATTTAACGGACTGGTTCAGCTTGATGATGAGCTGAATATACAACCTGATATTGCAAAAAACTGGAAAATATCACCTGATGGCAAAACCTACACTTTCACCCTTCGTGATGATGTATATTTTCATAAAAATGCTGTTTTTGGAGCAGACAGCACCCGAACCGTAGTTGCTGCCGATTTTGAATATAGCCTCAACCGCTTGCTGGATGAAGATATTGCCGCTCCCGGCAGGTGGATACTGCAAAATGTGGAAAGTTTTAACGCAGTAAACGACAGTACTTTTCAAATACAGCTCAACAAAACATTTCCTGCTTTTTTAGGGTTGCTCACTATGAAATATGCTTCGGTAGTGCCCCATGAAGCCTTTGAAGCCAAAGGTTATGATTTCCGTGCTAACCCTATCGGTACAGGACCGTTTCAGTTTAAAATATGGGAAGAAAACATAAAACTGGTATTGCGAAAAAATCCGTTGTACTACGAAAAAGATGAGAACGGCTTACAACTCCCCTATCTTGAAGCCGTAGCCATTACTTTTTTACCTGATAAACAAAGTGGTTTTTTACAGTTTGTGCAAGGCAGGCAGGATTTTGTTTCGGGTTTAGACCCATCCTATAAAGATGAAATACTGACACCCACAGGCGAACTGCAACCCAAATATAAAAATAAGGTAAACATGATAACCGGGGCTTATCTGAATACGGAATATATGGGCTTTAGGCTGGATGGTGCTGATGATGCCGTTAAAGACAAACGCATACGCCGAGCTATGAACTATGGGTTTAACCGCAGTAAAATGATTATGTATTTGCGTAACGGTATGGGCACTCCTGCCATACACGGCATGATACCCACAGGGTTGGGCGGCTACGGCGCAAAAGGGTATGATTATAACCCTGCAAAAGCGCGTGAACTGGTAGCGGAGTACAAAAAAGCTACAGGAGATAACAACCCGAAAATACAAATGAGCACCAGCGCATCATATCTGGATATAGCGGAATACCTGCAACGGGAATGGCAAAAAATAGGACTGAATGTAGAAGTGGATGTAAACCCACCTTCTACGCTTACACAATCCATATCCAATGGTAAGGTTTCATTTTTTAAAGCCAGTTGGATAGCTGATTATCCTGATGCGGAGAACTATCTTTCGTTATTTTACAGTAAAAACTTTTCTCCGGGCGGTCCTAATTACACCCATTTTAAAAATGAAGAATTTGACAAGCTCTACGAAAAAGCCTTTACCGTTATAAATGATAAGGAAAGATACCTATTGTATAGACAAATGGATGCTATACTTATGGAGGAAGCTCCCGTTATTCCTCTGTTTTATGACAAAGCAGCGCGTTTTACGGGTAAAAACATAGAAGGGCTGGGTATTAATCCATTAAACTTACTAACCCTAAAGCGCGTAAAGAAACAAAAGTAGTACTATCTTCTCCTGTTTCTTTTACGCCAATTCCAGGGAGCAGTAGGTTTTTTATCTGCCCACAAACCTACTTTATTTGCTCTTGCCTCTTGTTCCATTTGGGCAAGCTCCTCACTATCAGAATAGTCTTTATAGTGCCACGCCAGCCCGGCTTTTACCAGAGCTTCATTTACATTAATACCGTTTTGGGTTATTATAGTCCCCACTACCCTGCCATAACGGTCGCGTTTTCCGCCTGATTCTACTGTTACGGTTTGCCCAAAACAAAGGTCAGAAGCATATTTTTTAGCCACATTACCAAAGGCTTGTTTGCTTTCGGGGCAGTCTATTTCGGCAAGGCGAATGCGCTCGGCAAGTCCGTCATACAATACTTCAAAAGTATCGCCGTCTTTTATACTCACTACTTTGCCTGTAAAGGTTTTTAGGCTGCGATACGGTTTCTTGGCTTTTTCATAGGATTCTTTTACAAAACCGTCGCGGGGCTTATCGCCTTTGTCAATATTCCTGACAACTGAATATACAGAAACTATAAGCAGCATAATGAGTGCCCACGCAGAGTATTTTCCGGTACTTTTATTTCTGTTTTGCTTTTTTGCCATGTTGTATAATAACTATTTACTAATCATCTTTACGCCATTTTTTTGTTTCCTCAAAAATATGCTCCATTATAGCAGCATCTTCTTCGGTAAACTCTACATGACGACGTGACATTACTATTTTTGCCGTTTCAAAGGCTTTCTTAGTTATATAGGTTGTAAAGCCTGATGCTCCGCCCCAAGAAAAACTCGGTACAAAATTGCGTGGGAAACCGCTGCCAAATATATTAGCGCTCACACCCACTACAGTACCGGTATTAAACATGGTGTTTATACCGCACTTGCTGTGGTCGCCCATCATCAATCCGCAAAACTGTAACCCTGTTTTAACGAAGCCTTCTTTTTCATAGCTCCACAGTTTTACCTCTTCGTAATTATTTTTAAGGTTAGAGTTGTTAGTATCTGCGCCAAGGTTACACCACTCGCCCAATACCGAATTTCCTAAAAAGCCGTCGTGCCCTTTGTTGGAATAACCAAACAGTACTGAGTTACTTACTTCTCCACCAACGCGGGAGTGTGGCCCTACGGTAGTAGCACCATATATTTTTGCGCCCATTTTTACCTGCGCGCCTTCGCATAATGCAAATGGACCACGAATAACGGAGCCTTCCATAATATCGGTATCCCTACCTATATATATTGGTCCTGTGGATGCATTTAGCGTAACAAACTGTAGTACTGCACCATCTTCTATAAAAATATTTTCGGGGGCAATAACATTTACCGTAGCGGGTATGGGTTGCGAGGTGCGCCCTTCGGTAATCAGTTCAAAATCTTCGCGTATGGCAGCATCATTATTTTTAAAAATATCCCAGGGATTTTCTACCCTTATACAATCTTCGGTATATTCTATAATTTCATACGTATCAAAATCTACTTCTTCCTGTGTATCTTTGGTATAAAAAGCAATAACCTCTTCACCATAAAAAATAGCCTGATTTTCTTCAAGCCCCTGTACCATTTCCGCCATATCCTCTGTTGGCAGGAATGATGCATTTATCATGATATTTTCTTCCATTTCTACCATAGGGTACTTATCCATAAGGTATTCTTCGGTAAGGGTTGTGGTGGTATAGCTCAGGTGCTTTTCCCATTTTTCGCGAATAGTAAGTATTCCTATCCTTATGTCTGCCACAGGGCGGGTATAGGTAAACGGCAATAGCGCGTTGCGTACGGTTCCGTCAAAAAGTATATAGTTCATGGTTTGCTGTGTTTATGTTCCAAAAATAGATAATAAAGTTGTAAAGTTATAACCTAAAAATCATGCAGGCAGTATTAAGTTAAAATTTTAATGATAGCTTAAAAAAAGGCATAAAAAAACCTTCCGTTTCGGGAAGGTTTTCTGTATATTTTGAAATCCAAAAATTATTTTTTGAATTTAGCATATTTGTTTTTGAACTTGTCGATACGTCCTGCGGTATCGATAAGTTTAGATTTACCTGTATAGAATGGGTGTGATGTTCTGGAAATCTCCATTTTCACTACCGGATATTCAACTCCGTCCACTTCAATCGTTTCTTTTGTGTCTGCTGTAGATTTAGTAATAAAAACATCCTCGTTAGACATGTCTTTGAATGCAACTAATCTGTAATTTTCTGGGTGAATACCTTTTTTCATCTTTACGTAAATTTTATTTTGTTATGGCTGTAATCTCATTTTGCGGCTTTCCTTATAATAGGGAAAGGTATAAACGTTTTTACAACTTTTTGTTTTTAAACATTTTAAATTCGAGAGTGCAAAAGTACAATTATTTTTTTAATATCAAATAGCTACTATTATTTTTTTCGCTGTAACAACACTGTTATTTTCACGACTCATTCTATTGTAATTAGTATATTTGTATTTTAAAACCAATCAATATCATGACTGACATAGTAAAAAAGAACGGATTAAATTTCGGTATTATAATTGGCGTATTTTCCATATTAGTAACAACAATGATTTACATTGTTGATGTAAAAATGTTTGCCAGTTATTGGATAGGCATATTATCATTTTTTATAAGCCTTATTATAGCTATTATTGCTGTAGTTAAATCTAAAAAAGCACTTGGTGGTTATATATCCTTTAAAGAAGCTTTTACAGTTTATTTCATAGTAATGGTTGTTGGATCGGCAATCGGAAGTATATTTATGTATATTCTTTTTAATTTAATAGACCCTGCTTCAAAAGATATTATCATGGAAGCTGTAATTGAAAAAACGGTTGCCATGATGCAAAGTTTGGGTTCTCCAACCGGGGATATAAAAACCACTGTCGAACAGATAGAAACAACGGATAACTTTAGTATAGCTTCGCAGATAAAATCATTTATTTGGGGACTCGTATTCTATATAATAATAGGTCTTATCGTGGCTGCCGCAATGAAAAAAAGCAAGCCTGAGTTCGAAAACTAGATGAATTTATCCATAGTAATCCCACTCCTTAACGAAGAGGAATCTCTTAACGAATTGCACCAATGGATTGTTTCCGTAATGGTGAGTAACAACTTTAGCTACGAAATTATTTTTATAGACGACGGCAGTACTGACAGTTCCTGGCAAAAAATACAGGCACTTTCGGCTACTGACGCTAATGTAAAAGGCATACGCTTTTTGCATAACTATGGTAAATCGCAGGCGTTGCATGCCGGTTTTGCAAAGGCGCAGGGAGATGTTATTATTACTATGGATGCCGACCTCCAGGACAGCCCCAACGAAATACCCGAACTGTATAACATGATTACAGGCAAGGGTTTCGACTTAGTATCGGGCTGGAAAAAAAAGCGATATGACTCCATACTGTCTAAAAATTTACCCTCTAAGCTTTTTAACTGGGCAGCACGTAAAACATCGGGGGTAAAGCTGCATGACTTTAACTGCGGGTTGAAAGCCTATAAAAACACCGTAGTAAAAAACATCGAGGTATCGGGCGAAATGCACCGTTATATACCGGTGCTTGCCAAAAATGCAGGATTTGCCAAAATAGGCGAAAAAGTAGTAGTACACCAAGCAAGAAAATATGGCAGTACCAAGTTTGGTATGGAACGGTTTATAAACGGTTTTCTCGACCTTATTACAATTTGGTTTATATCACGTTTTGGCAAACGTCCCATGCACCTTTTTGGTGCGCTGGGCGTACTCATGTTTATTATAGGATTCCTATCGGCAGCTTACATCGGTTTTATAAAGCTGTACAAACTGTACAATCATGAGCCCACTATATTGGTAACTGATAATCCTTGGTTTTACATCGCGCTTACTACTATGATAATAGGAACACAGCTTTTCCTCGCAGGGTTTTTAGGAGAAATTATTTTGCGTACTAAAAACAATGAGGAACGCTACAAAATAAGCGAAACACTGTAATAAAAATAATTTGTATCTTCAATTCATAAAAACCAACCATTAAACTTACATTATAATTCTATGGATATTGAAAAATCGATACTGGAAAAAGTAAATATATGGCTAACGCCTGATTTTGATACCGATACACAAAATGCGATACAGGAAATGATGACCTCATCGCTCAAAGATCTTGAAGAAAGTTTTTATAAAAACCTTGAATTTGGTACAGGTGGCATACGCGGCATTATGGGTCCGGGTACTAACCGTATTAATAAATATACATTGGGTAAAGCCACACAAGGTTTATCTGATTACTTAAAAAAATCATTTGCTAACCAGCAAATTAAAGTAGCTATCGCCTATGACTGCCGTCATAACAGCGATACACTTGCTAAAGTGGTTGCCGATGTACTCTCAGCTAATGGCATTAAAGTATTCCTTTTCTCTGATATGCGCCCCACGCCCGAACTATCATTTGCCGTTAAACAATTAGACTGCCAAGCAGGTATAGTACTTACAGCATCACATAACCCGCCCGAATATAACGGTTATAAGGTGTACTGGCAGGATGGCGGGCAACTTGTACCACCACAGGATGAAGAAATTATAGATACTATTGAGGCGTTAGAGTATAATCAGATTAAATTTGAAGCTAACGAAAGCCTTATAGAGTATATAGACACTGCTATTGATAAAGCATTCATACAATCTTCCCTAAAAAATGCTACTTTCAATACACCGCAGGAAGCTAAAGACAATTTAACCATTGTATTTACAGCACTCCACGGGACATCTATAAAATTGGTGCCTGACTTACTGGAAGCTGCCGGTTATAAAAAGGTACACCTTGTAGCAGAACAGGCTGTACCCAACGGTAATTTCCCAACAGTAAAATCGCCCAATCCCGAAGAGCCCGAAGCATTAGCTATGGCGGTAGCTTTAGCCGATTTGACAGACGCGGATATAGTGATAGGCACTGACCCCGACAGCGACAGGCTGGGTGTAGCCGTGCGCAATGATAAAGGTGTTATGACATTGCTTAACGGTAATCAAACCATGGTGCTGATGACACAGTTTTTATTGGAGCAATGGAAGAAGCATGACAAAATAACAGACAGTCAGTTTATTGGCTCAACTATTGTATCTACCCCAATGATGATGGAGCTTGCCACAGCCTATAATGTAGAGTGTAAAGTGGGGCTTACAGGCTTTAAGTGGATTGCCAAAATGATAAAAGACTTCCCCGAATTGGAGTTTATAGGCGGTGGAGAAGAAAGTTTCGGTTATATGGTGGGCGATGCCGTACGCGATAAAGATGCCGTTACCTCTACCCTGCTGGTTTGCGAAATGGCTGCACAGGCTAAAGCCAAAGGCAGCTCTGTATATCAGGAATTATTACGCCTTTATACCGAGTTTGGGTTTTATAAAGAGTCGCTCATATCACTTACCAAAAAAGGTATTGAAGGCGCAGAGGAGATAAAACAAATGATGATAAACCTGCGCGAAAACCCAATGAGCGAAATAAACGGTCAGCGTGTGGTAATGGTGGAGGACTATCAGTCATCAACAGCCCGAAACCTGTTGACGGGTGAAACGGAAGAATTATATCTGCCAAAATCGAATGTGCTTATTTACTACCTGGAAGACGGCAGTAAAATATGCGCCCGACCAAGCGGTACCGAACCAAAAATTAAATTTTACTTTAGTGTAAACGATACACTGGAGCATGTTGACGATTTTAAGGATGCAGAAGCCGCACTTACCCAAAAAATTGAAAACATTATAAAAGCAATGAACCTTATTTAAGTTAATGAACTATTTTAAAAAGATTTTTCGCTTTGCGAAACCTTATAGAAAATATGCTGCACTGAACATTTTCTTTAATATTTTTTATGCTCTGTTCAGTGCACTTTCTTTTGTATCACTCATACCCATGCTTGATGTTCTTTTCGGAGAGGATAAAGACAAAGTTATAAGCAAACCAGTTTATACAGGAATATTAGAAATTGGAGAGTATGGAAAAACATACATGGGGTATTATATACAAAATGCAACCATAGAGCACGGTCAACAATATACACTCACTATAGTAATAGGACTCATCATATCGATGTTCCTGTTGAAAAACATGTGTAATTATTGGGCTATGTACTTCATTACTTTTTTAAGAAATGGTGTGCTGAAAGATATAAGAAATGCCATGTATAAAAAGATTGTAGAGCTGCCATTGGCTTACTTTTCAGAAAAAAGAAAAGGAGACACTATGGCGCGTATATCGTCTGATGTATTAGAGATACAACACTCTTTCCTATCTATTTTGGAACTCATTGTGCGTGAGCCATTAACTATTATTTTTACTATAATTGTGATGTTAACTATAAGCACGAAGCTCACGATATTTGTTTTCATTTTTATACCCGTTTCAGGGTATGCTATCTCTCTGGTAGGAAAATCATTAAAAAAACGATCAGACCGTGCACAAAGAGAACAGGGATATTTCCTTTCTATTATTGAAGAAACCTTAGGAGGACTCAAAGTAATAAAAGGCTTTAATTCTGAACCTTATTTCAATAAAAAATTCCAGCATTCTACTAATAAGTTTTATCATTTTTCCAACAAAGTCCTTAACAGACAAAACCTGGCATCACCAACCAGTGAATTTTTAGGCATTGTAGTTATTACTGTATTACTGTGGTATGGAGGACATATGGTATTAGTAGAAAAAAGCTTAGATCCTTCCGACTTTATCGTTTATATGGGACTTGCTTATAATATTCTTACTCCTGCAAAAGCTATTTCAAAAGCATCATATGGGGTTAAAAAAGGTAATGCCGCTGCCGAACGTGTTATGGAAGTACTCGAACAGGATAACCCAATTAAAGACAAACCCAATGCTATTGAAAAGAATTACTTTGAGCAGAATATATCTATAGAAAATATTAATTTCCGATATGGGGAAGAAAATGTTTTAAAAGATTTTTCGCTTACTGTACCCAAAGGGCAAACCGTTGCTTTGGTAGGGCAATCGGGCAGCGGAAAGAGTACCATTGCCAACCTGCTTACCCGTTTTTATGACGTGCAGGAAGGCAGTATAAAAATAGATGGTATTGACATTAGGGATTATAAGCTGAAATCGGTACGCGGTATGATGGGGCTGGTTACTCAGGACAGTATATTATTTAATGATTCTATCAGGAATAATGTTGCCTTAGGTAAAGAAAATGCAAGCGATGAAGAAATAATTGAAGCCTTGAAAATAGCCAATGCCTATGAGTTTGTAAAAGATCTGCCTGAGGGCATAGAAACCAACATAGGCGACAGCGGAAACAAACTGAGCGGTGGGCAAAAACAACGCCTTAGTATAGCCAGAGCAGTATTGAAAAACCCACCGATAATGATACTGGACGAAGCCACCTCGGCACTGGATACCGAAAGCGAAAGACTGGTACAACAAGCATTGGAAAACATGATGCAAAACCGTACATCGGTAGTTATAGCACACAGACTCTCTACGATACAAAAAGCCGATAAAATTATAGTGATGCAAAAAGGTAAGATTGTAGAACAAGGTACGCATGATGAACTTCTTGCCCTTGATGGCATATACAGAAAACTGGTAATGATGCAAAGTTTCGAATAACTATTGTTAATAATATGATAAGGAATAGCTGCACGTTTGCAGCTATTTTTTATGCAGTATATTTAGCTTTGCCAAAATAAAAACTGATACTATGCCCGGAAAAGCAATTATTTACGACCTCGATAATACCATATATCCCGTTAGCGCCATAGGCGACAAACTGTTTGGTTCGTTGTTTACTCTTATCCTCGAAAGCGGTCAGCATAATGAAGATTACGAAGCGATACGCAAAGCCATTATGCGCACCCCCTTCAGGCTGGTAGCGCAACGTTTTAACTTTAGTGACGAGCTTACCCAAAAAGGTATCGACTTACAGGAAGAGCTGGAATATAATGAAACCATAGCCCCTTTTGATGATTATTTTGAAATTCATAATATTGTTGCCGACCGCTTTTTAGTCACTACAGGCTTCCGCAAAATGCAACTGAGCAAAATAAAACATTTGGGCATTGAAAACGATTTTAAAGAAGTGCATGTAGTAAATCCGGTAATTACCAGTAAAAAAGAAGTTTTTGCCAATATATTGCAGCGTCATAATTATGCCCCAGAAGAGGTACTGGTAGTAGGTGACGACCCAGAATCGGAAATTGCTGCAGCAAAAGCATTGGGAATACCCACCGTATTGTATGACCGAAACAAAGAACAAAACTCTGATATGGCTGACTATACCATAAACCATTTTAAAGAACTTGCCCTTATTTATAATACCAAGTAAACTAATAACAATATTTTAATGGTTAGTATGGCGTAACATTTGTACATTTAACATATTAAATAAGCCAACTGATTGTTATGTATGTTCCTCAGAAAAATATAACCTTACCCGAACCCGATACTGTGGTATGGAAGTATTTAGACCTTTCTAAATTTTTGGATTTACTGCTTTGTAAAAAGCTGTTTATGGCACGTGCCGATAAATTTGAAGACCAGTATGAAGGCACATTCAGCGAGCCTACGTATGGCGAAATGAAAAAGATTGCCCAAAACAATCCTGAATTTCTATCCCGTTACAAAACACACAGAGAGAAAGTAGTAATAAGCAGTTGGCACATTAACGAGCATGAATCGTATGCCATGTGGCAAATTTTTACGCAAAACAGCGAAGGGCTTGCCATACAATCTACAATAGGACGGCTACAACAGGCTTTAGCTTCTGAAACCAAGTATGAACAGCATATTGGTGCTGTAAACTATATTGATTACAAAAAAGAGTTCATTCCGTTTGATGACATCTTCTTCCCATTCCTGTTTAAAAGAAAAAGTTTTCAATATGAAGGCGAGGTACGCATCATATCTGACTATACCAAATATGGCAAAACTATAAACGACGGAGTAAAAATTGATGTGGATATTAACCGCCTTATTGAGAAAGTATATATACACCCAAAGTCAGAAAACTGGTATAAAAACCTCGTTTTTCAGCTTATGGAACAGTTGGGATTCAATTTTACAATTGAAAAATCAGACCTGGAGAGTGATATCTTGATTTAGAATATTATAAATCGCTTAGCGTATCTTTCACAACAGTTGCAACAGGCTCATAATCGGTTACTTTCCAATCCGGCGAGAGCAGGCTTACATAATAATAGTGCACTTTATCATTTTTATCAAAAGCACCATTTTTATTAATATCCTCAATAGTACGGAAGTATAACCTGTTTTGTACCTCTACAACATTCCAGTCTATAAGCTCTTGCATATCATGCGATAATTTGCGGAAATTCCTCCCGCTTATCTCGCTTATATACAGTGATTTTATATCGTTAATATCTATCCTCCCGTCATGGTTGGTATCAGAATCTACCAGTGTATATACAAGTACGTGTTTTTTGGTAAGCGCATTAAGATAAGTAGCGGTTTGTATTTGTATTTTTTTATCTGTGAGTGAATATAACGCTGTAGAATCGATATGCTGAAATTTTAAGTTCTCAAAATATCCCGTAATTTCAAAACGGTTATAATTCGATATAGCATAACTGATATTGTTAGTCCTGCTGGTTCCGTAAATTTTGCTTCTGTCATCATAAATGCGGATGTCGCCAATAGGGTATATCAGGTACTTAGTGCCCTCCATATGTACAGGCAAATCGGCAATTTTTATTTGAGTAGAGTCAACTTTTGGAGTTTCTTTCTTTGCCTCCTCAGTATCTTCATAAATTACCTTTGGCTTTGGTTTTTCCTCTTCGCCACAACCTAAAGCAAGGAGTGCAAAAAATGTTAGTACTAAGAGTGCGTTTTTTTTCATTTTCATATCAGATATATTACCAAAAATACTGAAAATGTTTGAATAATTATATTCTCGCGTTAAGCTTTATACTGAAAACACGACTGGTTAAATAATTAGGGATGCCATATTGGGCTTTTGTATATACATCGCGCACCCATGTATTGGTTATAGCATTTTGATTATCAAACAAATTAAAAATTTCTAACCCTACAGAAAGCTCTTCAAATAGAGCAAGCCAATGCCCTTTGTCATACACCTTCGTCCCATCGGTAAATACATAAGCAAACCCCGCATCGGCACGGCGGTAGTCATTAAGCCTTGATTGATATACATAAGGGTCGGCATAGGATGGCGAACCTCCGGGCAGCCCCGTATTATATACAAGATTCAAGTACATTTTAAGATTGGGTATAGTAGGCACATAATCCTGAAATAATATTCCAAATTTAAGCCTCTGGTCTGTTGGGCGGGCTATATAACCCTTATCTCTATAGTTTTCTTCCGTCTTCAAATAACCAAATGTTACCCATGACTCCGTGCCCGGTACAAACTCCCCATTCATACGCACATCAAGTCCGTATGCATAGGCAACAGCATCATTATTGGCACGGTAGCGAAGACGAACATTCTCCAATGTATAAGTGTTTACATCATCAAGTTTTTTATAATATGCCTCGGTAACCAGTTTAAATGGTCTGTCAGACAGTTTAAAACTATAATCGTTACCCAACACAATGTGTATCGATTGCTGTGCTTTAACATTAGGTCGAACAACGCCAAGCGAGTCTCTCAACTCCCTGTAAAACGGTGGCTGGTGGTACAACCCTCCTGCTATACGGAACAACATATCGCGTTTCCAGTTAGGCTTTATGGTAAACTGCCCGCGTGGGCTAACGGTTACCTGGCTCTTGCCGTTATCGCCATATACACTAACCTGCCATTGGTGCGCCCTTACTCCGGCATTCATCCATATATCGCTGGTACCCAACTTTGCTCTTCTGCTCCATTGTACATATCCTGATACTCTGTTGATTTCGGCAAAATTAGTAGCTCTTACATTTTGGTAGGGTGTTAAGGGTCCGGTATAAGGAGCATAAGGCTGGTCGTTTATCGGTCGGTCTATAACAGGTGCAGGCAATGCAAAACCTGCCGAATCTATAACCTCCCACTCTACCAAACGGTCGCGTATATCTTCGCGGGTATATTTAACACCCCATTCTACAAGGTTCTTTTTAATATCATGAAAACCTTTTACTTCGGCATTTACTATAAGTGCATCCAGGTTATTACGCCCATGGTTAAGCTGTGAGCCTGCTCCGCGTGCCGATTGTATATCGCCAAAGGTTTCAGAACCGATATTTGTATCAACCTCACCCAGTGCATATTGTGCCAGTATATCAAAATGTTCCTGCTCCTGTGTGTGGTATATAGAGCCTATAACTTTAAAAGTAAAGTTTTCCGAAACTTCATAGGTCGATTTAAAAGCCCCGAAATAGGTTTCATATTCATCTTTTTCCTGCCCTTCATAAAATATCTGCAAGGCAATAGGCTCATCAATAGTACCAAAATTGGTTTGGCGGGTTAAGGGCTGGTAGTGATATTTGTTTTGCGATATGTTACCCAAAAAACTAATTTCCCACTTATCAGACGGGGTAAAGCTTACCATAGTTTGCACATCGGCAAAAGTGGGTTTAAAATTGGTTTCTGTTTCCTGACTGTTTACCAACAGGCTGTTATCACGATAACGAGCACCTATTATGCCACTCCATTTTTTATTTTTAGATAACGATTCGAGTGTAAGGCTACCACCCAAAAAACTGGCTTCAAGCTCTGCGCCAAAATCTTTAGGTCTGCGGTAGGTAATATCCAGTACCGATGATAGTTTATCGCCATAGCGTGCCTGAAAACCACCTGACGAAAAATCTACGTTTTCCACCATTGCCGTATTGGTAAAGCTCAATCCTTCCTGTTGCCCCGAACGGATGAGAAACGGACGGTATATCTCAATATCTTCTACATACACTAAGTTCTCGTCATAGTTACCGCCACGCACGGCATACTGGGTACTCAACTCATTATTACTGTTACCGCCCAGTAGTTTTATAATATTTTCTACCCCTGCGTTAGCACCGGGTATTTTCCTTATCGTTTCGGGCGATATATTGGTTATTCCCTCTACCCGCTTCCTGCCTGTTTTGGCGTCAATTACAAGATTGTTGAGTGTTTCAGATCCTGTAAGCATAAACGAGTTGAATTCAACAGAGTCGTTATAACTCATCAGCACTCCCTCTATAGAAGAAAGTTTGAAACTGATGTGCGAAAAATAAACATCTACAGGAGTATCTACAGGGATGGATATACTATAAAATCCGGTACGATCGGTAGTGGTGGCTACCCGCCCCGAAGGAGTGTCATAATACACGCTTACACCCTCTATCGGTACATTATGTTCGTCCAGAATTATACCATATATAACAGGGCTTTTTTGTGCAAAAAGTATGCTGCTGAATAAAATGAAGGTGAGCGTCAGTAACTTATTTATTGTTTTCAAGGGCAGTATTTTGTGTTCTGAAAAAATGCGTTTCAAAGGTAGTAGAATTTCCAACATTATCGGTAACTGTAACTTTTAAATCGTTGCGACCCTCATCTGCAATTCCGTCACTGAAATTGTGAAAGATGATACGGGTTTTATAGTCATAATGCATCAATATCCATTTGCCGTTTAACCAAGCATCAAATGTAGCAATTCCCGACAGATCGTCACTTATCTTGAGGCTAAAAGTTTGGTGTTGGCTAAGCCATTTGCCTTCGGCAAAGCTGGGGCTGTATATTTTCGGCGGGGTTGTATCCTGGTCAAGTTTATAATCGCCTAACGATCTTACTTTTGCCGTTAATCTTCCGTTTTCTGTGGTACTAAAGTTATAATTACGGCTTTTGCCGATAAATCCTTCTATAAATGTTTTTTGTAACACTTCGGGCGACAGGTGGCTTACATCAAAAGAAACAGTTATATAATCATGCACGGGTACTTCGGGGTGATGCAAATGCAATATTGAATCTTTAACATCAAAATCCATATAAAAATCTTCATAAAACGCATGGGCGGGTATATATACCGAAACGCCATCTTTTGTATAATTATTATCGCTTGCTGCTTTTACAAAATAAGGAGTTACATTTTTAGGTTCTGCAACCGTTGCGGGCGCATCGGAGTATTCGATACTACCATTTATTGTGGTTTTGTTACCATGAAAATCAGAAATTTCTATCCTGTACTTTTGTGCTGTATTGGGTAAAATTTCAAATTGCCCGTTGGATGTATTGCCTGCAATTACCGAAAGCGGATAGGGCATTGTTATAAAAAGTTTCTGAAAGCGGTTGCCGGTAGTATAATAGCAACCATAATCGATAAAATTATTAGAATATCGTGCCTCATGAAAGGCAAAAGTATCGAAGGTATAGTTAAAATTGAGGCTGTCGTTGTAAAAAGTTTTTACTTTATAAATACCATTATTACCGGTGCTTCCTGTAGATTTATCTGACGTATTTAGGGAGAAGCCTATTTTTCCTTTTGCCAAAATTTTATCGGCTGTATAGGTACCATCCTTTTGTAACCTGAGTTTTACTAAATGTGGCTTTTTAGAGCCATCTGCAACAGCATCATCACTCAGTGCATATACCATAAGTCCTTTTACGGCAGGGGCTTTAGTATCATTCATTAACTTTTTAAGCCCAAAATGAAGCGGGTTGATAATGGCTTCGGTTTTAGTATCCCTGTATTCAAAATGCAAATGAGGCCCGCCCGAACCTCCCGAATTACCTGAAAGTGCCACAACTTCGCCTTGCGTTACAGGTATCTCATCGGGTTTAAAAAACATTTCTATCTCAAAACTTTGTTTTTTATACTGCTCTGCCCTTACTATACTGTCAATTTTAGGAGCATAGGCTTCAAGATGCCCGTACAGGGTAGTATAACCGTTGGGGTGGTCTATGTATAATGCTGTACCATAACCGTAAGATGATACTTTAATGCGCGATACATATCCATCGGCGGCGGCATATACAGGAAAGCCTGTTTTCTGTTCTGTTCTGTAATCCAGTCCTGTATGAAAATGATTTCTTCTCACCTCGCCAAATGTACCGGACGGATGCAGGGGCAAATCGAGTGGAGAACGAAAATAGTTTTCCGGGTAAGGTTGCTGAGCAAAAGACAAAACGGTAAACAGCAGAAAAATTATTCGAAATCTCATAAGGCTAAAATATAAAAAAGCGACTATAATCCAGTAATTACAGGGCTCAAACTTATAACTGTTTACATTGCAATTTATTACAGATATACGAAAAAAATTATAACAATTTTAGTATAATTGTTGTTTGTAAGCAAAGTAATATTAACTTTGTAAAATATTGTAATGAATATTGAATGCTATGAGCGGATTACCCGAAATAGTTGATTCTCTGGAAAATAAAATTGAAAGGCTCTACCAGAAACTGGAAAAGCTAAACAAAAAAAACCAGGAGCTTGAAAATGAAATTTCGGCATCAGCTAAGGTTATAAGCAATCAGTCTGAAGAGATAAATTTGTTGAAAAGACAGCATGAGACTTTAAAAATAGCCAATTCATTACTGGGCAGTGACGACAATAAGAGAGATACAAAACTCAAAATAAATTCATTGATCCGGGAAATTGATTACTGCATAGCACAACTTTCTGATTAGGAAGAAATGGATGAAAAGCTTAAAATAAAGATATCAATTGCCGACAGGGTTTACCCGCTTACGGTAGATCCGTCGCAGGAAGAGGGGCTGAGAAGTGCCTCGAAAAAAATTGATGTCATGATTAAGCAATTCGAAGAAAACTATGCCGTGAGAGACAAACAGGATGTTTTAGCCATGTGTGCGTTGCAATTTGCCGCACAAACGGAACAAAAGCAGATAAATACTGCTGAATCGTTGGAAAAAGCAGTTAACCGGCTGAAGGAAATGGATGAAAAATTGAGTGAAATACTCTCCAAATAATAAAAAAACGTTCTTTACATACGTCAAAAATACTGCCTACATTAGTACATATTTGATAAACTCAACACTAACATTTTAAAATGAGTGAATCTCCGTTTCTAAAGCAAGCTGCCTTTGAGCAGATCCTTGAACAGCGGGTTAGCTCAAAACTTGTCTATTACGAGTTTATACAATCTCTTCTGATGTAGGCTTTTTTTATATACATACACCAACATTATAAAGAATTTATGGATTCAACACTAATAATAATTATCGGCTGCATTATAGGGATAGCCATTGGTTTCGTGATTGCAAAGTTTCTCGAAAAAAAGAGCGCATCAGGAATTTTATTTAATGCAAAAAAGGAGGCTGCATCTATTATTAAAGATGCAACCAATGAGGCAGAAACCGTTAAGAAAGATAAAATACTTCAGGCTAAAGAAAAGTTTTTAGAACTTAAAGCTGAGCACGAACAAGTTATTTTAGGGCGTGACAAAAAAATATCGGAAGCTGAAAAAAGAACACGCGATAAAGAATCGCAGGTTTCCAGCGAGCTTGCAAAGGCTAAAAAACTGAATGATGAAGTTGAGGTTAAAATAACTGAATACAATAACCGTATCGATTATCTTGACAAAAAACAACAGGAAATAGACAAGTTGCACAAAAGCCAGGTAGAACAACTTGAGGTTATATCAGGACTATCGGCAGAAGATGCAAAATCTCAACTGATAGAAAGCCTTAAAAACGAAGCGAAGAGCAGCGCTATGTCGCACATACAGGACACTATTGAGGAGGCTAAACTAACAGCACAGCAGGAAGCCAAGAAAATAATAATAAACACTATACAACGTGTAGGTACTGAAGAGGCTGTAGAAAACTGCGTATCGGTATTTAATATCGAGTCAGACGACGTTAAAGGACGAATTATCGGTCGTGAAGGTCGTAACATTCGTGCACTCGAAGCTGCTACAGGGGTGGAAATTATTGTAGATGATACTCCTGAAGCTATTATACTTTCGTGTTTTGACCCTGTACGCAGAGAGGTTGCCCGCCTTGCATTGCACAAACTGGTAACTGACGGGAGGATTCACCCGGCACGTATTGAAGAGGTGGTTGCCAAAACGGCTAAACAAATTGAGGACGAGATTATAGAAGTAGGTAAGCGTACCGTGATAGACTTAGGGATACACGGACTACATCCTGAATTGATAAAAATTGTGGGAAGAATGAAATACCGTTCTTCTTACGGGCAGAACTTGCTGCAACACTCGCGTGAAGTGGCTAAACTTTGCGGTATTATGGCTGCAGAGCTTGGTCTTAATGTGAAACTTGCCAAGAGAGCCGGATTACTGCACGATATTGGTAAAGTGCCCGATGCAGAGAGCGACCTTCCGCACGCGCTGTTGGGTATGCAATGGGCTGAGAAATATGGGGAAAAAGAAGAGGTTTGTAACGCCATTGGTGCTCACCACGATGAGATAGAAATGAAGTTTTTACTCTCGCCGGTTGTACAGGTATGTGATGCTATATCCGGAGCCAGACCGGGTGCAAGAAGACAGGTGCTTGACTCTTATATACAAAGGCTTAAAGACCTTGAAGATATTGCTTATGGTTTTGGCGGTGTTAAGAGTGCCTATGCCATACAGGCAGGTAGAGAGCTTCGTGTAATTGTAGAAAGTGAGAAAGTGAGTGATGAAATGGCTGCGAACTTATCTTTTGAAATATCGCACAAGATACAAACGGAAATGACATATCCCGGACAGGTGAAAATTACTGTAATAAGGGAAACAAGAGCTGTAAACATTGCCAAGTAATTTGTAAACTTGTTTGAATAATATAAAAAAGCTGCCAAATGGCAGCTTTTTTTATATCCCTGCAATGAAAATTTTATCTAAATCTTCCTTACAAATAGGTTTTAAATAATAATCTTTAACAATATTATTAAAATCCTTAGCCTTGTTTATATCTACTTCGCTGTTGGATGAGCTTATCATGTATATTATTGATAATTTGGATAATGATATTGATAGTTTTGAATATTCTTCCAAAAATTGCCACCCGTCCATTATAGGCATATTTACATCAAGCAGTATAAGATCAGGTAACTGATCGTTGTTGTTTAAGCGTATATAATCTATAGCCTCTGCTCCATCGCAAAAGAATTTAGTAACAACATTTATCCCATTTTGCTTAAGAAGGTTCTTGAACAAAAAGTGATATATTTTATCATCGTCTATTACATATAGGCTGTTAACCGTTCTCATTAAAATATATTTTAAATGTAGTTCCTTTATTTACTTCACTAAAAACTTCTATTTTTCCTCCCATCGCCTCTACCTGGTTTTTGGTTATAAATAAACCTATACCTCTGGAGTTTTGATTTTTATGGAATGTTTTATACATCCCGAAAAGGGAGTTTTTATGTTTCTTCAAATCAATACCCAAACCATTATCAGATATGGATAATACTTTTTTACCATCTATTACTTCAAAATCATAAGATAGCATTGGCTTTCTTTCCGAACTTGAATATTTAATTGCATTTGTGGTAAAGTTAAGCAAAACGCTTTCAAGATAAGCAGGATTGTAGTTTACCGTTACATCAAGAGGTATGTTGATTTCAATATTTACACCGTGTTTGGTTATTTCATTATGCAATATATTTAATATATTCTTAAGATAGTACCTTAAATTGAGGTTTTCCTTTACCGTTTTTATCTCAAATTGTATATCTACTAACTCCTTTAAGTGTATAATGGTAACATACAAACTATCAGAAATAGCCTCAAGATGGTTTAGCATCTCTTCTTTTTCGTCTTCTTTGGCCCCTTTAAATATATCTATCAGCATTTTAAGGTTGCCTGCATGCGATCGTAAATTATGTGAAACTATATGGGCAAAATTAGTAAGCCTGTTATTTTGATCGCCAATAATATCTATAGTATTCCCCAGTTCTATTTCTTTTTCTTTTAATAGGGTAATATCTTTGTGCGTGCCTATTGCTCTTGTGGGTTTTCCACAATCGTCATACGCCACTACTTTACCCCTGCTCAATACCCATCTGTACTTGCCTTCTTCATTTATAATACGGTATATATTTTCAAAACCTGCGGTTTCTCCTTTCAAATGGGCATTTCTGGAAACCTCATGCTGCTTCATATCATCAGGGTGCATCCTGTCCCTCCAATACTTTAAAGGCACAACGGCTTCCTCCTCTTTAACACCCAATATGCTCATAGATTGACCGGAAAAATATACATTATCTGTTATCATATCCCAATCCCATATCCCTTCGGATGCGGCATGCAAAGCATATTTAAAACGTTCTTCAGAAATTTTTAATCGTCGCTCGTGTTCCTTCTGCTCTGTAATATCGCTTACCCTCGCATAAAAACTTATGGTACCGTCTTTTTGCAATTCAGGCTTAGCATTTATTCGCATCCAGCGCAATCCTTTTATAGGCAATCTTACCCTAAATTCATCATTCCAGCCGGCAAATGTTTTTTTAGAAACTTCAAGAGTTTCTTTAAAATGACCGAAATCTTCTGCCACCAACCTTTCTTTTAAAAAAACCTGAGTGTTAGACATAAATGTTTCCACACTTAGTTCTAATATATCATTAACCGTTTCGCTGGCAAAAACTATCGAGTAAAGATTATCCGTCTTACATATCATTTTAAATATAAGATCCGGGACCTGGTCAAGAAGCTTTTTATAAAAAGCATTCAAGCTTTCCCCATCATGAATATCCGGCATATCGAAAAACTTCATTTCTACTGGTTTTTGCACAAAAATAAGGTTAGTTTTAAAATTAATGATTTTTTTTGATATTTAATCCTTAATATACCCTAATTATCTTCTTGGGTGATAGGTGTTTATAATATTGCTGAGGAATTTTCTGTCCAGGTGCATATATATTTCGGTAGTTGTAATTGATTCGTGTCCTAACATAAGCTGAATAGAGCGTAAATCGGCTCCGTTTTCTAATAAATGTGTGGCGAAAGAGTGGCGAAACGTGTGTGGGCTTATTGTTTTATTCAATTCAATTTTTTTAGCCAGATCTTTAACAATAGTAAATATCATGGCTCTTGTCAGCCCGCTGCCCCGTCGGTTTAAAAACAAAGTATCTTCATGCCCTTTTTGTATATCCTGAAAAGTCCTTACGCCATCTTTATACAGGGTTATATACTTTTGCGTGAGGCTGTCTATGGGTACAAATCTTTGCTTGTTTCCTTTTCCTGTAACTTTAATAAAACCTTCTTCAAAAAACAAGTCGGATATTTTTAATCCTACCAGTTCAGATACCCGAAGTCCGCAACTATAAAGGGTTTCCAATATGGCTCTGTTGCGCTCCCCTTCATTAGTAGTTAAATCGATAGCATTGATAAGTGCATCAATCTCTATAGTTGATAGCGTATCAGGCAGCTTACGCCCTATTTTAGGAACTTCTATAAGCTCTAAAGGATTGTCTTTCCTGTAATCTTCAAAAACGATATAACTGAAAAAACTTTTCAGCCCTGACAGAAGCCGAGCCCGGGAACGTGGATTTAACTCCGCAGCTACATGATATATAAACTCTTGTATGGTTTCTTCATTTATATACACAGGAGATACATCTATGCTGTTTTTTTCCATATAACGAACCAGCTTTTTAATATCAAAAAGATAGTTGGTTACTGAATTATCCGATAGTCCCCGTTCTATTTTAAGATAGGATTTATAATCATTTATATATGTCGTCCAAGATGATTTCATGAAAATTTAATCTTTATGCTTTAGAGAGCCATTGATACAAACGTTCGGCATCTTCTTTTTTAAACAATCCCGTACCGGGATTCATTGTGGCAGCCGAACCGCAGGCTACGCCCATGCGAACCATATCCAGAACCGTACCGCCTTTTGCCAGCATAGCTACCATACCTGCCACCATGCTGTCTCCTGCTCCTACAGTACTCATTTTTTTTACCGCCGGTGCCGGTATATGTGCAGTTTGTTCTTTCGTTACAAGATAAGCTCCTTGGGCTCCCATAGATACCACTATTACCTCTGCCATACCTTTATTTATCAGTTGCATGGCTGCCTGTACTGTCATCTCATTATCCAGATGTTCTATACCCGAAAGGCGGCTCAGTTCGCCAATATTGGGTTTCAGTAAATAGACTCCCTCTTCTAACGCTGCCGAAAGTGCCTCGCCGGAGGTGTCAAGTACTACTTTACTGCCCTTTTCTTTTGCCAGTTTTACCAGTGTTTTTACAAATACCGGTGCTATACCCGGTGGCAAACTGCCGCTTATTACCACAATTTCGGGGAATGGTGTTATTGCTTTTATTGTTTTGTATATAGTGGCTGTTTCGCTGTCTGTAATGGCTTCGCCGGGCATCCCAAACCGATATTGCTCATTGGTAAAGGTATCTACTACAATAAAGTTTTCGCGGGTTTGGGCAGCTACTTGTACAGGCAGTGTAGTTATATCTTCTTCTTCCAGTAGTTGCTGTAGCAAACTACCGGTGCGACCGCCGGCAGTAAAAAGAGCTGTGGTTGTTATACCAAGTCGCAATAACCCACGCGAAACGTTTATACCTCCGCCCCCCGGTTCATATTTTGGAGCAGCGCATCTTAGCTTTTTCTCGGGTTTTATATTCGCTACACTACTGCTTTTATCTACAGTTGGATTTAGGGTTATAGTAAGTACATTATTTATCATAATACGATATTGATTTCCTGCTAAATTACCACAAATATTTATTTATTATGTAATGTTAAGAAATCTGAACCTATTAAGTATTCAATTAATTTAGTACTATTTTTGTGATGGTTTATAAATAATCATCATACTAATTATTTTAATGCTCAACACAAATGTATACTCCTGTAAAAGATAGTAAAACCAAGCATACAGCGTTAGGCAAGAATAGTCATTTTGGAAGAGTATTTGGTAACAAACTGTTTATCAATGCTTTTAAAAATGATTTAGAGATTGACATAAACTCTATTCATAAAATAAGATTGTATAATTCTGTTTCCTATTTATATAATATTTTACTACTCCTTCTATCTGTGCTGTTTTTTGTGGTTGCTTTTAGCTTTACCGATAGTAAAATTATAATTACGGCATTCTCGGCACTGGGCATCATTGGTGTTATATATTCTTTCAGAATAAAAAAATCAGTTCACAGTATAATGATAACCTTAAAAAAAGAAGATAAGGTTATAAAAATACCTGTAAAAAAAGAAATGCGAAAAGAGGCTGATGATTTTATATTCTATGTAAATGGTGAAATTCTTAGGCTTGATAAATCAAGATATAACCATTATATGACCACAAAAATAAAAGACTGATTGGTTAGCTTAATTTATAAACGATTGCAAAGCAAGGTTATACCCTTTTAAACCAAAGCCTATAATAACCCCTTTGACAACAGGCGATATATAGGATTGATGCCTGAATGTTTCCCTCGAAAAGGTATTGGAGATATGTACTTCTACCACCGGGGCGGTTACAGCCTTGACGGCATCGGCAATGGCTACAGAGGTATGGGTGTATGCCCCTGCATTAAGTATGATGCCACTATACTGAAAGCCTGTTTCGTGTATTTTGTTTATTATTTCGCCCTCTATATTACTCTGATAGTATGACAATTCAATATCAGGATACTGCTCTGCCAGGAGTTTAAAATAATCTTCAAATGTTGTAGTCCCATATACGTCAGGCTCCCTTTGCCCCAGCAGGTTAAGGTTAGGACCATTTATTATAATAACTCTCATGAAACATATTTTTGTAAAAATACATAAAAAAAGCCAACCCTTTTAGGTTGGCTTTTTGTGCTTGATTTATATTTTTTTAGAAGTAATACCCTACTGATAGTTGAAAAACTGCATTTTTAGAATCTACGTCTTCATAAACATCAGTAAGCCCTATTGTGTATCGTGCCTGTGCAAAAAGCCCTGCAATAATTTTAAGTTCTACACCGCCTGCTGCTGCCATATCAAAACTTTTAGATTCCAATGCCTCCTCTGCTTCGTCAACAAGAAAAGAAAATTGAGGTCCTGCCATAAGGCTTAGCTTACTTGGCAAAATATAATATTTTGCCATTAACGGTACAGCTATGTAATTTAGATTAAAGTCTTCGGATGATTCAACAAAGGCTTCCCCCACATTTACTCGATCATTAACGGTTGCTCCCTGCGAAGAAAATAATCCTTCTGCCTGTACCGAAAAAGTGGGTACAATATTCAGCTCAAGAACTGCTCCCGCATGAAAACTGGTTATACCATCAGTATCGAGGTCACCGTTAAAGTTGGAGAAGTTTGTACCTGCCTTTATACCGAAGTTGATACCTTGTGCCTGCATGACAAAACCGGTTGCCATTGTTACTACTAAAATTAAAACTTTTTTCATATCTAAAAATTTAGTGGATTATTAAAACATATAACATAATGACAATTGTAATACTGAGTTTTTAAGCTCAGCATTGTCAGATACTTTACTGGTTCCTACATTGTATCTTGCTTGTGCCGAGAAATTATCGGCAAAGAAGAATTCAACACCTCCTGCAAAACCCAAATCGTAGGTATTACTCTCAAAGGTATCAAAATTATCGGACTCACTAATAAGCAACCCTACTTGAGGCCCGGCGTGAATATTAAACGAATCTGTAAAATACAGTTTAAGCATTACAGGTAAGTTCAAGTAGTTTAACTTGTAGTTTTCTTCTTTTGTTTTTGCTCCCTGTACAGAGTATAAAAACTCAGGTTGTACAGATAAAGCATCCATCAGGTGCATTTCGGCAACCAACCCTGCATGAAAACTGGTTAAAACATTAAAATCATCAGCATCATTACCGCTAAAATTAGCAAAGTTTAAACCTGCTTTTAACCCGAATGCCTGAGCATTCACGGCTGTGTAACTACCAATAAAAACAAAAGCGGCAAGTAATAATTTTTTCATTTTATAAGTTTGTGTTAGTGTTATATAGCACAAAAATAGTATAATTTACCATACTACAAAGAACTGAGGCAGGTATAACGCATACAAATTAGGTACATTTAAGGAATGTTATCAAATTGTTATTTTATGAAAAAATATAACTTTTTAACATATTTTTAAAGAATTTCATAACATTGAATATTTTTTTGATTAAAAAATAATTTATATTTGTATTGCATAACAATAAATAACTTACAAAATGAAAAAATTATTACTATCGGCTGCTGCTATAATGGCGTTCAGCGTTGTTTCTCATGCTCAGGAAATTAAGTTTGGTGTTAAAGCAGGTTTAAACATTGCTGACTTTGGTGGCGATGCAGAAACCGAAGGCTCAAGAACAGGATTCCACGCGGGCGGTCTTGCTGAGTTTAAATTAACTGAAACTTTCTCTATCCAGCCGGAACTTCTTTACTCTATGCAAGGTGCTAAAGGGAAAGACATTCTTACCGGAGAAGAATATGATCTTAAATTTGACTACATCAACATTCCTATTATGGCTAAATATTACCTGATGGAAGGTTTAAGTATTGAAGCAGGACCTCAAGTAGGTTTCCTTATGAGTGCTAAAGCTGAGGATGAAGATATTAAAGATAGCTATAAAAGTATAGACATCGCTCTTAACGGGGGGGTTGCTTATGACTTGCCAATGGGGCTTTTCTTTCAGGCAAGATATAGTGCCGGTATTTCTGACATTAGTGATATAGAAGGTTCTGATGATAAAATAACAAATAATGTAATATCTCTTTCTGTAGGTTACAAATTCTAATTTACAGACCGAAAACATATACCTAAAATCCTCCCTAATGGGGAGGATTTTTTTTTATCGAAATAATATCTTCGCGGTACAATTTGTATAACTTAATTATTTATTTAAAAATGAAAAAATTACTACTATCTGCGGCGGCAGTATTCGCATTTGCCTATGCTAATGCACAAGAGGAAACAACTTCTACAGGAGGTTTCAGCACAGGAGATGTATTTATTTCAGGAAGTGTTGGTTTCGGTTCTGAAAAAACAGGTGATTTTAAAGCCACCGAATTTAACTTCTCTCCACGTGCCGGTTATTTTGTGAGTGATAACATTGCTCTTGGATTGGCTTTGGGGTACAACAATACTAAACAGGATGAGGAATTTGGTTTTGGAACTGCTGAAGTAACAACAAATACCTTTGAAATTGGTGCTTTTGGTAGGTATTACTTTATGCCTGCAAGCCAGTTTTCGCTATTTACTCAATTAGGAGTTAATTATGGAACTACGAAATCAGAAATTGATAATGAAGAATTTAATAAAGCGAACGGCTTTAATGTTGAATTTGCACCGGGTATAAGCTATTTTATATCAGAGCATTTTGCACTGGAGGCTACTTTTGGAGTTTTAAGCTATACTACTGTTGAGCCTGATGAGGATGATGCAGACTCTACTAATACTTTTCAATTAGGTCTTAACATGAGTGATATTAACTTTGGCTTAATATACAAGTTTTAATTTGTAGTTATATAAAAACAAAAACTGCCCGATAACTCGGGCAGTTTTTTTATGCTATAAAACCAATAAGACACTGATTATCAGAATAAAATTAAAAATCCCGAAACGTACAGTAATTACTGTTAATTTCGGGATTGCCTTGTAGCGAAGACGGGAGTTGAACCCGTGACCTCAAGGTTATGAATCTGATATTTTATTACATTTAAACCGTAGCTATTATACTACTTCTATTTTTATCTAAGAATCTTATTTTACTATTTTTTTTACGATTGTTTTTCAATGGTTTACAATCAAAATCAAAGCGAAACCCTAATCGGATACATTAGCATTCTGTTTATTAAGTTTTCAAACTTAAATTTTTTAAGAAATATTTAATACGTAAATAACGTTAATAGTATGTTAAGAATTGTACTAAACTTAATACAATTTTCCAATAATCATTATAAACAACAAATTTTTACTATGTTTGACTCATGTTTAAAATAAGTTATAGGCAATGAAAAAATACACTAAAAAACTTCCTTCTTTTAACTTACAGGAAATGCTGATTGTTCTGGCTATTATAGGAATATTACTGCTTATAGCATTACCAAACCTGATGCCTTTAATAACCAAAGCAAAAAGTGTAGAAGCGCAAACACAACTGAAAGCCATATATAATGCTGAAAAACAGTATTACTTTATGTACTCTAAATACAGTAATGAGTTAAGTGAGATTGATTTTGAAGCTCCAAAAACGGTACAGGAAAACGGTACAGCTAATTATAGCTATGAAATAATACAGGCTACCAATAACGAATTTAAAGCGCGTGCCACGGCAGTGACCGATTTTAATGGGAATGGTATTTTTAACGTATGGGAAATCGATCAAAACGGCAACCCAAAACAGGTAACTAATGATTGAGGTTATCCTTAAAGTTTTTATTATTTTAGTTTTTTTAACAATTTTTTGGCAAGACATAAAGGAAAGGCAAGTCTATTGGTTTTTATATCCTGTTGCAGGAATTATTGCATTTTTAATTAATGTATTTAATACCGATCTAACTATCGCTGTTACTAATACCATCATTAATATTTTTATAGCAGGAACTATACTTATAGTAGGGAAACTATATTCGGGCATTGTACTGAAAAAAAAGTTTATTAATTCGAGTATAGGAGTAGGTGATATTTTGATGTTAGTATTTCTATCAGCAACTTTTGCCACAATAAGCTATATCATTCTTTTAGTATTTTCACTTATATTTTCTTTACTTATGCATTTGATATTCAAAAAGAAAGACACTCATACAACCGTACCTTTGGCAGGTTACTTAGCACTGTTTTTTACAACGGTATATAGTGTTTCTTTTTTTATTGAACCCAAATATCTGTTCTCTTACTAATTATGAAGCAGGATTTCCATATACCAACCGACGTACAACAATTAATAAATGCCGAACAGGCATATCATTATCGTATTATACCAGTGAGTAAAGGGGAAGGTGCTTTAGTTTTTAAAACTGATAATACTAATTTTGCCCAACTGCAATCGGAACTTTTGATATTATTAGGATTAAATGTAACGCTTACTGAAGATACTCCTGAAAATATAAACAAATACCTTTCGACTAATTATAGAAAATCATCTTCTGACAAGGTTTCAGAAATACATTATTCTAATGATTTTCTGGAAAAAATATTAATAAGTGCTAAAGAAACAGGCAGCAGCGATATACACTTTGAGCCTTACGAGCTAAAAGCCCGCGTACGCTTTCGTCTTGACGGTAAACTGAAAGAGCAATTTTTTATAGACAATGACGAATACCCCATAATTGTAAATAAGATAAAAATACGGGCACAACTCGATATCTCAGAAAAGCGACTCCCACAAGACGGTCGTATAACAATCGCTACAGATTATGAGGATTTCGACATTCGTGTTTCAGTCCTCCCTACCCTTCATGGCGAAAAGATTGTTTTGAGGATATTAAGCAAGGATACCAGCCACATCGATCTTGCTTCGGTTGGATTTACCGACAATGAACTTAAAACATATTTGGAAGGAATTAAAAAACCTAACGGTATTGTATTAATATCAGGTCCTACCGGTTCGGGTAAAACAACAACACTATATGCAACACTAAAAAAACTGAACCAGCCCAACACAAACATTCTTACTGTAGAAGACCCTATTGAATATACATTAGAGGGTATTAACCAAGTACAGCTAAAAGAGAATATAGGGCTTGATTTTGCGGCTACTTTAAGAACTTTTTTACGACAAGACCCGGATATCATAATGGTAGGAGAAATTAGAGATGTTAATACTGCCAATATGGCGATACGAGCAGCGCTTACAGGGCATTTGGTTTTATCTACCATACATACCAACTCCGCTTGGGCTACTATTTCCAGGCTTATCGATATGGGCGTACCTCCCTTTCTTATTGCCAGTACACTCAACATCAGTATTGCACAGCGATTGGTAAGAAAACTTTGTAACCATTGTAAAACAACAGAACCTGTTAATCCAAGTATTTTCCCTTCAGGTTTTTCTATACCCGACAATTTGAATAATCATTATGTAGCTGTTGGCTGCGAGCACTGTTACCAAACGGGTTATAGTGGCAGAAAAGCTATATACGAAATACTGCCTATTGATAAAGAACTTATGAATTTAATAAAAAACAATACCCTGAGTATTGATGAATATTTGGAAAGTAAAAACATCTATACACTAAAACGTAATGCTATAGATTTGATACAACAAGGTATTACATCGGTTGAAGAAGCTTTCTCTTTGTTGATGGAATAAAACAATTATATTTGGCAACAATTATCCCCACACACCGGAATTACCCAATACAATTATGAAAAAGATTCTATTTTGCTGCATACTACTCACTTTTACTGTCTTTTACGGGCAGGAAGACAAACACATAGAGCAAATTCGGAATAATATAGAGCTTATTTTCCCCGATACTCCCGGACTTGCAGAGAAAGTGAATGTTAATATTAAACAGGCAACGCTTTCAGATTTTTTATTGGCGGTTTCCGAAGTACATAAAGTAAACATCAGTGTAGATCCTGCGTTAAAACAAACTACTATAGTTAATAACTTTAGCGATGTAATAGTGGCCGATCTAATACTTTTTTTATGTAAAGAATATAAATTAACGGTTGAATTTACGGGTAATATACTAGCCGTTAAACCCTATGCTCCGCCTGTAGAAGCTCCGAAAGAAAAAGTAATTGATGTAGATTATAATTATAATAATGAATTGCTTTCGCTAAACCTGAAAGACGATAAACTCTACGATGCTTTTAAAAAGATAATGGATGAGAGTGGGAGAAATCTTGTTTTTACTCCCGGAATGGAAAACCAGCTATTAACGGTTTATATAAAAAATATGCCTTTTGATGCGGCATTAAATAAACTGGCTTATGCCAATAATCTTTATGTAACAAAATCGAAAGATAATTTTTATCTTTTTGACAGGCTCGATGCTCCTGCGCCTGACAAAAGCAGTTCGGCTGTAAGTCAAAACAAACCACAAAGGCAGCGCCGATCGAACTTCTTTTTTAATATACTGGATAAGGACAGGCAATTGCTTGAGGTTGATTTTGAAAATACACCCATATCCAGTATTGTTTATGATATTGGTACAGAATTACAAATTGACCTGTTTATAGCGAGTCCATTGGAAAATGCAGGAAATGCAACCGTAAAGGCAAAAAATATAACATTTGACGAGTTGCTAATGAAAATGTTTGAAGCCAATGCAACCAATGCCCAAGCAAATAACGCACCGCCACAGCAACAATTTAATAATACAACCGGACAACAGGGAGCTGCAAATGATTTTTACACCTTTCTTAAAGAAAATAATATCTATTACTTTGGTACTAAAAGCCAGTTGACTGTACGAAACGTAAAGGCTATACCGCTTATGCATCGTTCTATAGAATTATTAGGCGATCCTGATACTTCGCAGAGAACTGTAGGCAGGACATCTGCATCAAGCTTTTCGAGCTATAATGGTTCTTTTGACAATCGTACTACTAATCAGCCACAACAAAATCAAAATGATAACAGAGGCAGTAGCCAGCCAGCCGAATCTATTTTGACTATTATTCCTGACGAGGTTAAAAAAGACCTTGATATAAAAATAGATCGTGAACTGAACAGTTTTATAGTAAACGGTCCTGCTGAAAATATTAACCGATTTGAATCCTTTATTAAGTATATAGATAAACCAGTACCCGTAATACTTATCGAGGTTATGCTGCTCGAAATAAGCAGAAGTGCTATTATAGAAACAGGTATAAGCGCAGGCATTGGCGATAAACCAACTACCACAACAGGTACGGTTTTCCCTACTTCGGATATAACACTCGGAGCAAGCACAATCAATAAAATAATTAATCGTTTTGATGGATTTGGCTCATTGAATATTGGTAATGTCGTACCTGATTTTTACTTGAGCCTAAAAGCAATGGAGGCAAATGGCGATTTAAAAATACGTTCAGCACCAAGGCTTTCTACTTTAAATGGGCACAAAGCGCAACTATCTATTGGAGAAACTACTTATTATGTGGTTACCAATCAGAATTTTTACGGTTCTCAAATACCACAGGCTTCCGAGATTAAAAATTATCAGCCTATAGATGCCGAGTTGTCGGTATCTATAAAGCCTTTGGTTTCGGGCGACGGGCAAATAACATTGGATATACGGGTTGTCCAATCGAGCTTTAACGGAGAACGTATTGATGAAGATGCCCCTCCGGGTATTAACTCACGAGAATTTACCTCTATTATCAGGGTAAGAGATCAGGATTTAATTGTATTGGGCGGGCTTGAAGAAAAAGTTAAAAACGACTCCGGCTCAGGAGTGCCGTTATTAGCCCGGATACCTATCATCAAATGGTTATTCAGCTCAAGAAAGAGAGAAGATTCCAGAAAAAAACTAACTGTGTTAATTAAACCTACTGTTATATATTAGTGGCATCTAACCTTCAAAATATTCTTTCGGGAAAAAATTACATTGGTATTGAGTGCTTCTCAATAAACAATGAGGACAGATATGCTTTTTTACAAGTAACACGAAAAAAAGGCAGTCTTGAGATAGCACGTAAAGAGATTTTTGAAACTGAAGAACAACTTACAACAGAAAAAACCAAACTCCCTGTTATACTCATAATCAATAACAAGTATGTACTGCAAAAAGAGGTAGTAGGAACGGATAGTAATGATAAAAAATTACTGCATAAAGGCTTTCCAAATATACAGTTAGATGATTTTTATTACGAAATATGGCGCACGGGCTCAACTTCTGTTATTGTGATATGCCGAAAAAATTATATTGATGAAAAAATAAATACCTTTTCTGAGAATTTCAGGGTGGCTTCGGTTAGTCTTGGTTTGTGCTCTCTAGCTACTGTTACAGATTTTATAAATACCCCATCAGTTACAACAAATACTCATGAAATTGATTTGCAGAAAGACGAAGTAAGCCTGAACATTTATAATGGAAAGCCTGTGGTTTATGACGTAAACGGTCTTGCAGTAGATACCCGTTGGATTATAGCTTTTGCAGGTATTTTAAGCAGCATCCTTACCATTGATAAAACATCGGGGAGTATTCTTACTATTAAAAATATACTTGCCGAAAAATTTAAACAGAAAGCCTTTTTTGAGAAAACACTCCGGTTTGGTATGGGTCTGATATTAGTACTCTTGCTTATTAATTTTTTACTCTTCAGCCATTATTTTAAAAAAGCTTCTGAAATAGATACTGTGCTTTCGGCAAATAAGGTTGAAATAGAACGAATAAATGAACTAAAAAAGAGAATAAGCGATAAGGAGGAAAAATTAGAAAACTTTGCCAATAATACTTCTTCAAAAAGCTCTTTGGTTATTAATAAAATAACTTCTTCTGTTCCCGGCTCAATAGTATTGGACAAACTAATTTTTCATCCTGTAGAGAAGCGTATAAAAGAAGGTGAAGCAATACAACCACAAGACAGCATTATTATAATTTCGGGTAAGGTTCTAAGCAATCAGGATTTTACGAATTGGATATCCCAAATAGAGAACTTGGAAGAGATAAAAAACGTAACAATTACATCGTTCGGCAAAGAAAATAACAAAACAGAATTTTCGTTAAGGGCAGATACAAAATGAAATTAAGCAGAAATAATAAGTTACTTCTGTTAGGGTTAATCATAACCCTCTACATTTGCTATGCTTTTGCTTTTTCGAATACTATTCATTATTACAATGAATATCAATCTAAGAAAGAAGTGACAGAAAACTCACTGAATAATCCTGATATACTGAGACAACTGGTTATCAGAGAAAAACAACTTGATACTATTTTAGAACGATATTCTCTTATAGAAAAAGAATCGTTTCAAAACGAGTTACTGAAAAAAATAACAACTCTCAGTAATCGCTATAATCTGAAAATTACAGACTTTAAAGAGCCACACATTATCGTTGAAAATGAAATTAAGACATCCAGTTATATATTTACGCTGGAAGGAAGCTTTAACGGTATATTATTACTGATAAATGCCATAGAAAATGATGTAACACTGGGCGCGGTAAAGCATATTACCTTTGCAAAGAACAGAAACTATAAATACAATACCGATTATCTTACAGGAGAAATAATTATGCAAAAAAATGAAACTGTTAAAGATGGGCCACAATAGAATTTTCACCCTGAAATGTTTACTTTTACTATGATGAAAAACACCTTTAAATATCTGTTTATATTAATAATAGTAGTAGTTACAGGCTGCCAAACTACTAAAATTAACAATGTTAAGTACACAGTATCAGCAGCAACTACTGAGTTAGGTAGCATAGGTCGCTCAACAACATTATTTAAGCTTGATAATGATTTTAAAACGCATTCATTTCCGTTATTAAAAAACAATATAAGGCTGGACGTACAGGTGCGCCCCTTTAATAAAAACACATATAAGATTTATACCGCTAAAGCTGAGTTGGCACAGGAGCAACAAAAAATACAATATACAGACAGTTTGTCTGTTAAGCCGGAACTGGTAACCATTTCCCTACTTGATGTAAAAGGCTATATTAATGAACTGAACAGTGATTATAATAAAGATATTGCCACCTATTTAAAAGATACCGAAGATGCTGTTGCCGTTACAGGGCTTGCAATAACATTGCCTAAAGAAGCCTTGAATAAAATTAAGACATCGGATGCTTATTACCTTACTAACAGCCAAGACAAAAAATATACTCTCAGTTTATACAAAACAGGCAAAAAAACAGATGAAATAGATTTAACACAGGGTACTGTGATAGGCTATACATTAGGTAAATTTTGTTGGGCTGTAAATGACAGGCAAAAATGGTATATAGGGGATATTGTAAAAGACAATAAGAGCTGCAAAGGAGAAACGAAAGAAAAAATAAAAGAGAAAGAACAAACCAATTTGTTTAAAATGTAATAGCCATGAAGAAACTATTATACATACTGCTCCCAATATTGCTGCTGTTGTCCTGCGAAGAAATTTTGCTGGAAGATGACATTTCTGATGAAACAGTATTACTTATCGCTCCTGCTGACAATGCACAGTTTTTCTCGACCAGTATTACCTTTACATGGGGAGCTATAGAAAATGGTACAGAATACAGAATACAAATTGCAAAGCCGGATTTTAATAATCCGTTACAAATAATAGCTGATAGTGTTGTTGACACTACGTCATTTACCACACAGTTAGGTATTGGCAATTATCAATGGAGGGTTCAGGGCGTTAATAGTGGTTATGAAACTGCTTTCAGTACGAGGTCGCTAACCGTAGTGAGCAATGAAGATTTTCAAAGCAATACAGTTGCCTTAACTTCGCCTGCCAATAATATAATTACAAATACGGCTACTCAAAACTTAGTATGGCAATCCGTATTAGGTGCTACCCAGTACAATTTACAAATTTTAGACAGTAATAATAACTTGGTAGATGAGCAGGATGTAACGGCAACCTCTGTTAGCTATACCTTTTCTGACGGGAGCTACCAATGGCGCGTAAGAGCCACCAATGGCGAACAGAATACACTATATTCCTCTCGAAATATTTTGATAGATACCACAGTACCGAACACCCCTATTTTAAATACTCCTGCTAACTCCGGTAATACATCAGACAATGATATAACATTTTCTTGGAGCAGGACTGCTATTGCAGGAAGTGCCGAAACAGATGTTATTTATATATACAACAATAGCTCGCTTACCGATCCGGCAGTATATGAAGGTGAAGAAACGAGTCCTTATACCACATCAACATTAAGTAATGGTACATACTATTGGTATGTAAAAGCATTTGATGAAGCCGGTAATGAAAGTCAGCAAAGTAGTGTATTCAGTTTTACTATAAATTAATGAAAAACAAAAAAGCCATATATATACTGTTGCCCTTAGTATTACTTATATGGGCTATGGTCATATATCAGTTTTTTTCATTTTCAGGTTCCGATGCAGTAGCGGTTAACAATAATAAAGCATATACTATTAAGCCCATAAATATTCCTGTTAAAGATACATTTACCATCAATGTAAATTATCGCGATCCTTTTTTAGGTAAAATGTACTTGCCCAATAATAATAAAACAAGTATATCTAAAAAAACCAAACCCAAACCTGCTGAACCGATTATAATGCCTCATATCATATATAAGGGTATAGTATCTGACAATCAGAATGAAAAGAAAGTGTTTATGGTAATTATTAAGGGACAAACATTTTTGATGAAAGAAAAAGATACCGAACAAGAAGTCACCTTAAAAAACGGAAACAGAGAATATATAGAAGTGGTATATAAAGGACAAAAAAATAAAATAGTAATACAATCGTGATATTTAAATGGGGGCATAAAATTTATTCTGGAGCTTTACAGTTCACCATTTTTATTGCGGTTATTATAGCCTTATTACTTGCTGCTGCGGTTATTTTATTTTATACCCATCGTTTTTTTCTGGAACAATCAAAATCCTCCATACAAAACATACAACTATCCGACTCAGGGATAATGGTTTTGAAGGGGCAAGATGAAATTAATCGAGATACGCTAAGTATTGCTGTGCCTGGCAAAGAAATCAATCAATCAATACGTACCCATTTATCCCATTGGGGTATTTACGAAAAAGCATGGGTGCAAAGCATAGATCGAAAAAAAGAATTTACAAAATGTTCTTTTCTTGGCTCTTCAATACCAGCAGATAAGCGCCCGTCGTTATATTTAAAAGACATGGCTAAGCCTCTTGTTGTTGTAGGGAACACAAACATAACAGGAAAAGCTATATTGCCCCAAAAAGGAATTAAAACAGGCAGTATAGCAGGGCACAGCTATTATGGCACCAGCCTCATATACGGTAATGTGGCAGAAAGTACTCCTGAACTGCCTAAGCTAAAATACAATTACAGGTCTATACTAGATTATTATCTGAATGAATTTATGCCGGAGCAAGACAATTTTATTTCATTATCTGATAATGCTGTTATTACAAATTCCTTTAATGCCCCTGTAAAAGGTATCGTATCACAACAGGAAATAGTTATAGAAAATAGTAGCATTACAGGGAATATCGTTATACGGTCTGCCGATAAAATTACGGTTCGTAATACTGCAAAACTAAAAGATATAATACTTGCTGCCCCTATTATTGAAGTTGAAGATGGGGTTACAGGTAATTTCCAGGCTATTGCAACAACTACTATAAAAATAGGCAGCAGGTGTAAATTAAATTATCCTTCGGCACTCGTAATGGTTGAGGAAGAACCTGACTTAACTCAGCCATATAACGAATTTCAAAATAAAATTTATATTAGTGAAGGAACTGTTCTCAAAGGGACTTTGTGCTTTTTAGAGCGACCTAAAGAAAATGATTATAAAGTAAATATATATGTTGATTCCGGCGTTACTGTAAAAGGAGAAATATACTGCGAAGGCAATTTGGAGTTGAAAGGAAATGTTATAGGTACAGTGTACACTAATCAATTTGTAGCCAATGAAAGAGGTACTATATTTGTAAATCATCTATATGATGCAACTATTTCGAGTGCAAAATTGCCCGAAGCTTTTGGAGGACTGCTTTTTGAAAATGAAGTTAAAACAGTGATGAAATGGCTTTATTAAAAAAAATACAATCGGCTACATTAATAGAAACCCTCATGGCAACTGTGCTTATTGTGATTGTTTTTATAGTGGCAAGCCTTATACTTAATAACTTGCTTTTTAATTCATTTTCCAGAAAAACACACGATGCAGAAACCCGGATTTACGAGTTAGAATATCAGATACAGCATAATGCTATAAAACTACCCTACCACGAAGAGTTTGGTAACTGGAAAATAGATATAACTACAGAAAAAGAAAACCAAAATATATGGCTTTATGCCACTGCAAAACACAAACTAAATGAAAAAGAGATAACGATAAACAGTATATATGACACAGCGCGCTAAAGTAAAATCTTTTACCCTATCCGAAATGCTGGTTGTAATGATTATTACAGCCATAGTAGTAGGTATTGCTTTTAGTGTATTAAGCCTTGTACAAAAACAAATTAGAACGGTTGAACGTAACTTTGCAAAAACAACCGAAATTTCTCTCTTTGAGCAACGCCTATGGCAAGATTTTAATTCTCATAACACTATCAAAGCCATTGATAACAAAGTAATCTGCACTTCGGATATTGATACCGTTACCTATTCTTTTAATCCGGAGTATTTACTAAGGAATGCTGATACTATACATTCACAATTAACTGTAGATAAATTTTATTACCTTGGCAACGAGGTAAAGTCAGGATTTATCGATGCTGTTACTATCTCTGCGCAAAAAGAACTTCCTAATCATACTATATTTGCTTCCATGCAGTATGATGCAACACATTACATGAACAACAATGGCATTTAAGTTAGATAACATATCTGCAAATAATTCCGATAAATCTGTCGGGAATAGCATTGAAAAGTTACTCAAAACCGAGATAACATTTTTCAGTAGTGGATTTTCTAATAAAAAAAAACAAGCTTTTTATCTGGAACTATCCGTCCTGTTAAAAGCCGGAATTACTATAAAAGAAGCTCTCGGCTTAATAATTGAATCTTTAAAAAAGGAGAAAGACAAACAACTGTTGAGTGGTGTATTGCAGCAGGTAATAAACGGGAAGCCATTTTCTGAAGCCTTATATGCTACAAAGCAGTTTTCTGAATATGAGTACTTCTCTTTAAAAATAGGAGAAGAAACCGGTACTACAGCGCGAGTAAGCAAAGAACTAGGTATTTTTTATGAACGTAAAAATGAGCAGAAAAGAATTATTATAGCTGCTCTTACTTACCCATCTATAGTATTATCTACGGCAGTATTAGTAGTAATTTTTATGCTTAGCTATGTAGTTCCTATGTTCCAGGATATTTTTAAACAAAATAATATGGAGCTGCCTTATCTTACTCGCGTAATTGTAAAGCTGTCAGAAATTACCAAATCATACGGATTGATTCTCTTTCTCTCAATACTATTGTTTTTCATGGTAAGTAGGTTTTTAAAAGACAATTATGCCTATCGGAAAAACATTCACTTGCTGATGCTCAAAATCCCGGTAGTAGGTCGTTTTATAAGTAAAATTTACTTAGCACAGTTTACACAAGCTGTTACACTCCTTACATCCTCAAAAGTACCCATACTAAACAGTATCCAGATGGTTACTAAAATGATTCGTTTTGTACCGTTACAAGAAGCCCTAACCCAGGTTGAAGCTAACATAATGAAAGGGGAAAGCCTTAGCGAAAGCCTTAAAAACAACAAACTATTTGATAATAGAATTATATCTCTTGTTAAAGTAGCGGAAGAAACCAATCAAACAGAATATATTTTCAATCAATTAAACGAACAATATAACCAAGAGGTTATGCAGCAGTCTAAAGTGTTATCAACTGTTTTAGAACCCTTTATTATTCTTTTTGTTGGCGTATTGGTTGCAGTATTGCTTGTTGCAATGTACTTACCTATGTTCCAATTGAGCAGTGCTATAGGGTAACGTAAAAGTCTTTAAGGTTAAAAAGTTGATTAATGTTCTCATCTCATTAACCTCATAAATTTTATTTCTTTTGATAATTGGTCTGGAAATAGTTTTGCCAATAATTATAATCCGTCGAAGCAATGTTGTGGTAGATATTTTTAGAATTCTTGAAGTACTTCTAATCCTCAAACCTTCTTTTATAAACAGGATAATCTGATTATTTACAATTGGTTTACAAGCATTATATAAATAGCTATTCTGCTGCTTACGGTTACAAATACTACACTTATAACGTTGCCTTCCATTATACTGAAATCCATTCTTAATACATTTGCTTTCGCAAAATCTACAGTTTATTTCCATGCCCTATTTTGATACATCAAGATTAAATAAAAACATTTTAAGGCTTTTAGAAGCATTAAAAATAACAGAGGCAGTTATTATACTCCCTCTATTATTATACAATAACCTTATTTTACTATTGTTTTTCAATGGTTTACAATCAAAATCAAAGCAAAACCCTAATCTGATACATTACCTAATCATTATCATAGTTTTTGTTGTGAATTGCTTTCAAAAATCATACTTTAGTAGATGATTCACAGTAGAGATGCTGAGCTATATTTTTAGACCGATGTTGTGAATTGCTTTCAAAAATCATACTTTAGTAGATGATTCACAGTTGCTGATGCCGCAAAAGTACGTGGACTGGAGTTGTGAATTGCTTTCAAAAATCATACTTTAGTAGATGATTCACAGTCTGCAAACCGTTATGCTGGAGTCAGGACCAGTTGTGAATTGCTTTCAAAAATCATACTTTAGTAGATGATTCACAGTTGCGTTCCAAAGCTTCGTTATCCCTGTCTAGTTGTGAATTGCTTTCAAAAATCATACTTTAGTAGATGATTCACAGTACGGGTGGCGGTGTCTCGCTTAATTTGAGTGTTGTGAATTGCTTTCAAAAATCATACTTTAGTAGATGATTCACAGTATGCTAAGTTTTGGGTGCTTGCCCGTTGGAGTTGTGAATTGCTTTCAAAAATCATACTTTAGTAGATGATTCACAGTTTGCAGAACTGAAAACCCCTGCGGGCGATAGTTGTGAATTGCTTTCAAAAATCATACTTTAGTAGATGATTCACAGTTAACCGCACAAACAGACCTACCTTATCCACGTTGTGAATTGCTTTCAAAAATCATACTTTAGTAGATGATTCACAGTAATGTTAAACTAACCAATTCGAGCAGCAAGTTGTGAATTGCTTTCAAAAATCATACTTTAGTAGATGATTCACAGTCTGCGTGCCCTTTTAATCAGATCCTGAATAGTTGTGAATTGCTTTCAAAAATCATACTTTAGTAGATGATTCACAGTAATGAGCAGCTAAGCTACATACTTGAGTAGTTGTGAATTGCTTTCAAAAATCATACTTTAGTAGATGATTCACAGTAGACGTTAGCAGGTTTTGCTTCGAGAGCTAGTTGTGAATTGCTTTCAAAAATCATACTTTAGTAGATGATTCACAGTATTTCTAAACAAAATGTTATCCGAATAAGAGTTGTGAATTGCTTTCAAAAATCATACTTTAGTAGATGATTCACAGTATAGTAGCAACGGAAAAGCAGCACTAAAGTGTTGTGAATTGCTTTCAAAAATCATACTTTAGTAGATGATTCACAGTCGTTTCGGGCAAAATCGAAGCGATGCCTAGTTGTGAATTGCTTTCAAAAATCATACTTTAGTAGATGATTCACAGTTTTACCTTTACGGTAAGGTGTACGTCTTGAGTTGTGAATTGCTTTCAAAAATCATACTTTAGTAGATGATTCACAGTTTCATACATATCTAAAACATTCCTCATTTGTTGTGAATTGCTTTCAAAAATCATACTTTAGTAGATGATTCACAGTATAAAGTGGCTCATCTACAGCAAACTGTGGGTTGTGAATTGCTTTCAAAAATCATACTTTAGTAGATGATTCACAGTAAAATGCTATAATAAAGCAACAGGAAAAGTGTTGTGAATTGCTTTCAAAAATCATACTTTAGTAGATGATTCACAGTTATTAGAAATAAGCTCGTCAACATATATAGTTGTGAATTGCTTTCAAAAATCATACTTTAGTAGATGATTCACAGTTGTGACAGAAATTGTAGGGGATTTTCAGGGTTGTGAATTGCTTTCAAAAATCATACTTTAGTAGATGATTCACAGTCCCAAGCTTTATTTTTTAGCTCGGCATCCGGTTGTGAATTGCTTTCAAAAATCATACTTTAGTAGATGATTCACAGTTCTCCGCCTGCCGAAACAAGGTTTGGATTGTTGTGAATTGCTTTCAAAAATCATACTTTAGTAGATGATTCACAGTGCCATCGATGCGCGAAGCTGACAGGCTTGGGTTGTGAATTGCTTTCAAAAATCATACTTTAGTAGATGATTCACAGTAGGGCTTGACTGTATTGGCGGTAGTTCTTTGTTGTGAATTGCTTTCAAAAATCATACTTTAGTAGATGATTCACAGTTGTTTAAAGCTGCAACGGCAGCTTTCCATGTTGTGAATTGCTTTCAAAAATCATACTTTAGTAGATGATTCACAGTGCTCATTTAAAATTAGGTTTTAGCTTTAAGTTGTGAATTGCTTTCAAAAATCATACTTTAGTAGATGATTCACAGTTTTTTCCAAATATCCTGCGTTGACTTGTTAGTTGTGAATTGCTTTCAAAAATCATACTTTAGTAGATGATTCACAGTATCCGGCTGATAAGCCTGTATATGTAAAACGTTGTGAATTGCTTTCAAAAATCATACTTTAGTAGATGATTCACAGTTAGTTAACGGATTTTTAGCATAGTAGCGGGTTGTGAATTGCTTTCAAAAATCATACTTTAGTAGATGATTCACAGTACGGCAGGCACAAATACATCCTGTCCCTCTGTTGTGAATTGCTTTCAAAAATCATACTTTAGTAGATGATTCACAGTAAAAAGCCTTAAAAGCTGTTAAAATATCTTGTTGTGAATTGCTTTCAAAAATCATACTTTAGTAGATGATTCACAGTCAAGTGTTTTAATTGCTGCCGTTCCGTCCGGTTGTGAATTGCTTTCAAAAATCATACTTTAGTAGATGATTCACAGTATGGTTTACAAGAATGCTAACGGCGAAAAAGTTGTGAATTGCTTTCAAAAATCATACTTTAGTAGATGATTCACAGTCAAGCGTGTTTCAATGCTTACAACGAATAGTTGTGAATTGCTTTCAAAAATCATACTTTAGTAGATGATTCACAGTCCTTCCGTTCTATTCAAAACAACACTTCCAGTTGTGAATTGCTTTCAAAAATCATACTTTAGTAGATGATTCACAGTGTATTAATCAGTAAAAAGGATTTATAGTTAGTTGTGAATTGCTTTCAAAAATCATACTTTAGTAGATGATTCACAGTTCCCAAAGAACGCCTTAGCAGAAGTTTCTAGTTGTGAATTGCTTTCAAAAATCATACTTTAGTAGATGATTCACAGTTTCTTCCCGGTTTCAGTACTCGCACCACCAGTTGTGAATTGCTTTCAAAAATCATACTTTAGTAGATGATTCACAGTTATTAAAAATTGGGGCTTAATAGAAAGTTAGTTGTGAATTGCTTTCAAAAATCATACTTTAGTAGATGATTCACAGTTAGCTTTATCAAAAGCGCCGTCGTCCCCTAGTTGTGAATTGCTTTCAAAAATCATACTTTAGTAGATGATTCACAGTGAAGCGTTTAATGTTACGTGTTTAATGTAGTTGTGAATTGCTTTCAAAAATCATACTTTAGTAGATGATTCACAGTTGTTATTACTTTTTTGTGTTGTTGCTTAAAGTTGTGAATTGCTTTCAAAAATCATACTTTAGTAGATGATTCACAGTCTAAAATCCCGTCGGTTACAAGTTGGGACAGTTGTGAATTGCTTTCAAAAATCATACTTTAGTAGATGATTCACAGTTTAAAAAATTTGTACTCATTAACTCCGTGGTTGTGAATTGCTTTCAAAAATCATACTTTAGTAGATGATTCACAGTCTATTCTTAAGTTTGTTGTGTATTGCTCGTGTTGTGAATTGCTTTCAAAAATCATACTTTAGTAGATGATTCACAGTAATGTTCTTCTAAGAACCAATAAACCCCGGTTGTGAATTGCTTTCAAAAATCATACTTTAGTAGATGATTCACAGTCAAGGCGGGCAAATATGGCAACTGCATCCTGTTGTGAATTGCTTTCAAAAATCATACTTTAGTAGATGATTCACAGTATACCAGCTGTAAAATGCTGGTATACTTATTTTTACACACTCTGTCAGGATTGAAAAATCAACTAAATTTCAGGACAGTAAAGAGTAGTAAAGAGTAGTTTATAAGTTCTAAAACAGCTCTAATTGCTGGCCGGGGGTGTCTTTTGGCATTTCTTTTTGAGCATAAAATATCTCCATCATACCAAACTGCTTATCGGTTATTTGCATAATACCTACCTTGCCCTGCCGGGGCAAAACACGTTTTATTCGCTTGGTATGTACATCGGCATTTTCACGGCTGGGGCAAAACCTGAGATATATTGAAAATTGAAACATAGTAAAGCCATCGTCCAAGAGGTCTTTCCTGAAACGGGCAGCTGATTTTCGCTCCAGTTTTGTGTCGGTAGGTAAATCAAAAAATACAAGTACCCACATACTCCGATATTGGTTTAATCTTGAATAATAATCAGGCTTCATAAGGCTAAACAGTTACCTCAAAAACCGGATAAAGTATTTTCCTACTGATACCTGCATAGCATTCATACAGGCTGTTTGTAGTACGGCTCATCGCCACCATAAGCGGGCTGCGTTTTCCTTCTAATACCACATCCATGGCGGGTATGGCAAGCAGTATTGTTTTTAATTCGTGGGTAAGGTCTTCATAGTTGTGGTGCTTTTGTGTTATATCATAAACCAAAGCGTCTACATAAATCCGATATGGCTCCATAATATCATCTGCAAGGCAAAAAGCATTGTATTTATTACTGTGAAAAACCCCTACTGACGGCAATAACCCGCTACTAATAAGCGCACGTGCAGTAACTGCCCGCAAAATGGCATACCCATAATTCAATAAACCGTTAGGTGCCATTCCTTTCTGGTTTCGGCTAAAATCAGGGACATGGCTAAATAAGCTTTGAAAATAAAAAGCTGCTGCTATTGCTTCGTGATTTTCCACATCGCCGCTTTTTACCTCATTTGCCCAGCGTTTCAGCTTTTTACTGTCTTTACCTATTGCTGACAAATGATGCGCCTGGTTTGCTATCTTGACACTTACCGTTTGCTGCCAAAGGTTTTTCTTTAATGGAACACTGGCGTTAAGCTGGTGCCTGTAACGCTCGGTCTGCACGCTATGTCCGGTTAATGGTTGCAAAATAGCATTGGGTAAATGTTGCTTGTCGCATGTTATTACTGCCGTCTTATTTTCGATAAGCTTACCCATTAGCCCGTTTGTTAGCGTTATTTGAGGATGTTCCAGCACGATATAGCCCAAATCTTCAATGGGAATGGTAACCGGCAACTTTATATCTTCCGGAAAACTTACTACCAGTTGCTCGTTCTTTGTACTTAAATAAGCCGGATTGCTAAAAAACAGGGTTCGTTTTACCATAATTTTTGATTTAAAAAATCTCTAAATATGGAGTGTAAGGGTTGGGGTAGCAGTAAACCTCCTGCCCCCAGCCCTAATGCCTTTAAAAAACCAGAACGGTTCATTGTATCAGATTTTAAATGTTATGCTGCCGTCAAGAGCCATTTCAAAATCAGGCCCTTCAACAATAAAATTCCATTGCTTTTGAGTAAGGCGTAAAAACATTTGCTTTTCATTCGCATCATAATATGAAAACTCTTTATTGTCCTTTTTAAGTTCAGTGTCTATCCCCGAGGCAAGATGATGCTTAAACTTAATTCTGCCGTCTGCTTCGAATTGATACATTTTGAACATACGCGCAGAAAGCTCAGCCTTTGTAAGTTCAGTAAGCTCTTCCGGAGAATCTGCAAAAAACATAACCTTTTGTCCTGACCTCAGTACAGCATGTAGCGGAACAGTAAGAGCATTTTTCCCTTTACCCATTTCTACCTGGTTGAAAAAGGGCTCGTTGAAATAATAGCTATCATCCTTAATTTTAGATTCGCCCACTTTACCAATACTCTGAATGTTTATTGATTTATTTTTCCCGTCAGTGCTTTTATAAAACAAACACAATGCATTTTCCCCGTTTATAGCAAGGGTTTTGCGTTTATGTTCTTTTTTAGAGATAAAGCTGTGGGTGTGTACCTTTACAGTATTGTCATAATTAAGGCTTTCAAAACAGCGTATCCTCCTTATTTTATTAACCTGCTCACCATTCTTACCAAGCATATAAACGCCTTCAGTTAAAGCAGTTTTAAAATCTGAAGCCTCTACCTGCTGTTTTATCATCCTGTACAGATCTTTGTCTACAATTACCTTTTCAATCTCTTCAAGCGACTTAAACCCTGGTGAATTTGGGTCTTTTTTATACAGCAACGGCTTTCGCACCACTACAAAAGTTTTTTCCTGTAGTTTCATCTTACCGTTATCATCAAAAGAAATCCTGCCGTCATTATCTCTTACCGGCTGCTTAATGGCACCATAAAGTGTTTCGCCGTGCAGCTGCCCGCGTATGGTATCGCCTTTGGCTATTCTGATTGTACCATTATCATTTTTGACAATTTTGCCACGCTTCCTCACCTTTTTATAAGTTGGTAAAGTAGTTTTATTTTCAGCAATATTGTTAATCAGTATTTCATGCTCTATGCCCAGTATTTTTCCCGCTGAGAAATTAGTCCACCCGTTAGGTTTCTCATGATAGCAAGAAGTGTTATCCCTGTCTTTCTGCTCATTATACTTCTGCAAAATCTTATCCCGGTCATAAAATGGCGGAATTAATGTAAGTATAGCCGCGTCTATAGCATGGTGGCTGTGTACCTTGCGATCCTTTTTTTCAAATGGAAGCTTTACTTCATAAATTTCTTTAAACGCGTGTACCACACTGCCCTTCTCTACCGCTACTTTATTAAACACCGTTTTCAGGTAAGGTAGCGTATACTTGGTAATCATTTGGGTATCGCGCAACTGGCTGTTTTTCCAGGCCGAGTTATATTCCTCAAGGGTAAAGGTACGCAGCTTGGCTTTCCAATAGTCTAAATCCATCTTGGCCATATGCTTGCGCTGTATGCAATTGTCTTTTATATCCTTTGTAGAGGCAAATTTTGCCCTGTTACGCCAATCGTCATATAGTTTCTCAAGGTCTTCAATCTTTTTCCAACTTTCTTTGATTTCTTCCTTCCCTCTTCTTGTTGCCGTTTTTAACGACCTTTTCCCAAAAAGGCGCTCCATAGAAGTTATAATTGCCGGATAGGTTTTACCGTTAATTGTTTCATCATGCTCATAATTGGGTAATTGTGATGGAAACCGTTTTCCCTTCACATGCCTGTTATAGTGTGTATCAGCAAGGGTAAGGTTTTTTAGTTCACTGTCAAAACTAATGCTGGCCGGTATGGTGTGCTCTACATCAAACAGATGCCCTTTAAGCACCTCGCTGCCACCAATAAGCTTACCGGTATACAAACACATCCTGCCCTGTTCTTCCCACAGGCGTATTTTGCGTATCATGTTTGGGTTATTTTCATCAAAATTTGTTTTGCATTCCGCATTAATTTCTTTTATGGTATCACGGTGTTTTTGATTTTCGCGCTCGCGCTCGTTATTCCATTTTTCTATGGCTTTGCGTGTATTGGCATCATTAAGTTCACGGGCTATTTCTACCACTATGCGGGTATATTTATCTATTTTATTGGTCTTAAGCAGGTGGTTAATAAGCTGCTTTAGCTTATGCATGGTTTTTAGCGCCATAGGGTTTTTAAGTCCCATGCTTATAGGTTCGGGACTTCCTAAAAGTTCTAAGCTGCGCCCTTCATAATCAGCATCGGGATGCTTGTGTATAAAAGCCTCCTTTTTCTTGACCGGTATATAAACGTCTTTGCCTTTCAGGGTAAAGTGCTCATACTCTTGTGCTGCTGTATAATTTTCCTGTTCAGACGGATGCCATAAAAATTTCTTCCTGCTTTCAGGGATACCATAAGCTTCTTTAAAATAATCAAAAACCTGGTCGTGAAGGCGTGCAGGCTGGGCAAAAGCACCGCTCTTTTCCCTTATCGATGTCATTAAAAACGACCTGAATTTTTCTGATACTGCTGCTATAATACGTTCTTTCTCTTCATCGCTAAAGTTTTCCCAGGCTTTGGTGGTAAATGTTTCTATTATTTTTTTGTATACGCGGCTCTGCTCATCTGCATCGAGCGGCCTGCCGTCTTCTATAGTATAACGGCCTGCCGCCATTTCGTCGGCTATAAGGCTGTTTACAACTCCGTTTACCTGTTTCAGGTCTTTATTGGCTTCAAATATTTTTCCTATATCTTCAGAAAAATGCTCAATAAGCCCATCAGTAATACTTTCTGACCCTAACACCTTGTACAAGTTTGCCATATATACCGCCTGGCTGTAAATGTAGCCTCTTTGCAGGTAAGGCAATATCTTTTTAATGGCTGAAAGGCTCAGTGTGGCATAGCCTTGCTTCAACCTCCTGCCTGCAAACTTATTGGTCTTTTCTTCGTCTAAGCCAAGTTTATTCACTGCAAAATCCTTAAGGCTCTCGCGGTCGTCAAACGTATTGAGCACGTGCCATACATCTTCAAAGGTATAGCCATTACCCGTTTTCTTTTGCTGCTTTGCCTCACGATTGTGTATGTAGGCCCAGCCGTATTTTTCTTTCCAACCCTCGCCTAAAACATCATTAAAAAACCTGAGCAGCCTGGCAGAAACCACTTTAGTATTTTCCTTAAACCGGGCTGTAGTTTCTGCGCCGTCTTTCTTTAACTGGGTTAAAATCGACTTGAAATCAAAATCATCAGATGCCTTATAGAACAGCGGGTAAATTTTGTCTTTCAGGTAATCGGCTTTGGCAATGCCTGCCGGTGGCACTATGTTCAGGTTATTGATAAAAATCCAAGTACGGTATTCTTCATACAGCGGATGACTTATGGGGGCGCGCTTTTTACCAGGTTCATAAATACAGTTACCAATAAGCCCCTTTTGGGTGCGTAACGGTCGCTGCCAGATAATGGCTTTCCATAGTTTTTGGTAATCATTATCACTTATATCCTGAACGCGGCATATTTCTTTCAGTTCGTTTTCATAATCCTTGCGTAGGTTGTAGCGCTGCCTTATGCGGCCGCCACGTGCCTTTTGATAATGGTATAGCGCTGCGCCCAAGGTACCATAATCTTCAATATAAGCCGAAATATCATCCCTGCCCTTAACAGCACCGTCTTTACTGCCTGTAAGCATGGTTTTAGCCTCCTCATCATCACGGCCTTTAAAGCCACGACGCTGCACCAATTGGTAAAACACCCTGCCCAGTACCTGCGGGTTATTCTGGAACACATTACGGTAGTGTTCATCGGTAGCAAAGGCACGGAATGCGTAATAACTCTCATCTTTATCTTTGCCCAGCAGGTGGAAATCAGGCTTGCCATCGCCATTAAAATCAAAACGCAGCCAGTTAATAAATACTTCAGACTGCGGGTAGCGCCTGCCGTAAGGTTTGGTGTACTTGCGCCATTCGTCAAGTTCTTCAATAGTAAGCGGACACATATTGTGTTCTATGAGAAATTGCAACAGGACATATTTCCTGTATTTTTCAGACTGGTAGTTGCGGCGCTTGCCACGGCTCTCGGTGCGTTTTTGTACACGAGGAAACTCTATCCCTTTTTCTGAAGCTACCCCTTTTTCAAAAGTAAGTACACCACTATGTATAATCTGGCTATCTACGGCTGATGTGTCTCTTATGGCCCAGCCGATACTGTTTGTTCCAAGGTCCAGTCCTAGTATTTTAGTCATTTTTGGTTGGTTAATGGTTAATCTTTCAGTTAAAAATCAACTTCTTACAAGGTGAAAAAATAATTCTACTTACAAATTTAAAAAAATAGGTCATACAACACACTGCTTTTATGAATTTATGTATATTTGCATTATAAAAAAGCAAAAGCACTTAGTGCACTAAGTGTTAAGAGGGCGGTTTTAAACACATTCTTTAGTCTCATTAGCTTAAGCTTTTTTTTTACAATCTACTATGCTAAAAATACTTTTAGTGCAGTGTGTTGTGTTGTGAATTGATTTTTATATATTTGTATTACTGAAAGCAATTCACAATAAGGCTATAAGCCGAAGAAAATCTTTAGTCCTGCGTTCCGTGGGACTTTTTTATTGCCAAAATATTAAAAAAAACACAAGCTACAATACCCATTAATAGGTATTTACTAATGCTTTTGCGGGTATGTTTATTGATACATTACAGTAAAGACTATTCCGTTGTGAAAACATTTGGGTTGTATCTTGTCAATAATCAGTAGGTTTTTTCATTTCTCCAAAAGCAGTATTAAGTCAAATCTGCCCTTAAAGATTTATCTAAACCATAAATCTTTGTAAATTATCCCAAAAAATAAATCTTTAAAACGGAGTTTAGCACAAGTAAACTTCTTGAAAAACAAATAGTCCTGCGATTCAGTCTTTTCAAGTGAGTTCTTAATGTTAGGTTGTTTCTCTCAATACGATTTGTACCGAATGGTTTAACAGCATGGAGGCCAACAGGAATAAGTGACTTATAATTCCTCAGTCTATCGGTATAAATTTTCTTTGCCTTGGATAATTCCAATGTTTTTATTACAGCATGTAAAGTCTTATTTGTTCTCTTTCCGACACAGAAACTTATAACATTCTTGGATGTCCGCTCCAAAGCATATACTATCCATATAAGTTTACTCTTTCGTTGGATGAATGTTCTCATCTCATCAACCTCATAAATTTTATCTCTTTTAATAATTGGTCT
>NZ_SKBP01000007.1 GCF_004634195.1 Flavobacterium salilacus subsp. salilacus
CCATAGTTAACTTGGTTCAATGAAAAGCCCCTGCATTGCAGGGGCTTTTTTTTATATACGATATACAAAAATGGTAATAAATGCGTTTTAGCTTATATTTGCTTTGAAATACTACATACATAGTTAATGAAACGTTTTTTCGGGATATACATATTTCTTTTTGCTTATACTCTTTTTGCACAAAACGGTCAGCAATGGGTTGGTCATTTTTCATATAATAATATACAGGATATAACACAGTCTAACGGCAGGGTATATGCCGCTTCCGAAAGTGCTATGTTTTCAAAAAGCCTTATTACCAATGAGCTAAAAACCATCACATCAGTAGATGGGCTTAAACCCGAAACCATTACAGCCATACATTACAGTGCCGAATATAACCGTATTCTTGTGGGCAGTGATAACGGATTGCTTATTGTTGTAAATGGTGATAATACCTTTTTAAATAAAATAGATATAGTAGAAGAGGCTACGGTACAGACTTCTAAAAAGCGAATAAACCACATAGCCGAACATGAGGGGAAGGCCTATATTTCGTGCGATTTTGGTATTGCCGTTTTCGATATCGCTTCGCTCGAGTTTGGCGATACGTACTATCTTGGTCCTAACGGGGCAGAGATACCTGTAATACAATCAACAGTATTTAACGGATATATATATGCGGCTACAGCGACTAACGGGGTGCGCAGGGGGGAATTATCTGACCCGAACCTTAACGACTATAACCAGTGGGAAGAGCTATATATAGGAAGCTGGAGCGGTATTACTACTTTTTCTGATAATCTTTTTGGTGTAGATAACGGAGGGACTCTTTTTCGATTAACATCCGGTTTACAGCCTATTACCACAATGGGCAGTGCCGCTGTAGATGTCAGGTCGGCTAATGGTTATATGGTAGTAACCAGCCCAAACCGTATTATTGTTTATGATGAAGACTTGCTCCAGATTTTGCAACTCAATGGGTTGCCGGGGCAAAATGTTATATTTACCTGTGCAACAATAGTATCCGAACAACTATTTGTAGGAACGAGGAACGATGGAGTAATACAAACGTTTCTTAACAACACTTCAATTTCCGAAAATATTACACCAAACGGCCCTTTGCTGAGCAGTGTTTTTTCGATCGAAAAAACAGCCAATGCTTTATGGGCGGTATTTGGGGGGTATAATTATCAGTTTGTGCCTGATTATGCAGACAGGGGTATTAGTAAGTTGACGCCCGAAGGGTGGGTTAACATCCCTACCGAAGATGTACTGGGTGCAAAATCGCTTAGCGATATTGCTGTTAACCCTAACAATACCACCGAGGTATATGTATCGTCTTATCATAACGGTCTTTTACGGATTGAAGATGATGTACCTGTACAACTGTATGACGAGAGTAATAGTGCGCTGGAAAACCAACAACAGTTGAGCGGCTTTGCCAACCTTAGGGTAAACAGCCTGTATTTTGATGATACGGGCGGGTTATGGATGACTAATGATTTGACAGAAAAGCCTTTAAAAGTTTTTCGTAACGGTAACTGGACATCTTACAGCTTTGTTGATGCAGTAAGTGCACCAAAATCGGTAACCTACCAAAAAATGGTTATTGACAGGAATGGTACTAAATGGATTCCTTCGGTTAACAGAGGGCTTATAGGTTTCAACGAAAGCCTGAATAATAAGTTTATTGTAATCAGTGATGATGATATTGGCAACCTCCCTAACGAGTATGCAAAGTGTGTAGCTATAGATAACAGCAACAGGCTGTGGATAGGTACATCAGGAGGGTTGCGGGTACTGCCCGGCATAGACCGCTTTTTAACCGATGATGTATTGAGCACCAATGCTGTTATTATTGAAGAAGACGGGCTGGCACAGGAACTGCTTTATGAACAGAATATAAGTGATATTGAAGTTGACGGCTCTAACAATAAGTGGATAGGAACGGCAAGCTCCGGCGCATTTTTAGTATCGCCCGACGGGCAAAGAACTATTTTTCATTTTACAAAATTAAACTCGCCTTTACCCAGTAATACTATAAATGATATTGCTATAGACTCTAAAACAGGCGATGTTTATTTTGCAACAGATAAAGGTATGGTTGCCTATAAAGGGACTGCTACAGAGGCTGCAGGCGACTTGAGTAATGTATATGTATATCCTAACCCTGTGCGCCCGGGGTTTGAAGGTGAGGTAAAAATAAGCGGGCTTATAGATAATGCCAACATAAAGATAACCGATATAGAGGGCAACCTTGTATATGAAACCACCTCCGAAGGTGGTACTATACTGTGGGATACTACTGCCTTTGGGCGGTATAAAGTAGCATCGGGGGTATATATGATTTTTATAGCCTCTGATGATGGTGCTGAAACCAAGGTTAAAAAGGTAATGATAATACGATAAATAAGGAAACCAGACACTTTAATAATGTGCTCGTAAAAACTAATGCAATAGTAATCAGCTCGCTGCGCTATCAGGAAAAAAGCCTGATTGTAAAGTGTTTTACAGCATCTGACGGGCTGAAATCGTATTATGTAAGAGATGCTTTTTCTTCCCGGAAAAGCAGCCAAAAAACGGTTTATTTCCGCCCGTTGAATATTCTGGAGATAGAGGCTTCTCATAAAAATAACGGCAGGCTGGAGTATTTTAAAGAAGTGCGATTGGCACATCCGTACCACTCTATAAATACGGATATTGTAAAAACCTCCATTGCTATATTTATATCCGAGATATTGCATCATTGCATTAAAGAGGAGGAGCAAAACCAAAACTTATATAACTACCTGGAAACGGCTTTACTTTGGCTGGACACGCATGATGAGGTGGCTAATTTTCATTTAATACTGCTGCTGGAAATTACAAAGTTTTTAGGGTTTTATCCTGAAAGCCCTGCTAACAGTAATCCGTACTTCGAAATGTCCGACGGGGTTTTTATACCTTTTGAAACCATAAGCTGCCTCTCCGAAAAGGAAACGGTTTTGCTGCGAAAATTGATGTTGTTGAAACCCGACAATGCAGCCAAAGTATTTCACGTTTCGGAACGGCAAGCTCTTTTAAAGATATTGATGGATTACTATTCGCTTCATATGGATGGTTTTGTACGCCCCAAATCTATCGAGGTGCTTAAAGAGGTATTCAGTTAGCCGTTACAGCTATACCGGTTACAAACCCTGCTGCAAGCCACATATACCATTTTTTATACCAGGGTTCGGGTACTGTTACATCGGCTGCTTGTATGGCGGTAACGTTTATGTATGGGTTGGTATTGGTAACATCGGTTACCAGTGTTTGCCTGCCCAAAAACCACTTGCGTTTAAAGCCTGTTATTACTGTGGTTTCTGTCCAGGTTGTAAAGGGTTGTATGGTAAGGCTGTCGTTAGTAACCTTATAGCCCATGCTGTACCATTGGGTTTGGGTAAATCCTTTTCGTTCAAAATAATCCGTTGTGTCTTCTGCGGAAGCGGGATATAGGGGCTCATCAAAAGCAAAATTGACAGGCTCTAATTGTATATTGCTTTTAAAACGGGTTAGGTTTTTTATGGTTTTAAACTCGGCTGCCAATGCAGCCAGTTCGGCATCTTTTTCAATAAGCTCCTGTTGTAGTTGTTGTTGGGTTAGTTGCAGGGTTTGCCTGCTTGCCGTTATGGTGCCCAGTTTGTTTTTGTAATGTTTTATACTGTCGGTTAACGCTTCTTCGTTTTGCTTGGCGATATTTCGATAATCAGTATTTTTTTCGCATTGTAAAAGCAGTACTGTTATAAGTACTGCAATTACACTATACGAGATGTATCGTTTCATAAATTTACCCACTGATAAATCTTGCCGTTTATGGTCTCGGTAAAAAAGTCTTCGTTATCAATTTTTGCTTTTAATTTTTTCCAGTTGTAGCCAAAGGTTTTTTCGAGGTGGGGGTAATCTTTAAACGATTTCCAGTCGCCGCCCCATTCCCAACCTATGGATTTAAAGTAGTTAACTACTTCCATCCAGTCGGCAGTACCATCTTTATCATCATCTGATTTTGTATTCCATGATGCTGATTCGAATGTTCCGTTTCCGTCTTTATCCAGCAGGATGATGATGTCCATTGCCAACCCATAGTTGTGTATGGACTGCCATGGCTTTGCATTGGTTACTTTATTGCCGGGTTTGGTTCTGCCTTGTGCATATAGCGCTGCTTGCTCTTCGGCGGTTCGCAGGGTACTGCTAAACCGGAGCCGTACGCCTTTGCCCAATAGCTTGTTGTTTACATGTTTGTAGGCTTCGAGCACTTCGTTGCGCAGGCCGGGGTGCATTAGCTTAATTCGTTCAATTGTTATTTTGTCCATTGTTATTATTATAAGTAAATCGTTCTAAGTCAAGGTCTTTATTAAACGCTTTAATTTTTGTTATCCAACCTAACGGCGGGAAAACGCCGTTGGTTAGCGCACTCATGTTCATAAATGCCGAACCTGCAGGGTATAGTATTACAATGAGCCTTGTTACTATCTTCAGGTAATCATATATCAGCGTTGCTTCCTTAACTACATTGTGTATTATTTCAAACAGGATAGCTGCGCCGGCACATAATGACAATTTTGTGATTAAACCTACAGCATTTTTTTTTGATTGTAAAATCGTTTATTTTAAAGGCATGATAATAACTACCTATAACATGGTCAATGGCTATGCAGGTTAAAACCCCTGCGATATAATCACTGTTAGACACTCCCCAACCCGTTACTTTAGAAACGAACCACGTAGGGATGCCCACCGCGACTGATAATTTTGTTGCGCTCCAAATTTTAACAAAAAAACCTCCTACGTGTAGGTAATAAAGGCTTTTAGCTAAAAAAAATGTAAGCGATTTCAGTAGTGTTTTCATGCTTTGTTTTTTTATTCTTCAATTTCTACACTGGCAATCTCTTCGGGTGTTGCATCTTCGCTAAACTCGCCCGTTTCCGGGTTTATTTTCGCGATATAAAACTTCTCGGTACACAAGTGCTCACTTGCTGCATAAGGAGAGCCTATTTCTTCTAAACGTGCATTTAGATTTTCAGGACTTATTATATCTTCACACCATGCCACACGGTTGTTTTCAGTATTATAAATTGTATATATCATAGTTATTAATTTGTGGATTTTTTAAATATTACCTCTGCTGATTTTTGTACCATAGCATCGTCTGCATTCGCGTTTTGTAATGTAAGTATAATATAATTATCTACTTCAAAATCAATGGTTACACCTGAAGGCAAACTGCTATTATCACTTTCTCCGTATTGGTTTGATATAAAATCAGGAAACCCATAAGTACTTCCGCCTGCTTTAATTGTAATAGTCCTGCCATATTCTATAAATTGCCTGCCTGCTACTATAGGAGTCCAAATCCCTATTCTTCCGTCAGTTCCGCTTAAAGTATCGGAGCTTCTTATATAAGCAGTTAGTGTTACATTATCATTACTACCAATTTTTAGATATTTAGCAACGAAAGACAAAGTTCCGGCACTTAAAGTGTTAGCAGGAATAAGGTATGACTTTATAATCGTGTTAGTAGTTGTACCTGTAATTGTAGTACTGTCTGTAACATCATTATGAAGGATGCGTGGTGCATGGGTATCTACGTATTTTTTCTGTACATAATCGAGGGATTGAATGTTTGGAGTGAAATCTTGTTCACCTATTAAACCTCTTGCTGCTGGATCATCTGTATTAATAGCGAAACCAGTAGTACTGTCACCTGCACCAAAAAATGATACATAACCTGTGTCAGCATCGTTAAAGAAAAATCTCATGTTACCATCATCAAATTGTAACCCTCTTGTGAAATCTGGGTTAGTTGCTGATTGTGAAATTATAGAGGTATAATCTTCTATCTCTATATCTCCAGTAACAGGATTACCTTCTGTTGTTCCTGTGAGTGGGATAAAGCTATTATTTTCTAACTGTGATGTTTTAGAAATTACAGTTTCTTTATAACTTTCTCTTTCGGGTGAACCTAATGAATAGAAGCCTATTGAACTATCGGCAATAAAACTATCTCCGTCATTATATTTCCCTCTCAATAAAGTAGCTGTTGTTGTAAGCTCAGGGTTTAGATGAACATCCCCATTGTTCATAACGCTGTTATTGTTGCTAATTTTAAAGGGTAATTCTTTTTTTGTGATAAGTGATAAATCGCTTGTTGATACAGCTACATACCAATTATTAGGGGTGGTACTTCCACCAGTATGAAATAAAATAGCACCGTTAAACTCTGAAATCCAATGAGGTGTTACCTGATTAGTAGAACCTGTACTTAGTGTTATTAAATTTTTGGATATAAACTGCTTTTTAAGCAAATTATATTTAAAAATACCTACATAATCATAACCAGCTGAGGTATTGTCAACATAAGGTATAAAAACCTCATCATTATATATTATAAAAACACCATCTCTTCTTACCCTTTCATTTGAGCTTATATTACCTACAGTAAATAATACCTCTGGGTTTTCTAAATTTTCATCAAATTTAACTAATCTATTACCTGCTGTAGTTGAGGCAGATAACATCATGTATATATTGTTTTTATATACCTGTATCATACCAGTAGAACCATTATAATCACCATCTACAGCTAACTCTTTTATGGTTAAATCGGTTAAATCGTACGGGTTTACTTTTAATATTTGTGTTGGTACAGTAGAGTTACTGCTTTGTGTTCTTGTAGTCAGATACCAAAAGCCTCTGTTAATTCTCGAAGCATGTAGTGCAAAAGGCACGTTGTTACTGTTCTTATATATCTCTGTTAATTCTCTATATTCAAAAGATTTAGGAATTAGTACGTTATTTATTATTTTGCAATCTATTAAACTCAATAAAAATAAATTTCCCGTAGCCTCAACCTCATTATATAACTGACCTGTCACAAGTATGGTATTACCCATTATTCCAACCCAATTTGTACTCCAAACTTCGGCTTCGGTATAAACACTAATATCTAAATTCCTGTCAGTATCTGTACGATAAAGCATATTATTACCTCTATCCGTAGCACTATCGTATGTACAATAAATTTGAAAATCATCCGGTATATTCAACCCATCAGCAACCGCATCCAACTGCCCTTTGGTAACCGCTTGATTATCTGATACTGCTGGCTGTATCTGTACTCGCGAATTTATGGTTACTAAATCATTTTCTATATTTAAAAAATTATCATTGTAAGTAAACCCTATACCGTCTGTACCAGCACCTACGGTAGATATGTCACTACCATCATCACTGGTTATTTGCCATCCGGTTACTATTGTGGCTATACTTCCGCTTTCTAATACAGATTGTAAATTAGGAATAACAGTGGGCGATATAATACTGTTAGTAATACCTATAAAATCTCCCTCAACAAAATTATTTCCGGTCGAGCCTCCATACGTTCCCGGCTCTCCCACAAATATTGTTATATATAGAACATCTTGAGCATCTTCTCCCTCGCCTTCTGTTACTGTATAGCTAAAGTAATAAGTCATATCCTCATCACTAAAATCTCGTTCTTCGGAGTTGGCAGTACTCAAAAAATTATCTGTCGATTCAATGTTTCCTAAAGGGATTATTTCCGTTGTATCAGATTCTGTGATATCATCAGGTTGCAGGTTTTCCGAAGGCAGGACATACAGCATGGCAGATGTTATGGGTGTACCGCCAACGCCCCAAGAACCTTTACCGCCTAAAAACAGAAACCAATATTTAACCGTTGGGATTGCCGGAGGGCTTCCGGGTCCTGTGAAACCCGGAGGAGTTTCTAATTTTATTCCATACAGTAATACCGGGCTTTGAATCTCCGAAATGTTTAAAGGATATTGTGTATTAACCTTTGTAACTGTTTGCTCTAACGGTGTTAAAGGATTTACATAAAAGTTACCTATGTTTATTTTTACCCCTGTATTGTTTTGATTTACAGGAGCTATATTACTATTGGTAGTTGCCACCAAATCAGCCTCTGTTAGCGTACCGCTGTATATACCTGCTGCGCCCACAAACTGCACAAAATATAAGACTTCTTCCTGAGTGTAACTGAAATAGTAGGTTACAATATTATCGTTTTCATCAAACGTTCCGGCATCGCTAAAATCGCGCTCCGTGCTGTTAGCTGCAAGCAGATAGTTTCCGGTGGGCAGGTTTCCTAAATCTATTATTGTGGCACCGGGGTTGTCGGTAACATCATCAGGCTCTGTGTTAAAGATAGATAGTATTTTAACATTATTTACGCTATACGGATTAACATCGCTAATGAGAGGAGGCGAATTACCCCACTTACCCTTACCATCTAAAAAAATAAAAATATATTTTTTACCCCCTCTGGTAAAAACGAAAAAGATAGGCGTTTTTGTTTCATCAAAAATAAGGAAAAATGGTTGCGAATTTAACCAAGCAACAGCCTGTGTATTTGTTATATCACCCTCTCCTATCAGCTCTCCAAAAATAAAATACCTGCCTACATTGTTTTGATTGAGAACAGGACTGGAACTTCCGCCTGACGTTAAACGACTGTAAATAACATCTATTATACCTGCCTGCAATGCTTCGGCACTTTCATAAGTAGTTCCGTTTAGCTCTATATCGGTATATTCTGTAAAATCAACCAATACATCTGAATTTTCATAGCAGTTGAATATTTTTATTTTATCCCCCGCAATTTTTGATATATAATTTTTAAAAAACTGAATACCATTCAGGGTAAACCTACTCTCGTTTAAACTGTTTATTATAATCATTTTTTTATCCTATTTTGGTAAATCGCATCCCTTGGTTAGTGTTCGCCACTCCGCAGTTCTTTTTATACTCCTCATTGTTTGTTCTTACCAGCCAGTTGTGCACGCTTTCCCATACTTTATAGGCAGCATCACGGTTAAGCTGGTATATTGTTTTTTTGGTAGTAGCCTCTACAGGACGGCTGTCACTATTCAGTTTTTCTACTACCGAAAACGGCGTATCCGTTACCGATGCAAACATCATGTAACGGGCATAGGTAAAGTAGGACAGTACCATTTTTAAACCATAGTTGGTATAGCTTATACCGTCCTTTTCATAAATACCGCCTTCCAGTAAGACTGTAAAATCTTCGGGCGACGCCATAACAGCATTAAACAGCTTTTCGCCCAGCAACGGCTGTATATCCAGTAGCTGTGCATCCAGTATCATTTCGTTCAGCTTGGCATCATTGGGTGTTTTAGATATTTGCTTGTATTGTGCAATATCATTCCGGGTTATTAAGGGCTGCATCATCTATAAGTTTTAAAGGTTCTACGGTAAGGCTGGCATAATCTTGCGATTGTTGCAGTAACTGATTGATAACCGATGTGAGCAGGTTACGCTCTTTGGTAGTATTTTCCCAATAGGTGCGTTTCATTTCGCGGATAGCTTCGCCGGAGTTGCCGAATAACGATGCTTCATTGGTTTTAATAAGCCCTGCCGGAAGATTGTTAAATGCTACCAAAATATTTTCGCGAACGCTGGTTTCGGTATAATTAAACAACTTATCATCAATCTTGCTCTCAATCTGTTTTATCAATATGGCATCTTCCAGTTTTTCGCCAGCAAAATCCATTTCTAAGCAGAGTACACCGCCTGTGTTTTGCGCACCAAGACTGTCTTTTATAGCCTCCTGAAACTTCTCACGTTCGCTTTCGGCATCCAGCAGCGCATGGCTTCCGGGTTCAAGCCCTTCGCCAACCAACGGGCGGGTTACTACCAGTGTATTACCAAAAAAACCTTTGCGCAGCAATCTGTTTTTGTAGATGGCTGCCTGTGCTTCGCTGTCGCAATCATCTGCTACCGAATCGATACGCGACAGGGGATAGATGAGCTTGGTATCCATATTAACATACAGTACCTGCCCCTTGTAATGTTCCCATCCGCCGGCTTTCTCCACCTGTGCATCAATTACCTTTTTTCGAGGGTTAAAAACATCTATAAGCTGAATGTCGGCTTTTTTGGGGCGTAACCATTCTTTACAAACGGCTATCTTGCCGGCATAGTCATTACTGTCTGTTTTACCAATACGGCACCACTCATAAGGTATTACGCTAAAATCGGCAATCTGGTAGAGTGCATTCCAATTCACGTGAATGAAAACGCCCCGTTGTTTTACCAAATCGTCGGCTACATCATCGATAAAATCAATCAGTTTCAGGTTTTTATCTTTGTTGATAATGAGGTTGTCATTTTCCTCCCCATACCCTTTACCGATGAGGTATTGCACCATTATGGCTGCTGCCGATTTTGCCGTAACGCTGTTGTTTATCAGTCTGTCCATCCTTTCGGGGTAGCCGTTATCAGTATCATTGGCATATACATCAGCGCCTTTGCTCCAGGGTGTTAGCCTTTTCCATACATCTATGAGTAATGTTCTCATTGTGCTTGGGGGTTAGGCAAAGTATCGGCATCATCGGTTTCAAGATCGGCTTGTTTTTTTATATCGTGTTGTAAAGGTTGTTTCTTTACTTGTCGTTTTTTTCTTGGTTTTGGTTCTGTTGTTATTAATGCTTCTTCGGTGGGGATGTGGGCAAAAAGGCGTTCGCCGTTAGGGCGACTTAATAATTTCTGGGCATATTCGGGCGTAATATTGGCATTGTTAACCAATATGGGAGATCCAAACTCCAGCGGTATATTTTCGTATTTGGCATGTAGCCTGTATTTTGATGTATTTGCCATAGTCTTAAAGTGGTTTTTATACTTTGTTAAGTATTGGGTTAAACATTTAGGGCAACCGGGGTTTACCCTCTCGTTAAACAAAGACGTGTACTCCTGCATAAATAGCTGGAGATACCGTACGCCGTCACCCCTTTTTCCTTGGGTGACGGTACGGATATCCATAGTGGTAAAGTCCATGACTTATGATTCAGCCTGAGCAAACTTGTTCTCGAAAGCTGTTTTGGTAGTGTCATAATCAGTTTCAAGCAATGTTTTTGGCATTGTTGTTTCTTCAAATCCATCGGCAGAAGAAAGTTCGAAAACAATCATGTTGTCGTTTTCTTTAGAGCTGTTGGTCATAGTAGTAAGCTCTAAGCCTGATGTAAGCCCCAGTATCTCAAATGCGTCTGCGCTGCTGGCACCTTTCCATACTTGCTCTACTACGGCAATATATTTGGCACCTTTAGATAATTCGTCAGCCTGCTGCTTGTTGGTTGCACTTGGGTTAAAAATTACACCGCTAAAGGTGTGTTTAAACTTGTCGGGCGCGTTTTCTTTTTTCACCAACTCCCATGCTTTTCCGTTGGATTGTTTTACACCGGAGAGTAAATAACCGGTAGTTCCGGGTTTCAACTGTAGGTTAGTAACCAAAATACGGTTAGTACCATCAATAGTTGTGGCTGTCAAATCGATATCGTTTTTATTGATAAGCACGATGTTTTGCTCTATTCCGCCTATTGGCGCATTGGCGCAGTCAAATAAAATGTCTGCTGTTAAGTTTCCTGTACAATCTACTGGCATTTTGTTTTGTTTTTAAAGTTGAAGTATTGTGATTTGTTGATTTGATAATTGGTTTATTCGTCATTGTGAGGAGGTACGACGAAGCAATCTTTATTTTTTTTAGTTTGCTTCGATTTGCTCGCAATGATACTGAGGGAGCAACTGCTCACTACGACTGAATACTTTTTTACTATTGGCTTAGTATGCTGCTACCGTCATATAGGTTTCAAGATGTTTGGCATCTATAGTATAGGCAGCATCCATAATGTTTGTTTTCAGCGTTTTGTCGTAAAAAGCATCCAGCTTGGTTAAGTCGTCTTCGCTTAGTGTTCCTACGGGTATATTTGCTTTGGTTGTAAACACTGCCCTGTGTGGCAGGTTCCATGTAGTGCCGTTGTTTTGGTAGGTTTTAATATACCTGTCCCAGTCATAACGTACTTTTACCTCGATACCGTCAAAGTACAATTTTGGTCTGCCTTCTTCTACCACTTCAAGGAATCCTGAGCCTAAGTTTTTGTTTCTCAGGGTAGCACGGTAGTTATCGGCAAGGGTGCGGGTAGCCAGTATAAAACTGTCTTCGGTAGCTACAAGCCTCTCGTCGGCAGCAGTAACCATTTGTTCGAATATAGCTATTGCTGCATCTTCGGCAAGGGCTTGGTTGACATAAGAGTTGCCTGCATTTTTAGCAATAGCCACATAGTTGGCAGCCGATGTAGGTACTTCTGCCATGATTTGTTTAAACAACCCATCGAAGGAGTTAAAGTAACCCAAATCAGTACCATTGGTAAACACACCTTCATCTGCTACTGTTGCGGCAGCGGTATCGTTAAACCATATTTTGCGGTGCATATTTTCCAGCATTGCCGATTCTACTGCTGCGATGATAACACCAAATTCTTCTGAGCCTATAGCATCAAAAAAGTCCGGGTTAATGCGTTGCGATTTTCTGAAAAGTTTCAGCAGCGCAGGCATATCGTTTTGGCAGTGTTTCAGTCTGAAGTCTTCCAGTACAGGTGTCCAGAATTTTTCGGTAAGGGCAAACCCGCCCGCTTCGTTTGGCGTACAGCCTACACTTGCTTTGCCCAGCAGCCCCAGTCTTTCGGCAAAGGCTATTTGGGTTTTTACATCAATGCCTGTTTCTATTTCGTGATATTCGGCAAGGTCGCTGTCGTTAAATACCCTTTCAAAAATTACCTCGCTTACCGTTTCGGCCTCACGGGCGTTCAGTGTTAACGCATCTGCATTAATTAGTGCCATTACTTCCTGTTTTTATTTTGCAAATATTGCTTCATACCGGATAGCCTGTCACTTTCGCCCGGTTTGCGTGCAGCTACTTTTTTGCCGTCAAGGCTGTAGCGGCTGCCCACTTGTCTTTTTAGTGCCAGTACTTCGCCTTTTATGGTGTTTAGCTGGCGTTTCAGTGCTTTGTTTTCGGCACGCAAGGCTGCGGTTGCACCGGTACCTGCACCTTCTTCGGGCTCTATGATTTCTACCAGTTCTCCTGCTTCAAATACATAGGTTACACCATCGGGCATCATGTACTCGCCTTCGGCAGGTGTTCCTTCTACTGTGGCAATTGCGCCAATTTCGATGATGGCATCATCGGGCAGTTCGGTAAAATCGAGTTCTGCGCCTGTGGCATCCTGCACGATTTTGTTGTAAATAGTGTTGTGCTTAAATTTTGCCAGCACTCGGTTGAACAGACCTTCCATCCAGTGCCTGTCCCTTTCGGTAAGTGTTCCTCTCATAATAGTTTTTGGATTAATGAATGCTTTTGCAGCGATTTTGACTTGCTGCGAAGTAGTAAAGCCAAGGGCGGTGAGCTGTGTGCCCGTTAGCCAGGTTTCGTTTTTGAGCAATGGCAGTATTGCCTGCTCCTGTACGTTAAGGGCTTTTTTGTAAAAGCCTACCATTTTGTGTTCTATGGCGCGTAGTTGGTCGGCAAACTTTTCGAGCTCATCGGCAGTACCCATAGAGCCACCCCAAGGGAGGTGTATCATAAAAGGGGTGTTTTCTCTAACTACTCTTTTGTTGCCTGCCATAAATACTACGGTGGCTATGCTTGCCACGATACCGCTGCCTATGGTGGTTATGGGCTTGTCCAAAGCGCGCAGGTAATGGTAAATGTCGAAACCTACATCTACCAAGCCTCCTTCGGAGTTGATGTGCACGTTGAAGGCGGTTGCTTGGGGTTGTTTTTTTACCTGACCTATCACATCGATAAGTTCTGTACCCGTAACGCCATCAAACGTGCCTATCTGACCGGAGATATAAATGTTTCCTGTCATTCGATATGGAATGAGTGAAATATTGGGGGGAATTATTTAGCCAATAGGGAAAAGGCAATAGCCATTAGTTTTAGGGATGTTATCTTTTTGCCTTTTGTCTGTTTACTATTGGCTATATAAACAGCGCTGTTTTTGATGTTACAAAGTTACAAAGGTATTTTAGGGTTTTGCTGAAGCGGGGTTTTCAGTAAGTGTATGATAATAAATAGTGCTAACTTTAGTATGTGGCTTGACTTTACTATTAGTTTTTAATTTGTATAACTATAGTATACACATGAATAAAGAGCTTTCATTAAAATTTGGACAGTTAATCCGCGAAATAAGGCTAGAAAAGAAACTTTCTCAAGAAGAATTGGCTTATAGAGCCGATGTTCATAGGACTTATGTTGGGATGGTAGAAAGAGGCGAAAAGAACATAACTCTTGAAAATATTCATAAATTTTGTAAAGGACTTGATGTGTCTATGGAGTTTTTATTTCAGAAACTTAAATAAAAAACGTCATGAAAGTTACATTTCTTGGTCAAGGGTTTAGTCCAAAAACAGACGGGTCTGTAGGAGGAAATTTAGAAAGATTATTTACAGAAAAAGTGTATCATACTTTTACAGGAATGTCTGCTTTTGCGAGCGTGTCGGGTATAAGAGGTCTTGCAAGTTTAATATCCAGTAGTGAAGCTTTCAATTCTTTTAATCTTATCATAGGTATTGACCAACAAGGTACTCCAAAAGAGGCTTTGGAAGAGGTTTACAATATCGGGATTAACAGCTATATATTTTATCAAAGCGAGAAAGTAATATTTCATCCCAAAATTTATTTATTTGAAGGTTCTGATAAAACTTCTTTGATTGTAGGGTCTTCAAATCTCACTGCTGCCGGACTGTTTAAAAATGTAGAATCATCATTATTGGTAGAGTTTGAAAATGATGACGAGGAAGGTAAAGAACTATTACTGAATATTAAAAAATATTATAACACCTTGTTTGATTTTTCTGACCCTAATTTATTTAGGATAACTCCTGAAATAATTGAACAATTTGTAAATCGAGGAGATGTGCCTCTAAAAATTGAATGGACTGAAAAATATAGTAAAGGAGCAATAAATGAAAAGGAGATTGATGATACTCGAATTGAAATACCAAAGAGGAAAACAGCTTCATTACCAAACAGTTTTAAAAGAAAACCCAAAGAGGCTGAATTGATAGAATCGTTTAATGAAGAGATTGAGCCTAATCCTGAGGCTGAAGAACACATTCATATAGAAGAGAATTTGATTGAAGTTTGGAAAACTAAACCGTTAACAGAACGAGATTTGAATATTCCTACTGGGAGCAACACAAATCCTACCGGTTCTATGGGTTTCTCAAAAGGAGCATTAATAAATATAGATCATCGCCATTATTTTAGAGATGAGGTTTTTGAAAACTTAGAATGGTCTTTAAGTACGAGGAAAAAGTCTGAACATATAGAGCTAAGTACAGCAAATTTCCAAATAATTATTGATGGTCAGAATAAGGGCATTTATGAATTGAAGTTATCCCATAATCCAAGAACAGATACAAAACAATATATCCAGAACAATATGATGACAAACATAAGGTGGGGTTTTGCTAAAGATGTGATTGCTGATCGTAGTTTATTAGGGAAAACAATGACTTTATATAAAAATACTTCTTCTGAGATAGATTTTGTGATTAGTATAGATTAGTATTTTGTTTATAAAATGATTAGGAGAGGGATACTAAAGTACGGTTATGTGATTACTTTTGTAGAAAGTAGATTAAAATGCAGTTAATAGAAGTAGCATCTAAGAATAAATTAAGAGGAGGGTTTTATACCCCTATGCCAATTGCTGAGTTTATTTTAAAATGGGCATTTAATGAAAATAAAAACTTTGATATTTTAGAGCCTAGCTGTGGAGATGGTGTTTTTTTAAAAGCAATTCAAAAAGGTAAATATAATTATAACTCAATAACTGGAGTTGAATTAGATGAAGATGAAGCAAATAAATCAAAAAAAATAAATCTTTCTGATTGTCAAATTATTAATGAAGATTTTCATAAATTTTTTGAAATGAACAATAATAAATTTGATTTAATTATTGGAAATCCTCCCTATATAAGGTATCAATATTTTGATAAGGAGCAAAAACAGTTAGCTTCGGAGATATTTACCAAAGCAAAATTGAAATATTCAAAACTTACAAATGCATGGGTATCCTTTGTGGTTGGTTCGTCTTTAATGCTTAAGGAAAAAGGGAAGATTGGATTTGTTGTTCCCGCAGAAATTTTACAAGTTTCCTTTGCAAAGCAACTACGATATTTTTTAGCAACTTTTTATAATAAGATAAATATAATTTCTTTTGAAAAGCTCGTCTTTCCTGATATTCAACAAGAAGTCGTTTTATTGTTGTGTGAAAAAGATAATTCTACAGAACATTTAATAGAGCATTTGGAGGTCAAAGATGCAGAATCTCTAAAAAAACTGGACACATCGAGATTAAAAAGTCCAAAGAAGAAAATTGATTTCAAATCTAATAAATGGACCTTTTATTTTTTAGAGCAAGAAGAAATCGATTTTTTAGAGAAACTTCAAGAAACAAGACGAATTCCAAAATTTGGAGAATATGCTAAAGTAGAAGTAGGTATTACTACTGGAGCTAATCCATTTTTTACAGTACCTATCTCAACGGTTAAAACGTACAATTTAGACAAATATGCACGTCCATTAGTCGGTAGGAGTGTTCAAGTTCCAAGTGTAATATTTACCGAAAAAGACTGGGAATATAATAGACAAATAGAAGCCCGAACACATATTTTGGCTTTTCCAAAGAAAGAAAATCTTAATGGTAGTATTGGAGCTAGAAAGTATATTGATGAGGGTGAAGCACAGCAAATTCATAAAGGTTATAAATGTAGAATTAGAGATGAATGGCAAATAGTACCTTCATTAAGAATATCTGATGCATTATTCATTAGAAGAAATAACTTATACCCTAAACTTATAATAAATGAAGCTAAAGCTTATACAACAGATACAATGCATAGGGTAACTGTTATGCCTAATATTAATATAAAAGCATTAACAGCAAGCTATTATAATTCACTTTCTCTTGCATTTACTGAAATTTGTGGGAGAAGTCATGGTGGTGGTGTTTTGGAATTAATGCCTAATGAGGTAGAAGAGATTCTTCTACCATATCATGAGTCTAATAAGGAACTACTGCCTTTAATTGAAGAATTGATTAGAGAAAAAAAAAATATTTCAGAAGTTTTGAAAATTACTAATAAAATAATTTTAAAGAAAAATTTTGGACTAACTTCTGAAGAAATTGAACTTGCAGATAGAATTTGGAAAAAACTTTCAAAAAGGAGGCTAAATAGAGGGAAATAATTCAACTTCCCTCCATAAAAGCGATGATATTAAACATGGTGCGCTCGGTTATTTTATATTGCTCGGCTACACAGCCTGCGGCGTGGGTTTTTCGGGGTTTTTTAAAGTTTTTTTGCTGGTACTCCATTTCTTTCAGGTAGGCTTCATAATATACTTTCCAGTCGAGTATGTGTATGGGTATAAGGTTTTTACCCATTAGCTTCATAAAGTTATCGCCAAGGCTTGTTATGGTTTGGTAGCGGTTCATTTACCATTTGTTTATCGGGCAAATATCGTTGCTGCGCACTTTGGCACTCAGGGGGCATCCGCACCGGTTGCAGTAGGCGCCTTCTACTTCTTTAAGGGTGTCTTTTACAAACGTGAGTAGCTTGCCCTGCCTGGCGTGGGGGCAGGCTGCACATAGTGCAGCCCGCTGTTTTGCCACGGCTTCGGTTACTTCGCTTTTGCTGAGGTAGTTTTTCCAGCCGGATAGTATGTTTTTTATCATGGAGATTGTATTGTAATAAGAAAACTTGAGATGGTTTTTTACCACCCCGGCTTTCAGCCACCCCTCCAACGGGAGGGGAATGGTTGTGCCGGCATTAAAAATCAGCTCCCTGCCTTACCTGCACGTAGCTGTTACCTTCGGTAACAATATCCTGTACTGATACTACCGGGGCGGGTATGTTGCGGTTGGCTTCGGCTATTTTAAAGGCAAGTTCATCGGTATTTATTCCCGGTGTGGCTATATCGCGCGATACGATACCGCCATTGGCAAAATAATTAGGAGCAGATGCTCCGCCTGCCGGGAAAGCGTTGTTGAAAGCCATAAAGTGGCGTGCTGCATTGCGGTTCATCACCCCAATGAGTTCGCCTTGTTCGGCTTCAAACTGTGTGCCGTCTGCTCCGGTAAAGAGTGTTCCGCCTGCGCTGTGCCTTTGTCCGCCAATGTTGAACAGCGCTCCTTTTTCGGCTTTTGGGGCTTTTGCGGGTTTGGTACTGGCTATTTTTTTTACGTTTTTAATCCCGGCTACTACGGCTGCACCGGCTGCTACTGCTCCCAGTGCCGGACCTACAATAGGTATGCCCGCCATAGACTTATAAGCCGATGTTGCTGCCTGAAAAGTATCTATAGTGGCTTGGGCAATAGCCATTGCTTTACCTGCTTCGCTTTCTTTGCCTAATATAGTGGCAATGTTATTATAAGCACCTTTGGCAAGTTCAAATTTATTATTAAGTTCAGCCTTTTTTATTTCTTCTAAATTTGCTGAATGATTTTTTTGGGCTTGTTCTTTTAAAGCATTATATGCTTCGTCAGAGAGGTTTTCGGCTATTCTTCGTTCTTCCAGTTGTGCCTGTTCTTGAGCATAGCGTTCGTCTTCAATAATTCGTTGTTGTTCATACTCATTGGCTGCCGATGCCAGTTTTTGCTGGAATTCTTCTTCATGCTTTGCAACTTTTTTAGCTTTTTCCTGCTCTTCGAGGGCTGTATTATTAGCTTCTTCTGCCGCCTTGTATTCGTCTTCTAATGCTTGTTTTTGTACAAGGTATTCTAAATCTTGCTCATTAAGCTGTTGGTTTTTTGCTTTTTTTGCTTCAATAATATCGTCATTAGTTTGCAGCTCTACAGCCAGTGTTTCCAGCTTTTTGGCTTTAATGTCTTCCAGCCTTTTATTTTCTTCAGCAATTATAGCTGCTGTCAGCTCTGTTTCGGCAGTTATTTTGCTTTTGTGGTTTTCCAGATAATTAGCAAGTTCTAAGTTGGCATTGGCTATGGCAAACTCGGCTTGCTCTTTAGAGCTGTCCAGTGCTATTTGGTTTAATTTTAATGTAAGAGCAAGCTCATCGTTCTTTGTTCTTTTTGTTGCTGCAAACTCAGCATTCGCAATGGCTATTTTTTGTTGCTCTATTTTTTTAAGATAGGCTATCTCTTCTTCTGCCGTTCTCTCTTTTTGGCTTTGCGCCTGCATGTAAAGGTCAAGCTGTAATTTTAGTGTTTGGGCATATTCTTTATTGGCATCCTGTCTTTTCTTTTCGGCATCTTTGCGTTTTTTTTCAGCATCGGCAATACGCTTTTCTTCTTTTTTAGCTTCGTCATCATGTATTTTTTGCCTTGCTGCCGAGGTAGCTTCTACACCTTTTATCTCTTCATCATTTAGTCGATTTTTTTCCTTAACTAAATTTTCAAGTTCTTTTAGCTCTTCTTTAGATAGAGATTTTACTAACTGCGCTTTGTTTTCATAAGCATCGCCTTCTTCTAAAATTTTATTTATTTCTTCTTGACTGAATTTTTTCGATAAGCCGCTTTTTTCTATGATATCTTGGGCTTGTTCTTCTACCTCTGCTTTTCTGTCTTTATAATATTGTTTCTCTAATTCGGCTACTTTATCCAAGGATTCCAGCCGTTCTTCTTCGGATAAAGTTTGGTCTTCTGATTTTTTTATGAGTTCATCCGTAAGCGATTTAAAATTTTCTGCCTGTTGTCTTTTAATATCGTCTTCTTCTCCCGCAATACTGCTTTTTTCGAGAAGGGCATCGTTATAGGCCTGTATTTCTTCGGCAGTAAGGTTTTTTCTTTCCATTAAAGATTGCACTCTTGCCACATCTCCTTCCTCAATAATTTTGATGTCTTCGGCAGAGAGTCCTTTAGATTGCATGAGTTTTTGTTTCTCTACATCCAGTGTTTGGTTGGCTAAATCGGCACGCTCTTTATAGTTTTTATTTTGTATTTGTGTAGCTTTTTCTATCGCTTTAGCACGTTCTTCTTCAGAGAGGGTTTGGTCTTTCGACTTTTGTATAAGCTCGTTTATTTGTTGTTTTGCTTTCTCATTGGCAGCTCCCTGCAGGGCTGTTTTATTGGCAAGGTCTTCCTGTGCCTTTGCCAGTTTCATGGCTTCATCGGAAGTACTGCTCATAGAACCGATAAGGTCGGCAAACCCGCCTATGAGCCATGCTACCGCCTCGGCAATGAGTTGTATGGGTATCATTAAAACTTCCATTACGGGAGTTAGTGATGCCATTACTTTTTCTACGGCTTTGGTTACCGGAGTAAACTCCATAAGCTTGGCTATTATGGGTCCTAATATTTGGAGCAGTATCCCGATGGGGTTGGCAGTAATGGCTGCTCCCATGCCTTTTATACCTGCGGTCATACCGTTTAGAGAGCCTACCAGTAGGGGTTTAAGTCCTCCTACGGCTTCCATACGCTGCCCAAAGCCTTTTATTCCGCCATTAAAAATATTGATTTGGGCGAATGAATCTTTTACTTGTTTTTTGTAATCGCTGAATAGCTTAGAGGATTTGGATGTGGAATCTCCTCCTTTATTCATAAGGCTTTCATTGGTCTGTAAGGCATCGTTTAATTCATTAATACCATCGCCGGCATCTTCAGCGGCATCTTCTATGTCTTTTAAATTATCTGAGGTATTTTCCAGGCTATCAGAAAGTTCATCAATATCATCAGTAGCATCTTTGGCACTGTTGCCCAGATTTTTTATTTCTTTCGAAGCATCTTTGGCACTGTCGGCTATATCTTCAATGGATTCGGATAGGTTTTCCTGTGCTTTTATTGTTTTCTGGGTCTCCTTGGTTAAATCCTCGTGTGCTTTTTTAAGCTCTGTGCTTTCCTTTTTTACTTTTTTTATTGCCTCTTGCTGTAAGGTATATACAGCCGTTAGGGTATTAATTTGTTCTTCCAGTTTTTTAAACTCTTTCGAGGCTTCTTTTCCTGCCTCTTTTAGTTTTTCGAGTTCTTTTTTAAGGGTTTCTATTGCTGTTTTTGATTGCTCGGCGGCTTTAATAAGCCCGTTTATATCAAGGTCAAGCGATGCCAGTGTTACTTTTTCGTTAGCCATTTTTATACTACGGTTAAGGTTAAAATATTGCTTGTCAATTCTTTTCCTTTTGTTGCGCCTTTTCCTGTGAGCACTGCAAACAGGGTGTAAGTTCCGGGTGTGTCATAGGTTAAACTATATTCATAGTTAGATACCTTTTCGTTTGTAGCAGCACCAATGGCTGTTAGGGAGTAGTTATACTCTGCTTCGTTATATTGCCCTGATAACCATACGGTAATATTTTCTCCAACCGGAAAAGATATTTTTAAATCGGTTATATGTATGTATGGCGGTCTGTTTTTAATTTCTTGTATCATAAAAAATAGCTATCAGAATAAGCATTTGAAATAGGATCATATATTCTTATGTATTGCGTATCGGGATAATTTTCCAAGTTTATAAAGTAGGTAGAATAATTGCTTGTTGTTATCTCGCTATTATTCCAAACAGTGCCATTATCCGAAACTTCAAAGGTTAGTTGTGTTCCTGCCTGCGGGGTGTATAACAGATGATAATTGAGGGTATATTCATATTGAGAGCTTTGAACTGCGCTATACCATAGTATGCCAAATTCAAAACCCGATAAATCTTCCTCTCCGGCATACAACACTCTGATTAACTCAACTTTTGTAGGCTTGCCTGAAACATAGTCTTTTATTTTGTTTACTATAAAATAGTTTGATAACTGCTTGATATAGTATAGTTTTTTGAAATCGAAGTTGACTATATCAGTTTCGCTAAGCCACATTTCGGCCTCTATTATTTTTGAGGTTTGTAATAGTTTATTGAGTGGCTGATAAAAATTTTGTATTATTTCGGGAAATGATTGTCCGCCGAAATTTTCAAAATAGGCGCCTGTGCTTGTTGAGAGTTGATTTAATTGTTTTGAAATTACATTAAAATTGCCCGGAAGCCCAAGACTGTAGGGTGTTTCATAATCCGCATTAATTATGTAGAATCGGCTTTCAAGCTGCTTATAACTAATTTCTGTTTCTCCCTCGTTTTCGGTAATTTCTTTCTCCCACAGCTTATAGGTATTGGTTAACCTACTGCCAAAATAGGTAACAGGAAAACGCTCGGGGCTGTACATTTTAGATTTTATGATATCCTTTTTTTCGGGGAGGTTTATATTATTTATTGTTATATAACCATCTTTATATGCGCCCTCGCTATCGTTATATTTATATCTGAAATAGTTTTTTTGAGCATAATTTGCTAAAACATAATTTTCAGATTTTTTATTGATATACTTATCGCTCCAATCTACATACTCAGCATTTTGTATAAACTCTTCCATAGTCATAAACGTATAGGTATGGCTATAAGGGTCTTTGAAGATGGTTAACCCAAAACGCTGCACTATTTCGGTTAAAAAGTCTTTAACACTAAACTCTGCCAGCACATTGGTGAAGGATATAGTGTTTGGAACAATATAAGTAATATTGGCTGTTAATTGATTTGAAATTGTATCTTGTAAACTAAAATCAAAATCATTATTGTCATTGGGTTTTTTTGCCACTATAAAGCTGACAAATTGCCCTTCTTCTAAAAATAATATTATTTCTCCTTCAAATTCTTGACCTGAGTTAAAACTGGGCACTACATAATCATCACTAATAACATCTTTTGCCGGTATTCCGTCTGCATTTATACCTATTTTTATAGACCCTTTATAATTTAATAATGTATATAAAGTGCCTGATAACTCTATTCTATAAAACCCGGTATTTCCCACTTTTAAATGCACACCGTTTATATCTGTCATAATTTCGTAGGTTGATGGCGTGCCTTCATACTTTACATATTGAGCAATATCTTCAAAAACAAATGTGTTAGAATCGCTTTGGTATTTTAATTCTTCAGTATCGCTGGTTGCTAACCCTTTCGGGTAGCTCATGTATAAAAGTTTGAAATATAATGTTTGAAATAAAGTGCCGTTAAAAATAACCTCTTCATTTAATGTGTCTGTTAAGTACACTTGTATTTTATTCCATAAATAGGGAATCCAAACAGAAGGCACGAGGTAATCAATGTTAATTTCGCCGTTCACACTATCTGCCACATCGCCGTTGTAGTCTGCTACCAAGTAACGATAGTCTTTATAGCCTGCCGACCAGCTACTGGTCACGTTTTCGATAGTTTTTATATGATCTATTTCCGAAAGACCTAAATCTGAAAGGCTTTTGTTTTCTATGGCTTTAAAAAGATCTATAATGCCGTCATACACTACTATTTCATAGCTGTCTCCGGCATCAGAAACATTAGCCCACCCATTATATACAAAGTTTTGACCGTTATCTGATTGCAAAAAACAGTTGTTTTTTTGATAAGGAATAAAAGATGTATTTCCTGTTACGCCCGTAAAATTTAACGCTTTTACATTGTTAGCCGTTTTGGGTATTTTTATTTTATTTGTATAGTTACATTGCCTGTCGCTTAAAGAGCCTATATCATTAATTTGTTTTGTTTGCGCTATTACCGTCTTACTGTCGGTATCCAAACGCTGCCCGTTTATGTAGAGTAGTAGTGACAATTTTAAAAAGTTTATAAAGTCTTAAATTTTATAAAGTTGTAAAGTCGAAAGTTGTAAAGTCATAACGTCTAAAGAACTGTAACAGCTTTAAGACCTTTGACTTTAGACTTTATGGCTGTTTAAAGCGTTTGAGTATATCGTTCCGGCAGCTCTAAATCAAAACTAAAATTGGTAAGTGGCTGGCGCGGGTTTTTAAGTCGTGCGCTGCCCGTTTTCAGGCTAACCTCCGTCCAGTTGGTATAACTGTTTTGCGAAAAGGGTTTCCCTGTAAACAAATACACCTTGGGGCTGTCCAAAATACCTTCTACAACAGCGCGTTCATCATCATTAAGCAGCTCAGCAATAACCCTTACAGTATCCTGACTTTCTTTACCGATAGATATAACACGCCCACGAGCTTTTTCGAGGTTGCTGTAATCTCGATCTATTTCCCCAATATGTTTAGTACTCCGGTCTATGCTATAGGTGTTTTCGAACAACCAATAACTGTAACCGCCCATAGCGTTAAACCATTTTAAATATACTCCGCATTGATATGGCACTTTTTCAACTATCAGGAACTTATCATTTTCAAGCTCCTCACCCTCTCTCAATATTCTTATTTCGTTAAAGCCATCAACCATTGGTAGTACGTCCTCTATTGTTTCATCGGTTCTGCCATCAGAAAAGAAAAATCGGTTGATGTATATATCTACCTCAAAATCTGCCCACAGCATATTGGTATTGTTTTTTAGTTTCAGGTACAAGCTATCATAGTAAATACTTATATCAAAAGGATATCCCTGCCAGTACTTTATATAATGCATGTTGGTACTCCCTTCCTTAAATGGCGACAGTACATTTACGCCATATTTACTAAGCGAAACGTTGTTGCCTATTTGTTGCACACCTGCTATCCAAGCCAGGTCATAAGTGGTGCTCTCTGTGCTTTCATCCTCAAAAGTAATAGCAAATTTTACTCTTAACCCCAAATAAACCCCGTTATCAGTACCGTCAGAATATGTATATACAAAGCTTTCGGGAATGGGCGATTGTATGTTGGTTTGCACATTGTCCGAAAAATCTCGGGTATTTATTAATCCCTTTATATAAGGCATTAAATTAACCCAAAACTTTCCCGAAGGATTAGGGTACAATCGGATGTTTAAACCGGAGGTTGTTATATCGGCATAAGAAGCGTTGGGCGTTTGGCTGTAAAACTCAATAATATCGTTATTATATGCCATGCGCAATTTAGTATGATTTATAGGGCTTGTAAATTGTATCATGCTTGGTTTTGTTTTAAGAAGTTGATGATGTTGTTGCTATACTGTGTTATATAGGCTTCGCCCACGCGATTTATAACCTGTTGCATCCGCTCCGGTGTGGCTACACTTGCTATTATATTGCTGCCGGTTTGTTGGGGTTTCCAGCCCTCACGGGCTATTTTTCGGGCAATCAGGTAGGCAAGGCTGCTAAGGCTTGTTTCGTTTTCTGCCTGTGCGGCTATACCTTTTGCCTGTATCCATTGCAGTATGGCTTCGCTGGGGGGCTGTTTGCCCGGCGGGCGACCATCGGCATAGGCAGCACCCATAATGGCAGCACTACTGTTTGTTACCCGTACCTCAAGCGTGTTAGCCCAGTTGCCCGAAGCTTTTAGCCCTGAGGCTTCGTACTGCGTAATAATTTCCGCTTTCAGGGCTTCGAATTCGGCAGTGAGCAGTTCATTTACGCTACTCATAATTGTGCGGAATGCGAATTTTGTAACTGCACAAAAGCCCGTCCATATTAGCATCAAGGGCATCGGTAACATCTATATTATCCCATTGGGTAACTACTGTGCCCAGACAGGCAAGGCGGTCGCCCAGTTGGGTAAATATTTGCAGTAACGGCTCTATATTAGTAACATATTTAGAGGTTGCCTGTGTGCCTGTTTCGGCAAAATAATGTTGGTCGTAATCGGCATGCTTCACAAGGAAAAACTTTCCTTCATATTCAACAGCCGTTATTTTAGTACCGGTGCTGTTATATTCGCTTTTGCGGTTGGTAAACTCGTGCAGCAAGTAGGTTTTGCCTGCTTCTGCCGAACCATCCAGCAGGTTTAACGCTGCTTTTTTGCCGTAGTGGTATTCCAGTTCTTTTTCAACGGCAAGGTCTTCCAGTATTCGTACGATGTCTTTCATTAAAATTGTTTGAAGAAAGCTTGGGTTTTTAGTCTCAGTTCTCAGTCTCAGTTTACAGTTGCAATCATAAAGAGATTCTTCCTTCGTCAGAATGACAAATGCATTGTGTTCTGTCATGCTGAGGCACGAAGTATCAGCGGTTATCAGCCTAATCCGTGTCATCCGCGTTCCAAAATTTATATCTGAAAACTGCGCAATTAACAAATGGCTATTGCCTACTGCCTTTTGGCTGTTTTAAACTGAAAACGTATAAAGCGATTCTACCTTCGTCAGAATGACAAATGCATTGTGTTCTGTCATGCTGAGGGACGAATCATCTGCGATTATCAGCCTAATCCGTGTCATCCGCGTTCCAAAATTTATATCTGAAAACTGAAAACTGTAACTGAATACTAACTACTGTACACTCAGTTTTCTGTAGTCTGCCTCCACCTCATTTTGTAATTTGGTTTGTGCCAACAGGCTAAAAATTTCGCCATAGGGTTTGCGCCCCAAGTCAAAAGGGTATTGACCCAACAGTTTGCCCAGTTGCACGAGGGGCAGGGTATCGTTATACGGGTTTAACTTTTCGGCACCCGCCAGCTTCCAGAGGTGACCGTCGGTGCTTTGTGAGCTCATTACTTTATTCTCGGTAAGTACAACACGCTCCAGCTCTTTCAAAATAAACTTTCGGGCACTAAAATATTCTGTAACTCCGGCTTTCCAAAAATCCTTCTCCGTTACATCATAACATATAGAAAACAGTTGATACACATCTTGCCAGTCTTTTATCTTCGGCAACAGCCTCACGCAATATTTTACATTGGCATAGGGCATACTGTTGATGTTCATTTGCTTTTTGGCAAAACTGTTTTTGGGGTTAAGGTGTTCCAGCAGGGCATCATAAAGCAGGGTATCGCCTAATTGGGAATATCTTTTTAGTGTGATGTTTTTCATTTTACTGTTTTTTGATTAATAGTTTACAGTCCCGGTATTCAGTTTACAGTTATTCGTAATGATATTAATAATAGTTGTAAAGAGATTCTTCCTTCGTCAGAATGACAAACCTGTGACTGAATACTGTGACCGCCTACTGCGACTGAAAACTGTCAGGGGGCTACTCTTACACGGGCATTATAATTTTTGCGCAGGGCAAACCAGTAACGCATCATAATGCTGTCCCACTCGTCGGGGCTGCGCCCTATGAGTTCCTTTACGCGGTCTTTGGGTATAATGCCCTGTTTACCGTCTTTATCAATATCCCGCAGTTTTACCTGCTCCATTTCTTCGGTAGTGCATTGCTGTACGGCATCGTTATCGCATCGTTCGCCGGTCAGTCGTGCAGTAATCATCTCCGCCATTTTAATGCTGCACTGGCTTTTCAGGTTGTCATAATTCGGTTTTACATACGTGCCGTTCTCCTTCATTTCCAGCGGGGTACTGTTGTTTACAAAGCCTTTGCATTTCAGGAAATCGACTACACCACCGCCCACACCATCCTCGTCGGCTATGGTGTTGCTGAGTGCAATGCCAAATTTTGCCTGCAATATCCTTGCCCTGCCCACAACCTCGTCAAGCCCTGATTTGGCTATAGCCTCCCTATGGATGCACAGCCAGCCATGCCACACCCTGAATATGGTATTGTCGCGCCCTTTTCGGGCTACATCTATAGTGAGGTATTTTAAGCCTTCGGGGGTTATGTGTGCCGGGTTGAAATAGTCGGCAATAGCATCGTGGTCTATCAGCGTGGCGGGGTCATCGTCATACTCCCAGTTGCCGTAATACAGGCGTTCCCTGCTGTTTTTATCCAACCGTAATAACGATTGCAGGTAACTGGGGTGCAGGTGCGGATTATCTGTAGGCAGGCTTTGTATAAACCTCCGATAGGAGGGGAGCGTGCCTTCGCGATGGGGTTTAAAAAACTCTTTGTAAGCCCAGTTTTTCGCAGGGTTGCAACTGCCCAGCATTTTGGGTATGAGCCCGTGTTCGGACAGCTTGTAGCGGATTCGGCTTTTTACGATTTGCCAAGCGTGATATACTACTTGGTTGCACTCGTCTATAAATGCGCCTGTAATTTCGAGCGAGCCCAAACTGTCAAAATTGGGGTCGCTGGGGTAATGAAACAAGTCTTTAAGCAATATTTCGCTGCCGTTGTTCCAGCGTATTACATTTTCCTGCGCGCGGTAATGAAACTGCCTGCTGATTTGCAATAGAGTAGCAAGCTCAAAAAAGGTATTAAGGGTGGTTTCTTTCAGGTTTTTGAGTTTACTGCGCCCCATGAGCCAGCGTGTACCGGGATATTTTTGGCACATTTCCATAAGCCAAAGGCAGCCCAGCGCGCTTTTGCCACCGCCCGCAGCTCCGCCGTAAAGTACCTCTTCGGTACGGTTGTCTTTCAGGTAGTAGATGGCGTGTTCCTGTTTAACCAACAGTTTCATCCGCTTCGGGATTGCGACCGGAGCCCAAATTCAGCCAAATAAATCAAAGTAATATTCTTTAAGCAAATATTTTGTGGAAGATTATTTTACCAATGAAATTTCTACTTTAGCTTTTGAAAAAATTATATTTTTCTGTTCTTTACAAAGAGATAATTCGTAAAAATCATTGTTTTTGATACATTCATATACATTTTCTAACAGTTGAGCCTTTTTCTCGGGTGCTATATTTTCATAGCCAGCAGGTCGTGTTTTTGGATGTATAAATGTGAAATAAATAGAATCAGATGTTTGGACAATAAGTAGATATAATCTGCTTCCACCACTACCTCCAATTCTTTTTTTAATAAAGGCATTTGGAGAATTTCCATTTAATTTTGTCCCACTTGAAATATTTTCAATAGATTTCCCAAAATAGTTATTGATAATTTCTTTTGAAAGATATTTATATGAGTTGTTTTTTATTAATTTTTCAAACTCATGTTTAAATTCAGGAGTTGAAAAAATTCTCATAAAGACTGTATTAAATCATTAGCTTTTTGAAATCGATAGTCTTTGGGAAACCGAAAAAAAACATCTTCTAAATCATCGGTTATCTCTTTGATATCATCTAATGCGGATTTGAATTTTTTTATAGTATCAGGAACAATTTTTTTATAATTATTATTTAAAAAAACATATTGAAGAGTAAGGCTTCTTGATATATCTCTTGTAGTAGATATTATATCATTGATGATTTTTAAAGTTTCTTCATCTATATCATCGAAGCCAATCCAAGTTATTTTTTCAAAACGCGGATATAAATCCTCTAAAAAAACAGTTTTTGTATTTATATGGTTTTGTAATTCTAAAATTTTATCTAATAGGGCATTAATTGTTTCTTCTTTCTTTTGTTCGTAAGAGAAATTTCTAACTTCCTGAAATGTTTCGGTAATTTGTTTTTTTGCAGTAGTAGATTCCATAATTAAACAGATTTGATTATTTCCTCAATCTAAACGATTTTGTAAATGTATTATTTTAATCTAAAATACAAATCTATTACAAAGTTAAGTAATTAATTTGTAATAATGTTAAATGACTAAAGGTCATTTATTTCGGGATTGCGACCGGAGCCCAAATTAAGCAGTATGTCTTTTTGTAGTTCATCGGCTTCGTCATACTTATCGCTCCACTGCTGGGGGTTGCGATTTTTGAGCCAAAATTGCTGACTGCGGAAGTCGGCAGGGATGTGTTTTTCTACTTCAACCACCTCTATACGCTCTTTTTCTACGCGCTTGCCGTTATCGTCATAATAGACCTCTTTGCATTTTATAGCCTGCTTGGTGGTTATAACCCGGTCGATGGCGGCATTATATAACGATAGTGCAACCTCCATATCGGCGGCTTTTTTGCCTTTTATGATTTGGGTGTTAAACGCTTCGTGGGTTTTTTTCCAACGCGCTAAGGTATCGAGCGACACGCCGAAAAAGGTTTCGAGTTCTTTGTCGGTTGCGCCCAGCAGGCACAGTTTGTATGCCTGATGCGGGTATTCTTTTTTATAACGGGGTTTGCGTATTTTGGTTGAAGCTACAGTAGGTTGTGCTTCTTTCATTTAGTTGGGGTTTGGGAGAAATATTTTTACAATATAGGTTCGTTTTCCTTTAAATAATAGTATAAAATTTCTCCAAGTGGAGTTATTGAGTATCCATCACTACCTTTAGCAATTAAAGAACGATTTATTAGTTCATCTTCAAATAAATCGAATGTTTCATATCGTTTATATTTACTAATATTCTTGTAAATATAAAAGTCGCAAAAATCAATAAATCCTTTTTTTTCATTTTCAGAAAAGCCTTGCAATATTTGTTTTGAAAGAAGTTCAATGGTTTTTTTATGGTCGTCGCTTAATGTGCTTAGATTTCTAATTAAAGTATTATCTATTTCTTTGTTTTCTTTGTATCCTTCAATTATTTTCTCGTACGTTTCAGCTTGGCTTTTATGTTGATCATTTAAAGTGTTTATCTGCTTTTTATGTTGGTCATTTTGAATTTTTAAATCAAGTTCTAAATTGGCTATCCTGTTATTTAGCGTGCTAATCTCTTTATATCCATTTTTTGCTTGTTCAAGCTCAAATTGTTTTTTTGCAAATTCTATGTTATTATCTAAATCAGATATTGTTAACTCTGCTTTGTGCATTTTTCTTACTTTAATTGCTCTTTTAGTAAAAAACTCTAAATAGACCATGATGTAAGGAACAAGAGTTATATAGAATAAGGCAATCATTAAAGGAACTAATAACGCCCAAGTAGTGCAATAGTTTTTATCGATATGTTTAATTTTATCCTCGATAGAAGAATCAGAGAAAAGCAGAATAAGTAGAGGACGCCAGTTCCAAAGCAGAAAAGCTAAGGCAAACGAACCTGTAATAGGGGTTTTAATCCTGTCGCGGGAAGTTTCTAAGATATCTTTAATTAAGTCTTTCATAGACATCTATTTCTGTTTCCCCTTAAAAATATCGTTGAGTACAATTATCATTAAACCCAGTACGTTAACGGTGGTAGTGCTTAGCAGTGTAACCATAACGGTATCCGAAAGTTCCAGTAGGGGCATTCCCGTAGCTACAAGTATTAAAATAACTGCTGTAAGCCATATACCTATTAGTGTGGTAGCCCATTTTACAAGGTTTTTGCGGTGGCGGGAATCGTCGTTATAACGTTGCAGTTCGGCTTCTTTTTGTCTTTCTTCAAACGTAATTTCCTGCTCTTCGGCTTTAATTTCGTCTTCGGGCTTTATTTCTATTTCGGACTCATCCTCAGAAGAAATTTTCCGCAGTTTTTTAAGCTCTTTAAAATCGAAATTGGGTTTGTCGCTCATAACAAGTTATACTACATTGGTTTTTGTTATGATGCACGGTCTAACATTTCGTGCATTTTTGCCTCGTAGTATTTTTGTACTAAATCCTTTGGGAGTGTAAGGTTGTGTCCTTTTGGGTATATTTCTGACCAAGGGGTGCCTTTGGTGTGCGTAATGGCACTTAATTCTTTACCGGAGTATTGCCCGTATTTATCCCAAATAAAATCAAGGAATTCGGAATCTTCATCAGAGATAACGTCGTTAACGGCACTTTTAAGGAAAACAGGTTCTTTAACTTTGTTACCGCCATATTGTTTCAGGTTATGGTACAGCGTGGGCAGTACAGGACCTAAATCCCATGCCTGCGGTTCTTCGCTTACCAGTTGTTTCCCGTTACTTAATGCCAAGTACCACCCATAGGCAATGTAAGTTAACTTTATTAACTTCATCGGGGTTAGCTGATCATCGGCAGCATACTTTTTTATAAAGTAGTTTGCTATGGTAACAGGGTTATACATAGGGCTTTGCATTTAACAGGTTGTTTTAGTTGGTATTACAAAAGTAATAAATTTTTATTTAAATATGCGATTAATAAATTATACTTTTATTGAAAGAAAAACTAAAAACAGAACTATCAAATTCATTTGATAGTTCTGTTTTTTATACTAAGAATGTTTTTTCAATGGTTTTAATTGTTATGAACATTTTTCCAGATCCCGGTAATAATATAAATCCATAGCTTTCGTAGAATTTAATAGCTTCGCTATCAATTGGATCTACTATTACAGCGATTATTCCTAAAGTTTTTGATAATTCAATACATTGGTTTAGGGCATCTATTAAAAGTAGTTTTCCTAAACCTTTTCCTTGATGCTTTGCATCAACAGCTAATCTGCCCAGTAATACTGTAGGCAGGTTTACATAAGTAGGTGGGAGTTTCTTTGTTAATGATGGTGGTAGGGTGCTCCTGTCTATAGAGTTGCTGGAAAGCGTATAGTATCCCGTGACCTCTTTATTATCACCTTCACAAAACACATAGCATGCGGATAAATCTTTTTTTATATCCTGACTAGCCTGTTTTCTGATGTAATTATCCAGTAATTCTTTACCACAATAAAAATCACTTTTATTATGACTTTTATTTAATACTTCCGTTATTTTTTTCATCACTCAAAATAAATTTTTGATAATTTAATTGAGCTTGTTTAAGTTTCTCGTTGGGTTCTGATGGATTTAAAATTGCGTCTAAAAAGATTTTTTTGTCTTCTAATGTTTTTAACACTAGGCTATTTTCTTTAATGATTTGATTAGCCTCTCTATTAACACAAAATACAATAAATTCGGACAGATTTTTAAAACCACGTAACTCAGAAGCATACTTAATAAGCTCTTTCTGTTCTTTGCTAATACGAACATCAATTCTGTCATTAATGAATGTTGCCATGATTTTTAATTTTAAAATATTAATAATATTAAAGTTTTTGTCTTATTTGTTATGACTTATACTTTGATTTGAAAAACTGATAAATAGTTTTTGTCTTATTTGTTATGACTTATACTTTGATTTGAAAATTGATAAATAGTTTTTGTCTTATTTGTTATGAACTTATACTTTGATTTGAAAATTGATAAATAGTTTTTGTCTTATTTGTTATGACTTATACTTTGATTTGAAAATTGATAAATAGCTTTTGTCTTATTATTTTGACACAATAACTTGAAAACTTATAGTAAGCATTTATCATTAGACTGAACTGAGAAAAGATGTCAAAGAGCGTATTAGCAACCGCTAATGTACGGTAAAAAAGCGTACAAATAAAATAAATTATAAAAAATATTTTTTAAAACCGTTTCCGAAACCATTTTATTATTTTGATAATCAGTCGGTACGTCAAAGAACTGTAAATGATATTTTGCCGTTAGCTCCTGCTGCTTTTGCCCTGCCATATCCGGCGCAGGTTTTGCGAGTAGTTGAACTCGTCAATACTGCTAAAGTCGGCATGCGTGCGGTGGCTTTCCTCTTCGGCAACTTGGCAACGCTCTTCAAAATAATCCCGAAAAAACGAAAGTACTTTGGCTATGGTAAGGCTTTCGTAAAACTCGCCGTATTGCCCGGATATGATTTTCTTGAACAAATACGTCAGGTCGCTCATTTTCAGGCTGTAGTAAGTGTTGTTTACCTCCTGCGCGCATAGCTCTATCTGCTCTTCCGTCATGGGTTTGTTCAGGTTCAGTATATCGTTCAGGTACACCAGCCAGCCCATTACGAGGGCATTGGCAAACGCGGGGTTTTTATCGCGCTGAATGCTGCCCAGTGTAGGGGCAGGGGCATTCATGGCCTGTGCCACCGTGCTTAACTTGCCCGAATGCCGCATGCAGTTAACGGGACTGTAAACCTTCAGCAATTTTTCGTTTGAAATCGTTGCTATACTGTGTTTTGCCTTTTCGGGAAGGTGCTCTTGACTGCTCATTGGTTTTTAATTCAAAAAATCCTTTCCAGCCCTTGCTCATGCTTTGGTGCATTATGGCTATGGCATCGGCTTCGCTGCCGCCCGATAGTGTGCCGAGTTCTGACAGGGCTGCCTGCTCGCTTTGCGGGCTGCGGTAGTAAAAATTATGCTCGGTAGCGCGGTAGTTTTTCCATGCCTGCCATTGTTGCGCAAAGGCTTCGGTAGCGTAGGGGTGGGCTACTGTTTTTTCTCCCGTACCCTCTTTTTCATATTCATTGTTATTTTCCTTTTCATATTCACTTTCATTTTCTAAAGGCTTTTTTTGGGTTAAGGGTGGGTTGATGGCAGTATCGTTAGTAATACTGGTATCTTTTTTAGGACGACCGCCTTTTTTACCGTTTTCGGACTGTTTTTGTTTAAACCGCGCTCTTTTTTCGCGTTCCAGTTCCAGCCGTTGGTTATAAAACACGCCGTTTTTTTCGATAAACTTATCGCGGATGGATTGCCACACGTTTTCCCAGCCTGTGCCTATAATAATGCCTACCCTTTGTTTGGGTATGCCAAGGTTTACCCACTGGTAAGCCAGGAGCTTTATATAAGCTCCTGTTTCTTCGCACGTCATGTGCAGTGTTCCTACCAGGAAGTCCTGAGCATAGAATGGAAATGCGGGATCTTTCATTATACACGTACCAGGTTGTCGATTATAACATTGTTGTATGTGCCTTTTGAGCCTGATATATGGAACTCTATTTCGGCAACATCGCCGGGAAAAAGGTCGTTTAACAGCTCTATTTTTGTGCCGAGCGCACTGGGATAAATAATTCTGCCTGTTTCCTGCTCAAAGTGCAGTTGTTGTACTGCTGTTCCTAATTTTGTGGTTTTTACTTCGCCCACTGCGGTAATGATACCTTTGGTTTTAAATTGCATAATGGTTATAGTTTAATAATTGAAAAATTGGAATTTTGTTTAAAGTTATTAGCCAAAAGGTAATAGCCATTGGTCATGAGGCAATAGCCAAAAGAGAATAGTGTATATTGTTTTTGACTTTACGACCTTCGTCTTTATGACTTTCGACTTTATGACTGTGTATCTTTTATTCTCACATTCTGAAAACAAAGCCTGTTGGCTATCTGGTTAAAGTCGAGTGTGCCGGCATTGCTTTTCGTCAGTTTGTTATACACTACTGCGGGGGCAAGGTTGGCAAGCGCATGAAAAAAATCGGATGCATTGCTGTTGTCTTCCAGTTCTTTAATGTCAATGCGGTTTTTACAATCTTCTTCAAAAAGCGGTTGTAACTGCTCCAGTATTTTTACGGTATATTCCTGTTGTTTCGATTCCATCTTTTTATGTGTTGTGGGTTTTTTACTTATTGCTCGCTGCCTGTTGCGGTTACTTCCTGCGCCACGAGGTTGTTATACTGTATGCCGCTGTTTTTAGATATTTTGCCTTCCAGTGTTACGGTTACTTCTATCTCGTCGTTTTCCTTAAAGGTGTCAAGGTCTGCCATACGCCTGCCGCGAAATTCTACAAAGGCTTTTTGCCTGAATCCGGGTGCTATGGTTACTACTTTTTTTTCGTGTCCGGCGGTGTTGCGGTACTCAATGCTCTCAATGTTTCCTGAAATTTTCATGATGAAATGGTTTAATAATTAAAAAATAGGTTGAATGCTTGAACTATGGATAACTATGCGGGCTGAGTGCCTAACGGTGCTGTAGTAATGATGTGACAGCTAACTTTTCCTGATATACTTGTAACTTTAACGCATTGAGCGTTTCTATTTTTTGATGTAAAAGGCTGTTTAGCAACTCTTGCAGTGCCTGGAGGTCTTTTTCACGTTGTGCCTCGCGGTTAAAGATGTTGTAAAACGGAAGATGCTTTACAGCCTTTATTTCTTTTTCACAGTCGGTAATACGGCTGTTGATTTCTTGCAGCTTACTGTAAATTTTTTTCATAATAGCTCTTTTTTAGTGGGATGGGCGACGGTTTATTCGGTTATGGTAAACCTTTTGTCTTTGTTAAAGAGTAATATTGCATTTATTTCTTCATTTGTGGGTTGGTAACTTGTTGTTTTTTCCGATTCCAAAGCCAAATGTTCCACAATTTCATCAGCTTGGTACAGTTCTGTGTACAGTTTGTGTAAGAGAGCCTTTACTTCTTGTTTTTTTTTCTCTGTATTTGTGGTATTTTCCACATCGTTTGTAGCGCTGTATTTAGTAAGGGAACGCGTACACGACCATTTTATTTTCTCTAATACACATATTTTCTCTTTCAAATGTTGTTTTTTACACATTTATTAGTATCTTTGCTCAAACACAGGACAAAATTAAGTGGAATATTCCACTTTTCAAAATTAATAAATGTTAAAATTTCAACTTGGTTGGAAAATTAATAAGTTAAGAAAAGTAAAGTTATGATTATAAGTGGTTTAGAAATAAAACAGCACCGTGAGAAATTGGGGCTCACACAAAAGGAGCTTGCCGACCTTATTGGCGCAAGCCGCGAAACCATCATTAATTATGAGAAGGGCAGGCCTATACCCAAGTCTAAAAGTGAAATATTACACAAAGTGTTAGAGCCGGATGGTGTGTATCATCTTTCGGTGGCTCATAATAATGTAAAACCGCTTAGCGAAGATTTTGAGAATAAAAACGGCAATAAGTTTATCGAATTGCCCAACGGTCAGTATTACATGCTTATGCCTTTGGCAGAGTTTAAAATACAGGCAGGATTTCTTAGCAGTTATCAGGATACTGATTTTTTGATGGATTTAGGACAACATGGTATATTGGTAGATAAGCCTTTGCAGGGCAGGTATGTGGCGTTTCGTGTAAATGGCGACAGTATGGACGATGGCAGTAACCATGCCATTACCCGAAACAGTATTGTGAGCACCCGCGAGTTGCAACGCCACCACTGGACAGATAAATTGCGCTATCGCGATTTCCCTTACTGGGTTATTTATACTACGCAGAGCAAAATGCCGCTACTAAAGGAAATTGTAGAACACAATACCGAGGAGGGTTACATAATGTGCCACTCGCTTAATGACAGCCCGGAGTTTACTGATTTTAAACTGCACCTTAACGATGTGCAGGCACTCTTTTATGTTATTGATGTGAGCCGTAGTGTGAGTAAAAAGATTAGTTATTAATTTTTATAAATGAGAGTTGGTTTTTTAATATATTGTCTTTTTTTAAATTTTAATAATATATTTACCAACTTTATGACAAATAAAAATTACTAAATGGAGTTAAAATATCAATATGAAATAAGTTTAATAGATGATTGTCCTGTTAATAATGAGTCTGGAAACAAAATGCTTTTCCGATGTGTAGAGGAAAATATGACGGAGAAATCATTCACACCTAATGCCGTACTATTAAAGCCTAAATTACAAGATAATTGTCTTGCTTGGGGATTATCGCTTTTTTCTACATATGAATCTGCAAAACAAATGTTGAAGAGTTTGTCAAAAAATAAACGTGTCAATTACTCTAGAATTGCAGTTGTGAATGTAACAGATGATGATGGTATAAAACATTGTTCTAAAAATGAGTTACATTATACCTTTTATCCCAAAAAAGATTTAGATATAATAAATAAATTTACATATGTAAATGATGGAGAATAGTATCAATATAGATTTACGGAAATTCAAAAAAATTGAAGATATAATTTTTTTGGATGAACCTATACTTTCCCATCTCAAATATAATGAGACGGATTATTTTTTATATCTAGTTGATACAGATGATAAATCTGATTTTTATTGTTTATTTGAGATTGATGAAGAAAAAATTTTAAAGTATTTTACAAAAGAAATTTCACTTAGAGATTTAATTTTAAAGAATAAAAAATTCATATATCTTATTCAAGAGGACTTTAGCGGTAATACTACAAATATAAATATTGTTTTTAGTGAATCTATATCAGATGATTATTTGCCTGCGGAAGAATCATATCTCAATTACACGCCTACTCAATCATCATATTATTATAAAATCGTTGAAGAGTATAAATCCAAACAGTATTTACAGAATTTACGTGAGGATGCTTTTTACTTAAAATTTGCATCAACAAATTTAAAATATGCCGATACTATTGGTTTAAATGAGTTGACGAATGAATTATTATCAAATCTTACTAAATCATTTAAAAATTTTCTCAAAATAGATTTTTTTGCTTCGATGAAAGATATTAAATCGGATAAAAATACCCTCAATAAATTATTTAATAGGATATTGCCAGATTTAGATTTTAGAATGGTGGATTTAAAATGGGGTAGTTTTGAGATTGGACTAGCAGTTGATAGTGTAATGAAAAGCTCTATTGAAAATAAACAAATTAAGGATTGGGCTATAGAAGTAGGTAGCAAATATAAAAATTTGGTACTTGATGAAGATTATGACGATGCAGTTGTAGATGAAATATTGGCAACATATGATGAAGAAGATAGAAGAAAAATTTTTGAGCCAATATTTAAAATAACTGAAAACCCTAATTTTGATTTAAAAATTAAAAAATCTAAAGACTCAAAATATTCTACAATTAAAATTAAGGATAAGAGGGTAATTCAAAAAATATTACCTATCAGGGAGGAAATTTTTAAGATTGAGGACAAAGATTTTGAAGTAGTTCAGTTTACCACAGTAATAGATAAGAACTCTTCTAATAGAGCAATTAAGCTTGATAATACATTATTTGTTACAAGTGATATGACCAATGTAGTGCTTACGGAGGATAACTTTAAGAAATATGGATTTAATGATGTTTCTAATCTTTCAATCCCAGTTAATATATTCAGTAATAAAAGTACTGTAGTCTATTCTGCGATTTATGATAATGAAAAATTTGAAGTTACAGATGACTCGGGTAAAATTGATGATCAAATTAAAAGATTAGTTTTCATGATATACGAATATATTGTAAATAAGTCTTAAGTCCTGAAGCCTATATTTCAGTGTATTTTAAAATGAACCATCTAAACGGATGGTTTTTTCTATTATCAGACAGTTTCACATCACGTTGAACAAAGTATAAAATATCTTAATACATTTTATAAAGGCTGTTTTTGTAGTATATTTGTAAGGCAAATTTATTTAGATTGCGTTTAAATAACTACAATTACTTACAAAAATGCCTACATCTATTGTTTGGTTTAAAACAGATTTAAGGCTGCATGATAACGAAGCACTGGTAAGAGCTATACAGCAAAGTAACAGTATAGTACCTGTATATTGTATAGACGAAAGCCAGTTTGGGAAAACAAAATTCGGTTTCGAAAAAACAGGCAGCTTTAGAGCGCAATTCCTCTTGGAATCGCTTGCCGACCTTGATGCGCAGTTACGCCAACTAAAATCAGGGTTGGTAATAGTGCGTGGCATTCCCGAAGAGGAGCTGCCCCGTGTGGCGCGCCTGTATAATGCTAAAAAAATATATGCCAAGAAAGAGGTAACTACCGACGAGAAAAAGCAGGAAGAACGCGTAGTGGCAGCCCTGTGGAAACAAGGTTGTGTGGTAGAAACCTTTAGTACCAGCACCCTGTACCATGCAGAGGATTTACCCTTTCCATTACGAGGCATTCCCGATGTATTTACTACCTTCAGAAAAAAAATAGAAAAAGAAGCAGGCATTCGCCCTGTATTCCATAAACCCGAAAGCATCCCTTCACCCATTATCCCACCCCTACAGCTACCCTCGCTTGCCGAGCTTGGGCTGCAACCTATTGCGCCCGACAGCAGGGCTGTAATGACCTTTGAAGGCGGTGAAACCGCAGGGCTGAAACGCCTTAACGATTATATTTTTGAAACAGAAGCCATTGCTACCTATAAGGAAACCCGAAACGGATTGCTGGGCGAAAACTATTCATCCAAATTTTCCCCATGGCTCGCTATGGGGTGCCTGTCGCCGCGAGAGGTATATCATGAAATAAAAAAGTATGAAGAAGCACATGGCGCCAACAAAAGTACCTATTGGATGATATTCGAACTGTTGTGGCGCGATTACTTTAGGTTTATGATGAAAAAGCACCGCAACCGCCTCTTTTTGCCCGGAGGTATAAAAAATACTGCTGCTAAGTGGAAAAAACCTGACCCCGAAGTACTGCAACGCTGGATAGACGGCAAAACAGGACAGGATTTTATAGATGCCAACATGCGCGAGCTGAAGCTGACAGGCTTTATGAGTAACCGGGGCAGGCAAAATGTAGCGAGCTACCTGTGCCACGACCTGCATATTGACTGGCGATACGGCGCAGCCTATTTTGAAGAAACTTTGATTGATTATGACCCATCGAGCAACTGGGGCAACTGGGCATACATAGCCGGCGTGGGCAACGACCCGCGTATAGAGCGACACTTTGACCCGCAGAAACAAGCAGATGATTATGACGCTAAAAAAGACTATCGTAATTTATGGTTGCAAGAAATATAAGTAATAAAGAAGAAACCCCTTTAACTGAAAGGGATACAGACCGTATTATAGAAATGGCTTGGGAAGACCGCACCCCTTTTGATGCCATATACTACCAGTTTGGGCTTACCGAAGATAAGGTAAAAGCACTCATGAAGCGCGAACTCAAATTCAGCAGTTACCGCCTGTGGCGCGACAGGGTAGAGCGTTGCAAAACCAAGCACGCCAAAAAACGCAGCGATGCCATAAACCGTTTTAAATGCAACAGGCAGCGCGCCATATCGGGCAATAAAATTTCTAAGCGATAACCAACCATACATAACAGACTGAATTTTTTCTGATAGTTTAAGATTTGTTGAACGGTTAAAGCTGTATATAGTACTTAAATTTGTACAAACAACATTTTATGGCTACATACATCTTCGCGGGGGCATTCTCGGCAATGGCAACACAGTCCGCAACATTGTTAAAAGAACAGGGACACACGGTTATTGGTGTTTCGACTAAAGACGATAACGGAAATTATTCCGAATGGCACAAAGTAGCACACTATGGTTTTGGCACATTTCCCGCTATTGATGATGTAATTGACGGATTGGTTTATTTTCCGGGAACTATTAACCTGAAACCTTTTCATCGTATCAACGAAAATGATTTTACTGCTGATTATAATGTGAGTGCATTGGGTGCTGCCGCTTTTGTACAGGCATATTTGCCCAATCTTAAAAAGAGTGCTGTTGCCTCGGTAGTATTTATCAGTACAGTGGCTGTGGGTACGGGTATGCCGTTCCATGCCTCGGTAGCTATGGCAAAAGGTGCCGTTGAGGGGTTAACGCGCTCGCTTGCCGCAGAGTTTGCCCCAAAAATACGGGTAAACTGTGTAGCGCCTTCGCTTACAGATACCCCGCTTGCCGAGCGTTTATTAGGCTCTGACGATAAAACGGAAGCTGCAAAAAACAGAAACCCGCTAAAAAAAATAGGTACTCCCAATGATTTGGCACAGGCTATAACCTTTTTACTGGGCGAAAATGCCGCCTGGATAACAGGGCAGGTACTGGCTGTAGATGGGGGTATGAATAAACTAAGGCTGTTATAAAATAACAGCCTTAATTAATAGCAATAGGATTCGTTCTGTAGGGGGCTTACAGCAACAAAAAGCTATGTTGTGGTTGTAGTAGTATTTTCTTCTTCATTTGCCGGCTCTTCATCTGCTTCGGTAATAATTTCCTCAACAGTTTCTTCAAATATGCTGTCCAGCTCCGCTTCGCTTAAAAAACGAATGTTTTTGTAGTTTACCTCTACCAGTTTTCCGGTTTTGGCTTCTTCAATAAGTCCATAAAATTTTTCGTTGCCCTTTCCGTCTAAGTTAGTCCCCCAAATGTGGAAATAGCCTAACTTCTTTTTTGTTTTAGAAACTGATTTTTTGGTTTTACTCGATTTGGTTTTCTCTGTTACAGAAAATTCTACCAGTCTAAGGTCTTCTCTACTCATTTAAGGATATGTTATAATAACTTTAATTTAACACAAAATTAATATTAAAAACTATATCATGGCATGTTCCAATGTTAAGTTTTTCAATGTCAGTAAAAACTTAACATTGAACCTTCTTATTTTGTTGTAAATGTGTAGGTATTGTATGGTGTTACGCAATAATCCATTGCCATATCAGTAGGGAGGTTTGGGAGTATTTTTTCTTCAGCACCAAAAAAACTAAGCCCTATTTTTAGGGTATCGGGGCGGCATTGCGCCAAAAACCTGTCGTAAAAACCTTTGCCATACCCCAGCCGGTTACCAAAAATATCAAAGGCAAGCAGGGGTATAAACACCACATCCAGTTTTGTTACAGGCACTTCCAGCCCATCCACAGGTTCGGGTATGCCGTATTGGTTTTTTACGAGCCTTGTGTTATCGGTAAGCAGGTAGTGGGTCATTTCATGACTGTCAAAATCCGATTGCGCTACTACAATTTCTTTATCTTTTCCGGCAAGCAGGTGCAGTATAAATTCGGTTTGCACTTCCTTTTGCTCCTCAATGCTCAAAAACAGGTGGTAGTAGGTTTTGTCCCAAACAGGCAACTGCAACAGCCTGTTGGCTATGGCAAGGCTTTTCTCTTCCACTTCCTTTGTGGTTAAGCTTTTGCGCAGCGCGCGGTATTTGGTGCGGATTTCTTGCTTTGTCATACAGTGCAAAGATAAAAGTTTTTGGATGTTGTGAACGCGGATAACACGGATTGGGCTGATTTTCGCGAATTTTTTGAAATCAATTTAAGTATAATTTTATTGGGTTGATGAGTGGTTTTGTGTTTTCGGAACGCGAATGACACGGATAAGACGGGTTTTCACAGATATATTTTAGCTTTGTGTATATTTACATTTGAATTATAACCTGTTTGGTTTATGGAAGATATTATAAAAGCGGTTGCGTTTAAAACAGAATTGGACAGCCTGCGCCCTATTGATAAGGAACAGGAAGCACGGATAATGCAGAAATTTCGTTTGGACTGGAATTATCATTCTAATAACCTTGAGGGGAACTCGCTTACCTATGGCGAAACCAAAGCCTTGTTAATGCACGGAATTACGGCACAGGGCAAGCCGCTTAAAGACCATTTTGAGATTACAGGGCATAACGAGGCTATAAATTGGGTGCTGGACATGGTAAAAGGCGAGAGGTCGTTTACCGAGAATTTTATACGAGAGTTGCACCAACTATTGCTTAAAGAATCCTATGAGGTTGATGCGGTTACTGCCGACGGCAGCCCGACCAAAAAGCGAATAGCCGTTGGGAGTTATAAAACAACGCCGAACCATGTAGAGACAAAAACGGGCGAGATATTTTATTTTGCCACGCCCGAAGAAACGCCTGCAAAAATGGCTGACCTCATGGCGTGGTATAATGGCAAAATAGAGGAGGAAGATGTAAACCCTATATTGTTGGCAGCAGAGTTTCATTATAAGTTTATACGAATACATCCGTTTGATGATGGTAACGGCAGGACAGCGCGCATACTCATGAACTTTATATTAATGAAGTTTGGCTACCCGCCTGTAATTGTAAAAGCCGAAGATAAAGAAAATTACTTTGCCGCCCTGCGCCTTGCCGATACAGGTAATATAGAGGCTTTCGTTAATTATATTGCTAAAAATACCATCCATTCTCTGGAAATTATGATTGCCGGAGCAAAAGGCGAAAGTATAGAGGATGCTGATGATATTGATAAAGAAATTGCATTGCTGGAGATGAGATTAGCGGGTCATGGTAAGGATAAAAACACAGAGAATAAAAGGACAGATGAAATAGTTAGAGAAATTTATAAAAATACGATAGTTAAGATTGTTAATAAAATACAATCTAAACTCAAACCATTTGAAAAGTATTATATAAATAACGATGTACGTATTTATATAGATGGCACACCGCATCCATATAGTCCTAATCTTGTTGAGAATCGAAGTTTAAACAACATTGGAGTTGTAATTAGCTATAAATCAATAAAAAAAGTAGGTTTCGAAGATTTCGAATTCGGTTATGGGGTATATTTTAAATTTAATGTATTAGATTATACGGTTAAACTTTTCGGTAATATGGATAAAACTTTATATACAAAGTTTTATGAAAACTTATCTGATACTGAAATCACAACTATAGTAAAACAAGTTGTACAGGCTCATAATAAAGAATTAGAAAAGGCATTAGGTAGTAACTAAATCGTAATGCTTTTTCGAAACGCGAATGACACGGATTGGGCGGGTTTTTGCTGATTATTTAAAACCAAAATCCTATACTAATCCAGGTATAGTGCCTGTTGGTATCGGGCGACCAACTGTGCTTTAGTTCCAGCGGACCAATAATAGACTCCATGCCATAGCCCACTGCATAGCCCGTATATTGGGGTAACGACAGTATATTGCCTTCGTCTAATAAATTTTGACCTACATTGGCAAAGTTTGCCGTAACATTCAGGTGGTTTTTACGAATAAACTCCCAGTCCAGCGTAGCAACACCCTTTATATAACTGTTGCCTGATATGCTTATAAAATCGTATCCGTAAAAATGGCGGAAGTTATTTATCATATTATAGCCATACCCCCCCAGTATAAAATCGAAAAAAGTTACATTTTCTTCGCCTATCGTAATGCCCGACTCTGCCTGTAGCTCCAGCGTAAAGTTGCGATATATCCTTTTTGCCGTGCCCATTTCGGCTTTTATAATGCTGAAACGGTCAAAGTCGCCCGTATAATCGCTGGAATATAAAAATGACTTTGCTTCTCCTGCAAAATACCCGCCTTTGGTTGGGAAATAGCGTTTATCATACGAGTCGAACTTTAAGTAGCCATATACCGAGAAGTAATCGCTGTTATCAAACACCCGCGACCTGTCGGAACTTAATGTTTCCGATTTTATTTTTAAATGTTTAAGCTCTGCACCGCCACCCAATAAAAATTTTTGTGCAAATATGGTTTGCACATATATCTGATTGTTAATGTCAGTATAATCTACGTTGGCAGAGTTTACGCCCATATCATATATAATACTGCCCGGCACGTTACGGTTAAAACTATTAAAAGTAGAGCGCAACCCGTAGCTGGTATAAAACCCGTTGTCCATATAATAGTTAAACATATACCTGAAGTTGTCGCCCAGTATAACATCCAAAGAGGCAACATCGCCTCGCCTAAAGAGGTTTTTTTGTGTAAAATTTACCAAAACCCCGCTTTTATAAAGCCCGTCATAATGCAGCCCAAACTTCAGGTAGCGGTTTATAGGGTTCTCGGTCATGCGCAGGTTAAGGATGTCGCCTCTTTTTCCCTGTGTAAAGTTGTAGGCAATAGCGTTAAAATTTTGGGTGGCGTTAAGGTTGCTTATGCCATTGTTGAGTTTATTATAGGAAATTGTTGAGCCGGGCTTAAAGTTAAGCTTACCGATAACATAGGCTCTGCTGTAATTTTTGAGCCCCGCAATTTCTATTTGCGTTATGGTAAGTGTATCCTCGGTACACACATTGTCTCTTACAATGGGTTTGCCCGTACCCAGTATTTTTAGGGAGTCCAGCATGGCGCGTGCCGCTTTTTCGCCCTCGTCTATTATCTGCCTGCCGTCATCAAAAGATATAACGGTGTAGTTTGTAATATCGGGTTTTATATAAACATCGGTAGCTTTGCGCTTTACCTCCATCTTTTTTATCATCTGGTAGTTATTTATTTGTACCAGTACCCCCGTAGCCCCTTTTATCTCTGTCCTGTCTTTAAGCCCGTCCTGCACATCTACGCCAATAATAATATCGGCACCCATTTTCCTTACTTCCTCAATGGGGTAGTTGTTGGTTACCCCGCCGTCTATCAGCAGCCTGCCGTTTATCTCTACGGGGTAGTATAACGATGGGAAAGCCCCGCTTGCCAGTATGGCATCGGGCAGCACGCCTTTGCGCAGCACCACCTCTTCGCCCGTTTCTATATCGGTAGCAATACACACAAAGGGTATGGGCAGCGAGTCGAAATCGCGCACTTGGCGCACGTTATCCGTAAGACGGCTCACGGTGGTATAGTTATACAAACCTTTGGAAAAGGCGGTGGGGAAACTGATTTTAAACCCTTTAAAGGGTAACGACAGCGCATACAGCTCATCATTACGTTTTTCGAAAAAGTTTTTAGAGCCTCGCGGGGTAAAATCCTGTATCAGCGCATCGGCATCAAGCGAATTGAAAATAGAGTCCAGCTCCTGCGCCGAGTAGCCTGCTGCATACAGCCCGCCCACTATGGCACCCATACTGGTACCGCCTATGTAATCTACCTTTATGCCGGCTTCTTCCAGCACTTTCAGCACACCTATGTGTGCCAAGCCTTTTGCACCGCCACCGCTTAGTACTACCCCTATTTTTGGTTTTTTAGCATTGGCGTTGTTGTCCTCCTGTGCGGTAACCGTACCGATAAGCAGTAAGCATAGTAACAGGAGAAATATTTTTTTCATCAGTTCGATTTTGAGTGATAAAATTCAGTAATTTTTTTTGCTTTGGCAGGACCTATCACTTTGGCAATATCCGCTTCGGGGGCTTCTTTCAACCGTTTTACCGATTTGAAATGCGTAAGCAGCGTTACCATTGTTTTTTCGCCAATGCCGGGTATGCTCTCTACCGAGGTTTGCAGTGCGCCTTTGCTTCGCTTATCGCGATGGTGCGTAATGCCAAATCGGTGTGCCTCGTTGCGCAGGTGTTGGATAACCTTCAGCGTTTCTGATTTTTTGTCCAGATACAGCGGTATCGAGTCGCCCGGATAGTATATTTCTTCCAGCCTTTTTGCGATGCCTAAGATAGTGATTTTACCACGTAAGCCCAAGATTTCCAAGCTTTTTAAAGCGGAAGATAATTGCCCCTTGCCACCATCTATAATGATAAGCTGCGGCAGGGGTTCGTTTTCGTCAAGCAGGCGGCGGTATCGGCGAAAAACTACTTCTTCCATACTCGCAAAATCGTTAGGGCCTTCTACGGTTTTTATATTAAAATGGCGGTAATCTTTCTTGCTGGGCTTGCCATCTTTAAATACAACGCATGCTGATACGGGATTAGTACCCTGAATGTTACTGTTATCAAAACATTCTATATGGCGGGGCTCTACAGGCAGGCGCAGGTCTTTTTTCATCTGTGCCATAATGCGGTTGGTGTGCCTGTCCGGGTCGGTAATTTTTATTTGCTTTAGCTGATCCATTCGGTAAAAACGGGCATTGCGCTCGCTAAAATCCAAAATTTGCTTTTTATCGCCCAGTTTGGGTACGGTTACTTTTACCTCTTCGCCCAGGTTGATTTCGAAAGGTACTAATACCTCTCTGGAGCGTAGCTGAAAACGCTCGCGAAGCTCTACCACCGCAATTTGGAGCAGGTCTTCGTCAGGCTCATCCAGTTTCTTTTTTATTTCCATTGTGTGCGAACGGATAATAGCCCCGTGCGACACTTGTATAAAGTTGATGTACGCCATTGTTTCGTCACTCACAATACTAAAGGCATCGAGGTTGTTAATGCGCGGATTGAAAACGGTACTGCGTGCCTGGTAGTTTTCCAGCACTTCTATCTTTTCTTTAATTTCCTGTGCTTCTTCAAACTTCATATTGGCAGCCAGTTCCTGCATGTGTCTGCGAAAGTCTTTCAGGCTGTCTTTAAAATTGCCTTTCAGTATTTCGCGAATGGCAGCTATGTGGCGTTGATATTCCTCCAGTGGTTCATAGCCTTCGCATGGCCCTTTGCAGTTGCCTATGTGGTACTCCAGGCATACTTTAAATTTACCTGCCTGTATATTGGCAGGGCTCAGGTCGTAATTGCAGGTGCGCAGCGGGTACAGCTCTTTGATGAGTTCCAGCAGCGTGGTTACGGTTTTGAATGAGGTATAGGGCCCGAAATATTCCGAACCGTCCTTAATAACATTGCGGGTAGCAAACACGCGCGAAAAGGGTTCTTTTTTAATGCATATCCAGGGGTAACTCTTGTCGTCTTTAAGCAGTACGTTATAGCGGGGTTGCAGGTTTTTTATCAGGTTGTTTTCCAGCAGCAGTGCCTCGCTTTCGGTGGGAACTACTATGTGCTTAACGCGCACTATTTTGCGTACCATAACACGTATGCGCCCCGAGTCGTTTACTTTGTTAAAGTAGGACATTACCCGTTTTTTCAGGTTTTTTGCCTTGCCTACATACAGCAGCTTGTCGTCTTTATCAAAATATTGATATACACCCGGGCTGTCGGGCAGGGTTTGTATTTGGAGTTCCAAAGGCGTTTGCATACTACAAAGTTAGTATTTAGTTTCGAGTTTTCAGCTTGTAGTTTTCAGTCTCGGTAAACAGTTTTCAGTTAAAAGTTTCGGGACTCCTTATTGTGGGAAGGTACGATGAAGGGAATTTGATAGAAATCGAAAATGATAAATAATTAAATTGCTTAAGCCTTCAGAACAATTAAATCAAAATACATTAATCTTGTATTTAAAATATCATTAGTGTTTAATCCTGCATATGTCTTTTCCTCTTCTTCGTTATTGAATAGGAATTGGAAGCCATTTTTCTCATAGTATGAAATTGGCTTTTCTCGGTTATATGCATCGACTACTAAATAGCGACACCCAGTCTTATTAGCACTATCAATAAACCAAGCTTTAATGAAATCCATTAATTCTCTTCCAATGCCTTTGCCAACAAAGTCTTGATTTACTCCTAATCTACCAATTAGAACACCTGGATACGAACGCATCCGTTTTGCGTTTGGTATTTTTCTGTTTAGTTTATTCTTATTGGATTTTGGTATAAAGTTGGTCTTGATGCTGTCATTAGAGAGTGTGAATGAGCATACAATTTGACTAGAGTCTTGATTTAAAGTAAAGCAATAACTTTTTCCCATTAATTGATTGGAATAATCTTCACAATCATTTATAAAGAAATCATCTAAGTCTCTATCTCCGCAAGAAAATTTATTTGAACCAGATAGAAGATTTTGATTTAATAATCTTAAAGTGCATTCTTCTTGTAGAAAACTCAAAGCAAGAATTATAAATTTGCGTTTTTAAGTATTTTTTTTGCAATAGAAGACTGAGTCGAAAAATCAACAGAGTGTTTTTTAGATACATTAGCATCTGCTCTTTTATTGAAACCTGACGCTAATTTGTCTTTTAATACTGGTACTTGTCTTATTGCAATTGCCATAATATTTTATATATAGAAAAATATCTACAAATATAAGAAGAATTGAGTCCTAATAACTATGTGGGACAATCTCTTTTTTCTATAGAGCAGTCGGTTTTGATAGTTTATACTTATTCTTATTTGTGTGTGGTTTTGAAGTTGAGGTAAATTTTTCTTTTAATACAAAGGAGTATTTTTGATTATAAAATTGTTAATCGTACTTCGTTTTAATAATTACAAGGGACAAGATTTGGGGTCTCAAATAACCAAAACCAAAAAACTCTTATCTTTATGGGCTGTAAAACAACCCTATGCCACACAGAAACATAACGATACTTGGCGAAACGGTATTGCCCGGTGAGAGTAAAACCATTAATATGGAAATTGCGCGCCTGCACACTATGAGTAAGCTAAAAGTACCTATTATTATAGAACGTGCCAAAACCGATGGCCCTGTGGTGCTGTTTACGGCAGCCCTGCATGGCGACGAGATAAACGGCACCGAAATAGTGCGCCAACTGATTGTACGGAAGATAAACAAACCCAAGCGCGGTACTATCATCTGCATACCTGTTATTAATATTTTCGGGTTTGTAAATAAGAGCAGGGAGTTTCCTGATGGGCGCGACCTTAACCGCGTGTTTCCGGGTAGCCCGCGCGGGTCGCTTGCCGGGCGTTTTGCCTGGCATTTGCTTAAAGAGATAATCCCGAATGTGGATTATTGTATTGACTTTCATGCGGGGGGCGCAAGCCGTTTTAATGCTCCGCAAATTCGTATTGTGCCCAATAATGCCGAGTTGAAACAATTGGCAGATGTATTTAATGCTCCTTTTACGCTGTATTCTAAAAATATAGCGGGTTCTTTCCGAAATGCGTCCGGCAGGCTGGGGGTAAAAATGTTGTTGTTTGAGGGCGGTAAATCGCTCGACCTGAACCATGATGTTACCCAGGCAGCGGTGCGTGGCACCAAACGTTTTTTAGACCATTTGGATATGCTGAACCCTAAGAAAAAGGTGAAACAGGATGAGCCATCGGTATATATAGAGCGTTCGGTATGGGTGCGGGCTACTTTTTCGGGGTTATTGCAAAATCAGGCTACTGTGGGCAAACTGGTGGAAAAAGGTGAGGTTATTGCGCTTATTACCGACCCTTTCGGCAAGTTTGAACATACGGTAAAAGCCCCTCACAAGGGCTATATCATCAACAGTAACGATGCGCCTATTGTATATCAGGGCGACGCTATTTTTCATATTACTATAAAACTTTCTGAATAGTAGCGGTCAGTCGCAGTTTTCAGTCGCGGTATTCAGTTTTCAGTATTTGTGACTGAATACTGCGACTGCGACTAAAAACTAAGATTCTTGCCTGTCGGTTTCATCGTCGTTCTCCCTGTAGGAGTCCGGTTCTTCTTTGGGCTTGATGGTTAAAACTTTATAAAAAAAGTATAATGCCATTATTATTACAATACCCTGCGCGGCTACCATGGTTATTAATGCTTCTGTTTTCATGAATGTACCCTCCCTTCTTTTCTGCGTTTAATGAATGCTTTATATACCATTAAAGATATGAATAAAAACAGCGCTACCAGCAGCAGCCTGCCTATGGTTTTATAAAACACGTGGTTGGTAAATTTACCTTCGGCAATTTTATCGTTAGGTTTTATGGTTTGTCCTACTGCTACTATAGGATTTTGTCCTTTTTTAAAGCCATAGGTTTTATAATCGGTAAAAACCTGTGTTTCCAGTTTGTCGAGTTGTTTGTTATATACCTGCTTTTCGTTTTGGTATGCCATTTTTATAAAATCGGTGGCAACCGAATCGACCACACCCGTTTTTATCCCTTCGGAATCAAAATTCTCGGCATAATAGGCATCGGCAAACCATTCTCTGTTGTTGGTATCTTTGTTGGCTATTTTATCAGCCATATCCGGTAAGCTGGCTACCAGTACCCAACCCAACAGCAATGGGGTAACTATAAGTATGATGTATTTAAACACGATAGGCACTTTAATATCGGCACCCATATTTATTTCTGCCCAGCCTTTATTGATACCAAATATCCATGAGAACAGTATGGTTTCGAGGAATGCAAATACTACAAGGCTTACTGTACCCGCCCAGTAGTCGTACTCATCGAACACGCCCTCCTGGAAGAAGAATACCGTGGGTAACCCCATAATAAGGGCAAGAAGCCCGAAAGACCATGCGCCTTTATTACCGCTCCAGTTAAACTCGTCGCGCATAAAGCCCATCCATGGTGTACCCATTGCGAGTGATGAGGTAATACCGGCAAAGAACAGCAGCCCGAACCAGAACACGCCTGCACATACAGCGAGGACTTCGCCCCATTGCTGGAAGAGATACGGCATGGTTTGGAACGCCATACCAAAGCCTGCATTTTGCAATACCCAGTCCAAACCAAGATATCCTGCCGCGATTGGAATTACGATAAGGCTGCCCAGTACTACTTCTACAAACTCGTTCATAAATCCTGCCGATACGGCATTGAGTGCAATATCGTCTTTCGACCTAATGTATGCTGCATAACAGTGCACTGTACCCATACCTACTGATAGGGTAAAGAATATTTGCCCTGCTGCTGCAAGCCACACTTTGGGGTTGGCGAGTGAGTCGTATTGTGGTGTCCACAAAAAGTTAAGACCATCCCATGCGTTGGCATCCGGGAACATATCCGAAGCTCCGTCAGTACCCAGTGTTAAGCCTCTTACGGCAAGTATTACTCCGAAAAGTATTAGTAACGGCATGCCTATTTTGGCTACCTTTTCGATGCCTTTAAGTCCTTTAGAAAGTATATAGGTGTTTAGCAGTAAACACAGCACATAGAAAATTATAGCTTCGAAGGGTATTCCTGTTGTCGATTTTCCTATGGTGGTATAGTCATTAAAAAAGCCTGCTATTTGCGATTGGTTCATGTCGCTGAACGTACCTATGATGGAGTGGTACACGTAGCTCATTGTCCACGACTCGATATAACAGTAGTAGGAAGCAACGGCAATGTTGGTAAATATCCCGAAAACACCTATGTATTTCCAGATACGCCCTTTTGCCATTGTGTCAAGAATGTAAGGTGTGCTGTGGTTGCCGTAACGCCCGCCGTAACGCCCTGTGGACCATTCTATGAAAAGTAGGGGTATCCCCATTACTACAAAGCAAACAAGGTAAGGGATTATAAATGCGCCTCCGCCGTTTTGTACTGCCTGTACAGGAAATCTTAAAAAGTTACCGAGCCCTACGGCATTACCTGCCATAGCGAGAATTAAGCCTACCCGTGAGCCCCACGATTCTGCTTTTCCTGACATAAAAGAATGTTTTTTGGTTAATTATAGGTTTCAAAGATAGGAAAACAAACTAAAAAACAACTAAAAGCGGAAATTTTGGTACTGAAAAATAAATATCAGTAAAAGGTTTTAACAGATTTGATGTGCTTTTATAAAAAAAGCAGCTAAGAGCTGCTTTTTTAAAAAATTTAATGTTTTTAGTTAACTTAATTCATCAATTCCTTTGGTGTTCCTTGTTTTTGTTGCCATAATTTTTGATTTTTTAAGTTTTAAAAGTCTTATTGTTGATTGGATATCAATACAAATATTGGTAATATTTTTTTTAAAACAAACTTTTTCATTCTGATTTAACATTTATATTATTTCTCTCAAAACTCATGCCGAAACCTTGATATGGCAAAATTACGTCATTTCTGTGACTTCTACTAATGAGGTTTTTTATTTCAGTATGATTTTTTTCGAAAAAATTTACATTTCCAATGTTAAAAAAAGAAACACATACATGCGGAGGGTAAGAAATGGTTACATCCATATTTCTTGTAAAAGTATTCATTCTGAATAGTTTATAGTTTTCACCTTTTAATGAGTATTTCCGTTTAAATTTTGAATGTACTTTAAATGGTCCGTTCCCGGTTAAAGGAATTGTGAATTTTTTTGCATCTTCATCATCAAGAGTAGCTTGGTCTTCTTTTGGATTTAAGTCTTCGCCATTCACTTTAAAAAAAATTAAATCATTGATAGGTTTAGATGCTTCATCTAATTGACTTATGGCAGTTTTTAGAATAATATTCGTACCATTTAAATCCTTGTCAAGAATCACATTATATTTACATGTCTGAGTGTAACTTATGACAAAATTTTCATCGATTTCATCAATATTAATTGTTACAATATAATCTTCATAATAATATTCTGTGGATGTGGGAAAATAAGTATTTAATATTCTGTTTTCAAGTTCTTCACTTATTTTAGGAAATCTGCTTTTATAGATAGTTTGCGAAATTTTACGCCATAAAACTGGAAGATCAGATCTATTTTTTAGAAAATCAGCTCCCAGCATTACTTTTTCAATTTCTTCTTTGAATAGACCTGTAAACTGAATGGATTTTAATACAGCTGCAAAAACTCCAGAAGAGAAAATAGCTATACCGAATTTTTCTAAGATAGAGTTAAATTTCAATGTAAAAAAATTACATTCTACTATCCAAAAAATGAGGATTGATATAATTGTAAAAACCCATGGAAGGTGTCTGTAAAAAAATTTTCTAATTTGTTTTGGTTTAGATTCGATTTCTTTAGATGTAATTTTGTTGGTCATGGATAAAAAATTATATATCAAACATAATAAAAATAATAATAATAACTTTTAAAAGTATTCTTATTTTTTCTCAAAAACTACGGGCTAAAATTAAATTTTTCCGATATTTGTTACATGAATTCGCAATGGCACGGTTTATTAAGCTATTTAAAATTCCTCATCAAGAGAAATCCTGAGTGAGGCAGTTGTTGTTATAACTGTTTTTCAATTTTACTGTTTAATAACTAAAACACATTTTAATTATGCCTATATACCACAAATTAGGGGATTTCCCGCAAAAAAGGCACACACAGTTTCGCAAACCCGATGGCGGCATTTATTATGAGCAGCTTTTCGGTACCGAGGGCTTTCACGGTCACTCTTCGTTGCTGTATCAGGTGCACAGGCCAACACAGGTAAAAGAGATTGTAAAATCATACTCTGTTGCGCCCGAAATTGCCATTGACAAGAATATAAAATCATTACTGCTAAAAGGCTTTGAATTGCAACCGCAGGACGACTTTTTAGAAAGCCGTACAGATATGTTGGTAAACAGCGATTGTATTATAGGGCTTGCAGCTCCAAGAAAATCGCTACGCGACTATTTTTACAAAAATGCCGATGCCGATGAGATGATTTTCATCCACAAAGGCAGCGGAACGCTGCGCACCTTTATGGGTAACATACCGTTTGAGTATGGCGATTACCTTATCATTCCGCGCGGAATGATTTACCAAATCGATTTTAATACCGAAGATAACCGCCTGTTTTATACCGAGTCAATCGCCCCGATATATACACCAAAGCGTTACAAAAATGGCAGTGGGCAGCTTTTAGAACATTCGCCGTTTTGCGAGCGCGATTTTAAACTTCCGCAAGAGCTTGAAACGTATGACGAGAAAGGCGACTTCCTTATAAAAGTTAAGAAAGAAGGCATGATGCACGAGATAGTATATGCCACGCACCCGTTTGACGTTGTAGGGTGGGATGGTTACAACTACCCGTATGCCTTTAGCATCCATAATTTTGAGCCGATAACCGGCAGGGTACACCTACCGCCACCCATACACCAAACGTTTGAAACCTCTACGTTTGTAGTATGCTCGTTCTGCCCAAGGCTGTACGACTATCACCCGTTATCGATACCTGCACCCTACAACCACAGTAATATAGACAGCGATGAGGTGTTGTATTATGTAGATGGCGATTTTATGAGCCGTAACAATATAGAGCAAGGACATATTACCCTGCACCCGAAAGGTATTCCGCACGGACCCGCACCGGGAGCTACAGAGCGCAGTATAGGGCAAACCGAAACACAGGAACTTGCCGTAATGGTAGATACCTTCCGTCCGCTAAAAGTAACTAAAGCCGCTATGGGTATAGACGACGGGCAGTATTATAAAAGCTGGGTAGAGTAGCCTCTCCCAAACCCTCTCCAAAGGAGAAGGCTTACATACTCTGTTTACAAATAAACAATTCAACAAATAACTAACTGTCAGTGTCAGCACGTCAGTTAACGAAAATATAAAATTATGAGTAAAGAAGTTAAAAGTGTAGAATACGGACTCGAAAAAATATTTGAGGGCGCACAAGATTTTCTTCCCCTAATGGGAACTGATTATGTAGAATTTTATGTGGGTAATGCCAAGCAGGCAGCCCATTATTATAAAACAGCTTTCGGTTACCAGTCATTAGCTTATGCAGGACTGGAAACGGGGGTAAAAGACCGTGCAAGTTATGTACTGGTTCAGGATAAAATCCGATTAGTACTTACCACTCCGCTAACGGCAGAGTCTCCGCTAAACGACCATATCGTAAAGCATGGCGATGGAGTTAAGGTAGTAGCCCTTTGGGTTGAGGATGCCCGAAGCGCATTTGAAGAAACCACCAAGCGCGGAGCAAAAGTATATATGGAGCCAACGGTTGAAACCGATGAGCATGGCGAAGTAGTGCGTGCCGGTATATATACCTATGGCGAAACCGTACACATGTTTGTAGAGCGAAAAAACTACAACGGAGCATTTTTGCCCGGTTACAGAGCTTGGAAAAGCGATTATAACCCTGCCCCTACAGGACTTAAATATGTTGACCACATGGTGGGCAACGTGGGCTGGAACGAAATGAACACTTGGGTAAAGTGGTATGAAGAGGTTATGGGCTTTGTAAACTTCCTTTCGTTTGACGATAAGCAAATTAATACCGAGTACTCGGCATTAATGAGTAAGGTAATGAGCAACGGTAACGGGCGTATAAAATTCCCTATAAATGAGCCTGCCGAAGGAAAGAAAAGATCGCAGATAGAAGAATATCTGGATTTTTATGGTGGTCCCGGTGTGCAGCACATAGCCATTGCTACGGATGATATCATAAAAACAGTAAGCGACCTGAAAGCAAGAGGGGTAGAGTTCCTTTCTGCACCACCGCATACCTACTACCAAGCCGTACCCGAAAGACTGGGCGAGCACATGAGTATAATGAAAGAAGACATCTCGGTACTGGAAAGCCTGGGTATTATGGTAGATGCTGATGAAGAGGGGTATTTACTACAGATATTTACCAAACCGGTAGAGGACAGACCAACGCTTTTTTATGAAATAATACAGCGAATGGGTGCGCGCGGTTTTGGTGCCGGTAACTTTAAAGCCCTGTTTGAGAGCATAGAACGCGAGCAAGAGTTGCGAGGAACGTTATAAAATAGCCCTAAAATTACAGTATATGTAATTTTAGAATATCGAAAGGCTATTTTTTTGAGGATAATGTGTTAAAGTATATTTTTAACAAATAAATCTTCAATAATATGAATACATTTGCACTCGCAAAAAAGGAGGTAGTGATATAATCTGCTTTTTGTGATAAATTTTTCATAATTTATAGTTTTTTGGTTGGTTAATAGCATAAAAACCCGGTCATTCATTTGACTGGGTTTTTTTGTTTTCTTACTTTTGGAACAGAAATTGCGTTCACCCCTAGTAACACCGAACAAAAAAGGAAACTATGAAAAAAATGTTAGCAATATTATTGCTTTTTACAGTGGGCAATGCTTTTTCGCAAAATGCTTTTACCACAGGCGAATATTTCAAATTCCGAATACATTACGGTATCGTAAATGCAGGATATGCAACGCTGGAGGTAAAAGATGCCGTAAGAAATGGTAAAAAAGTATATCATGTGGTAGGCAAGGGGCGCACTACGGGTATGACAAAGTTTTTTTTTAAAGTAGAAGACAATTATGAAAGCTACTTTGATAAAAAAACGATAACCCCCTACCAGTACGTGCGAAAAATAGATGAGGGCGGCTATACCAAAGATCAGGAGGGTTTCTTCAATCAGGCAAACAATACCGTACTGGTAAAAGATTATAAGAATAAAAAGGAAAAAACCCTGTCAGTACCTGCCGGTGTACAAGATATGGTTTCTACATTTTACTACTTGAGGAACCATCCCGGAGTAGATAAAATGAAAATTGGTGAATTTATTGCGGTAGATATGTTTTTTGATGATGAAACTACAAAATTTAAACTTAAATTTATCGGCAGAGAAGAGATATCAACTAAATTTGGCAATGTTTCCACAATGATATTCAGGCCGTATGTACAGGCAGGCCGCGTATTTAAAGAAGAAGAAAGTTTAACCGTCTGGATATCAGACGACGAAAATAAGATACCCTTACGAATAAAAGCAAGCCTTGCCGTAGGTTCGCTAAAGGCGGATCTTATGGAATATAAAGGGTTAAAATACCCCTTTGAAGCTAAATAAACACACACAATGGAGTTAATACCCTCTATGCAGGAAAAGCTAAATGCTCTTGAAGAAAAATTCAAAGCAATAAACCAGAAAACGGAAACCCATTTAGAAGGCTTACTATGGGCAAAGCCCATTACCTATTGGGATTATATACAAACCGACGCTTTACTTAACCTACAGATACAGCGCACCACGCTGCCCGACGAGATGATATTTATAATGTATCATCAAATAAACGAGCTGCTGTTTAAAATGATACTTTGGGAAACCGAGCAACTGTGTCATGACGATGCGCCCACTACCGAGATATTTACCGAAAAACTGATGCGCATCAGCCGCTATTTTGATATGCTCACCACATCATTCGATATAATGGGCGACGGTATGCAGGTAGCGCAGTACATGAAGTTCCGTAATACGCTCACCCCCGCAAGCGGTTTCCAGAGCGCGCAGTACAGGCTTATAGAATTTGCCAGTACCGATTTGATAAACCTTATCGATTTCCGTTTCAGGGCAACTATAGACCGCAACACGCCCTACGAGCATGCTTTTGAACACCTGTACTGGCAGGCAGCAGGCAAAGACCACAAAACAGGCGAAAAAAGTTACTTGATAAAAGCATTTGAAAAGAAATATAAAGACGAATTTCTGCGTTATATGGAAGAATATAACACCATAAACATTTGGAGGAAATTTAAACAACTGCCTCAGGAAGCTCAAAACGATGCCATGCTGGTAAAAGCCATGCGCCATTACGATTATACTGTAAATGTAACATGGGTAATGGGGCATTACAATGCCGCAGCAAAGTATATAGAAAGCGAGGCAGGACCACAGGAAGCCACAGGAGGCAGCGACTGGAAAAAGTACATGCACCCTAAATACCAGAGAAGAATATTTTTCCCCGAATTATGGACAGAAGAAGAGTTACGCACGTGGGGTGAAAATGTATAACAGATTTTTTTAAAAAGCCGACATTGAGATATTTAACCATCATAATACTATTATTTACTTTAATAGCCTGTAATAACGAGGAAAAACAAGATAAACAACAACCCATTGCCAAGAAAAAAACCGTAAAAAAAGAATTTGGTTTTGTGCTGGACGATTTTACGGTAGTGAACGACACCATACAAAGCGGTGATACCTTTGGCGGATTACTGCAAAAACAAGGTTACTCGGTTACTGATGTGCATAATATTACCCAAGCCATACGCGATAGTTTTAACCTGAGAGACATCCGAATAGGCAAACCCTATACATTACTTAAAAACAAACAAAAACCCGATAGCTTAGAAGTATTCATCTATCAGGCAGACAGGCTTAGCTACTATGTAGTCGATTTGCGCGACTCTATAGCCAAAGCCTATAAAAAAACCCGTCCGCTCACCATAAAGCGTAGGGTAATAGCTGCCGAGATAGAAGGCTCACTATCTGCAACAGTACAAAAACTGGGTTCAAGCCCGGCGCTAACCCATGAGCTTTCGGAAATATATGCATGGTCTATCGACTTCTTTAAACTCCAAAAAGGCGATAAATTTGCCGTAACCATTAACGAACGTTTTATAAGCGATACCATATACGGAGGGCTGGAAAGCATAGAAGCAGCCTATTTTGAAACCAAAGGCGACAAGAAATACGCATTCCCTTTTAAACAAGAACCTACTGCAAAACGAGCCGATTATTATGACGAAGAAGGCAAGGTGCTAAAGAGCATGTTCCTTAAAGCCCCCCTCAAGTTCAGCCGTATCAGTTCACGATTTTCTCCAAAAAGATTTCACCCCGTACAAAAACGCTGGAAAGCCCATAACGGTACAGATTATGCTGCGCCCACAGGCACACCTATAATGACTACCGCATCGGGCACCGTTATAGCAGCAGGCTATACCTCCGGCAACGGTAACTATGTAAAAGTAAGGCACAACAGTACCTATACCACCCAATACCTGCACATGAGCAAGATAAAAGTGCGCAGGGGGCAGCATGTAAACCAAGGCGATGTAATAGGGCTGGTAGGCAGTACCGGGCTTGCCACAGGGCCGCACGTGTGCTACCGCTTTTGGAAAAACGGGGTACAGGTAGATGCCCTTAAGCAAAAACTACCCACATCACAACCTATGGCAGATAAGTACAAGCCCAAGTTTATAGAGCACATGACGCCATTAAAAAAAGAATTAGACAGCATCTCTAACATCACATTTAATAAGTAACTATGGCACTCGAAAACACCAACCCTTCCGGTACTGCCGCATGGCAGGAATTAAGAGCACATTTTGCCGATATGCAATATGCATCCATGCAGGATATGTTTGCTGCCGATAGCAGCAGGAGCGAAAAATTCCACATTACGTGGAATAATTTTTTAGTGGACTATTCTAAAAACATTGTAAACCAAAAAACGCTTGACCTGCTGCAAGACCTTGCCAAAGAGGTAAACCTTGCAGGAGCTGTAGAAAGCTACTTTGGGGGCGAAGCCATAAACCGTACCGAAAACAGGGCAGTACTGCACACGGCACTGCGCGCACCACAGTCGGCTGAGGTAATGGTGGACGGGCAAAACGTAATGCCCGAAGTATATGCCGTTAAAAACAAAATAAAACAATTTACCGATGAGGTAATAAGCGGTAGCCGAAAAGGTTATACCGGCAGAGCCTTTACCCATGTGGTAAACATAGGCATAGGTGGCAGCGACTTGGGTCCTGCTATGGTGGTGGAAGCTTTGGCTTACTACCAAAACCAGCTTGAAGTACGCTTTATATCCAACGTGGATGGCGATCATGTGATGGAAAAGCTAAAAGGCTTGAACCCCGAAACTACGCTTTTTGTAATAGTATCTAAAACCTTTACCACACAGGAAACACTGAGTAACGCTAATACGGTAAGAGAATGGTTTTTACAATCGGCATCTCAGGAGGATGTAGCGAAGCACTTTGTAGCAGTAAGCACCAACCTGAAAAACGTAACCGAGTTTGGTATAAACCCGGATAATGTTTTCCCGATGTGGGATTGGGTTGGCGGACGTTTCTCCTTATGGAGTGCCGTTGGGCTTTCTATCGCATTGGCGGTAGGCTATGATAATTTTGATAAATTGTTGCAGGGCGCACACGAAATGGACGAGCATTTCCGTACTGCCCCGCACGAGCAGAATATACCGGTTGTACTGGGGCTGTTAAGCATTTGGTACAACAACTTTTTCGGTGCCGAGAGTGAAGCGTTGATTCCGTACACCCAGTACCTGCAAAAATTGGCTCCCTACCTGCAACAGGGTATTATGGAGAGTAACGGTAAGAGCGTGGGGCGCGACGGTAACCCTGTGAACTACCAAACGGGTACTATTATTTGGGGCGAGCCGGGCACGAACTCACAGCACGCCTTTTTCCAGTTGATACACCAAGGGACGAAGTTAATCCCGACTGATTTTATTGGTTTCATTAAACCGTTGCACGGTAACCAGGATCATCATGATAAATTGATGTCGAACTTTTTTGCACAAACCGAAGCCTTGCTAAACGGTAAAACCAAAGCGCAGGTAAAAGCAGAGTTTGATGCAAAAGGCATAACAGGCGAAGAAGCCGATTATCTGCTTCCGTTTAAAGTATTCCGAGGTAACAAACCTACCAATACATTATTGATAGACAAGCTGACGCCGGAAACGTTAGGCTCATTAGTAGCATTATACGAACATAAAATATTTGTACAGGGTGTTATCTGGAATATATTCAGCTACGACCAGTGGGGTGTAGAGCTGGGCAAACAGCTTGCCAACTCTATTTTAGGAGAAATCAACTCAGGCGAAGTACAACAGCATGATAGCAGTACTACGGCATTGCTAAAGGCTTTTTTAGCGAAAAGATAAGCCCCCTAACCCCCGAAGGGGGAATAAAAAGGCAATAGCCAAGAGTGAATAGGCATTAATATAGCACCTGTAAGGTTTTAACTTTACAGGTGTTTTTTGTCATTGCGAGTGTAATGCAATGGGACGCGGCAATCTTTGTCAGAGTATTAAAGAGATATATTACAAGTATTTTTAGTTATTTATACCTACAAGGTTTTGGAAACCTTGCAGGATTTCATCATCATAGAAGAGTGCAATTGATTTTCTATGTCATTGCGAGCGCAGTGCAACGGAGCGTGACAATCTAAATAAAGATTGCTTCGTCGTGCTTCCTCGCAATGACAATCAGTGTCAGTTTTATTCCTGTAATTGTAAAAGCCAATATGCCCAACGGTTTTGAATTTTTTTCAAATATTCTTCATTGGTGTCAGGATATATGTTTCCATGGTCTTCCGTGGTAATTATCTTCAATAAATAGTTAGCTCTGCCGGCAACAGTATATAAATCATCTCTTGAGAAGGGTATGGGTATGCAGCAGTGAAACGTCAATGGACCATTTTGCCGATCAACAATTATACCTTGAAAATTTTCTATACCGATTTCCTTTTTATCAGTGAGGAGCTGTATCAGTTCAGGAATCATTACATCATACTCTTCCGATAGCTTATCAAGAACAAGGCTCATTTTATTATAATCTTTTTCGGTGAGAATTATTTTTAGCATGTGCTTTTTATCTAACGGCTTATATACAGAGTTATCTTTTACATTAACATATTCATTATAGCGTGCTTCAATTCGCTTTTTCATCTCTTCAGGAAGTTTTTCCTTTGCAGGGACTTTTAATTTTTTAATATTGATAATATGATTTTCTCCATATTGATCGGCTTCCAGATGTATAATACTGTCACGCAGTATTGATAAATTGTATTCCCAGTCAGGTTTTTGTTCTGAAAGAAAAGCTTCGGTCTGTTGATTATAAATAGCCATTTCATCATAAAAATCATCATCTTTCGGTTCTTTTAATAGTAAATAGTCAAATCCGAGTTTCTTTTTTAAATCGACTTTACGAGACCATTCATACTCCAAAGTATCAAAGGTGATGAGCTGGACTAAACCTTTTTCAATATCCTGAATTGCTTTAGTCTGAGTATATATGTATTTTTTCGGTTTTAAAATAAAATCTACCCGGATACTGTCTTTCAAGCCGGTATACACTTCTATAGTATCTGCATGATAGTTATGGTAGTTGGGAGCTATAAGAACTCTGACATTGTGAGGAAGCTTCCTGGAATAATTGCCATCCTTTTCTACATCTGCAAAAGTATAATATGAATTATCCTGCGTATAATATCTGATACGCATCGCTATAACTGATTTAAGCTTTATTTCATCATACTTTGACTCTATTCTGCCATATACAACCGTTTCATCTGACTGAGAATAAACCTGTATTGAGAATAGTAAAAATAGAAACAGTAATTTTTTCATAACTGATAATTGATAGTAGTAAATATACAAACTCTGCTTATAAAACCTATAAAATCCGTACCTTGCCTATACAATTCTGCAATACATTATGACCGAAATAGAACGCAAGTTTTTAGTGCTAAATAACAACTACAAACAAGAGGCTTTTGCCCAAACCCGTATCAGTCAGGGCTATCTCAACTCCCACCCGGAGCGCACCGTTCGCGTTCGCATAAAAGGCGATAAGGGTTATCTTACCATAAAAGGCATGGGTAACGAGAGCGGTACTACCCGTATGGAGTGGGAAGTGGAAATCTCGGTTCTCGAAGCGCAAGAGTTGCTTACGCTTTGCGAAAAAGGAGCAATAGACAAGATGCGTTATGAAGTAAAAGCAGGCAGGCATACCTTTGAAGTAGATGAGTTTTTTGGCGAAAACAGAGGACTGGTTATAGCCGAAGTAGAACTGGAAGATGAAAACGAGGCTTTTGCAAAACCCGCATGGCTGGGGCAGGAGGTAACGGGCGATGAACGTTACTATAACGCCTACCTGAGCCGTAACCCCTTTACTACATGGAAATGATGAATATGTATGATGTAATAATAACAGGCGGAGGGCCTATAGGCATGGCGTGTGCCATAGCAGCACAGCAAAAAGGATTGAACTATTTGGTGCTCGAAAAAGGGGCATTGGTAAACAGCCTTTATAATTATCCGCTGTATATGACGTTTTTCTCCACTGCCGACCGTTTGGAGATTGGCAATGTGCCTTTTAGCTGTATTGCGCCCAAACCGGGCAGGCAGGAGGCTTTGGAGTACTACCGTAACATTCACAGTCATTTTAAGCTGAACATACACCTGTATTAAAAGGTAAACAGCATACAGAAACAGGAAAACGGGGCGTTTATAGTAACATCTGACAAGCAGAATTATACGGCTAAGAATGTAATAATTGCCACAGGTTTTTATGATATTCCCGTATATATTGATGTATCGGGCGAAAACCTGCCCAAAGTTCGCCACTACTACCGCGAGGCGCACGAGTATGCCTTTAGGAAAGTGCTGGTTATCGGGGCAAATAACTCATCGGTAGATGCTGCTTTGGAGTGCTGGCACAAAGGGGCAGAGGTAACTATGGTTATCCGAAAAGGGGAGATTAACGACCGCGTGAAGTACTGGATTAAACCCGACATTGAAAACCGCATAGCGGAGGGGAGTATTAAGGCTTATTTCCATTCGGAAGTAACAGCAATACACGAACATTCGGCAGATATAAAAACGCCTGACGGAAATATTACGGTTGAGAACGATTTTGTACTTGCCATGACGGGTTACCGCCCTGATATTGACTTTTTAAAACAATCAGGCGTAAATATAGCTTCGGGCATTAACCGCATCCCCGAATTTAATACTGACACTATGGAAACGAATGTGCAGGGGCTGTATCTTGCCGGAGTAGTGTGCGGCGGACTGGAAACGCACAAGTGGTTTATAGAGAACAGCCGTGTACATGCTGATATGATTGTGGAGGATATACTTTCTAAGTAAACAGTTTACAGTAGCAGTTTATAGTTATGGAACGCGGATGACACAGATTAGGCGGATAAAAGCGGATGTAATCAGTACTCAGTCCCAGTATTTAGTTTTCAGTTCCAGTTTGCGGTTAATGGAACGCGGATGACACAGATTGGGCGGATACAAGCGGATATAATCAGTACTCAGTCGCAGTATTTAGTTTTCAGTAGTAGTTTCAGTTTATAGTTATGGAACGCGGATGACACAGATTGGGCGGATACAAGCGGATATAATCATTAGCAGTTTGCAGTAACAGTTTATAGTACGGTGTCATTTTTAGCGTAGTGAAACAGAGCGTGGCAATCTGGAATAGATTGCTTTGTTGTGCCTCCTCGCAATGACTAATAATTCCTCCTTTGGGGGTTTGGGGACTTAAAACAATCGCAACTGCTCCCCTTTTGTACCGTCAAAAAGCCCGAAGTTAAGTTTGGGTAACTCTTTATCGGCAAAATACTTTTGTCGGGCTATTTTAAAGGTAGTATGTATCATATCGGCAATGTTGCCTTCGCCCACCTTGCGTTTTGCCACACTTTTTTCACCCAGCTTGCCCCCGTGCATCGATGCTATCTGGTGCAGCACCTTGTCCTGCCTGTCGGGATAGTGCTCGGCAAGCCAGTCTTTAAAAACAGGTTCTACCGTATCGTTAAGGCGCACCAGGGTATAACTACATCCTAACGCCCCTTTTTCGGCAATGGTTTTTACTATGGGCAGTATCTCCATAGTGTTGAGTCCCGGTATCATGGGTGCTGCCATAATGTGTACGGGTATGCCGTTCTCGCTAAGGGTTTCTATTGCTTTGAGTTTTGTGTTTACGGATGAGGTTCTGGGTTCCAGTTTTCGTCTCAGGTCTTCGTTTATGGTGGGTATGCTTAGCGATACGGTTACCAGGTTTTTTTCGGCAAGTTGGGCAAGTATATCAATATCGCGGGTTACAAGTGCATTTTTGGTGAGTACGTTTACAGGATGCCTGTATTCCAAGAATACCTGTAGCAGCCTGCGGGTTATTTGCAGTTTGCGCTCTACGGGCTGGTAGCAATCGGTATTACCCGACAGTAAAATAGATTCGGGTACGTAACCCCGTTTTTTAAAGAATTGTTCCAGCAGTTCGGGGGCATTTTTTTTGGCGAGTATTACCCGTTCAAATTCTACGCCTGCGCTGTAACCCCAGTATTCGTGCGTGGGGCGGGCATAGCAGTAGGCACAGCCATGTTCGCACCCCTGGTAGGGGTTCATGGAGTATGCCATGTGCAGGTCGGGGCTTTTTACTTTGTTTACTATGGTTTTGGGGTGTACCTCTATAACCTGTGTTTTGGCTATTTCCTCCTCATAATCATCCTGATAGATGCTTTGCTCGTAGCGGTTTTTCTCGAAATGGTTGTGTACATTGTGTACTGCTCCTTGTCCTTTTATGTTTTCCTTTTTCATAATCCTGCTCCTTTTTATGGGTGCAAGATAATTATTTATAAGAAAATAATCTTATATAAAAATGAAAATAATCAGATTGCTTTTTTTACTTTTTATTATATTTGAGCGATTAATAGCATTATTATGACTACAGCCGATTTTATTATAGAGGATACTAACGTTACTGTTTATAATACTAATTTGGGAAAAGAAATAGTTGTGGTAAACGGCAAGTCTGTTTCAGAAAAATATTCCATTTTTGGTACACGCCACGAGTTTACTTTTGAAAATGATACCTATGAGGTGCTTACCTCTTTTTTGTTTTGGAATGTTATAGGTATAAAAATACAGCTTCGCAAAAACGGAAAATTAGTTGGCGAAAAAACAGAGGGGCAGAGTATGATTGCAATGGTAGTAGGTATTTTTATTATCGTGCTTATTATACATTTTCTTTTTGGCATTATATAAAAAACTCCGCAAACAGGTGCGGAGCTTCTTTTGTAAAATGGAGTTAGTTTTTATGCTTTAATCAAGAACCGTAGGGTGTACAAAAATAACGTTTACCGCGCTGCGTGCCCTGCTCATAACCTCGCCACCGTTGCTCTGGTTTGAAAAGGATGTATTTCCTTCAATGGTGCTAAAGGTTTTTCCTTGTTCTCTCCATTCTACAAATATGCCTACATGGTCATATCTTTTATCGCCGTTCCAGTCGAAAAAAACAAGGTCGCCCGCTTGCGGGGTGTTCGTTATTTCTTTTGTTTTTTTAAAATGGGCTACGGCTGTCTGGCAGCCTGCAAATCCTTTCAGGAAACCTATTTTGGGTAGTTGCACTCCGGCTTCGGCATATACCCAACTGCAAAACATGCCGCACCACGCCACGCCGTCGAACCCAAACCACTTGCCATATTTGGTTTTGTTGCTGTTTTTGGGGCTTTCTACCGTGCCTACTTCTTTTTGGGCAACTTCTACTACTTTTTGTCCTTTACTCTGTTCCATATTGTTTAGTTTTTAGTGGATTAAATTCATAAATCAAATATAGGAGAAAAACTTTTTCAAAATATCAAAAAATAAAAACCCCGACACAGTAATTTCCTGTATCGGGGTTTCAAACATAAACAAAACAATTAATCCTCTAAAAAATTATCGTTACTGCCATCCGCCGCCAAGAGCTTTATATAAGTTGATGATGGCTTGATATTGTTGGTATTTATTATCGATAAGGCTCAGTTCGCTGTTTAGGGCGTTGTCTTTGGCGGTAAGTACCTCAAGGTAGTTTACCAAACCATAGTCCAATAATTCATCCGAATAATCGGCAGCCTTCACCAGTGCATCTACCTGCTTTTCGCGTATGGTCAGTTTTTTGGTTTCGTTGGTATAGTTGGCAAGCGCATCGCTCACCTCTTTACCTGCCGTTACCAGTGTTTGCTCAAATTGAATATAGGCTTGCTCTTGAGCCGTTTTTTGAACCTCATATTGTGTGCGTATTTGCCTGCCGTTGAATATAGGCTGTGTAAGCCCTGTAATAACGTTAGCAAAAACAGAGTTGGCACTAAACCATTCTTTAAGCTCTATACTCTGCAATCCGCCCGAAGCCGTTACCGTAAACGAGGGGTAAAAGTTGCTGCGCGCCACATTGGTAAGTTCAAAAGCATTTACCAACCCGTATTCGGCAGCCACAACATCGGGGCGATTACGTAATAACGATGCGGAGTAACCCAGTTTTATTTCGGGGTTAAGCTCTTGCTCGGCAAGCGTGGTGCGCTCTATTTCGTGCGGGGCTTCGCCAAGCAGCAGGCTCATGTAGTTTTCCATCAGTACAATATTGTTCTTCAGGTCCTCTATAATAAGCTCTGTACTGTATTTTTGGGCTTCGGTTTGTTTTACACCCACTTCGTTTACGCTGCCTGCTTCTTTTAATGCCAGTATGGTTTCAACACTTTCATTTCGGTTGTTAAGTGTTTTTTCGGCTATTTCAAGTTGCGCATCAAGCGAAAGCAACTGGTAGTAGGTAGCGGCTATGCTTGTTATTACCTGTGTTTTTACCGCCTGGTTTGCTGCAATAGTTTGCAGGTATGAGGCACTTGCCGCACGCTTGTTGCTGCGTATTTTACCCCAAATGTCGGCTTCCCATGACAGGCTTCCGCTTAGCTCATATTGGTCTAAGTTACTAAACAGGCTACCAAACTGGCTGTTTTTGGCAAACTCCTGGTGTGTCCAGGTACTTTTAGCCGAAAGGGTAGGGAAGTAGCCCACTTTTGCCTGCTTTAAGTAAGCATTTGCAGCGGTAATGTTTTGCAGTGCCACACGTATATCAAAGTTGCTTTGCAACCCTTTGTTGATGTGCTTTTGCAGTACAGGGTCGGTAAACATTTTTTCCCAAGTTACATCTGCCATCGAGGTACTGTCTTTCGCCATTACTTCGGTACGGTACAGGTTTTCTGCCTGTACATCGGGTCTTTTGTAGGTTTTTGCGCTAAAGCACGATTGCATGAGCAAGGCTACACCCGTTACCGCTATTATTCTATATGTTGTTTTTACAAATTTCATATTTCTGTTTTTATGCTGCCGTGTTTTCAGTTTCTTCTTCTTTACGCTTGCCTGATATTCTTTCTTGCAGCCCTTGGAATATGACAAACAGTACAGGGGTTACAAATACTCCGAACAGTGTACCGATAAGCATACCGCCTACGGCTCCCATACCGATAGAACGGTTACCCACAGCACCTACACCTGTTGCCAGTGCCAGGGGTAATAGTCCCAGAATAAAGGCAAACGATGTCATAAGGATAGGTCGTAAACGGGCTCTTGCACCCTCTATGGCCGATTGTGCCAGGCTCATGCCGTGTCGCCTTCGCTGTATGGCAAACTCTACGATAAGTATGGCATTCTTGGCGAGGAGTCCTATAAGCATTATCAAGGCTACCTGGAAGTAAATGTTGTTTTCCAGTCCGGCAAGTTTTACAAAGCCGATAGCTCCGGCTATACCCACGGGTAATGATAGCAGTACTGCCAGCGGTACTACATAACTCTCGTACTGCGCACTAAGCAGGAAGTACACAAATATTAAACTTAACAGGAATACGCCTGCTGCCTGGTTGCCCGCAAGGATTTCCTCACGTGTCATACCACTAAACTCGTAAGTATAGTTGTTGGGCAGGTGTTGTGCTGCAACCTCCTGTATAGCCTTAATAGCGTCGCCACTACTATAGCCCGGGTTTGCTTTACCGTTTACGTTAACGGCTTTCAGCAGGTTGAAACGTGATACTGCCTCGGGGCCGTATATTTTTTTGAAATCAACAAACTGGCTTATTGCCACCATTTCTCCGCCTGCGTTACGCACATACACATCGTTTATAGAGCGTTCGTCAGCCCTGTTTTCAGGCTTCGCCTGTATCATTACACGGAACTGTTTACCAAAGCGGTTAAAGTCGGTAGTATATAAACCACCGTAGTAACCCTGCATGGTATTAAAGATGTCGCTTACGGATACGCCTGCATCTTTAGCCCTTTCCACATTAATATCCATTTGATATTGCGGGAAGTTAGGGTTAAAGTTGGTAATGGCATATTGTACTTCGGGGCGTTGCGACAGCGCGGCAAGAAACTCGTTGGACACCTGGCTTACCGTAGCCCAGTCATCATCGCCTTTGTCTTCTATTTTAAATTCGAAACCGTCGGCACTACCAAAACCTTGTACGCTTGGTGGTGTAAAGAACAGCATTCGGGAGTCTTTAAAGGCTGCCGTTCGGGCAAAAAGCTCGCCCACTATGGCATCTACCGATTGGTTGGGCTCAGTACGTTCCGACCAGTCTTTCAGCCTGATAACGGTAAAGGCATACGAACCTCCGTTGATGCGGTTCAGCAAACTGAAACCCACAATGTTCATACGGGCTTCTACCATTGGCATCGATTGTAGTATCGAGTCAAGTTGTTTTACTGATTCTTCTGTTTTCTCTAATGTTGTTCCCGGTGGCAGGGTTATATCTGCCATAATAATACCCCTGTCTTCATTAGGTATAAACCCTGACGGTGTGGTGGTAAACAGGTAGTAGGTTATGCCTGTAAACCCGATAAGGGCAACAACGGTAATCCATTTTCTTTTTACCAATACGCCAAGTGAGCCGGTATATTTTCGGTTCATGGCATTGAAGCCGGTATTGAAGGCAGTAAAGAAACGGTCTTTTATATTTTTCTTTTTACCATGATCGTCGTCATGAGGTTTTAATAACAGGGCACAAAGCGCAGGGCTCAGTGTTAATGCATTAACTGCCGAGATAAGAATTGCAACCGCAAGGGTTAGGGCAAACTGCTGATAGAATACCCCCGATGGTCCTTTTAGGAAGGATACCGGTATGAATACTGCCGACATTACTAAGGTAATGGAAACAATAGCTCCTGTTATTTCGCTCATTGCCGAAAGGGTTGCTTTCTTTGCCGATTTTTCGCCCTCGTCCAGCTTGGCGTGCACTGCCTCTACAACCACAATGGCATCATCTACCACAATACCAATGGCGAGTACCATAGCAAAGAGTGTGAGCAGGTTGATAGAGAAGCCAAAGGCATTAAGGAAGAAGAATGTACCTATAATTGCCACCGGCACTGCAATAGCGGGAATAAGGGTAGAGCGCACATCCTGAAGGAACAGGAATACTACTATAAATACCAGTATAAAGGCTTCTATTAATGTAGAGGTTACTTTATCTATAGAGGCATCCAGGAATGTTTTGGTGTTAAACGGTATTACATATTCTATCCCTTTTGGGAATGATGGTTTAGCTTCTTCTAATATACTTATAACCTCTTCAATAATATCGTTAGCATTAGAGCCTGATGTTTGGAAGATACCTATGGCAACACCCTCGTTGCCCATACCGTAGTTTTTTTGCCCGTAGTTAAACGCGCCAAGCTCTATGGTAGCAACATCTTTCAGGTGCAAAAAGTTACCGTTGCCCGTAGCTTTTATTACAATATTCTCATACTCTTCTACTTGGTTAAGGCGACCTTTGTATTTTATTACATATTCATAAACTCCATCGGCATTTTCTCCGAATTTACCCGGGGCTGCCTCTACGTTTTGCTCTCGCAGTGCGGTTTGTATATCAGCAGGGGTAAGGTTGTATGATGCCATTTTTTCGGGGTCTATCCATATACGCATGGAGTAGTCTTTACCACCAAATACGTTTACCTGCCCCACACCTTTTACACGCTGTAGCTTTGGGACAAGGTTTATCTTGGCAAAGTTTTGTACAAATGTTCCGTCATACTCTTTATTGGTAGAGTACAGCGAAAGGAACATAAGGGCACTTGTTTGGGTTTTTGCGGTAGTTACTCCTGTTTGTACTACGGCTTCGGGCAGCTTGCTGGTGGCGCGTGCTACCCTGTTTTGTACGTTTACGGCAGCAATATCAGGGTTTACGCCCAGTTCGAAGAATACGTTTATAGTACCCACACCGTCATTGGATGCGGTAGAGGTCATATACGTCATTCCTTCCACCCCGTTTATCTCTTCTTCCAGCGGAACAATTACGCTGTTTAGTACTGTTTCGGCATTAGCCCCGGTGTAGGTAGAGGTTACCTGTACCGTAGGCGGAGCAATTTCGGGATATTGCTCTACAGGGAGCGACATAAGCCCTAATACTCCCAATATCGTTATTAATATCGAAATAACGGTAGAGAGTACCGGTCTTTCTATAAAGGTTTTTAACATCTTTCAGATTTATTTTTTTGTTGTATCGGTTGTTTCTTTGGCAGCTACTTCTTTAGCGGGTGTTTCCTGATTGTTGCTGTTTTGAGGTACTATTTCCTGACCTTCTTTCAGTTTTGTAGCTCCTGCGGTTACTATTACTTCGCCCTGCTCCAGTCCGCCGGTTACTATAAAATCTTTACCGGATGTGGTGCTTGTTTCTATGATACGCGGCGTAACTTTGTTTGTTTTATCTACTACATACAGCATTTTTTTGCCCTGCATGTCTATTACAGCATTTTGGGGCACTAATATGGCTGCATCTTTTTGTACAGGCAGGCGCACTATACCGCTGCCGCCACTTCGCAGTATGGCATCGGGGTTAGGAAATGCGGCTTTAAACTCGGTAGTACCTGTGGTGGGGTTTACTAATCCGTTTACGGTTATTATTTTCCCTTTTTCGGTGTACTCGCTGCCATCTACCAGTAGTAATGATACTCCCGGTGTGTTTTTTAGTTTTGCTTCCAGTGTGTTACCGTTAAAGTTGCGGGTAAAGTTGAGCATCTGCTTTTCGTTCATAGAAAAATAGGCGTGCATTATCTTACTGTCAGATACTGTGGTTAATGGCATTTCATCGCCTGCGCTCACAAGGCTTCCTTCTCTGTAAGGCAGGCTTCCTACTACACCGTTTACGGGTGATGTTATAGTGCCATAGCCGGCATTGGTAGCCACGCTGCTGTAGGCTGCTTTTGCCTGTGCCAGTTTTGCCTTTGCGGTTTCGAGCTGTACGTTACTGATTATGTTACGCTCTACCAGTGGTTTTAGCCTGTCAACCTCTACCTGTGCCGCATTTACATTGGCTTTTGCCGCTGCTGCATCTTCGTTCAGGCTTTGGGTTTCTATTTTAAATAATAGTTGTCCTTTTTTTACCTGCTGTCCTTCGGTTACATAAATTTTTTGGATAAATCCATCTACTTTCGGGCGAATTTCTACGTTTTGTTGCCCTTCAAGGTTAGCGGTATATTCTTCATATATTACAGCATCTTGTGGTGCTATGGTTTGCACAGGGAAAGGTATGGGGCCTTGTGCCTGCGGAGCTTGTTGCTCTTTTTTGCCACATGCCGAAACGATTAGTAAGGCTGCTATTGCGCTTAAGAAAGATCTCTTTTTCATTTGTTAATTATTATGCTTGTTGTGGTTATTATTGTTGTTATCTATGTCTGTTTCTGTCTTTTTAAACATTTCTATTGTTTTTATCATTAATTGCTCTATTTCCAATAGGTGTTCTTTATAAGCTGTTGCGGTTTTTAGGTTACATTGTTCTGCGGGGCATTCGGCAGTTTTTTTACGGTAGGCTATCATGCGCTCTACTATTTTCTTTTCGAAATCAATCATTTTGATGTAGCTCGAAAACCGTTCGCTTAATGGCGATGGTTTAAAGTATTTTCTTCTGTCACATGGTACGGTGTAGTACACTATCTTTCCCATTTTTAGCAGTAGGTTCAGGCTGGTAGATACAGAGCTTTTACTTGCCCCTGTACGCTCTGTAAGTTCTTCAAATGTAATTCCCGCTTTACAACTGTCTATAATAAGCGTTCCTAATATCCTGGAAGCCAGTGGCGGCAGGTTATAATGGGTTTCGAAGTGTACCCCGAATAATTCTATAATTTCCTCTTTTTCTCTTTTATCCTCATCCATCTTCTAAAATTTTGGACAAAGATATGTATTAGTTCGATTGGTTCGGTTAAAACCGAACCGAAATAAACGTTAAATATTAGTTAATAAAACCGATGTATTTTACTACATCGTTTTCGTTTCGGGTTTTACTCTCCGGGATGGTTTTAACAAAAAAATCCTCTAACAGCACTGTTAGAGGATTGATATTTTTTTGAGTATCTGTTTGCTATTTGGCAACTTCCATAGTTACATCCAGCATGCCTTTGTTTTTATCGTGGGTAATTTCCATCCATGCTTTTTTGGAGAGGTCTATATCGCGCCCTTTGGTAAAAGGTCCTCTGTCGTTTATTTTTACGACTACTGATTTTCCGTTGGCTTTGTTAGTAACTTTTACCATAGTGCCAAAGGGTAGTTTTTTATGTGCAGCGGTATATTTGCTGTTGCTGAATTTTTCGCCACTGGCGGTTTTCCTGCCGTTAAACTTATCGGCATAATAACAGGCTACTGCTTTGTTGTCGTATGAGCTATAGGAGCCTGATGATTTTGATGTTGTTATTTTTTTTGATGAGGAACAGGCTGCCAGGAGCATGGCGGATACAAAAAGTATAAAAATGCGTTTTGCCATTGATGTGTTTATTTGTTTTCGATGATTTCTAAGTTAACCTTTATTATCCCCGCATTTTTACTGGCTATTGTGGTAAAGGCTTTTTTGGTAATGTCTATTTCCAGTTTTTTGCTATACGGCCCTCTGTCGTTTACCCTCACATCTACCCACTTGCCATTGGTTCGGTTGGTAACGCGCACCATAGTGCCAAAGGGCAGGGTTTTGTGAGCAGCGGTATATTTAGTATTGTCAAAACGTTCGCCACTGCTGGTTTTTCTGCCGTTAAATTTATCGGCATAATAGGTGGCAACTACGTTTTGCTTATATTGTTTCAGCTTTACCTCTTCGGTATCTCCCGGTTGATGACGGTTGTTATACACGGTAGTAAAACCTGTAATAGCCATGAGCATCAGGCTTGCCGCCAAGAGTATAATACTTTTTTTCATAAAGATAAGGAAAGCCCTGTAACTGGCTGTACTATATTAGTTTAACCATGCGCTCCACGGTATCCTGCTAAGCAGTAATACAAGCCCTATGGCATATAGATAGGCTATTTTTTTGAACTTCGCGCTGCTTTCGGTTGCTTTTTTATGAGCCGACCAGCCTATAGTTATTATTACAAGTGCTATTATGTTGGTTAGCGGATGCTCTACCACATACAGCCTCAGGGTGCTGTCTTTCATTGCAGCTCCCATTCCTGATGCTTTTACGGCTTCAAAATAAGGAGATGTAAACAGCAGCGTTAATCCTAAAACTAACTGTGTGTGTGCAAATGCAAGGGCAATAAGGGCTATTTGCCTGTCTTTTTTAAGAAAAGGTCTTTTGGCACTAAGCCCTGCAAAAGCGTTTAGGGCAGCAATTAATAAAAGCCCAAGCACGGCAAAGGCGATATAAGAGTGTAGTTCCTGAAGGGTAGCGTACATAGTTTTAAAACTTTTTAGGATTGGTTTTATGCAAAAATAAACATTTTACCCTATGATTGACAGATAAATGGTTATATGCCTCGAAAAAAATAAGCCCCGCAATGTTCACGCGGGGCTTATACTAAAACTAACCTATATGAAAATAAAAACTATTCTAGAATTTAAACTTCATGCTGAAGTTCCACGTACGTCCGTTACCAAAGTAACCAAAGTTGTTTACGTTAACACCTTTGTAGGTAGTATCACCTTCTTCTACAGGGTTTGCAGAAGTTAACTGAGAAAGATATACTTCATCAAATACGTTATTTACGTTAACACGGAATGTTAATGCGCTTTTTGCAAATTTCATGTTGTAAGTAAGACCCGCATCAACAATGTCGTATGACGGCAACTCTACGTTATCTTTAGTAACCGCTATTGCATAAAGGTTGTCATACGTTCTCCAGTCAGAATCAATAGAGAAGTTAGGTGTAATTTTGTATATAGCGCCAAGACCTACTGTAGTTTGTGCACCACCGCCTACTTTACCGCCGTCAACCTCTATAACCTGCTCGCCTACTACAGGCTCATCATCCATTGTGTACTGACCATCGGCAACAAGATTTTGGTTTTCGTCAAATACTCTTACATATACATCATCATCATATTCCCAGTTACCAAGAGATGCAAAACCTTTTACGTCAAGAGCTTTAAGCGGTCTTGCTGTAAAGCTAAGCTCTAAACCTTGGTGAAGCTGGCTCACACCGGAGTTGTTGATGTATAATACATCATCATTATCTGAAAAATCAGACTCTGTAGTTACCCTGTCTTTCCAGCTTGTGCTGTAAGCATCAAGATCAATGTCTATAAATGAGCTTCTGAAACGGTATCCTGCTTCAAAACCTGTAATTTTTTCGTTTTCAGTAAGTGGGTTAACATCGTTACCAAAGTTCAGGTAAATGTTATCGTGGTAAGGTTGCTTAGAGTAGTAACCGGCATTAACAAAAACGGTGTGTTGCTCTGTAATGTTATAACTACCACCGGCTTTAATATTGTAACCTGTGTTGTTTACTTTGTCAGACTCTTCTTCGGCAGCTACATAACCAAACCTGTCCCAACGGATGTGTGATTGTGTAGATACTGATCCTTGAGCGAATGCAGAGAAATCGGTAGTAGCATATTCTATCTGCCCGAAGATACCGCCGTAGCTGATTCTTTCGTCATAGTCATAATTTACTTTTTGGTTATCGTCAGGATTGTTGGTAAACGCACTCCAAGGGTTTGCGCTAAACTGATCAGTTACTATATAACCGTCAGGATATTGTGCATTATCGTTTACTTCAAAACCGTTAAGACCTAAAAAGTTAGATATCTCTCTGTAGTGTGTACCTTTGTACGTTCTTATATCAAGACCCGCATTGTAGCTAAGGTTTTCGCTTATTTTGTGGTTAAAGTTAGTTACCAAACCATACCATGCGTGGTTGTTAACAGAGTTACGGATGGCATAAGCTTTCTCACCTTCATCTCTGCTAAGGGTACCTATACCGCCGGGAAGTGCCATATTGTTATCTCTGATAGTTTCAAAGTCTATATGTCCATCGCTGGTAGTTTCTTTTCCGTTACCCCAGTTACCTGTTCCGCCACCACGACCCCAAGAAGCGTAAAGTACTGTAGAAAGCTCCATATCGCTGTTGATGGTAAAATCCCAGTTAAGGTTAGCCACAGGCTTGTGGTAGTAATTTCTTCTTTCGCTCAGGTAATCTCCGTCAAGAAAACCATAGTTGTTGTTATACTTTCTGCCATATCTCTGGAAATCAGATATTCTTTTAGTAAAGTTTTGGTCGTGTAGCTGTGGCGCACCAAACACAAGAAGATTGAAAAGGTGTTTTTCGTTTGGCTTATACCCGAAAGAAAGGAAATAGTTATAACCCTCACCATAGGTACCGCGGTTGTAACCGTCGCCACTCCATTTAGTAAGCATAGCACTCACACCAAAACCGTTTTCCATCATACCGGTGCTGTAGGCAAGTGTAGTTTTCTGGTAGTTGTCGTTACCTATCATAGACTGTGCAAAACCACCTCTTTGCATATCAGTAGCCTTCGTTACAATATTTATAGTACCACCTACCGATGATATGGCAAGTTTAGACGAACCAAGACCTCTTTGTACCTGTACAGAGTTGGCAATATCCGTCATACCGCTCCAGTTAGACCAGTACATATTACCATCTTCCATACCGTTTATCGGCTGACCGTTAAGCAGGAAAGCAGTATTGGTTTGGTTAAAACCACGTGTGTACATTTGCGTATCACCAAAACCGCCTGCCTGACTGGCAATATATACCGAAGGTGTATTTTTCATTACCTCAGTAAAGTCGTTCTGACCTGATTTTTGCTGAATTTCTCTTCTGCTGATAGTTGATACCGCAACAGGCGTTTTCCTGTCCTGCTCAAGGTCAATTACCCCACGACCCACTATCACTACAGCCTCAAGCTCTTCAGCATCTTCTGTTAGTGCAACAGTGCCCATGTCAAGCGTTTGACCCGGAGTAATTGTAAAAGGAATAGTTTGGCTTTGAAAACCAAGGTAAGAAACTACCAGTTCGCCCGATGTAGTGCTTGTAGTTAGCGTAAACACACCATTAATATCGGCAGACGCGCTGTCGGCAGTACCCTTTACGGTAACACTGGCAGCAGGCAATGGCATTTGCCCGTCGGTAACAGTACCGGTAATTGTTTCCTGAGCCCATGCAAAGGACGATACAAGCATGGCTGAAAAAATGAATAAAAGTTGTGTAATGTTTTTCATTGTTTTGAGCATTGAATTTAGGTTATTAGCCAAAAATCGACCATTATACACATCAAAAAGTTATGTTAATATTAAGAAGAATGCAGTTTACAGAAAGTTGACTTTAAGGGTGCATTTCTTTTAAGAATTAGCCTGTGTATGCTATATTCAGAAATGTTAAAATTTGTTTTTTTTAACCTATTTTTAATGTACTGTTCTTGGTAAAAAAGCATATAATTTATATGCGTGCATTGTTTTTTTAGGTCGCTATAATAACCCCCGGTATCTGTATATTTATACAAGGCACCTTAGGGTTATACTATTAAATATTACAGTATTTTTGTGGTATGGAAACGCAGTTATCCCAACGTAAAATAATCCATATTGATATGGATGCTTTTTATGCCTCTGTAGAACAAAGGGATAACCCCCAACTGCGAGGAAAACCCTTAGTTGTGGGCGGTGGCGAAAAAAGGGGAGTAGTAGCGGCAGCCAGCTATGAAGCCCGAAAATATGGCGTGCGCAGCGCTATGAGCGGGTATCTTGCCAAAAAAAGATGCCCTGAGCTTATATTTGTAAAACCCCGTTTTGAACGCTATCGTGAGATATCGCAAAGCATTCGCAAAATATTTTTTGAATATACTGATTTGGTCGAACCCCTGTCGTTAGATGAAGCCTACCTGGATATAACCCAAAACAAAAAAGGCAACCCCAGCGCTACCATGATAGCCCGCGAAATAAGGCAACGCATTTTTGACGAAACGGGCTTAACGGCTTCGGCAGGGATATCCATCAATAAATTTATTGCCAAAGTGGCGAGTGACTATAACAAGCCCAACGGACAAAAAACGGTAAACCCCGATGAGGTGCTTACTTTTCTGGAAGAGCTGCCCATAGGCAAGTTTTATGGTGTGGGCAAGGTAACCACCCAAAAAATGTATCAGTTGGGTATTTTTACCGGAAAAGACCTGAAGGCAAAAACCGAAGATTACCTGGTGCAGCATTTTGGCAAATCGGGCGGGTACTACTACCATGTGGTGCGGGGCATACACAACAGTGAGGTAAAGCCCGACAGGATTGCAAAAAGTGTGGGTACAGAGCATACTTTTTTTGAAAACCTCGTGTCTGAAGTGTTTATGGAAGAAAAGCTGGTGCATATTGCGGAAGAACTGGAACGCAGGCTAAAGAAAAAGAAGATAGCAGGCAAAACCATAACACTGAAAATAAAGTACAGCGACTTTACGGTGCAAACCCGAAGCAAAACACTGCCTTATTATATAAATGATAAAAACCTGATGCTGGAAATGGTAAAAGAGTTGCTGTATCAGGAGCGAATAAAAGAGTCAGTACGCTTGCTGGGCATATCGCTCTCCAACCTTAATATTGATACGGCTAAGGGTGAAAAGAAAGCGGTTGCGGTACAGTTGCAATTTGATTTTTAAGCATAAAAAAAGCTGCCATAAGGCAGCTACTTCATTTTACTATGTACATTTAGTTTATTTTGTTGTTGATTTAATATAAATATAATCTAACATACCGTTACCGTTTCCTACAACATTGATTTCTTTTACATTTTCAATATACTGCCAATATAGAGAATTAGGCTGAGTTGATTCAGGTTCTACTAAAGGAAGTCCAATTGATTGAAGAGTGTTTTTGTCTAATTCATAATCGGAAACATTATTTATAGTTATCCAATCTGCTTTTCCGTTAATATAAACTATTTCAAATTTATCATTCTTGTAGAAACATTTTTCACATGGTATTTCTTTACAAGGAGTATTACTGGGGCTAACTGATTCAGTATTATTTGGTGACCCAAGTATTTTTTCTACTTCCTCTTTTTCTTGTCCTGCAATTTTAGTGATATCAATAATTAAATCAGGGTCTTTCTTTGTTTCACCACAGGAAGTTAAAGACATAATCAAAATTAGAGAAGCAATTAGATTTTTCATGTTAGTTGGATTAATAAATATTAATAATTTTTCTATTTAGTCTTTTAATTTAGACAGTAATCTTAAAAATTCAAGGTACAGCCATACCAGCGTAAGCATTAGCGCCATAGCACTTACCCACTCCATGTTTTTGGGCAACCTGCGTTTTGCGCCCTGTTCTATAAGGTCGAAATCCATAAAAAGGTTTAAAGCTGCAATAACAATAACAAATACGCTAAAACCGATACTCATTAACGAATTATCATGGTGAAACATTTGAACGCCAAACATAGATAACACAATAGAGATAAGGTAGTATGTACCAATAGCAAGTGTAGATGCTATTACTACTGATTTGAATTGCTCTGTAACTTTTACTACTTTAAATCGGTACAGCAGGAAGCACACCAATGCCGTTACAAAAGTGCCACCCACAGCCTCCAGCACAATACCGGGATACATGGCTTCGAAAAAAACAGAGATACCGCCTACAAATACCCCTTCAAGCACTGCATAGGCAGGCACTAAGTAATGGGCATAATCAGGTTTTCGCATGGCTATTATGGCTACAATAAAAGCTGTAATGGCTCCGCCTATTATGAACGGAAATATGTTTACACCCATGTATGCCAAGTTCCATACTACAAATGCGGCACTTACCAGTAATATTAGTGTAAGCAAGCTTTTATTTATAGCACCTTGTACCGACATGGTGTTGTTATAGTCTATAATTTCAACAGGGCGACCATCGGTGTCATATACAGTAGTAGCACCGGCTTTGTAAGCCTTGTTGTTTAATAAAGGATTGTTCGATTTTAATTCCATGTGTTTAATAATTAGAATAGGGATTCAAATATAATTTATTTTGGTGTATTAATCAAAAAGTATGCCCGATTGAATGATTTATTAATATGCACTATATTTTGAATATGTGCAGATAAGACTAAGTAATTGTTGTTAAAGCAGTTTCGCGCCCTCATTTTCATAATAAGCATCTACATTCAGGTTGGGTTGGGTGGCTGCCATAACAGCAAGCTGGTCGCAACGCTCATTTTGCGGGTGGTTGTTATGCCCTTTTATCCATTTAAAATCTACCTTGTGCTTACGGTAAATTTTAAGGAAGCGTTGCCACAAGTCAGGATTTTTCTTGTCCTTAAAACCTTTTTTTTCCCAGTTAAACACCCATCCTTTGGTAACGGCATCTACCACATACTTGCTGTCGCTTACTACCAGTACGGCAGTATCGGGGTTTTTCAGTTTTTCAAGTCCCACTATTACCGCCAGCAGTTCCATACGGTTGTTGGTAGTAAGCCTGAAACCTTCGTAAAACTCTTTGCGATAGGGCTGCCCCACGAGTTCCATAACCACGCCATAACCTCCCGGCCCGGGGTTACCCTTGGCTGCGCCATCAGTATATATGTGTACGGTGTGGGACATTTCTTAATCTATTGTTAAGTCAATACTCTTTAAAACTGTTTCATAAACTTCGGTGTTATTCTCTTTGCCTATCTCCTCAATAAGTATGAGTTTAATATAATAGTTTCCGCGATAGAAATAAGTTGAAATACTTCTTAAGTCAGCTTCCCTACCTGTGGCATCTGCTATATTGTATGTGTTTACTATTTGTATAGCTTTATTTCCCGAAATCATTATATCTTTTATCGATACGGTTTTATAATTCTTTATAATCTCAGGGTATTTTTTTTCTGTAGCTTCGAGTACTTTTTTAAAATGCTCATAGTTTTTTCCGTTTATCTTTTTTATAATAAGATTTATGGTTGGAATAATACCGCTGTACTTTTTAAAATCATATTTATAAAAAGCCATATAAGTTCCTTTTTCGCTCAGGTTTTTAAGAAATACATCCTTTAGCTCTGGTGTAAGGTCTAAACGGTTTAGATTCTCTCTCAAGTCATCTTCACTTTCCTGAGTAAACCACTCTTTGGGTGCTTCCATTGAAAATCCAAATGCATAAAGTTCTATTTTTTCCTGCGAGTTTGCTAGTGTAAAAACCGTTAGGCACAGTAATAGTAAAAATTGCTTCATCTGTTCTTATGTTTTAGTATTTAAAAGTTCCTCTATAACCTTCGGCAAATGCTCGTGCTCCAGCTCCAGTACTTTTTGGGCTACGGCTTCGGGCGTTGCACATTCCTGTATATCCACACTCTTTTGCAGTATAATGTTACCCTCATCATAATTATCATTTACATAGTGTATGGTAATACCGCTTGCTGCCTCCCTGTTTTCATACACGGCGCGGTGCACATGCATGCCATACATACCCTTACCGCCATAGTTGGGCAACAATGCCGGGTGTATGTTTATCACTTTTTGCGGGTAGGCAGCTATAATACTGCTCGGAAATTTCCATAAAAAACCCGCCAGTACGATAAGGTCGGGGTTTATTTCGTTTACTTTTTGCAATACCCAACCGTTATTTAGCTCCTCGCGGGTAAAAATTATGGTGGGTATCTCATTACTTTTTGCCTTTTCTACAACCCCCGCGTTGGGGTTGTTGGTAAAAACGGCAGCTATGGTATAACAGCCTTTTTGCTTCGCATAGTTCATTATTTGCTGAGCATTAGAACCGCCACCAGAAGCAAAGAGAATTGTTTTTTTCATTAATAGTATGGTTTTATATTGCAAAAAAAAGAATAATAATCTGCAAAAACACGAGGCATTGCCATATTTGTAAAATTTATTTTTTATTTTAGTACTCACATTTTCGAGGGAAAACGTTGTTTTAAAATAAAGTTTTTTATTTTTGCCATTCAATTTAAATTCTAAAATTAAAGATTATGTCAGACATTGCATCAAGAGTAAAAGCGATTATCGTAGACAAATTAGGTGTTGACGAAAACGAAGTTGTTTCAGAAGCGAGCTTCACAAATGATTTAGGGGCAGACTCTCTAGACACTGTTGAGCTTATTATGGAGTTTGAAAAAGAATTCGATATTCAAATTCCGGACGATCAGGCTGAGAACATCTCTACTGTTGGTCAGGCTATTTCTTACATAGAAGAAGCAAAAAAGTAATAAATACCTAACATCCATGTAGCTATAATTACATGGATGTTATTATTTATTGCACTTTAGAGCGTGCCGCTTTAAAAAACAAATGAACGGCTTTTACCTTAGTAAAGACATTCATAAATATTACAGATGCCCATGTTTCTTACTACACGATTAAAGAGATACATGGGTATTGTTCTATAAATTGAAACTATAAAATTTACTTTATGAAATTAAGAAGAGTTGTAGTAACAGGTCTGGGCGCACTTACCCCAATAGGCAATACGGTACAGGAATACTGGCAAGGGCTTATTACCGGTAAAAGCGGTGCAGCACCTATTACTTATTTTGATACTACTAACTTCAAAACCAAATTTGCCTGCGAAGTAAAAAATTTCAACGTTGAAGATTTTATAGACAGAAAAGAAGCAAGAAAAATGGATCGTTATGCACAGTATGCAATAGTTGCTACTGACGAAGCCGTTAAAGATGCCCAATTTGATTTTGAAAAACTTGATAAAGACAGGGTAGGCGTTATCTGGGGTTCCGGTATAGGCGGGCTCGAAACTTTTCAGGAAGAAGTCATCGGGTGGGCTAACGGTAACGGTGTCCCAAAATTTAACCCCTTCTTTATCCCAAAAATGATAGCCGATATTGCCGGAGGGCATATTTCTATAAAATATGGTTTCAGAGGTCCAAACTTTACAACCGTTTCGGCTTGTGCATCCTCTACAAATGCGCTTATAGATGCCTTTAACTATATACGCCTGGGTCATGCCGATGTTATGGTAACCGGCGGCAGCGAGGCAGCGGTAACTATAGCCGGTATGGGTGGTTTTAACGCCATGCATGCCCTATCTACCCGTAATGACGACCCCGCTACGGCATCCCGACCTATGGATAAAGACCGCGAGGGCTTTGTACTGGGCGAAGGCGCAGGCTCATTAATACTTGAAGAGTATGAACATGCCATAGCCAGAGGAGCAACCATATACTGCGAGATAGGCGGTGGCGGTATGAGTGCCGATGCCCACCACATTACCGCACCACACCCTGAGGGGCTGGGTGCTAAAAATGTAATGATTAACTGCTTGCGCGATGCCGGGCTTACTCCGCAGGATGTAGATGGTGTAAATATGCACGGTACATCGACACCGCTGGGCGATATTGCCGAATCTAAGGCAATACTGGAAGTATTTGGCGAGCATGCTTATACCCTTAACCTTAACTCGACCAAGAGTATGACGGGGCATTTGCTGGGCGCGGCAGGAGCTATAGAAACTATTGCTTCAATACTCTCTATAAAACACGGTATTGTACCCCCTACCATAAACCACTTTACTGATGACGAAAATATTGATGCCCGATTAAACTTTACATTTAACACGGCTCAAAAACGAGATATGAATGTGGTTATGAGCAATACATTTGGGTTTGGCGGGCACAATGCTTGTGTGCTGGTAAAAAAACTCGAACTGTAACGACAGGTTATGGGCGTAATAAAAAAAATATTCAACCAATCCCGTCGCTCTCCGGAAGACGGGATTTTTTTTGACGAAATGAAAAAGCTGCTGGGTTTTAATCCTATAAACCTGGCACACTACCGCAGAGCCTTTACTCACCGCTCTTCTAATAAAGTTGATAATAACGGTAACCCCGTAAATTATGAACGACTTGAGTTTTTGGGCGATGCCATGCTTGGCTCGGTTATAGCTGCCCACCTTTTTACCGAAGTACCTACGGGCGATGAGGGCTACCTTACCAAAATGCGATCTAAAATAGTGAGTCGTGAACACCTTAACGAGCTTGGGCGCGACCTAAACCTTATACAATGGGTAGAGAGCAAAGTATCTGCACAGCATTTTGGCGAAAACATATACGGCAACCTTTTCGAGGCCTTTATAGGCGCTATATATCTGGACAGGGGCTTTGCCTACTGCGAAAAATTTATATACAAAAAAGTAATAATTCCTTATGTAGATATACCCAAGCTGGAAGGCAAGGTTATAAGCTACAAAAGCCTGCTTATAGAGTGGTGCCAGAAAGAAAAAAAGAAATTCTATTTTGAAGTATATGAAGATAATGGTGTGGAAGGACAAAAGTATTTTGGGGTACGACTGAAAATAGACGGCAAAATAGTATCAAAAGCACGCGCTACCTCAAAGAAAAAATCAGAAGAAAAAGCCTCTCAAAGAGCATATTTTGCATTTCAGGAAAAAATTAACAAAAAATAAATGAACTTTACGGCTAACTAAAACGTTTTCGTGATTAATTTATCGTAAACTTAATTTTTACACTGTTTTTTATTATTTATATATGCTATATTTACGGCTTATTTGGATATGAAATGGCTATTCACAAACTACAAATCGACGATTTTGTAACTATTGATTATGAATTGATTGCCATACATTCTTCGACAGAAGATTATAGGCTTGCCTATTTTATAAATCAAAATTTAAATATACTGCTCGAAAAAAGCCGTAAGGATATAAGCGTAAAATCAGCCAAAACAGAAAGCTGCTTTTCCAGGTTTATTTTTGAAGATGCCGATACTGATACCACTTGGAACCTTATACAAAATAAAAGCAGTAGGGCTGTTTCACAACAGCAAAATGAAACAATATCATTATTTAGCGAAGCCGAAATAGATATAACAACCAGCAGCTATTTGCTGCCCGAACTAAAGAAGGTAGATTATATACTTAAAGTAGAAAATATACCCTCTTTTTTTGTGCCCGATGCCGTAGTTAACAAACTACTGGGCATAAAGCATATTGCTACAGCCTACACAATTGAACATAATAAACTCAAATCTAAAAACAATTTAATTTTTTAATAGAATGCCGACAAGAAAGAAAACCAAAATTGTAGCCACATTAGGTCCTGCCTGCAGCACCAGGGAAGTAATTAAAGACATGATTGATGCCGGTGTAAATGTATTCAGGATTAACTTTTCGCATGCTGATTATACTGATGTAACAGAGCGCATACAAATAATAAGAAGCCTTAACGAAGAGTTTGGCTATAACACCTCTATACTTGGCGACTTGCAGGGCCCTAAGCTGCGCGTTGGAGTAATGAAAGAAGACGTGGTGGTAGCTCCCGGCGATATTATTACCTTTCAAACCGCAGAAGATGTACCCGGTACTGCCGAAAAGGTTTATATGAACTACAAAGAATTTCCCCGAGATGTAAATCCAGGCGAAAGAGTTTTGCTTGACGACGGTAAACTTATATTTGAAGTACTGGAAACAAACGGAACAACAGAGGTAAAAGCAGTAGTAATACAAGGCGGCCCTTTAAAATCTAAAAAAGGAGTAAACCTGCCAAACACAAAACTGTCGTTACCCGCGCTTACCAAAAAAGATATTAAAGACGCCAAATTTGCCATACAGGCAGGGGTAGACTGGATAGCCCTTTCGTTTGTAAGAACATCAAAAGACCTTGAGGAGCTGCAAGACCTTATTGCAGAGCATGCCGACCATAAAATTCCGATTATAGCTAAAATAGAAAAACCCGAAGCGGTAGAAAACATCGACAAAATTGTAGCATTTTGCGACGGGCTTATGGTAGCAAGGGGTGACCTTGGTGTAGAAGTACCTGCACAGGAAGTACCCCTTATCCAGAAGAAACTAATACACCGCGCCAAAACGGCCAGAATACCTGTAATTGTGGCAACACAAATGATGGAAACCATGATTACCAGCCTTACCCCAACAAGGGCAGAGGTAAACGACGTAGCCAACTCGGTTATGGACGGTGCGGATGCCGTAATGCTGTCAGGCGAAACATCGGTAGGAAACTACCCCGTACAGGTAATTGAGAAAATGACGCAAATTATCGAGGCGGTTGAAGACTCTCCGATGATTCACGTACCGCAAGACACCCCAAAGGTGCGCACCAAGCGTTTCATTACCAAATCAATATGCTACCACGCAGCACAAATGGCAAATGTAATTAATGCAAAAGCCATCAGCACGCTCACCAATAGCGGATATACCGCGTTCCAAATATCGGCATGGAGACCACAGTCGCACATACTGGTATTTACATCCAACAGAAACATACTGTCGCAACTTAGCCTGCTATGGGGTGTAAACGCTTTTTATTATAACGAGCTTCGCAGTACCGATGAAACGGTAGAAGATGTAAACGCCATGGCACTTGAAAAAGGATATGTAGAAAAAGGCGATATGCTCATCAACCTTGTGGCTATGCCCGTAGCCGATAAAGGTATGGTAAACACCCTGAGAGTTAGTGAAATAGAGTAATTGGGTTAGTTAGATATTTTTTTATGAAGCAGCCGCCTTTTGGGTGGCTGTTTTTTTTATAACAAATATACCTATTGTTGGGTATATTTATTTTCGTAAATTATATTTTTATTTGTGTATAAATTTTTTACATTTAGCAATCCAATATTTAAAATTAATAAACAGTATGAAAAAACTCCTATTATCTGTGCTTTTAGGCATGGCAGCATTATTGTTTTTTTCTTGTTCGTCAGATAATGATGATGCAACCCCCGAAGCCCGACAATTTGGTGTGAAACCAAAATCGCTCCCGGCAAGTGAAATTGTTTACAAAAAGCTAAACAAAGAAAACTATCCTAATTCAGCGGTTGTAAACCAAGAGTTAACACGATTGAAAGAAAATATTGACCCTGACCTTTATATCGAAGATGAGGTAGCACTCTATGCAGAGTATGATGGGAAACATACCTTTACTTTTAACACCCGCAGAGATGTTAGAACAAGTAACGAAATTGAAAATATAGTTTTAGAATATCGCCCTGCTGACGGGGAGTATAACGGATATTATTTCAAGTATGATTTTACCACCGTAGAACTTGCCGAATTGGATAAACTACCTGCTGAAACCATACTTTCCAAAACACAAATAGTTCCTCTTGTATCAGGAAACGGAGGAGGATTGGTTAACATTAGTTGTTTTGATGCAGTACAAAACTATGTAGGGAAATGGCGATGCGAAGCGGGGAATGAACATGAACCCGGAAACCCTAATTGCCAGGTAGGAGGCAGTACATGGGTTATTGAGGAATCAACATTGAGCTATGTATATGTAGGTTGTGATGATGGAGGCGGAAGCGGTTCGGGAGGAAATGGCTCCGGCGGAAGCGGTGGCAGTACCGGAGGCGGAGGCGGGGGAACTGGCTCTGGAGGTGGAACCGGAGGTTCAGGAGGGAATGGAAATGGCGGAAACGGCTCTGGTGGTCCTCAATCGGGTTCAGATTATAGTTTTGTAGAGGGGCAGACAATTGTTACACAACCAGTACAGCTTAACCCTTCTATATTAGCGGAAGATTTACTTAATGATATTATTGGTTCTGGAGAATGGTCATTTGATAATCATGGTTCAGAAATTACAATACAGATTGATTCTGAAGATGATTTAATAGACTTGATTAATGAAATTCCTACTTTTGAATCTGAGACGCTGGATGACGATTCAATATTAAACCCAGATCCTGATAAACCAACTAAAATAACTAAGTTTACAGCAGAGTTTAAAGATATTATTTTATTCAAGTTAGAATTAACAGTAAAATCAAAACTTAAAACACCAACTCAGGAATATAGTATTGTAAGCATAACACCAAAAATAAGACCTGTTGAATTTGCCACTGAATTTGAGATAATAGCATATGAGCATTCTGTTGCTAATGGAATTGTTACAATAAATATTAATGGTGATATGAAATATGGATTGAGTGTTTTAGGTTTAGATGCTACTGTGCCTGAAACTATGAATTATCAACTGAAAATTAATATTGAAACAGGTGCTGCGTCGGGTATTGTAACATTACAAGATAATTTTTTTGACTAATTATTTAAACTAAGAAGTATGAAAGAAGTAGAAGATGTTAGTATATGGTTGTTTATATGGCAATTTGTTGTATTGCTGTTAATTATTGGGCTTATATATCTTGCATATTTAGTTGTTAGGATAATAATAAAAGCGAATAAGAAGTTGTAAGGGTAGAAGTAATTAAACGTCAATTTTTCATACGAAAAAGAGGCTGTCTAAATTTTTATGCATAGTTAGAAAGTGCTAATTAAAATACTATAAATTATGGGAGAAGTTTTTTTATTATTTATACCGACGATAATATATATAATCTGTATAACAATAGTTGCAGATTTATACTTATTAGTAAGAAAATATCTTAAATTAAAGATTGAGAAATTAAAAAGGGAAAGATAATATATCTTGTTTACTTTCTCGTGAAGAAAACTATAAAGTCTAACCAAAAAAGTAGCTGCTATTATTTAGTGGCTGCTTTTTAATATCTTACTTTGTTTAAAGGAAGTAGAGATATGTATAATAATCTACAGGGCAGGAATATTGCTGCATTCTCAAATTTATCGAACATAGTAGATAATATATATGATTGGCATCAAAATGGGAACTTGAGGTACCTATCAAACTTGAGTTCTACTGATTGTAAAGCTACTTATAGTTCTCAATTAATACCAACAAACTAAAATAATTATTTTGAAAACTATTTATATAAACCTGTTACTATTTATTAGTGTCCTCTTTGCATCCTGCTCTGATGGCAAAATAGTTAAAACATACAAAATTACTAATTTCGATGACGAAATTACAGACACGCTGTTTCCTAAATCAAAAGAAAATTATACTACAAAATATATTAAACTGAAAGGAAACGTTAATGATACACTATACATTTCTATTGATAATGGATATAAAAAATACTTTACTGGTAATATAGATACAACTTTTAGTGCTGACTATTATGGTAAGTATCCAGTATTATATAATTTCAATACTTATAGAGCTTCAAAAGGAGAACTCGAACTTGAATTTTGTATTCAATGATTCTTTTGTTGATAATTGAATCAATAGTTAGATATAAAATGATGTTTAATCCGTTTCCTGAAAAATTAATCAGCACAATTATACCTGATTTGAATTTTAATGATATAAGGATGGGAAATTTTACTCTTTATAATGCGTTTTTTTTGGATGAAAATAATTTTACTATATGAAAATTAAGTCAATTATATTCTTAGTGATAATCGCTGTTATTGCTGTAACGCTCGGCTTTATTTTTAAAGAAGAAGTATTTTTTATTAATATCGGCGATACATATTATGTAGCAAACTATTTTACTCTAAGTATTTACTTATTATATTTTATGGTAATATTTGTTATAATTAAACTTGCCCTAAAACTAATATTAAAAACAAGAAGCAGTCATTAATGGCTGCTTTTTGTTTTTAATAATAATTGCATAGTATGAAAACAATGAAAACTAAATACGATAAATTATGGGAGAAATTATTATAACACTATTACCTTCGATACTATATATAATCCTGTTAACAATAGTTGCAGATTTATATTTATTAGTAAGAAAATATCTTAAACTAAAGATTAAAGAATTAAAAAGGGAAAAGTAATTATACCTTATATACTTTCTTATAAAGAAAGCGATAAAGAAAAGATAACCGATATACAAAATTGAAGCGTTTTACCAGTAATACAAGGCTGTCTAAATTTTAGGCAGCCTATTTTTCTATACAGTCTTATAGTATTGCCAATAAAAGCTATTCGTTTTGTAAATTGTAACTTATCAAGTATCTTTGCAGCTTCAAATTTCAACCCGTATTATGAATAAATTACTGATTGTAGGAACGGTAGCCTTTGATGCCATCGAAACACCTTTTGGAAAAACCGATAAAATTTTAGGAGGAGCAGGCACCTACATAGGGCTTTCGGCATCATTTTTTAAACTGCAACAGGCAATAGTATCAGTAGTAGGCGAAGATTTTCCGCAGGAATACATCGACCTGCTTACCGAAAGAAATATCGATATTACAGGGCTGGAAGTAGTAAAAGGCGGTAAAACCTTTTTTTGGAGCGGGCGTTACCATAACGACCTTAACTCGCGCGACACGCTGGACACGCAGCTTAATGTTCTTGCCGATTTTAAACCCGTAGTACCCCAGCATTATAAAGATGCCGATGTAGTACTGCTGGGCAACCTGCACCCGCTTACGCAAATGAGTGTGCTCGATCAAATGGAAAAACAGCCAAAACTGATAGTGCTCGACACCATGAACTTTTGGATGAACTGCGCACTGCCCGAACTACTCGAAGTAATAAAAAGAGTAGATGTTATTACCATAAATGACGAAGAGGCACGCCAGCTATCAGGAGAATACTCCTTAGTAAAGGCAGCAGCCAAAATACGCCAAATGGGTCCTGAATATGTAGTGATAAAAAAAGGAGAACACGGCGCATTACTATTCCATAAAAAAGAAGTGTTTTTTGCACCCGCATTACCGCTGGAGGAAGTGTTTGACCCTACAGGAGCAGGCGATACCTTTGCAGGAGGATTTGCAGGATATATAACCCAAAGCGAAAACATCTCCTTCGAGAACATGAAAAACGCCATTATATATGGCTCAAACATGGCATCGTTTTGTGTAGAAAAATTTGGAGCCGAACGAATGATAAACCTCACAAAAGAAGAGGTGCTGGAACGCTTACAACAATTTAAAGCACTAACCCAGTTTGATATTTTGCTGGAAGATGAAGAATAATACCAGAGCCTCATTACGGGGCTTTTTTTAATAAACAACAACACAACAGGAAGGAGTATAATTTATGAGCGACGCTATTAAACACGAATGCGGCATTGCGCTTTTAAGGCTGTTAAAGCCTTTAGACTATTATAAACAAAAATACGGTTCAGCTTTTTACGGCATACAAAAAATGTATTTGCTGATGGAAAAGCAGCACAACCGCGGGCAGGATGGTGCCGGTTTTGCCAGTATTAAAATGGATGTACAGCCGGGGCAACGCTACATCAGTAGGGTGCGCTCCAACCAGCAGCAGCCCATACAGGATATTTTTACCCAAATAAACAGCCGGATAAGTGATGAGCTTGCCGCACACCCCGAATATAATGAAGATACGGCTTTACTGAAAAATGAAGTGCCCTATGTGGGCGAAGTATATTTAGGACACGTGCGCTACGGTACCTTTGGCAAAAACAGTATCGAGAGCGTTCACCCGTTTTTAAGGCAAAACAACTGGATGCATCGCAACCTTATTGTGGCAGGTAACTTTAACATGACAAATGTAAAGGAACTTTTTGAAAGCCTTGTAGAACTGGGGCAGCACCCAAAAGAACTTGCCGATACCGTAACGGTAATGGAAAAAATAGGTCATTTTCTGGATGATGAAGTTGCCGAGTTATACCAAGATTGTAAAAATGAAGGATACAGTAAGCAGGAAGCATCGGCTATAATATCCGAGAGGCTCAATGTAGCCCGCATACTAAGGCGCGCCTCCAAGCAATGGGATGGCGGTTATGCCATGGCAGGGCTTTTTGGGCATGGCGACAGCTTTGTGTTTCGCGACCCTGCGGGCATTCGCCCCGCATACTACTATCAGGATGATGAGATTGCCGTAGTGGCATCCGAAAGACCGGTTATACAAACAGTTTTCAACGTACAGTTTGAAGATGTGAAAGAACTTGAGCCGGGACATGCCATTATTATTAAAAAAGGCGGTAATGTATCAGTAAAAGAAATTATCCCCTCCACCACTAAAAAAGCCTGTTCGTTTGAACGTATTTACTTTTCGCGAGGCAGCGATGCCGAGATATACCGCGAGCGCAAAGAGCTGGGCAGGCTCATACTGCCACAGGTGCTAAAGGCTATAAATAATGATACTGATAACAGTGTTTTCAGCTATATACCCAATACTGCCGAAACATCCTTTTTTGGGATGGTAGAGGCTGCGCAGGATTTCCTGAACCAAAGAAAAAACAATCATATACTGCAAAACAGGCATACACTGACAGAGGAAACGCTGAAAGAGTTACTTTCGGTAAAAATACGTACCGAAAAAATAGCCATTAAGGATGCCAAGCTGCGCACTTTTATTACAGAAGACAGCAGCCGCGACGACCTTGTGGCACACGTGTATGACGTTACCTATGGAGTAATAAAGCCCGAAGACAATCTTGTTATTATTGATGACAGTATTGTGCGCGGTACTACACTGAAAAAGAGTATCATTAAAATGATGGACAGGCTAAACCCGAAACGTATTGTGGTAGTATCATCTGCTCCGCAAATACGTTATCCAGATTGTTATGGTATTGATATGGCAAAACTGGAAGGCTTAGTGGCATTTCAGGCAGCGCTTGCCCTGCTGAAAGAGCGTGGCATGCAGCATATAGTAGATGAGGTATATCAAAAATCGAAAGCACAGGAAAACACGGCTGATGCTGATGTAGTAAACTATGTGAAAGATTTTTATGCCCCGTTTACAGATGAGGAAATTTCGGATAAGATAGCAGAATTGCTGAAAGCGGACGATATAAAAGCCGAAGTTAAAATAATATTTCAAAACGTTGAGAATTTGCATAAAGCCTGCCCTAAAAATCTGGGCGACTGGTACTTTACGGGAGATTATCCTACGCCGGGCGGTAATAGGGTAGTCAATCGTGCCTTTATCAATTTTTATGAGGGTAACGATGCCCGCGCCTATTAAAATTATGTATTTCATCGATTTTTATAGCATTTCATCCATTTTGTTTATTGTTTTGTGGTGTTTTTTGTACATTTAATCAAAATAGCATTAGTAAATTAATTTTATGGTATTTTTGGGGGCAAGAAAGCGGAAACCGAACGTTTCCGCTTTCTTTTGTTATATACCTAAGCCATCTGCTTCTTGCGGGTATAACAATATAATAATGAGCAGATAATTATTTAATAACTCATTTTAACGTTTTTTTATACTTTTTATCGATAGGTGTTGCAAGGTATTCAACCATAATTTATATTTGCTTTCAAATAGCAAGTAAAAATTAATTTTTACGATATTTTTGGGGAGAGGAAGCGGGAACTATAGTTTCCGCTTCCTTGTTTTACAAAGGTTTTGTAAAGTTAAACCTTCTCTGTAAAGTTATTTATACTTTTGCAGGCATGAACAACAATCACCAAACAGCCGTTAAAGCCACTTACTTTAGTATTGCTACAAATATTGTTTTAGCTGCTGTAAAGGCTTTAGCCGGAGTTTTTGGCAATTCGTATGCCTTGATAGCTGATGCTATAGAGTCAACTACCGATATCTTTTCGTCATTTCTGGTACTATTCGGCTTAAAATATACCAACAGACCTCCCGATAAAAATCACCCGTACGGGCATGGGCGTGCCGAACCCCTTATAACCTTTATAGTAGTAGGATTTTTAATAATATCGGCAGTGGTTATTGCCTATGAGAGTATTATAAATGTAACTACACCCCATGAGCCTCCTAAACCGTGGACACTTATTTTTCTGGGAGGGCTTATTATCTGGAAAGAAATATCTTTTAGAATTGTAATGCGAAAAGCACTACAGTCAAACAGCTCGGCACTAAAGGCAGATGCCTGGCACCACCGCAGTGATGCTATAACATCGGTAGCCGCATTTTTGGGTATTGCCATTGCCGTAATTTTTGGTGATGGGTATGAAACTGCCGACGATTGGGCTGCACTATTTGCTTCAGGATTTATATTGTATAATGCCTATAAGATATTCAGGCCTGCGCTGGGCGAAATTATGGACGAACATTTGTATGACGATGTTATTGCTAATATAAGGAAAGTGGCAAAAGAGGTAGATGGCATAGTGGCTACAGAAAAATGCTACGTTCGTAAAGCAGGTATGCAGTATCATGTAGATCTTCATGCCGTTGTTGATGGCAACATTACCGTAAGGCACGGGCATGAACTGGCACATAACCTACAGGACGGGTTAAGGATTGAATTTCCTGAGTTTGGGAATGTTCTTATTCATATAGAGCCTGACACTCTTTAATACTGTAGTCCCGATTGGATAATAATGCAGTTAATCGGGTTTTTACCCTTTTCATCTAAAAGAGTTGGTATCAACAGGGGTCTTACCTTACATTTGACATCAAATAGCAATAGTAAATTAATTTTTACGGTATTTTGGGGGCAAAAAGCGAAACTTTAAAGTTTTCGCTTTTTTTTTGTGCCTATACTTCCTGTTGTTTTTCCGTTATAAAGCTACAAACTGCAGTTAATCGATTTTTTGTCCTTTTCATCTAAAAGAGTTGGTGTCAACAGGGGTCTTGCCCTACATTTGACATCAAATAGCAATAGTAAATTAATTTTACGGTATTTTGGGGGCAAAAAGCGAAACTTTAAAGTTTTCGCTTTTTTTTTGTGCCTATATTTCCTATAGTTTTTCAGGTACAAAACTACAAATTGCAGCTAATCGATTATTTACCCTTTTCATCTAAAAGAGTTGTTATAGGGAGGCATGTTACCTTACCTTTGGCATCAAATAGCAATAGTAAATTAATTTTTACGGTATTTTGGGGGCAAAAAAGCGGGAATTTTACTTCCCGCTTTTTTTTATTCTTTTTCCTACAATTCAAAATTTACCCGGAGCAGACTATTTTTTAGCATTATATATTTAATAACGTTAAGTTTTACTCTCAATACTTTCAGCATGTTTTTTGTTAAAAAGCGCATTAAATATATAAATATTAAATTTTAAAATTAATATTTTAAATAAATAATTGTGTTATAAATTATAATAGAATATTTTTGCACCTAAAATGTATAGTAAATTAATTTTTACGGTATTTTTTGGGGGCGGAAGCGGAGACGACAGTTTCCGCTTTTATTTTTATATTACATTTCAGGATCAATCAAAAAAGCGGATGCCTTTTTAAGGAGCATCCGCTTTTTATAAAAAATTTCTACCTGTTTATTTATCCATAGCATAACGTCTTGCTACTTCTTCCCAGTTAATAACATTAAAGAAAGCATCAATATAATCAGGACGTTTGTTTTGATAGTTTAAATAGTAAGCATGCTCCCAAACGTCAAGACCCAGTATTGGCGTTCCTCCGCACCCTGTTTCGGGCATCAGCGGATTGTCTTGGTTAGGAGTAGCACAAATTTCCAGCTTACCGCCTTTGTGTACGCATAGCCATGCCCATCCTGAGCCAAACTGTGTGGCTGCCGCTTTGGAAAACTTAGCTTTAAACTCATCAAACGACCCGAAAGCTTTATCAATAGCCTCTTCAAGGTCACCCTGTGGCTGTCCGCCACCATTTGGCGACATTACCTGCCAAAACAGGTTATGGTTATAAAACCCTCCGCCGTTATTTCGCACAGCAGTATTTGCCGGGTCAAGGTTTATAAGTATATTATCAATAGTTTTACCCTCAAGGTCAGTACCCGCTATCGCATTATTAAGGTTAGTAGTATAAGCGTTATGGTGCTTCGTGTGGTGTATTTCCATCGTACGGGCATCAATATGAGGCTCAAGAGCATCATACGCATAAGGAAGTTTAGGTAATTCAAAAGCCATGGTATGTGTGGTTTTAAAAGATTAGTATTAAATTTAATCCAAATTTAGAGATTTATGCTCTAAAAAGAAATAAGATTTTGTTATAATTTCTCTTACGAAATATTAAATATCATAAAATAAGGTGAATAAAACTGCATTTTCTATATATAACGCTTCGGCAGGATCGGGCAAAACCTACATGCTTGTAAAAGAGTACTTAAAGATAGTGCTTCTTGCCACTGCCGATGATGCTTACCGAAAAATACTTGCCATAACCTTTACCAATAAAGCTGTGGAAGAGATGAAAAGCCGAATAATTTTTAACCTTTCGGACTTTGCTAAAGACGAACCTTCGGAAAAAGGCGCAGCGCTAATGCAAGTTTTATCCGCAGAAACCCGGCTGTCGCCTGCCACAATAAAAGACAAATCCAAAGCAATAATCAAACACATCATACACAATTATGCCTCGTTTGATATTTCTACCATCGATAGGTTTACCCACAAAGTTATCCGTGCCTTTGCGCACGATCTGAACCTCTCGGTATCGTTTGATGTTTCGCTCGAAACCGAAAATTTGTTAAAAGAAGCCGTAGATGCCATTATTGCCAAAGCAGGCGAAAATGAAGAATTAACCAATTTGCTTGTTGATTTCTCTCTCGATAAAACCGATAACGATAAAAGCTGGGATGTTACCTACGAACTTTTTGAAACCGGCAAGCTCCTGATAAACGAAAACAACCGTAATGAACTAAACCAGTTTAAAGAAAAAACAATAGAAGAGTTTACAACGGTAAAAGTAAAACTGCAGCAGGCCGTAGCGCAACTGGAGGCAGAATGCATAACGCTGGGGCATCAGCTTAATGCCCTGTTGGAACAGGAGGGTATAGACCCAAAATGGATAAATGCCCATTTTATGAAACATATAGCAAGTATAGCCGATGGAACTTTAAATTACAGTAATAAAAAGTACTACGAGCCGGAAGATATAAGCATTAATAAAACCGCAAAAAACCCAAACGCTGCAGAGGGCATTAAACCACAACTTTTACAACTCCTTAAATTAGTATATAAAAACTACGAAAAGAAAAACTTTTATGAGGCGTTCCTTAAAAATATAACACCGCTATCCTTACTCAACTCCATAGGGCAGGAACTGGAGCGCATACAAAAAGACCAAAATGTACTCTCTATATCCGAGTTTAATGCCATAATCCATAAAGAAATACAAAACCAGCCCGCCCCCTTTATATATGAGCGACTGGGCGAGCGATACCGCCACTTTTTTATCGATGAGTTTCAGGATACCAGCCAAATGCAATGGCAAAACCTGATACCGCTTATAGACAATGCATTGGCATCCGAAGATATGGGTATAAAAGGCTCGCTAATGCTGGTGGGCGACCCCAAGCAATCCATATACCGCTGGCGTGGCGGTAAGGCAGAGCAGTTTATCGATTTGAGCAAAGGCTTAAACCCCTTCTCAAATCCTGATAAAGGAGTAATAAACTTAGAAACCAATTACAGAAGTTACGACACGATTATTGATTTTAATAACGATTTTTTTTCGCTGTTGTCAAACGAGTTTCTAAATGAAGATTACAGCTCTATGTACCGCAACAGCAGGCAGCTATATAACCCCAAGCAAGGCGGGTATGCAAACATTGTTTTTGTACCCGAAGCAGATGCTACAGATGAAGATACCCCAAATCGAGACGAGCTGTACCTCGAAGCCACACTCGCCACAATACACAAAGTAAAAGCACAAGGCTTTATGTATAAAGATATGGTATTGCTCACGCGAAAGCGACAACCCGGCGTACTGCTGGCAAACTACCTTACCGAGCAGGGCATACCCATACTGTCATCCGAAACGCTGTTGATAGAAAATGCCACCGAAGTAAAGCTGATAGTAAACCTGCTGCGCTACTTAAAGAGCAATGAAAACAAAGAAGCAAAAGCCCACTTTTTATACTTTGTGGCAAACAGCCGCCAAATGGGCGAAGCCATACACCACTTTATAGCCGAAGGCATGGAGCAGCCCACCGAAGAAGCTCTGGAAAAATGGCTGAACACCTACGATATACACATCTCTTTTAAAGGATGCCGTAAAAAATCATTATACGAAGCCGTAGAAACCATAGTAGATGCCTTTATAAAAGAAAAAGCCAACCAGAGCTACGTGCAGTATTTCTTGGATTTGGTATTAGAGCGCGACATCCGCACCCAGTCCGGCATATCCGATTTTTTAACCTATTGGGATACCAACGGCTCTAAATTCAGCATACCCTCGCCCGAAGGTAACGATGCCGTTCGTATCATGACCATACATAAGGCAAAAGGACTGGAGTTTCCCGTAGTGATATTACCCTTTGCCGAAGAAGATTATGCCCGCGCGCCGCGCAGCAAAATGTGGCTGGAGCTGGAAGATGAAACCTTTGGGTTCGAAAAAGCATTGATAGACCGTAACAAAAGCGTAGCCGATTATGGCGAGCGTGGTGCAGCACTCTATACTATTAAGGAGCAGGAAGAACTGCTGGATAACATCAATATACTCTATGTAGCCCTTACCCGTGCCGAAGAACAGTTGTATATTATATCGGCACGAAATACTAAAGCTAATGGCGAGCTTACCGATAATATGTCGTCATTCTTCATAAAATTCCTGCAAAGCAAAGGTATTTATGACAACAACAAGAACGAATATGAATTTGGCGCCCCCAAACGAATATCCGTACCTGATGAAGAAACACAGCAACAACCCACCATACAGGTAGTACAACAACGCCTGAACCCGCGTGCCGTAAAAATAGCCAAGCGCGAAGCCCTGATGTGGGGCAGTACCCAACTAAAAGCCATAGAATTTGGAAATGTAATGCACGAAATACTCGCATTTGTAAAAACTGCCGATGACATACCGCTTGCCGTAATAAAAGCAACAGAATCGGGGTTGATAACGCAAGGACAAAAAGAGGAAGTAACCCAAACACTTAAACAGATAATACACCACCCGGAACTGGCAATATTTTTTATGCCCGATGCGGTAGTATATAACGAGCAGCGTATAATAGGGTTAGGTATGCCAACCATAAAGCCCGACAGGGTAACAGTAAGCAACGGTAAAGCCTACTTGTTAGATTATAAAACAGGCACTCATTTACCCCAATATGAAAAGCAATTAAATAGTTATGACGAAGCATTACAACAAATGGGCTTACAGGTAGCTAAAAAAACACTCGTATATATAGGAGAGGAAATAAATGTGGTAAATTTAGCCCCCTAACCCCCAAAGGGGGAATACAGCTTTATGTATATTTGCCTGACAAAAAATAATTAAGCCCTGCTCCCCTCTCTTTTGGAGAGGGGTTGGGGGAGAGGCAGAACAACAACAAACAAACTATATATAATATGTACGGAAAAATTAAAGAGTATCTGGCTGAAGAGCTGGAAACGATAAAAGAAAACGGGCTTTATAAAAAAGAACGCATTATTGCATCACCACAAGATGCCGAGATTACACTTACCGATGGCAGCAAGGTGCTTAACTTTTGTGCCAATAACTACTTGGGGCTGTCATCGCACCCCGAAGTAATTCAGGCAGCCAAAGATACTTTGGACTCACACGGCTTCGGTATGTCATCCGTACGATTCATCTGCGGTACGCAAGACATTCATAAAGAACTGGAACAAAAAATAGCCGATTTCTACGGTACGGAAGATACGATACTGTATGCAGCAGCATTTGATGCTAACGGAGGAGTGTTTGAGCCGCTGCTTGGCGCAGAAGATGCCATAATTTCCGACAGTCTTAACCACGCCTCTATTATCGATGGCGTGCGCCTGTGTAAAGCAGCACGCTACCGTTATGAAAACAGCAATATGCAGGAGCTTGAAGAGCAACTTATAAAAGCTAACGAAGAAGGCAGGCGTTTTAAAATCATCGTAACCGATGGTGTTTTCTCTATGGACGGGCTTGTAGCCCCGCTTGATAAAATATGCGACCTTGCCGATAAGTATGATGCAATGGTAATGGTTGACGAATGCCACGCAGCCGGTTTTATAGGCGCAACAGGCAAAGGCACGCTGGAAGCCAAAAACGTTATGGGCAGGGTAGATATCATTACAGGAACACTGGGCAAAGCCCTTGGCGGAGCAATGGGAGGCTATACTACAGGTAAAAAAGAAATTATCGAGATGTTAAGGCAACGCTCGCGCCCCTACCTTTTCTCGAACTCGCTTGCCCCCGCTATAGTAGGTGCATCTATAAAGGTGTTTGAATTGCTGGAAAAAGATACTTCGTTGAGGGATAAACTGGAATGGAATACCAACTATTTTAAAGAGGGTATGAAAAAAGCAGGTTTTGATATTATAGACGGCGACTCGGCTATTGTGCCCGTAATGTTGTATGATGCTAAACTTTCTCAGGTAATGGCAGATGAGTTGTTGAAGAAAGGAATATATGTAATAGGCTTCTTTTTTCCTGTTGTTCCGAAAGACAAAGCACGTATCCGTGTGCAGCTTTCGGCAGCCCATACACAGGCACATTTAGACAAGGCAATTGCTTCATTTACAGAAGTTGGGAAAGCATTAACGATTATTTAACTACAATTTAAGCCGTTTAGTAGGATAATTTTTAATAAATCGTTTTGCCATTATCTTTTAACAGATTACATTTGTATGCATGTAATCCTATATGTAATTAAAATAAAAAAGTATGAAACATCTTAACAAACTATTCGTTGCTGCTCTTATGGCATTGGGATTGAGTGCCCATGCGCAGGACGATAACAATCCGTGGGCCATTTCGTTTGGTGCCAATGCAGTAAGTAACCGTTTTGGTTCTGCATCAGAGTTTGGTGACCAGTTTAGTGGTTATTTTAAAGCAAAAGAGCACTGGAATATTATACCTTCAGTTTCTTACGTAACATTGTCAAGAAACGTAGGGAATAACTTCTCTGTAGGGCTTACAGGTTCTGTAAACCAAATAGACAAATTAGTATCTCGTGAGCCGGGTACACAAAACTATAGTGTTAGTAATCCGGGCGATCTTACCTATTATGCTGCTGATGCTACTATCCGTTACAGCTTTATGAACGCTATAGGAACCAGTTGGTTCGATCCAAGCCTTAACTTAGGTGGTGGTTATACATGGATAGATGATAAAGGTAATGGTACATTAAACGGAGGCGTAGGCGTAACGTTTTGGTTTGCTAAAAACATGGGGCTTTCATTACAATCTATATACAAGCATACTTTTGAAGAACAAGCAGAAGCTAACGTGCCAAGACACATACAGCACTTTGCAGGTGTAATTTTCAAATTTGGCGGAAAAGATACTGATAAAGACGGTATTTATGACAAAGATGATTTATGTCCGGAAGAACCGGGTCTTGCTCAGTTCCAAGGATGTCCTGATACTGACTTAGACGGTATTCCTGACAAAGACGATTTATGTCCTAACGAGGCAGGTCTTCCTGAGTTCCAAGGATGTCCTGATACAGATGGCGACGGTATCGCTGACAAAGATGATAACTGCCCGGATGTTGCAGGTCTTGCAAGCATGAAAGGTTGTCCTGATACAGATGGCGACGGTATAACTGACGCTGATGACAACTGTCCTGAAGTTTCAGGTCCGAGAGCTAATAATGGATGCCCATGGCCGGATACTGACGGTGACGGTGTACTTGACAAAGATGACCTTTGCCCGGATGTAAAAGGTACTACTGCAAATCGTGGTTGTCCTGAAGTAACCGATGAGGTTATGAAAAAACTTAACGAGTACGCAAGAACAATCCTTTTCAACAGTGGTAAATCTTCTTTCAAAGATGAAACACTTCCTGTGCTTCAAAACATGAAAGAAATCTTTAAAGAATACCCACAAGCAAGATTCAGCATCGAAGGTCACACAGACAGCGACGGTAGTAACGAACTTAACCAAACGCTATCAGAAAACAGAGCTGCTGCTGTAGTTAACTTCCTTGTAGAAAACGGAATTGCTAAAGACAGATTGATGTCATCAGGTTTTGGTGAAACTAAACCAATTGCATCAAACAAAACAGCTGCCGGTAAAGCACAAAACAGAAGAGTAGAAGTTAAGCTTATAAAAGAGTAATTTTTACAACTCAAAATAAATTGAAAGATGCCTCCGCAATGCGGGGGCATTTTTTATGAGATAAATTGTGTAAACTTGTATAGCGGTATTTTGCTTTAAATCAATCATAAAACTAAAAATCATGAAAAAAATTATCTTACTCTTAGCATTGCTGTTTTTATTGGTTTCATGCGCCCACACAGCCCATTGCGACTTCCCAAGTGAAGAACAATATGGCTTTTGGAGCGGTTTGCTGCATGGTATTATATCTCCCATAGGTTTGGTAGGTATGTTGTTATATGATGATGTAGCTGTTTTCGCCCCTAATAACAACGGAGCATGGTATGCTTTCGGATTTTTATTAGGTTCAGGCGGTTGGGGCTTTTTGGCTTCCAGAGGTTCTAAAAAATAATTTGATTGTATAAGGCTTGGTAAGAGTTTTATTATTTTTACAATATGCTAAATGAAACCTTTTTAGATAAACTCAGCTCACAAATACTGAGTAATTACGGCAATACGCTTTCGGGTATAACCATAGTATTACCCAATAAAAGAGCAAGAATATTTTTAATAGAAGCATTAAAAAGACAGCTTGATACTACCGTGTTTGCTCCCGAAATTATCAGTATAGAAGATTTTGTGCAGGACGTTGCGGGCATTCGCAGTATCGACACTATAGAGCTGCTGTTTGAGTTCTACACTATATACCTGGAGCTTACGCCAAAAGAAAAACAACAACCCTTTGAAAGTTTTGCCAACTGGGCAAAAACACTATTGCAGGATTTTAACGAAATAGACCGTTACCTGCTGCCACCCGAACACGTTTTTTCGTACCTGAAAGACATTGAGGACATCAAGCACTGGTCGCTCGATTTAGAGAGCCAAACCGAGATGATAAAAAATTATCTGGAGTTTTGGGCATTACTGCCCAAGTATTACGACACATTGTACCGTCACTTAAAAGAAAAAGGAGCAGGCTATCAGGGGCTTATTTACAGGGAGGCTGTTGCTAACATCAGCCACTTCTCAAAATCGTTTAAAAAAGACAGGCTCATTTTTGCCGGCTTTAATGCCCTTAATGCTGCCGAAGAACATATTATACAACACCTGATGACCGATGGTAAGGCAAGCATATATTGGGATATCGACCGTACGTTTCTTAACGATCCCTACCACGATGCGGGGCTGTTTATTCGTCGCTTCCAAAAAGAGTGGAAACAGTTTACCGTACAGCCTTTTGAATGGATAAGCGATGCTTTTAGCGAAGAAAAGAACATACAGATAATAGGCACACCCAAAACGGTGGGACAGGCAAAAATAGCAGGCAAAATTGTAGAACAAATACAGCAAAGCGGGCAAACCCTCGATAAAACCGCATTGGTACTGGGCGAAGAAAATATGCTTGTGCCCATGCTGTACAGCCTGCCCAACAGCGTGGGTGCGCTCAACATTACTATGGGCTACAGCAGCCGTAACAACCCCGCGCAAATACTGGTGCAAAAGCTGTTTAAAATGCACACCAACGCGCTGAACCGCAGCGAAACAAGCTACACACTATACTACCGCGAGGTGCTGGATGTATTGAACCATCCGTTGGTAGAACCCTACTTGGGAGCATCAAAACTGGTAGATACCATAAACCGGAATAACATTACCTTCTTTTCGCTCAATAAGCTTTTTGAAATACAAGGCAATCCTTCGGAACTGTTTAATTTACTGTTTGAACGATGGGATACCAATGCAGGCGATGTTTTGCAAAGGCTTTCCCGTATCCTTGTTATGCTTAAATCGTTTTTGAGTAACGATGATGAAGAAGACAAGATAACCAAAGCCTTCCTGTACTCCATATTCAAAGTGATTAACAAGCTCATCAATTACTACGAGCAACATCCGCAAATGAACAACCTTGCCATACTGCAATCGGTTTACAAGCAGGTAGTCGATTTGGCAGAAGTATCTTTTGAAGGCGAACCCTTATCGGGATTGCAAGTAATGGGCGTGTTGGAAAGCCGTGTGCTTGATTTTGATAATGTGATTATCACTTCGATGAACGAAGGGAAATTCCCCGCAGGGAAAACCCAAAATTCGTTTATACCTTATGATGTAAAGCGTGAGCTTGGCTTGCCTACTTATAAGGAAAAAGATGCCATATACAGCTACCACTTTTACCACTTGTTGATGCGTGCCAAGAACATTTACCTGTTGTACAATACCGAAAGCGAAGGGTTGGATGCAGGGGAGCGAAGCCGTTTCCTTACCCAACTGGAAATTGAAAAAAAGCCAAGCCATAACCTGCAAAGCGTTATTTATAATGCCAATCTGCCCCAAAAGGCATACGAGCCTATGGTAGTGCCAAAGTCTGCCCAAGTACAGGAGCGTTTAAAAGAAATTGCTACAGGCAAGGGCTTTTCGCCATCGGCATTAACGGGGTACATTCGTAACCCCATGCAGTTTTACTACCAGCGCGTACTGCGCATTTATGAAGTGGATGAGGTAGAGGAGAGCATTGCTCTTAACACACTGGGGACTATTATACACGGTGCGCTCGAAGCACTTTACAAACCTTACATCAATAAGTTTCTTACCGTACAGGACATTGAAGCTATGGCGGCAATAGCCGATGAGGAGGTTATGAAACAGTTTACAGCCGAGTACAAAGAGGGCGAAATTAAAAAGGGACGCAATCTGCTGGCTTTTGAAGTGGCAAAGCGCAACGTGCACAACCTGCTAAAGCAGGAAAAGCAAAGCCTTAAAAATGATGATGCTGTAAAAGTACTTGCCTTGGAAGAGCCTTACGAACGTTGGCTGGAAGACGACAGGCTGCCCTATGCCGTAAAAATAGCAGGAAATATAGACCGTATAGAACAGCGCAATGGTAAGATAAGGATTATAGATTATAAAACGGGTAAAGTAGATAAGTACAACTTAGTACTGAAAACCTGGGAAGGGCTTACCGCCGATATAAAACACGACAAAATAATACAGCTACTGACGTATGTGTTTATGTATGAGCCAAACGCCAACGGTATGGAGATGGAAGCGGGTATTATATCGTTTAAAAATATGAAAAGCGGCTTTATGAATTTTAGTTTTAAAGAGGGCGCGGAACGGAATGCTCCTGTACTCGACATTGTAGATACTGGACTTTTGGAAGATTACAAGTCGCAGTTAGTTATCCTCATCAACGAAATACTTAATGCCGAAGTACCGTTTGAGGAGGTTGTTTAGACATTTAAGCAGAACAAAAATTAATCGTAATAACAAAATAATAACATTAAAAAGTTCGCGTTATTAATAAAAGTTTTATTTTCGTATTACTTATAGCTATAATAACGTCATGAAAAGCCGACACAATGACATTAAATATCTGAAGGTAGGCAGTAATAAATACATCCAACAAATTATGAAAAAATTATTTTTATTCCTGTTAGGAATTACTTTCCTAATTTCGTGTTCTAACGACACACAAGAAACTACAACATTTAATGATACATCTGCAGATGTAAATTCAACAACATCAACTCCAATGTTAAAAAGTGCATCTGCCGATCCTGTTTTAAAACAGCTATATATCGACATGATAAATTCTCAAAGTTATATAGCTTTTAACAATGCCGTAATTACATTTAATGACAAGCTGGGAGACCAGATTCCTGATAGTGAAATGAGTTCAAGCAGTAAAATGCTTGGCTGGGTTCAAAATAATATTACACAAACAGGTTTTCTAAACTATCAGGAAGCAGTGGACAAATGGGATGATGTAGAGGCTTTATCTACTATTGCATTTGATACTAATTATACATTTTTTGACTACTTAGCCGGGACTGCACCAGGTACATTACTGTTAGTAATAGAAGAAGTAGAGCCTACCCCTTTATCTTGTGAAGAGTGTCAGGCTCAATTCAATTCTTGTTCTAAAGTAGCACATAGTGCCTATACAGCAGCTGTGGAAAAGGCATGTGACCAACGCAAATTAGGGAATATTTCAAAGTCAGATTTATATAAAGCTTGTACTGAAGCAGGTTTAGCAAGAGATAAGGCACTTAGAAAGTGTCATGAAGGCAGGAAGGATTGTTGTGAAGGCAACTAATTTATGCATATGATAGTTCAGCAACAGTTGATACCATTACAGAGAAAGAAAGCAGATACTAAATAATTACTTAAACCCAACAAATTATGAAAAAATTATTTTTATTCCTGTTAGGAATTGTATTCCTAACATCGTGTTCAAGTGATACACAAGAGTCTATAAAATATGATGATACGTCAATAGTTACAAATTCGATGACTCAAGATCAATTAATGCCCAAAAGCACTATTGATCCAGTTTTAAAACAGCTATATGTCGAAATGATTAATTCTCAAAGCTATATCGACTATGATAATTCAAGAGTTGCTTTTTATGAAAAATTAGGAGATAATATTCCTGATAGTGAGATGGATTCAGAAAATAAAATGCTTACTTGGATTCAGAATAATATTACTCAAACAGGTTTTCAGAATTATCAAGAGGCTGTAGATAAGCATGAAGATGTAGTAGCTTTAGGTATTGCAGCAATAGAAGCTAATCTTACTTTTCATGAATACTTAGCTGGAGCTGCACCTGGTGCTTTAATACCGATACTGGACGAATTGCAGCCTGTACCTACCCGTTGCAGTGGGTGTGTAAAAGCTTATAATAACTGTGTAAGTATAGCTAATAGTGAGTATGGGACTGCCATGCAACAGGCGAGTCAGAGTTTTACTGAAGGTGGAGGAGTTTTTAATTATTCTAATCAAAGGGGATATACACTTTCTACAGATAATGCATATTATGATATGATTAGATCAGTTAAAATGTGTTCTATACATTTTGAAGCCTGTTGTGAGGCGGCATAAATAATATAATCAAAGGATAAGTTTTTACCTAATATTTGATTTTAAAAGCTACAATATATTATGAAAAAAATAGTATTATTTATTTTTGCGTTATCGTTATTTGGTTGTACAACAGGTAAACGATTAATAGAAGCCGAGGATATTATCGGAAAATGGAAGGAAGTACAAGGGAGAGCAACTAAAAACTCTCCTTTGAAAGACATATCAACTAATTGCGAAGATAATTCGTCTAATGGGTCTATATTCATTTTTAATTCTGATGGTACTTTTTTACTTAAGAGTATTTGTCCTGATAAGCAGCCGGAAGAAAAAGGGAAGTGGGTATATCACAATAATATACTTAGCCTAACTCAAAACATAAGTGATTTAAATCAAGGGGATTTCACCGATTATAATGCGAAATATTCTGTTTCTAATGAGGGTAACAATAAAATTAAATTATATGTTTTATCTTCTCAAGTTGATGGAAATATCCATGATGATTTTGATAGGGGATCTTACATAATCTTAGAAAAACAATAATGTAATAAAAGAGCAGATCAAAGGCTGCTCTTTTATTAATTAAAATTAAAGACTAGGATTTATTATGAAAAAAGTTCTAATGCTATTATTTTTTGTAGCAATTGCAATTAGCTGTACACAAGGGAAACGGGTAATTGAAAAAGACGATATTCTCGGTGAGTGGAAGGAAATACAAGTTAGAAAAACTAAAAACACACCAGTTGAAAAAATATCTGATTGTAGTAATGATGGTTTGACTAAGGGATCTGTTTACACATTTAATTCAGACGGTACATATTTGCAAAAAGCTATTTGCCCTGACGCGAAATCCGAAGAAAGAGGGAGATGGTCATATAGTGATAATATTCTTGTTTTAAAAATTAATGCATCAAATGAAGAGATAGAATATAAATATTCTGTATCAGATCAAGGTAAAAATCAAATTAAGTTTTCCTTTGTATTATTTAGAAAAGATGCAAACATAATTGACTATATAGATGGATACTATGTTGTTTTAGAAAAACAATAATGTGATTAAAGAGCAGTTTTAAAACTGCTCTTTTTTATTAAAAACTATAATTTATTATGAAAAAAGTTCTAATGCTATTATTTTTTGCAGCAATTGCAATTAGCTGTACACAAGTTAAACGATTAATAGAAGCCGAAGATATTGTCGGAAAATGGAAGGAGGTACAAGGCAGAAAGACCAAAAATTCGCCTGTCGAGGATATAATTGTTAATTGTAATGATAGCTTGTCTAATGGAGATATATTCTTTTTTAACACTGACGGCACTTATCTGAAAAGGAGTATTTGTCCAGACAGACAACATGAAGAAGAAGGAACTTGGGTATATCGTAATAATATAATCAGTTTAACTACAGGAAAGGATAATATAAAATTTTCTGTGTCGGATGCGGGAAAGAATAAGATTAAACTATCCTCTTTGTTGATTAATATAGATGGAACTGTGATTGATGATTTTGATATGGGTTTCTTTGTTGTTTTGGAAAAACAATAATGCGATTAAAGAGCAGTTTTAAAGCTGCTCTTTTTTATTGAAAGCTATAATTAATTATGAAAAAATTACTATTATCCCTGTTAGGGGTTTCTTTCCTAATACTATTTTCGTTCTCAGCTAATACTGAGAAAGCAATAACTTTTAGTAATGAATTTCAACCTGAACAAGAAGGTTGCCCTGAGTGTAAAAAGAAATACCTTAAATGTACTGACTCTATATATTACAAGTATGCAAAAACTGTTGAGAAATCAGCAGATAAACTAAAAGCAGACTCTATTACACGCGAAGAGTATAAAAATGCATGTGCGAGAGCAAGGTTAATTAGGGATAAAGCACTGAAACCCTGCACTACAGAATTTAATAAATGTTGTCTAGACGAAACTCGCAAAAATCAGAACAAGCAGAAAGAGCTTGACGGAAATTCAAACACTATAATGTAATCTTGTATGAAGTTTAAGGTTGCCTTCGCCATGTTTATTCATGCACGAGGGTAAAGCCCGAACTGACGAAGTAATGACCTCTAACAATGCTTAAAAAACTCAAGCAGTTGTTTTAAGTAGTCCTCACGATTTTCGATGTGGCTCATGTGCCCGTCGGGGTAAGTAATCAGTTTTACATTGGTGCCTTCCGTTTGCGTTATGTGTTCGTCATAGGGCAGGCTTTGGTCTTTTTTGCCCAGCACCAGCATAATAGGAAAGGGCACAAAATGCAGTATTACTTCGCGGTCGTTGCGCACTTTCATCCCTTCCAGTGCTGCTATAATGCCTTGTACTGGTGTTTTTAACGCTTCGTTGCGCAGGGCTTCAATTTCGGGCGTCAGGCGTTCGCGGTTATCTTCGCTAAACAGGTTGGCTATGGCAAGGCGCACAAAACCGGTATAATCTTTCTTTACGGCATTTATGGCGCGGTCGCGGTTCAGCTTGCGTTCGTCGCTGTCGGGGCGTGCGGTAGAGTTTTGCAACACCATACCCTTTACCATATCGGGGTACAGCTCGGCGAAAGCGAGCGACACATACCCACCCATAGAGTGCCCCATCAAGATTACCTTGCGGATGCGCAGTTCGTGCAACACGGCATGCACAGCATCTGCCATGTCCTCCATAGTGTGGATGTAGCCTATGCAGCCCGTTTGCCCGTGCCCCAGGTGGTCTATGGTTATCACGCGGTATTTTTTGCTGAGTTCGGGTATAAAGCCGTTCCACATGGTTTGGTTTTCGAGAAACCCATGCAGCAGCACTATGGCTGCGCCTTTGCCTGTATCGGTATAGTTGATGCTTGTGTTTTTGTAGCTTAAAAGCAAGTCGAAAGTTTATAAAGTTATACTGTCATGCTGAGCGCAGCCGAAGCAGCTACAAAATTAAAGCATCTTACTAAGAGCTACAATGCTGTATTGTTAAATAATTTATGTATACAACAAAAAAGCTTACCCATTGGATAAGCTTTTTTTAATATCAATTGTTTCGTTATAACCACCCCGTCCTTCCGGACACCCCTCCAAAGGAGGGGATAGCGTACTATGCTTACCTACTGAAACTACTCTTCAGCTGCCGCTTCCAGTCGTTTCAGCATGGCTTTCATTTCGGCTATTTCACGTTTTTGGGTTTCAATAATATCAGTGGCAAGCCTGCGGGCTTCGGGGTCGCTTATGTTTGCACGTGTGCTGGTAAGTATCGCCGAGGAGTGGTGCGGAATCATGGCTTTCATCCACTGTTCATCTCCAATGGGTATTTGTTGGCGCAGCCCGAAAAGGCAAAATATAAAAATTAATGCCGAACCGCTTATAATACCGTAGTTTACTTTTCGGTTAGGGTACATTTTCCACATAAACAGCAACATGGATATTGCCATAGGGCACACCATAAGGAATGCCATATAGGCGCGGGTAGTGCTCAGGTAGATATGGTTGGTATGGAAAACGTTTAAAAACATAACGGCATACATAATGGCGTATGATACCAGCATCATCAGGAAAAATTTCAGGTAAGAATAGGTTTTCATTGCAGTGGCTTTTATGGTTGTCACATAAATTTACCTCTTTCGGTGTGCCTTTACAAGTTTACCTCTGTTTTTTGTAATAAAATTAAGATATGAAAAAGCCCTGTCTCAAAAGTGTCATTCTGAATGCAATGTAATGAAGTGAAAAATCTTTATTTGTTTAATAATTAACAGATTCTTCCTTCGTCAGAATGACAAAAATACTTGTTTAAGCACTTTTGAGACAGAGCCTTTTGTATGGATTGCTCCGTTATAACCACCCCGTCCTTTCGGACATCCCTCCAAAGGAGGGGAATATCAGCGGGCATACAATTTTCAACTTTAAGACTTTCGACTTTATAAACTTTATGACTTACGCGTTCATCAATGCTTCAATTTCATCAGCCTCTATAGGGATGTTGCGCATCAGGTTAAACGGCTCGCCGCTTTCCTGTACCACCACATCATCTTCCAAACGGATTCCGAAACCTTCGGCAGGGATGTATATACCCGGCTCTACGGTAAACACCATGTTGGCTTCCATAGGTTTATGCAGCAGTCCGTAGTCGTGCGTATCCAGCCCCATGTGGTGCGATGTGCCGTGCATAAAATATTTTTTATAGGCAGGCCAGTCGGGGTTTTCGTTTTGCACGTCGGCTTTGTCGAGTAATCCAAGACCAAGAAGTTCCGATGTCATGAGCTTACCTACTTCCACGTGGTATTCTTTCCATAGCACACCCGGAACAAGCATTTTGGTGGCTTCGTTCTTTACGCGCAGTACGGCATTGTACACCTCTTTTTGCCTTTTGGTAAACCTCCCCGATACGGGTATGGTACGGCTCATATCGCTGGAGTAGTTGGCATACTCCGCACCTACGTCAAACAGGATAAGGTCGCCCTCATTGCATTGTTGGTTATTTTCTATATAATGCAGCACATTGGCATTGCTGCCCGAAGCGATAATAGGCGTATAGGCAAACCCTTTGGAGCGGTTGCGCACAAACTCGTGAATCAATTCGGCTTCAATTTCATATTCCATAACGCCCGGCTTTACAAACGGTAAAATCCTGCGGAAACCTTTTTCGGTAATATCGCAGGCTTTTTGTATCAGGTCAAGCTCCTCGCTCTCTTTTATGCTGCGGATGCGTTGCAGTATCGGGTTGCTTTTGGCTACCTTATGGGCAGGATATTGTTCTTTCCACCATTTTATAAAACGGGCTTCGCGGGTTTCGGTTTCCACTGCCGATCGGTAATGCTCGTTAGTATTAATGTACATTGTGTCGCAGTAGGTCATCACTTCAAAAAGAGTTTTCTTGAAATCCTTTACCCACTGTACATTTTTTATACCCGATACTTCAAATGCACGCTCTTTGGTTAGTTTCTCGCCTTCCCAAACGGCAATATGCTCGTTGGTTTCACGCAAAAAAAGTATTTCGCGCAGGTGTTCGTAAGGTGCATCAGGGCACAATAGCAAGATACTTTCTTCCTGGTCAACCCCGCTCAGGTAAAGAATATCGCGGTGCTGCTGAAAAGGCATGGTGCTGTCGGCACTAATGGGGTAAATATCGTTAGAGTTAAATACCGCTACGCTGTTGGGTTGCATTGCAGCCGTAAATTTTTTACGGTTTTTAATGAACAGGTTACGGTCTATCTGATGGTATTTCATAATGATGTTTTTGTATTGAATTTCAAAATTAGTGAGAATATTATTAACTTATGGTATATTAACCATAGTGATTTTATGAATAATGATTTTGAAGATAAATTAATTCCAATTAATTTATAAAAAACGTATATTAGCTTTATGCTAAATCATTGATTATGTGGAAAAAAATGGTATTTCTTTGTTTGGTAGTACTCATGCAAAGTTGCGCTTTGATGCCCAAAGAGCATAGACAGGCTCGTAATGATGATTTTTTCAACAGATTTTCTAAACATACCATTACTGCAAAGCATACGGGTAAATTTGGAGATAATTACCTTGTATTGCGCAAAAACGGAACATTTATATACCGAAATAATGTTTTCGGGGTATTTGTTACCTACTACTGCGGAACGTACAATTTTCAGGGCAATGCCTTAAAGCTGAAATTTGATTATGACAGGGCTTCAGCAGATATTGGCGATACTTTATTAATAGCCCTTGATAGTGATGGCGATGCCTGTTTTAAAGCAGGGACATACACTCTTGCCATCAGCAATAAAAACATGTACAGGTCAATAGCGGGTATTTAAGCCTTATTCTACCCATTTATAATACCTTGCCCCATATAGGTTAGGTGCTTCTTTTTCTATATATTCTAAAACCCATTCGTTTTTAGGTTGCTGTATACCGGTGCGTTGTTCTTTTTTATACAGCTTTAGGTAAGTGTCAAAATCTATTTCATGGCTTTGTTGCAGGGTTTCAAAAAGCTGTGCTTTGTGTGCTGCCTCTGCCCAGCCTTGTTGTAATGTGCCTTCAAATACTTTTGATTTTGAACCACTGCCATAGGCAAGGAATCCAAACTTTTTACCAATCAGGTCATTACCCTTTAGGACATGTTGGGTTAGCGCACTCAGTAATCCCATAAATATAGAGCCGGTATAAAGGTTGCCTATGAGTGACGAGGCTACTTCGGTAGGCTGTAATTTTTGGGTTACAAAATTTTTATACGCTTCGCTTTTACTTATCTCTTTTATTTTAGCCTGATAGTCAGCGTTTTCTTCATTGCCCGTAAGTAACGGCATTTCAGCGTCAAGCGCAAAAAGTTCGGCAAACATTCTGCGGGCCTGGTAGGCATAGGGCAGGTGCATAATAATACTCTCCCAGCTTTGGTAAAGCGAGCCTTGTGTGTTGGTAAGCTCTTTAAACCGGAAGTAGGCTTCGCGGGTACGGTCGGTATAGCACTGGTTGCTGTATTGCCCGTCAAAAACCGGCTGGTCTTTGTGAATTTCGAGTACACGTTCCAAATGCCCGAACCAAGGGTCGTTAAAATCGTTGCCCATAATGTGCCATTTGCTCAGGGTGCGGTAAGGCTTAAAGAAGTCGAACACCCCTTTGGTACTCACTGCCCATGAGTTACTAAGTGTCATGATACGAGGGTTAGCAGTTACCAACAGGGCAAGCGCGCCCGCACCTTGCGTATATTCTCCCGTCGATGCTAAATCGTACTTGGCAATATCAGTAGTTACTACAATGGCTTTTTTGTCGGGATTCAACCGTACATAGTCAAGGCAGTTTTGCAGGGCATCTACCCCGCCGATGCAGGCAAAAGTCATATCCACAACATCGCAATGGCTCAAGCTACCCTCGCCATACCGTTGTTCCATCAGTCCTAAAAGATAAGAACCTATAGGTTTTGCACTGTCTATTCCGCTTTCTGTACCTACATATATACGGGCTATGTCGGCAAGGTTTACATTGTTTTGTTGTATAAGTTTGGTAAGTGCATTTGCCCCGAATACTACGGCATCCTGATGGATGTCGGGCAATGTCATTTTCAGTAATCCTAACCCTTTTTCCAGTTTGTCGGGTTCAATATTTCGGGCTTCGGCAAGGGTTTTTATAGGCAGGTGCAGTTTAGCCACGTCAAAGGCTATAGCGTCTATTCCGGTTTTCATTCCACTACTTTTAAAGCATAAAATTAAGCACATATCGCTATACAAACATGACAAAACTGACTTTGGGGTGCATTTTTACCAATGTGAAAAAAATAAGGGTTTAATTTTTTTATATCGACAATGCAGTCTGCCCGTTTATGGTTATTTTAGCAGGCAATAAACCATTTTTATATTCTAATGAAACTGTACTATATACTCATTGCATTTTTTACAATCACCATTACAAACGCCCAGGACAAACAGCCCTACCAACTGTACACGCAAAAAGGTAAAAAAACCACGTATAAAGAACTGCTGAAAACTGCTGCCAAGGCAGATGTGGTGTTTTTTGGCGAACATCATGATAACTCCATAAACCACTGGTTGGAGCTTGAGCTGACTAAAGATTTAAGCGCACAAAAAGGATTGGTAATGGGTGCGGAAATGATAGAAGCCGACAATCAGGATGAATTGAACCAATACCTGAAAGGCGAAATAGACCAAAAAGCGTTTGATACTGTGGCGCGCCTTTGGAATAATTATAAAACAGACTATAAGCCTTTGGTAGATTTTGCCAAAGAAAATAATATACCGTTTATTGCTACCAATGTGCCCCGCCGCTATGCCAGCATGGTATATAAAAAAGGCTTTGGCGAGCTTGATGCCCTTACGGATGAGGAAAAAAGCTGGATAGCCCCGCTACCGATAGCGTATGACGCTACATTGCCGGGCTATGTAAAAATGCTGGAAATGATGGGCGGTCACGGTGGCGATAACCTGCCGAAAGCGCAGGCGGTAAAAGATGCTACCATGGGCTACTTTATAGCGAAAAACCTACAGCCGGGCAAAGTATTCATCCACTACAACGGTACCTACCACAGCGATAATTTTGAAGGGATTAACTGGTACTTAAAGCGAGAAAAGCCCGAAGTTAAAATTATTACTATTGCAGCGGTATCGCAAAAAGACGTGGACAAGCTGGAAAAAGAGCATTTGCAAAAAGCCGATTTTATACTGGTAATAGATGAGGATATGACCAAGACGTATTAGTTATCAGCCGGTACCTCATAATAATACAAAAAACACATAATTTTTACGCTATAAAGCCACTATTTTATATTGATTATAAATTAGTGCGAAATGGTTGTAGCAATTGGGTTTTAGCTTTATTTTTGTTTAAATTTTTAAGAAACTTATTTATTTTAAACAAACACTATGGCAAAATCTGCACTATTAAAGTCTTCTCTGGGTAAAAAATACTGGATGGCTTTGACAGGTTTATTTTTGTGTCTTTTTCTTGTAGGGCACTTATTGGGTAACTTACAGTTACTTTCCGGCAGTAAGGATGCTGCGCTTCACTTTAACCAGTATGCGCTTTTTATGACAAGCAATCCTGCGGTAAAAATACTATCATACCTAACTTATTTTTCAATTCTGTTCCATGCTGTTGACGGGATAGTGCTTACCGTACAAAACCGTAAGGCAAGACCAAAGGGTTATGTAAAAAACAATCCTTCTGCCAATACAATATGGGCATCGCGAAACATGGCTGTTTTAGGTACGCTTATATTAGTATTTATCGTTACACACATGGTAAACTTTTGGGCAAAGATGCATTTTGACGAAAAAATGCCTTTACAAACCGTTACCATTAATGCCGGCGGTACTGATATGGAGTTTTATCTTACTACCAATGGCGATTATTTGCCAAAATCGAGAGTAGATCAAAATGTTATAGAGATAAAAAACCGAACAGAATTTTATGATGCTGCGGCAGGCGTAAAAATAAATGAAGGCTATAAAGATTTATACAAAATTACAGTAGCGTTCTTTAAAAATCCCGATTACGGTTTAATAGCTTCTATACTGTATGCGCTGGCTATGGTGGTACTGGGTTTTCACCTGTATCATGGTTTTGGCAGTGCGTTTCAGTCTATGGGAGTAAACAGCCCTAAGCACTCACCATTTATTAGAAATTTCGGAAAGGCTTTCTCAATAGTAGTACCACTACTGTTCGCCATCATTCCGTTATACATTCATTTCATACTAAAAGTATAGTATTATGGCTTTAGATTCTAAAATACCAAACGGACCCATTTCTGATAAATGGACCGATTATAAAGACCACATTAACCTTGTAAACCCTGCCAACAAGCGTAATATAGATGTTATTATTGTAGGTACGGGGCTTGCGGGAGGCTCTGCTGCGGCAACACTTGCCGAGCTGGGATATAACGTTAAGGCATTTTGTTTTCAGGATTCTCCGCGTCGTGCGCACTCAATCGCTGCACAAGGAGGTATAAACGCAGCCAAAAACTATCAGGGTGACGGTGACTCTACCTTCAGGTTATTTTACGATACTGTAAAAGGAGGTGACTATCGCGCTCGTGAGGCAAACGTACACCGCCTTGCCGAAGTTTCGGCTAATATTATCGACCAGTGTGTGGCACAAGGTGTGCCATTGGCAAGAGAGTACGGCGGACTATTGGATAACCGCTCCTTCGGAGGTACACTGGTATCACGTACGTTTTATGCAAAAGGACAAACCGGGCAGCAATTACTGTTAGGAGCATACTCAGCAATGAACCGCCAGATAGGTCGTGGAAAGATACAAATGTATAACCGCCACGAAATGCTCGATCTTGTTGTAGTAAACGGCAAAGCAAGAGGTATTATAGCACGTAATCTTGTAACGGGTGAGCTTGAGCGCCACTCGGCACACGCTGTAGTAATCGCATCAGGAGGTTACGGTAACGTATTCTTCCTATCTACCAACGCTATGGGCAGTAACGCTACCGCAGCTTGGAAAGTACATAAAAAAGGAGCATTTTTTGCCAACCCATGTTATACCCAAATTCACCCAACCTGTATTCCGGTATCGGGCGACCACCAGTCAAAACTAACCCTGATGTCAGAGTCGTTACGTAATGACGGACGTATATGGGTTCCTGCAAAACTGGAAGATGCACAGGCAATACGTGAAGGCAGATTGAAACCGACACAACTTGCCGAAGAAGACAGAGATTATTACCTGGAAAGAAGATATCCATCATTTGGTAACCTTGTGCCCCGTGATGTTGCATCGCGCGCGGCAAAAGAAAGATGTGATGCCGGCTATGGTGTAAACAAAACAGGCGAAGCCGTTTATCTTGACTTTGCATCAGCTATAATGCGTTATGGTAAAGAGCAGGCAAGAATAAAAGGTTTTGATGACAGTGATGCAGCTTTGGTTAAAAAACTGGGTACAGAAGTTATTGAAAACAAATACGGTAACCTGTTCCAGATGTATGAAAAAATTGTAGATGAAAACCCATACCAAACCCCAATGATGATATACCCTGCGGTACATTACACTATGGGCGGCGTTTGGGTAGATTATAACCTTATGACTACGATAGAAGGTTGTTACGCCATTGGCGAAGCAAACTTCTCCGACCACGGAGCTAACCGTCTTGGTGCTTCGGCATTAATGCAGGGGCTTGCCGACGGTTACTTTGTATTGCCTTACACCATAGGCGATTACCTGGCAAAAGATATCCGTACAGGTAAAATACCTACCGATTTGCCCGAATTTGAAGAGGCAGAAAATAACGTAAGGACACAGCTTGAGCGTTTCATTAATAATAAAGGTACACATACAGTTGACCATTTCCACAGGCGTTTAGGCAAAATTATGTGGGATAAAGTAGGTATGGCACGTAATGCTCAAGGGCTTAACGAAGCCATTAACGAAATAGCAGCATTGCGCGAAGAATTTTACAGAGATGTAAAAGTACCGGGCACTATGGACAGCTTTAACCAAGAGCTTGAAAAAGCAATGCGAGTTGCCGATTTCCTGGAACTGGGAGAACTGTTTGCCAAAGATGCGCTGCACAGAAACGAATCGTGCGGAGGTCACTTCAGAGAAGAGTACCAAACCGAAGAAGGAGAGGCACAACGTGATGACGAAAACTTTGCCTATGTAGCTGCTTGGGAATATAAAGGCAAGCCAAGCGAGGCAGTGCTTCATAAAGAACAACTTGTTTTTGATAATGTTAAACTGGTACAACGTAGTTATAAATAAGATTTTAGTACAGAGCATTGAGATGTTAGATATAAATCTTGATACTCAATACTTAATACTTAATACTGATAAAAGATGAATCTTAAATTAAAAATATGGCGTCAGAAAGACGCAAAAGATGCAGGGAGAATGGTTGATTATAACATCAGCGATGTTTCTCCGGATATGTCTTTCCTTGAAATGCTCGATGTTTTAAACGAAGATCTGAACAATAAAGGAGAAGACCCTGTTGCTTTTGACCACGACTGCCGTGAAGGTATTTGCGGTATGTGTTCGCTTCACATTAATGGTGAACCTCACGGACCGGACAGGGGTATAACCACCTGTCAGCTTCACATGAGGAAGTTTAAAGACGGCGATACTATTTACATAGAGCCTTTCCGCGCTAAGGCATTTCCTGTAATAAAAGACTTGGTTGTAAACAGGTCTGCTTTTGACAGGATACAGCAAGCCGGTGGTTTTATATCGGTAAACACATCAGGTAATACGCAGGATGCCAACGCTATCCCGATCCAAAAACACAATGCCGACCTTGCTTTTGATGCTGCTACCTGTATTGGTTGCGGTGCATGTGTGGCAAGCTGTAAAAATGCTTCGGCTATGCTTTTCGTTTCGGCTAAAGTATCGCAGTTTGCACTGTTACCCCAAGGCAGGATAGAAGCTACCGAGCGTGTACTTAACATGGTTAAAAAAATGGACGAAGAAGGCTTTGGTAACTGTACCAATACCGGTGCCTGTGAGGTAGAATGCCCTAAAGGTATTTCGCTTGAAAACATTGCCCGTATGAACAGGGAATACCTGTTTGCAAGCCTTAAATAAGAAAGAATAACTTTTTATATTTAAAAAGCGCATCCTGAACAGGATGCGCTTGTTTGTTTAGTTCTTTGGCTCTTCTTCCTCTTTATCTTTTCTATACCAATAAATAAATTGTAAAGCATTTTCTTCTTCTGAAGAATAATGTATATCTGAGTCAGGATGTGAATTGATTCCTTTACTATTTGGTATGTATTCAGGATAAAATTCTAATAATTTTCGATATACAAAATCAACATCAAGTCTTGCTTTTAGATTATCATAACTATCTTCTGATAAAGCTCCAAAATGAGTGTTATTCCAGTATGGAGCAAAATTTCTAATTAATAGCATTATATTTTCTTTAGAGACACTTTCTTCAATAAAGGAGTTAAACTCTTCTTTGTCACTAAAGCTCCAAGCATATATAATCATTCCGTTCTCTCGGTTTTCAGGATTTTCATAAAAAGGGGTGTCACTTTTTTCTTCTTTTAGTTTTTGAACTATTATTGCATACAGCTCATTATTATAGGGTGTATCTTTATCGAAATGCAATACATAACGACATAAAGTCTTTAAATCTAATTGTTTTCCAATTTTAGTTGCAATTTCAGCATTGTCATTTGCCGAATCCCTATCCAATACTTTAGCAATTTTATTGAATATTCGTTCTCTACTGTTTTCTATAATTCTGTTGTCTCCAGTAGTGGGAATTACAATATTATGCTTTGCCAGAAATAAAAGTAATTTATTTCTTTCGTTGATTTTTTCAGTATTGGAAATTATATCTTCTAATCGGAATGTAAATGTGTGAATGGGATTTTTTTGTATTAACTGCTCTAATACCTCTAAAGACTCTTGTTCATTATCTTCTTTAATAAACTTGAACAAAGATTTTACTTTAGCTTGAGATATCTTTCTTTCTGTATGGTATGAAAAGTACTTTTCGAAATGGTTTGCTGAGTTAATTCTTAGTTCACTCGATACTTTGTCTTTATTTTCAGATAATGTACCTCTTTCCATACTATCTATTGATGGAAAAAGTAAATCAATTATTTTCATTGAACTTTTATGTTTCTCGTCCAATATTTTTCGATAACCCTTAATTGGTTCTGACGATTCAAATTCGTCATTAAAATCAATTATTTGTATAAATGAGGACAAAATAACCGAAGATTGATAGTCATATTTTTTGATTTCATTATAACATTCTTCATCAGTTATTTTCAAATATTCAAGTAAGAATAAATCTCTCAAGTTAACTTCTTCTCCAATAGCAAAAGCACTTATAAAAAAGCTATTTAATAAACGAAGTACTTCTCTAGGACTTTTAAAGGAGAGATTATTATAATTGTGTAAAATGTCTTTATATTCATCTTCCTTATCTAGAAAATTAAGCAAAGAAGTAGTATGTTTAAATTTCATTTCGAAAAACAACTGTAAATCCTCTTTTTCAATTTTGGGTAATACTATGGGTATGTTTATAATTTTCTCAAGAAACAGCTTACCGTCTTGCTTGTCTGTTCCATACCTATGGTGTATTGCTTTTGCAACCTGTTCAGGGTCAAGCGTTATAATGTAAATAAGGTTTTTAAAGTTAGCGTTTAGTTTTATTATTTTTAGGAGGGTGTATATTTCATCTTTATCAAGGCGGTCAATATCATCAACATAAACAGCAATTTTATAGTCAGACTTTTCCAATTCACTATCTATTTTTTCTTTGATATCTTCAAGAGTTGGCTTTTCTCCTTCCAGATCTTCGCCTAAGGCTTCCAGAATTCTATGAGGCTCAAAAGTAATTTTAGCATTATTACTCATCGCCCCTATCGAGGCGGATAGTTTAATGGCTTTCATATAACGACTAAACTTTCGAATGTATCTACCAGCCTTTTTAAAATTATCTTTTTTATCAAGGAGTAATTTTTTAGATAGTCCATCAAAAAAATCAAATAGCATTTCATCCTCAGTAGAGTAACGCCAAGGGTTAAATTCATATTTTAAAATTCTTTTATTACCCTCTTCGTCTTCAAACTCTGCTAATTTGTTTTTGATCAAATTCATGAATGAGGTTTTCCCGTCACCCCATTTACCCTGAATACCAATTACGATACATTCAGGATTTTCCGTATTTTTCTGAATTATTGTATTTACTTTTTCGGCATAGTGGCTAAAGTTAAAAATGTCCTCTTCTATTGATGATATAGGAGAATCGTTTAGTAGGTATTCCTTTTTTGTCATTGGATTTTATTTTAGCTAAATTTATAAAATAAAATCTTGCCATGAGTATATTAAAAACCTCCCTGATACAAACCTCCCTCACTTGGGAAAACCATCAAGCGAACCGCGACAACTTTACCGAAAAGATAAACAGTATAGAAAGTACCGACCTGATACTGCTACCCGAAATGTTTGCCACAGGGTTTACCATGCAGCCCGAAGGCGTAGCCGAAACCATGAGCGGCAAATCGGTACAGTGGATGCAGGAAATGGCGGTAGCGAAAGACTGCGCCATAACGGGGAGTTTGGTTATTGCCGAAAACGGTAACTATTACAATAGGTTGTTATTTGTGTATCCTGACGGGAGTTATACAACGTATGACAAACGCCACCTGTTTACCCTTGCGGGCGAGGAGAAGCATTATACCGCAGGCAGCGACAGGCTTGTTATAGCATACAAAGGCTGGAAGATATGCCCGCTGGTGTGTTATGACCTTCGGTTTCCTGTTTTCTCTCGTAATACGGTAGATTTTGATTTGTTGCTGTATGTGGCAAACTGGCCGCAAGTGCGCATACAGGCTTGGGATGCTTTACTAAAAGCGCGCGCCATTGAAAATATGTGTTATACAGCAGGCGTAAACCGTATAGGGCAGGACAATAACGGGCACAATTACAGCGGTCACTCGCAAGTGGTAGATGGTTTAGGCGACTACTTGTTAGAGCCTTTTGCCTACGAAGATGTTTTGACTGTTGAACTGGACAAAACCGAGCTGGACAAAGCCCGTAAAAAGTTCGGGTTTCTTCATGACAGGGATAGTTTTACCCTCCAAGGTTAAACTCCTCGTTTACATCCCATAAGGCAAGTAGTTTTATAGGCTCGCCTTTTCTGTAAATAACCTGTTCCGGTTGCTTTTTTTCGAGGTAATTGCCCGTATCCCACTCGCCATTGCCGTTATCATCATAAATTACGCGCAGTATATACTGGTCGGGCAGCATGGCATCAAAGTTTATTTGCGTTTCGCCTTCCGAATAATATTCGGCTTTTACTTCCTCGCTGGCGTTTAATACCTGTAATATCAGGGGGAATCGGTTTACGTTTGCCAGCTTTATTCGCAGGTTTCCGTAGTCGTTCAAACTTCGGGTGCTGAGGTTGTAAGTGAGCGTGTCATTTTCTTTTTCATAAAAATCGCGCAGCGCACCCGGCATCAGCGTAAAGGCGTATTTTTGGTCTTCTTCCTTTTCAAAATCAAATACCAGTTCCTGCTTAAAATCGTCATACACATAGGTGTAGGGCACAGCGGTAGAGTCTTTACGGATAAGGCTTATTTTGGTACTGTCTATAGCGGTTAAGGGTGTCGTGGTATTCAGGGTAAACTTTTCACGAAAATGTAGTCCGCCCTTTTGTACGGCAGTTACCAAAAGCGAGTCGGCAGCCTTCATTTCTTTAAATTTAATAACAAAATCCTTTATCGAGTCGCGGTAAGCCATATTCACGCTAAGCGAATCGGCTGTAATGTTGCGGGGCAACCATACCTGTACCGAGTCTTTATCCTTCACGTTGGTAGTTAGGGTTTCTATAGCTTCGTTGGTAGCGGCATTGGCTACTTTTATTTTAATGTCTTTTCCTATTGCTGTTCCTTCATACCCGGCAATGAGCCTGTTAGCGTTTTCCTGTTTCGGCTTTTTGGCGTTAAAGGGTAATTTTTCCTTAAATAATTCTAACTGATACAATGTATCGTTAGGTACGGTTATAGTATAGGGCAGAAAAGCAATTTTGTCGCTCTTTGGGTCATAACGGTAGTTATTGTTATCATCTTTTATTGCAAACAAGCGATACCTGCCTTCTTTAAGGTTTTCTAACGAATACATCGTCATACTGTCGAGGGTATTGGTAACGTAACGCGGACGCTCTTTAAACACGGTAGAGTCGTTATACGTTTCGTTATCCTCATATAACATTAGGGTAACAAAATTATCAGTTTTTTGGCTAAAGGCATCCTTAATTTTTCCGCCCAGTGTGAGCGAGTCAATGTATGTTCCTGTCGAGAATACAAATTTAAACTGCGAGTAGGGGTTACCCTCATTATTATCGGTAATGCTTTGCCCAAAGTTAAAACTGTAGGTAGTGTTGGGTTGCAGTGTGTCCTTTATTTTTATACGGATATATTTACTTGCGCTGCCTGTGGGGGTAATAAGGGGTTGGTTTTCCATAGGCGGCGAAATAATGAGCTGTTTGTTTACATCCTTTATTTTGATGTACTCGTTAAAATCGACACGTATTTCAGTACCGTTAAACTGGGTACTCATGTTGCGTGGCGAGCTGCTTACCAGCACCGGTGCAATAGTATCCATCGAACCGCCTGTTATAGAGCCTCTTTTGGCACAACCTGTTAGCGACAGGGCAATAAATAATATATAAAGCAGAAATCGGTTCTTCAGCATGGTATATTCTTTAACTGCACAAAATAACGATTATATTCAGTTTAATTAAAATTTTTTTACACTTTCCCTTCTCTTTCGGAGAGGGGTTAGGAATGTGCATAGGCAATAGTTACAATGCTCAGTTTGCTGTCGGGGACTTTCAGCAAAGCCTTTCCGCACGACTCCAGCGTTGCTCCTGTAGTGATAACGTCGTCTATAAGCAAAAAGTGTTTACCGCTGTCGGCATCGGTAAAGTCAACATCAAAAGCACTGCCTATAATGGCTGCCCTTGCCGCGAGGTTCTTTTTGGTTTGCGTTTTGTTGTAGGTAGTACGCAGCAGTATATCTTCGTTATAGTTTACATTCAGCCCTTCGGCTAAAGCCTTACCAAATTCGGCAACCTGATTGTACCCGCGTTCGCGAAGCTTTTTAGGGTGTAGCGGTACGGGTATCACATCGGTAACCGATTGCAGTGCGGGTACACCCTTTAGTTCCTGAGCATACCATTGTCCCATGAGTTTACCAATGTCCTGCTGCCCTTTGTACTTGAGGTTGTGAATAAGCTGTTGTACCAATCCCTGTTTATGAAAATACAGTAACGCCGAAGCGTGCTCCAGTGGCAGCCTGCCGTAAAACCGCTTAAAAGTTTCGTTTTCTGCTGATAAATGATGTTGGGTATAAGGCATATTGTGCATACAGGCAATACATACTGTATATTCATTTTCCAGTAAAATGTTGCTGCAACCGGGGCAGGTTTTCGGGAAGAGTATGTTGGCAAGGCTTTTTAGCATAATAAAGTAATTATTTAGCGGTTTTAAAGATATAAAAAACACGATTTATCAGGTTTTTTAATTGAATATTTTTAAGCTCTCCCAACAGTATTTTGAGAATGCTATAAATCCTGTAAAAAGATACTGCTTTTACTTTTTTCTACTGATTTACTGCTATGATATATAATCGCTTTTTATATTTTTGCATCATGGCAAAACAAGAAGATATTTTTAAGAATGTAATTTCGCACGCAAAAGAATACGGGTATATATTCCCATCCAGCGAAATATATGACGGATTGAGCGCAGTGTATGACTATGGGCAGAACGGCGCCGAGTTGAAAAAGAACATCCGCGAGTACTGGTGGAAAGCAATGGTGCAAATGCACGAAAACATAGTGGGTATAGATGCCGCTATATTTATGCACCCTACCACGTGGAAGGCATCCGGTCACGTAGATGCGTTTAACGACCCGTTGATAGACAATAAAGACAGCAAAAAAAGATACAGGGCAGATGTGCTTATTGAGGATTATGCCGAGAAGCTGAACATTAAAGCCCAAAAAGAAATAGAAAAAGCCCAAAAACGTTTTGGTGAAGCCTTTAACGAAGAAGAGTTTGTTACTACTAACGAAAGGGTAGTGGGCTACCTCTCTAAAAGAGAGGAAATACTGAAACGTATGGGACACTCGCTGGAAACAGAGAACCTTGCTGATGTGAAAGCCCTGATTGAAGAGCTGGAAATTGCTGACCCTGACACGGGTAGCAAGAACTGGACAGAGGTGCGCCAGTTTAACCTGATGTTTGGTACAAAGCTGGGTGCTGAGGCAGCACACGCTATGGATTTGTACCTGCGCCCCGAAACGGCACAAGGTATATTTGTAAACTTCCTGAATGTGCAAAAAACAGGCAGGATGAAAATTCCGTTTGGTATTGCACAAACCGGTAAAGCGTTCCGTAATGAAATTGTAGCGCGTCAGTTCATCTTCCGTATGCGGGAGTTTGAACAAATGGAAATGCAGTTTTTTGTACGTCCCGGCGATGAAATGAAATGGTATGAGTACTGGAAAGAAACCCGCCTGAAATGGCACATGTCGTTAGGACTTGGTAAGGAAAATTACCGTTTTCACGACCACGATAAACTGGCACACTATGCCAATGCCGCTGCCGATATTGAGTTTAACTTCCCGTTCGGGTTTAAAGAGCTTGAGGGTATCCACTCCCGTACGGATTTTGACCTGAAAGCACACGAGGAGCATAGTGGTAAAAAACTACAGTTTTTTGATACTGAACTGAACCAAAACTATGTACCTTATGTAGTAGAAACCTCTGTAGGGCTGGACAGGATGTTCCTTGCAGTATTCGCCTCTTCATTAAAAGAAGAAACACTGGAAGATGGCTCCGAGCGTACTGTGTTGAGTCTTCCGGCTGTATTAGCCCCAACCAAAGCTGCGGTACTGCCATTGGTTAAAAAAGACGGACTGCCCGAAGTAGCACGCGAAATTATTGAAGACCTGAAATGGGACTTTAACGTGGCTTATGACGAGAAAGATGCTGTAGGTCGCCGTTACCGCAGGCAGGATGCGTTGGGTACGCCTTTCTGCATTACCGTTGACCACCAAACGCTGGAAGACCAAACGGTAACTATTCGCCATCGTGATAGTATGAAACAAGACAGAGTTGCCATATCTGAACTGAGAGGAATAATCAACGAAGAGGTTTCCGTAAGGAAATGGTTAATGAAGATGTAATAAAAAAGATTATAAAACTATATACAAAGCGGTTAAGAATATTTTTCTTAACCGCTTTTTTGTTAATATAAATCAGATATATTTGCCTTCAATAACGTTAAGTATATACCCAAAAATTAACCTATGAAAACACTAATTGTAATTGCGCTTACATTCCTGAGTACATTTTCGATAGCTCAAAATGTAATTGAATATAAAGGCGAAAAAATTAATGCGTTAGACGAAAATCATCAACCTACCGGAGTGTGGAAATTGTATGATGAGGAAAAACAACTTATGATTGTTACAGAATTTGAAAACGGTATTCCCGTTGCCCCTACAAAATACTATAAAGGCGATACACTTATAGCCGTTTACACTTATGAAGATGGATTTGAAATTTATAAAGATGGTAAAACGTATATAGCCGACTATTACAGAAGCCCCGACGGAAGACGAGCATTGGTAGATATTGACGGTAATGAGATAGAAAGCAGCGTCATGAAATACTTTTCTGATTCAGGTCAGATAATGCCTATGTATTATGGAGGGCAAGCTGAGATGTATAAATTTATAGGTGAAAATGTAAACCGCAAGTCAATTAAAAACAACAAGGGTAAGATCAAAGTAAAGTTTGTTATAGATGCCATCGGGGAAACTTCAGAAATTGAAGTTATAGAAAGTACCAACCCCAAACTGAATGAAGAAGCCAAAAGGCTGGTAAGCATCCTGCCCAGATGGCAGCCGGGGCATCAGGCGGGAGCTTTTGTAAAATGTCCTTATATTATTCCGATAACTATAAATTAGGATTAACCATTAGAGAGTTAGACTAAACTCACACTACATGCCCCACGCCATCACGAGAAGCTACAACCGAGCAATTTCCCGATAAAAGCACAATAAAAAGGGCTTTCTCAAAAGTGCTTATACAAGCATTTTTGTCATTCTGACGAAGGAAGAATCTCTTGTTTATTAAACGATTGAGATTCTTCACTCCATTACATTCCGTTCAGAATGACACTTTTGAGACAGCCTCTTTTTTACAGAATATAAATTAGCTTTTGCTCTCATTTATAACAGAAAGATATACTATATTCGCACCCACTTAATGTAAAATAAAAATTACTTATTTCTATGAAAAATAAACTCCTTTCGGCTCTTGCCGTACTATCGTTTTTAGCTTTTACAGGTTGCAGCGATGATGACTCTTCGGACAATTTTAACGGAGTAAACGGCGATACTGCCAAGCGTTATATTACCAAAGTAGTAGCAACAGCTAACGAAGAATCTTTACAAACCGAAACACTAATTGTAACCTACAATGCAGACGGCACTGTAAACACGGCATCTGATGGTACGGAAACCAATCTTTTCAGCTACGAAGGCGGAGAGCTTACTACTATAACAGGATCCGGTGATAACCTTATCGTGAATGATGTTATGAATACAGTATATGACGGGTATGAAGTGGGCGAGGTATTGGAATATGACAATGCCGGTAACCCAACAAAGCTGAGACTTTTTGAAAGAGATTATGATGGAAGTATCTATGCTTCATACACGGCAACCATTACTTATGACGCTAAGCCGAACCCTTATTTTTATACGCTTGAGGCTGCCGGTATTATTGATGTGCTTGATAATGTAGAGCTTAACTTTAGCATGACACCACAGGCAGAAGAAATTGTACTCGCTAAAAAACTTTTACCGGTAAATAATCCTTCAAAAGTGATTATTCGCGATGAAGATACTAACGAGGTTACCGGTCAGGTGACGGCTGTATATCAATACAACAGCGACAACTATCCTGTAATTGTTGAAATTACAGAGAAAGACAGGTATAACGATATATATACTTATACTGCTGCTTATACATACAAACAGTAAAGCGGAATAGCATAAAAATTAAAAAAACTCCCAATCGGGAGCTTTTTTAATTTTAGCTGAGTTTTAAAACTATTCTTCCATACTTATAGCATCCCAACCGCGCGCTTTAAGCGCAATTTTGGTGTTAGCGCGGGTTATCAGGTGTGCGCCTTCGCTTTCCTGCGTCATGTGCCCGATGATGGTAAAATTAGGGTTCGCCTTAATTTTCTCAAAATCCTCCATTTTTATGGTAAACAGCAGCTCATAATCTTCGCCACCGTTTAGGGCAACGGTAGTAATATCTATATTAAACTCCTCGCATACGTTTATCAGTTGCGGGTCAACAGGAATTTTATCTTCATACAGGTTACAGCCCACATTGCTGTGCTTGCACAGGTGCAATATCTCTGACGATAACCCGTCAGAAATATCAATCATCGCCGTAGGTTGTATTTCCAACGCTTTCAGCAGCTCTTTTACATCCTTGCGTGCTTCGGGTTTTAGCTGGCGTTCTATCAGGTACGTGTACGCATCAAGGTCGGGCTGATTGTTCGGGTTTACTTTAAACACCTCTTTTTCGCGCTCCAATACCTGAAGTCCCATATAGGCTGCGCCCACGTCGCCACTCACCACAAGCAGGTCGGTACTGCCCGCACCCACACGGTAGGTAATATCATCTTCTTCGGCTTCGCCAATGGCAGTTATCGAGATTATCATCCCTTTTTGCGATGAGGTCGTGTCGCCCCCCACAATATCCACTTCATATACTTTTGCCGCATGACGGATACCGCTATACAACTCCTCCAATGCTTCCAGCGGAAAACGGTTGGATACGGCTATGCTTACTGTTATTTGTGTAGGCTTGGCGTTCATGGCGCAAATGTCCGACAGGTTTACTACTACCGCTTTGTAGCCCAAATGTTTTAGGGGCATATAGGCAAGGTCAAAGTGTACACCCTCTACCAGCATATCGGTGCTTACTACCGTGCGCTTGTCTTTAAAGTCCAGCACGGCAGCATCATCGCCAATACCTTTCAGGGTGGTGGGCTGGTTTATCTCGATATCTTTGGTAAGGTGGTCTATCAGTCCGAACTCGCCCAAGCTGGAAAGGCTGGTGCGTTCTTGGTTTTTATCTTCTAACATAGCAGTCGAAAGTCGTAAAGTTTATAAAGTTGTAAAAGGCAAAGGTACAACTTAGTTAGAAAGTCATAAAGTCATAAACTCGTAAAGTTTAAAACGCTTAGGGTTTGTGGGTTATTTTATGTTTCAAGGAGTAATAGCGCAGTAACAAACTGTCATACAGCAATGCGAGTATTAAAAAGCAGCAGGCAACAAGCAATGTTTTTAGCGCTGTTTCTTTATACAGCAAGCCCCCTGCAATTCCGCCGGCAAAGAAAAACAGGATAATAGAAAGCTTTAGATAAATACCCCGTTTAAGCTGTTGCAGTTCGCGTTTTTCTTTATAAAAAAATAGTTGCGACAGTTCGATACCCAAGTCGGTAAACAAGCCTGTTAAATGCGTTGTCCTGACTACGGATTGTGAAACTTTTGTAACCAGCGAATTTTGCAGCCCCATTGCAAAAAGCAGTATGGCAGCAACATATTCGGGGTGTTGCAGTGCTTTGGGGTTTATAAAAAGAGCTACTCCGGCAATAATCAGTATTTCAATGATTATGGGTACGGCATAGGCTAATGATGGTTTTTTTCGGGAAACGAGTTCAACGGTAAGGTTCGAAATAAACGAACCTGCCAGAAAACATACTACATAGAAAATGCTTATTACGGCTATTTTATAATTATTGTTGATAAAGGCTTCCGAAAAAAACGCAAAATGCCCCGTTAAGTTGGTCGTGAGCGTGTTTAATGCCAGCAGCCCGCATATATTAACAATACCTGCCACAAACGATAGTATTGCAGCAAGCCTGAAGTTGTGCCGATACGCTCTTTTATTGCCTCTGTTTCTGAGCATTGGTGTAGGGTAAAAACTATAACAAAGTTACCGGATTTGGTTGTACTATGTAGGGGTTTTATACTATATTTTTGTAATGCAATAGTTTTACTCTTGCACTCTGTCATTGCGAGCGTAGTGCAACGGAGCGTGGCAATCTTTGTTTAGTAGTTTTTGGATCTATAAATTTTATTGAAACTATATTATTATACATCCTCATCTTCATTATTTTCGAGTTTCTCCATGTTTTCTAAACCTCGTTCTACCATCTCTTCTCCTTTATCTAATATTTTTTCAGACTTCTTTTCTAAAACTCTAGTTACTTTATCAATCCCAGGAAGTTTTTTGAGTCTTTCTACCGCAGATTCTAATTTATGGCTTTGTTCCAAAACATCCATTATAGGATGATCCGATTTTTCGTAATTTGATATTAATTTACCTGGATTTTCAGAATAAACTTGCATGAAGTCTTGAAGTAATTTTATTCTTAATTCATTAGATATAGGATTATCATCTAGGTCGTTTATTTGGGAAGATAAACCTTCAAAAGTTTTACTTAAAACTTCTTTGTGAGAATATTCTTCAATTAATCTTTTGGATAAATTCATTTTTTTGTTGGAAGAAAATGCAAGCCACAGAACAGGAAGATATAGAGGTATTATGGCTAAAACAATACGAGGTATTCGGTCTATCACATCATCTAACGTTTTATTCTGATTCAAAAAAACGATACTCAAAATAAATGGGATAGAAGAAACAAGAACAAGTCCAATTATACCGTTTCCAAACTGTTTCTTGTGTTTTTCATAGCTTGAATCTTCATCTTCTTTTTTCTTGGAGAAAGCATAACTTAATCCAGCAGTTAAAGCGTTTGGAAGCAACTTCTTTATTTTATCATTGATTTCAGAATGCTTTTCTTTCCATTCATTTTCTAATTTAAGATTCTTCTCTGCACTAGATTTAATAAAGGCTTCATAATTATCACTTGTTGTTTTTTCAATTAAAGATATTTGTTTTGTTAAAGAGTTAGATTTGATTTCAAGTTCTGTATAGGTTTCTTCCAACTCATCCTTAATTCCCGGAATGTGTGATGTTTCACCTGTTTCTTCATTTTCTTGCTCAAAGCCAGATATTTCTCGATATATATTATCTATTTCATTTTTTCTGGAAGTAATACCTCGTAATAATTGGTTTGATTTATTTTGATTTTCTTCAACTTGAGTAGTGAAATTTTCTAAATTTTCTAAACTGCTTGATAAATCTGGATACTTGTTAAAAATTTGAGTTATCTGTTCTATTCTTTCTTCAATTAAATCGATTTTACTAAGAATATCGCTTTTTGCATCATAAATTTCTTGTTTTCGTTCTCGAACGTCTATAATTTCTTCCTCTATATCATTTTTAAGAGTTGATAATTCATTTTTTATGTTTGAGATTTCTTCTTTTTGACCATTAATATTTTCAAGTATAGATGAGGCTTCTTCTTGCGTTTCTAAGGCTTTATTTCTGTATTCAGAAGTTTTCTTAGAAGCTTGTTTAGCTTCTCTTTCATAATCAGGAGAGCGTTTTTCAGCTTCGGTAATGGAGTTTTGTAGTTCTTTAAGTTTATTTAAAAAATGAATATCGTCTTTAGCTAGTTTTTCGATTTTATTTTCTAATGATACGATTTTTTTGTCAGTTTTTTCACTTCCGAATATTCCCATTATATAAAATTTAAATGTTTAGTAATTTGATTACCAATGTAGTGAAAAAATTAACATATTTAAAATTTATTTAACAAGAGTTCTTTTGTGTTTTTAACAAAAAACCCGATACATCAGTATCGGGTTCTATTATCTAAAATCTTAATTCTTTATACTTACTCCTCCCCTTTGAGGAGGGAGGGTGGGGCTATGTGCCAGAAATGAAAAGCCACCCTTGTATGTAAGTAAATATTTTTACATTGGACCTAGCATCATATAATAAAACATCAACAGAAAAAAGTAGTAGGATATAAGTCCAACAATAACTCCAATGCCAATATTCTTATAGCCTTCCTTTTTAATTAAAAATATTCCCACCTTTAGGCATAAAAGCAATGAAATTAAAATGAAAATATATATATGATCATAGAAGTTAATTAATAGAGATAATAGCCAAACTACTATGATTGTGGGAATACATCCTAATGCTATATCTGCTCCTTTGTCCATAAGCGCAATATAACAAAAAACCCGGCACATCTGCACGGGTTCTATTATCTAAAATCTATTATCTTTTTTCTACTCCTCCCCTTTGGGGAGGCTGGGTGGGGCTTACTCCTCCCTTATGGGGAGGCTGGGAGGGGCAGGGCTTAGTCGTTAAGCTTAAGCACCGCCATAAATGCCTCCTGCGGTATCTCTACGTTACCCACTTGGCGCATACGTTTTTTACCTTTTTTCTGTTTTTCCAGTAGTTTACGCTTACGCGATATATCGCCACCATAACATTTTGCGGTAACGTCTTTACGGAGTGCTTTAATAGTTTCTCGGCTGATAACCTTAACCCCGATAGCTGCCTGAATAGGAATATCGAACTGCTGGCGCGGTATAAGCTCCTTTAGCTTTTCGCACATTTTTTTACCAATGTGGTAAGCATTATCAGCATGTATCAGTGCCGAAAGCGCATCCACAGGCTGGGCGTTTAGCAGTATATCAACCTTCACAAGGTTAGACGTACGCATCCCTATAGGCGAGTAGTCAAACGAAGCATACCCTTTCGATACCGTTTTCAGTCGGTCATAAAAGTCAAATACAATTTCGGCAAGGGGCATATCAAACGTAAGCTCAACACGCTCGGGCGTAAGGTAGGTTTGGTTGGTAATAATACCGCGCTTTTCGATACACAGGCTCATTACCTGCCCCACAAAATCACTTTTGGTAATTATGGTTGCCTTGATGTACGGCTCTTCCACATGGTCCATTTTGCTTGGCTCAGGCAAGTCGCTTGGGTTGTTTACTATAATAATCGTGTCAGGATCTTTTTTGGTATAGGCATGGTACGACACGTTGGGTACGGTAGTAATAACCGTCATGTCAAACTCGCGCTCCAGTCGCTCCTGAATAATCTCCATGTGCAGCATTCCCAAAAATCCGCAACGGAAACCAAAGCCCAACGCTGCCGAGCTTTCGGGCGCAAATACCAACGAGGCATCGTTAAGCTGCAATTTCTCCATCGAGTTGCGCAGCTCTTCATAATCCTCAGTATCTACAGGGTAAATACCTGCAAATACCATTGGTTTTACATTTTCGAAACCGCCAATCATGTTTTGAGTAGGCGTTTTGGCATCGGTAATCGTGTCGCCCACTTTTACCTCGCGAGCTTCTTTTATACCGGATATAAGGTAACCCACATCGCCGGTTTTTATTTCCTGTTTGGGTACTTGGTTTAGTTTCAATGTTCCTACCTCGTCAGCAAAATACTCGTTGCCCGTAGCCATGAACTTAATTTTCTGCCCTTTGGTTATCGAGCCGTTTATAACCCTGAATATAACTTCGATGCCTCGAAACGGGTTATATACCGAGTCGAATATCAAAGCCTGTAACGGCTCGTCTTCCACACCCTTTGGTGGCGGAATTCGGTTGATGATGGCCTCCAGTATTTTATCTACACCCAGCCCTGTTTTACCACTGGCGGGTATAATGTCTTCATAATCGCAGCCCAACAGTTCGACAATATCATCGCTCACCTCTTCGGGGTTGGCACTTGGCAAGTCTATTTTGTTAAGTACGGGTATAATTTCAAGGTCGTTTTCCAGCGCAAGGTACAGGTTGCTTATGGTTTGTGCCTGTATGCTTTGTGCGGCATCTACTATAAGCAGCGCGCCTTCGCAAGCTGCTATAGAGCGCGATACCTCGTAAGAGAAATCTACGTGTCCCGGAGTGTCTATAAGGTTAAGGGTATATTTTTCACCATTGTGCATGTAATCCATCTGTATGGCATGGCTTTTTATGGTAATACCACGCTCACGCTCCAAATCCATATTGTCCAGAAGCTGCGCCTGTTGTTCGCGCGCGGTTACCGTTTGTGTGGCATCCAGCAGCCTGTCCGCCAGGGTACTTTTACCGTGGTCGATATGGGCAATAATGCAAAAATTCCTTATGTTCTTCATCTTCGTCGTTTATCAGTTGCGGGCATGCCCGAAGCGGCTATGCTAAAGGGAGCCAATTAATCGGCAAATATAGTTAAAGTTAGTGAGTTACAAAGCAGCCTTTAGCGCAATAAAAAATTTAATGATAAGGCATAAAAAAACACTTGTTGGGGGAACAAGTGTTTCGTAAAAAAAATAGAAAGTAAAAAAATTAATTTTGTTTATTGGATTCAGATGTATTGTCTTTCTTACACTGCAAATGTAGGTGCAATAAAATTGATTTTTACGATTATCCTATTGTATTAATCGATACAATTATCGAAAAATAGTATAGCCGTTTGGCAATGGTAAATACTACTATTGTAAAATATTGTAATTTTGCACAAAATGAAAGAGATGATCAGGATAGGAAATATAGAATTGCCCGATTTTCCGTTGTTGCTTGCACCAATGGAGGATGTGAGCGACCCGCCGTTTCGCAGGTTGTGCAAGCTGCATGGTGCCGACCTTATGTACAGCGAGTTCATTTCGTCGGAAGGATTAATTCGTGATGCGATGAAAAGCCGACAAAAACTGGATATTTTTGACTATGAACGCCCTGTGGGCATACAGATATTTGGCGGTGATGAAGAGGCAATGGCGCTCTCGGCAAAAATAGTCGAAGCCGTAAACCCCGATATTGTAGATATCAACTTTGGCTGCCCCGTAAAAAAAGTGGTGTGCAAAGGCGCAGGCGCAGGGGTGCTAAAGGATATCGACCTTATGGTGCGCCTTACTAAGGCGGTGGTAGATAGTACTCACCTTCCGGTAACGGTAAAAACCCGACTGGGTTGGGACGAAAATTCGATTAACATCGATGAGGTTGCCGAACGATTACAGGATGTAGGCATAAAGGCACTAACAATACACGGGCGTACACGTGCGCAAATGTATAAGGGTGAAGCCGACTGGGAACCTATTGCCCGAGTAAAGAATAACCCGCGCATAACTATGCCTGTTTTTGGTAATGGCGATATAGACAGCCCCGAAAAAGCATTAGAATATAAAAACAAATACGGACTGGACGGTATCATGATAGGGCGTGCTGCCATAGGCTACCCTTGGATATTTAACGAGATAAAACACTTTTTTGCCACAGGCGAACACCTGCCTGCCCCAACTATAGAGGATAGGGTAGAGGCAGCCCGCAACCACCTCACATGGTCGATAGACTGGAAAGGCGAACGCGTAGGTGTGGTAGAAACCCGCAGGCATTATACCAACTACTTTAAAGGCATACCGCACTTTAAAGAATACCGACAACGTATGGTAACGCTGGATAACCCCGCCGATGTATATGCGGTAATGGATGAGGTATTGGAGAAGTTTAGCAATACCCAAACAGTTTAAATAAAATTAATACCTCAAATTATAATAGTTGTATATTTACACGAATATTTGAACATTTATTCTACAATTTTACATGAAAACCTCACAGATAAAAATACAGACACATAATTTTAGAGCAATAAATAAAGCAGATATAATTATTGATGGAATTACTGTTGTAGCAGGTGAGAATGGGAGTGGTAAAAGTACTATGTCTAAACTTTTATATTATTTATATAAAACAGTATCAAATTATAACAACCTTATTAGTAAGGATTTAGAGGATAAGTTAAGGGATGTAAGCCGTTTTTTGGAAATAATTGCTTTTGAGCGTCATTCTTCTAAAGAAAATGAATTAGAAGAAGAACAACTTATAAGAGATTATTATTCACTATTTCAAGGAAATATGCTAACAGAAGAACGCATGAATAAATGGGTGTCTGTATTAGATAAAGTATATAGAATTTTTTACTCTGAAGATACTCAACATAGAAATATAAAGAGTTTTACTAGGTTGACAAGGTTTAAGTTTATTTTAAAGGATATTTTAGACGATAATAATATATCGATAGAATCAGAGAATACAGAGTTACAGTTTCAAAAAATCATTGATCTCGTTAAATCTATTTTCGATGATGCTTTTAATAAAAAGAAATTTAGACCCAGTTCATTATTCATTGATGAATTAGAAACAGTTTTTGGTATAGTAAATTTGCCTGAAAAGTTTGAAGTTCAGGAATATGGAGAAACAATATTTTCATCTGATAAAGACCGACTTGCAATTCCTTATTCTATACAAAATGCTATTTATATAGACACACCAATGGTAATAGGTAGCAGCTCTGATAATGAATATTGGGAAGATTTAAATGAGTTGTTGAGAAAAAAAGGAAAACTTAATAACTCTCAAATTTCTCAACTTATTAGTAAGGAAATAATAAAAGGAGACATTTCTATAGAAGATAATGATTTTTCTATCAGTGATTTTTTTTATAAGAGGGCAGATGGTTCTATTTATAATTTATTAGATTGTGCTACAGGTATCAAGTCATTTGGAATTATCCAATTACTATTAAAGAATGGTAGCTTAACAGATAAAACGCTATTAATCATAGATGAGCCTGAATCTCATCTTCATCCCCAATGGATTATTGAATATGCTAGATTGATAGTTCTTTTGAATAAAGAAATAGGAGTTAAATTTTTTATTCCAAGTCATAATCCTGATATGGTAAGTGCAATAAAATCTATTTCCGAAAAAGAAGGTATACTCGATGAGGTTAACTTTTATATTGCTAAAACAGAAGAAAAAGAGTACCAATATGATTATATTCATTTAGGAACTGACATTGAGCCTATATTTGAGTCTTTTAATATTGCATTAGATAGAATTAATAAATATGGGATATAAATGAAATATTGTAAAAATATAACTGAAGCCCATCCTTTTATCATGGAATGTAGTAATTCTCTAATAAAAATAGAAAAATTACTTGTAAATGAAGGCTTAAAAGGGGCTAATCCTTTTACTGATACAGAACATTTAGTAGTAAATATGGATCATGTTGAAACGTATTTTGCTAAAAAGGAGAAAAGAAATGAAAGGAGTTCAATGGATTTTAGTTTTGGAATCTCTTCACCTTCTGAAAAATATGTTTTAGCCGAGTTACGTTTTAATTATAAAAAGATTACAAATATTAGTAAAGTAGACTTAATACATAAGGTAGAAGGCTCTATAACAACACTAAAAGGTAAAGTTGAACTTAACTCAGAGTACCTTTTTATATTTCAATCTAATCAAAAAGAACAGGCAAGAAGCCTGTTCTATAGAAATTTAAGAATGCCCAAGAATTATCTTGTGAAAGATGTCACGGAATTAAAAACAGATTTTTTCTCTTAAGCTTGAAATTGCTTATTTAAACCTCGACTTCTTTCCATTTTCCCCTTCTGAAAAGGATAATACTCGCTATCGTAATAGCGGTTTCCGAAACCGGAATGGCTATAAAAACTCCTACAGGACCAAGCTCAAAAACCTTTGCCAGCATATAGGCAAGCGGTATCTGGAACAGCCAGAACCCAAAGAAGTTAATGCGTGTAGGCGTTTTGGTATCGCCCGCCCCGTTAAAGGCGTTTATCAGTACCATACCTGCACCATAAAACACAAAAGCCACACTCAATATTTTAATAGCCTGTACGGCTATATCGTGCACGTGGGCATTGTTGGTAAAAAACCACATAATAGGCTCGGCAGCAAGGAAAGTTATCCCTGTTATAGAAGCCATATAAATAATGTTATATTTTGCCGTTACAAATACCGAACGTTCGGCACGATCTACCTGTTTTGCACCAAGGTTTTGCCCTACCAGTGTGGCAGCAGCATTACTTAGCCCCCATGCGGGCAGCAGGAAAAACATCATAATGCGCAAGGCACTCTGGTAGCCAGCCGAGCCTTCATCGCCACCCGTAGTTGCCACTAATTGCGCCAAAAATATCCAACTGCACGATGCAATTACAAACTGCATTACACCCGGAGCAGCAATTTTTACCAATGCTTTTATTTGTTCCCAATGCGGAAGGAAGTAGGAAGCTGCAACCTTGAGCATGCCTTTGCCGTTAAACAGGTTATGGAGCTGATAGCTTACGCCAATACCCCGCCCTATGGTGGTTGCAATAGCAGCACCCGTAAGCCCGTAGCCCAGTACATTAATAAAGATAGGGCATAGTATAATGTTGCAAATATTGGCTATCCAAAGGCTTTTCATGGCTATGGCAGCATTACCCGCCCCGCGAAATATACCATTGAAGAGGAACAGCAGCATAATAACAAAACTGCCACCCATCATTATCTGGACAAAGTCAGTTCCAAACTCTGCCGATGCTTGCGATGAACCCATCAACAGTAAAATATCGGTAGCATATATAAACCCGAAAAAAGCAATAACGGCGTTTACGGCTACGGCTACTATTATAGCCTGCATGCCGGCGCGTGCTGCCGCTTCAGGATTTTTTTCGCCCACACGGCGCGCCACTACTGCCGTGGCAGCCATGCTCATCCCTATGGCTATGGAATATATAATAGTAAGTACCGACTCGGTAAGCCCTACGGTTTGTACTGCAAAACTGCTGTTTTCCAGATGCCCCACAAAATAAAGATCGACCAGTGCAAATACTGATTCCATCATCATTTCGAGCATCATGGGTATAGCCAGCAATAGTACCGCCCTGCGAATGCTTCCTTGTGTAAAATCGATATTGCCGCCTGTAAGCGACTGTTTCAGTAAGGTGAAAAATCGGGAAAACGTACTTTTCCCCTGTATAATTTGTGCCATTTTTTGTTGGTATGTTGATTGAAAAAAATTAATAATAGTATAACAGGCAATAAAAGATAATGCCTACTTGTTTTTTGCGAAAAGTGTTTGTCCTTACATTATCGGGTACGGACAGCAAAAACTATCATAATTCGGAAGTATATGACTGCAAAAATATAAGAAAATATAAAAATCAATCTAAAAGTTCTATGAATTTTCAAGCAATTTGTTATTCACGCGGTTGGCAGCAAGCCAGGAGGCGAGTATGCCCAGTGTGTATATAGTGGCTATGACTATGAGTATATTAACAAAAGTAAACTGTACCGGGTAGGCAAGAGTATCAGTAAGCATAATAAGGCTGTAATGCTGTTGTGCCAGTACCACACTAACGCTTATGGCAAGCCCTATGAGTACCCCAAGTGTGGTAATAAATATACCTTGATATAAAAAGATGTTGCGCAGCTCGGTTACGGTTGTACCCAGGCTGTAGAGTGTTTTTATGTTTTCGCGTTTGTCCAGTATCAGCATGATGAGTGCGCCGGCAAGGCAAAACAGTGTCATTACCACTACCAGTGAACAAAACAGGTAGGTAACCAAATTTTCGGCATTCAGCATTTTGTAGAGTGAAGCGTTTAGCTGTATTCGGTTTTTAATGGCTATTTTTCCTTTAAATATGGTGTTTAGCTTTTCTCTTACCGTTTCCTCATTAGCACCGGGAGTAAGTTTCAGTTCTATTGCCGTTATTTGTTCCGGTTTAAACTGCAATAATTCCTGTGTAAGCCCAAGATCGGCAAATACATATTTGCTGTCCACATCATCGTTTACAGAGTATATGCCTATGGGTATAAGCGTAGCTTTTTTGAAACCGTCTTCGGGCGACTTTATAAGTCCTTTACCCGGTTTGGGTACATATACCTCCAATGCATTATTGAAGTCGAATAACCCCATAGACAGTTTCGACATAATGCCATAGCCTATCACTACCTGGCTGGTTTCGGGTTGCAGCCAGTTGCCTTGTATTACCTTTTCTTTAATGGGGTTTACGTCAGTATATATACTGTCAACACCTTTCAGGTAGGCGACCTGTTCTTTACCGTCATAATAAAAAAGTACGCGCTCTTCGGCTATCTTGGTGTAGTGGGTTATTCCTGCCGTTTTTTTCAGCTCCTGTTCCTGCTGTGCCGATATGGTAAACGATTTTCCCAACGCGGGGGCAACCCTTAGTTCCGGGTCGGTAGCGTTGGTAAAGGATACGGTAAACTCCCGCAGTCCGCTAAATGCCGACATTATTATAAACAGTGCTGCGGTACTGGCTATAATGCCCAATGCCGCAATGGCGGTAATAATATTTACCGCAGAGCTTTTACTCCTGCTTATAGTGTATCGTCTGGCTATGTATAGGGAGAAGCTCAAATTGGGTTGTTATGATTTTTTGCGTCTGTCCAGCAATTCCGGGTTGGTAATAGGGTTGTTTTCGCCTTTTAGCTCGTTGTCTATTTTTTCTATCTGGTCGAGTGTGTCGTCGATATAAAAAATAAGGTTCGGCACTTTGCGCAATTGCATTTTTACGCGTTGCGAAAGGTCGTGTTTTATGAGCGGCGTGTTAGACCGTATTGCTGCCAGCAGTTCAGCTCCTTTATCGGTAGGGAAAATGCTGAGATATACCTTTGCTATAGAAAGGTCGCTGGTAACGTTTACTTTTGATATTGATATGATGAGGTTGCTAATGTTGTTTTTGCGCACCTCGCCCTGAAGGATATCTACTAAATCCTTTTGCAGCAGTGTGCCTATTTTTTTCTGCCTGTTTGTTTCCATAGTGCAAAAGTACTCAATTTATGGTTTCGGGTTTACAGTTCGCTGTGCAAAGTTGCACACGTGACTGCAATATATCACTCAGACTATTTCCTGACACAGTTCTACCAGCACACCATTTGTGCCTTTTGGGTGCAGGAAAGCTACCAGTTTGTTATCTGCTCCTTTTTTCGGGGTTTCGTTCAGCACGGTAAAGCCTTCATTTTTAAGGCGGGCTATTTCGGCAACAATATCTTCTACATCAAAGGCTATATGGTGTATGCCCTCGCCTTTTTTCTCTAAAAATTTGGCAATAGGACTATCGGGGTTAGTAGCTTCCAGCAGTTCTATTTTGTTGGGTCCGTTCATAAAAAAAGAGGTTTTTACCCCTTCGCTGGCTACTTCTTCCATTTTATAGGCGGGTGTACCCAATAGTTTTTCGAATAAACGGTTGGATGCTTCGAGGTCTTTTACGGCAATGCCTATGTGTTCTATTTTTCTCATAAATGTTATTTTGTATGCGGTTTGTAAAAATAGTGATTTTACCATTTACAGCAGGAACGGTACAAAAACTATTAGTAAAAGATTCTGCGTGTCCTCGTTAAACTTATCCTAAACCTTTCGTATATATCCGCTAAGCCGTTTTTAAAACCTTAATTTTATTAAAATTGCTATAATTCGCTAATAATTAATGTTTTAATGAATTTCACTAACCCGTTGGTATATGGGGTGCCATGCTTTTTGGGCTTAATACTCCTCGAACTCAGCTATAGTAAACTTACAACCCGAAAAAGTCTTTATAACTGGAAGGATCTTGCTTCCAGCCTTAGCATAGGGTTGGGCTCGGCTGTGCTTGCCGCTTTGCTTAAAACGGTTACGGCTATTGTTGTTTTTACCTTTGTATATGATATTTTTAACCCTGTAGTAAATGGGGTTCGTACCAACATATTTGGTTGGGAATCTTTTGGGTATGCCTGGTATATATGGCTGCTGTGCCAGCTTGCCGATGATTTCAGTTACTATTGGTTTCATAGGCAAAACCACATGGTTCGGTTTTTTTGGGCAGCCCATATCGTGCATCATTCTTCCCATAAATTCAATTTAGGAACTGCGGTGCGCAATGGGTGGTTTACTTTGTTTTACAAACCGTTGTTTTATATATGGATTGTTGCCATAGGTTTTCCGCCCGAAATGCTTTTGGTATGTTTGGGTATAGAGTCGTTATGGCAATTTCAGCTTCATTCATTATATGTTCCAAAATTGGGTTTTGCAGAAAAAATATTTAATACTCACAAAATGCACCAGGTACACCACTCTAAAAACTTAGAGTATATGGATAAGAATCATGGGGGGTTCCTTAATATTTTTGACAAGATATTCGGGACGTGGAAAGATTATGATGATGATGTGGATATTGAGTTTGGAGTAACCTCGCCACCTGATTCATATAACCCCTATACCATACTAACCCATGAGTATGTTAATATCTGGCGGGATATGAAAAAATCTAAAAACTGGAAACACAAGTTTATGTATGTTTTTGGTCCGCCCGGCTGGAGCCACGATGGCAGTACTAAAACGGTAAAACAAATGCGCGAAGCGTTACGAAAGGGAAACAACCCGATAAAACAGGTAAAAAAAGAAGCTGATATTAAGCTGAAAGTACCACAGCCGGAGCATAACTCCGTTAGAGTATAATAATTAATTGATCTGTTGTACTAAAATTTTTTTGAGTAGTACTATTTGCCCTAAATGGTAGTAGCAGTGCTCAATCATTCCATCAATGTTTCTTTGGTATGTTCCGTATTTTTCATCCACAAATTTTTCATGCAGTTTCTCTTCTGGCATTTGTTCAATTAAAAGAGCAAACTCCTCTGCATCCTGCCAAAATTTGGTTAGGAAAGTTTCCCATTGCACCTGCGATTCAACAGGAGGGAAATCAAAACTGTATTTATCCCGTATTTCCAGATTCCCTCCTTTAAATACGTTACTTACACCTTTTATATAATAATGTATATGCTGTGCCAAAACGGCAATAGTATTGAGCGATTGATGCTTAGTGACTGCAACCTCCCAATTAAGGGTGGCTAACTGGTCTTTATAATTTGTATTTGCCACCCACGTTCCGTTCAAAATTACCTCTCTGAAACGTTTTGCCAGTTCGTGTTTGTTTCCCATAACTTTAGTATATCACTCTTTTTTATACAGATGCTGATAATAGATAAATGCCATCGGGCATAGCAGGATAAATGTAATAAGTTTTTTCGATGATTTTAACGATTCCTCCATTTGCCTATCTTTAAATTTATGTAAATTGTTAGCAAATACCTGTTTGTGGGTATTTTTATTGTTTTTAAAATCACTTACTTAGTACCTCTAAAAATCATAACAACTAAAAATCATGAAAAAAGCTGAATCGATATCCATAGCCGGGATTGTAAATAAAAGTTTAGACAATAATGTATTTCAGGAAATTGCAGCGGAACTGGAAACCGGAGTTGCCGATACTGATGACAAACTGACGGAGTTTAAAGTTGAGCAGAAAATAGCAAGCATCGATGCCAGTTCAGAGTTTAGTTTTGGAGGGTTTGTAAACTCTAACTCTAAAATTAAATCGCTGAAAACCTACTACATGGCAGCATTAATGTCTAACCGTTATAAACCGTTAATGGGTAATAATGGCGAAGTACTGGCTTTAAGAAGATACGGTATAGGCTTTGCCTTAACACTGGAAGTTAAAGATGTAGAAACCAAGATAAATGCCAATTATGGTGTTGTGGCCGCCGCAGGAGCTTTAGACCTCTCTAAAGTAGCCTATAAAATTTCGGTATATGGTGTTTTAACTCCTGAGTTAACGCAGTACTTGCCAAAACAGGAAGGCGATTTTACAAACGATATCTTTATTAAAATTCAGGATTTTTTTGCAAAGGCTAAAGAGCATATCGGCGACATGACACAGGCTGCGCTATACCCGATAGAGATAATAAAGAATACACAAATAGTTCCTGATAAATCGCACACGGTATCCATTTATTTTGCGAGCCACTGTATTGCATCCAACAAAAGTTTATCAGATTGTATAAAACTGTACCAACAAAAAAACCTGAATATAAACGATAATGTAATCCAGTTTATGTACAGTTATTTTGGTATTAAGGATGCCTATGTTACCCCATCGATTACACAAAGGCAGGATGCTGCCAAGTGGATTTCGGGTCAATATAATAAAGTAGAAAATACTATCGACAGTACCTGGGTTGAAATAGACTCGGCATATACCTACACCCTTAGCGAAGACAGTGTGTATAAGCCACACCCTGTTCCTGCTGACTGGGCACAGGCAGCAAAAGTACTGGAAGATGAAAATTTCGAAATCAGTGCTAACTATTCCTCCGAAATTAAAATAGGAGCCATGCTCAATGCCTCATCAGCGTTTAATACCTATACTTTGGGCAGGCGTATTGTGCATTATATGGATACGAATGATAACCCTGAACCGGGCAGCAAAGTTATAGAAACACGCTACGGTGTGGGTATTCGTATTATTATGAAAATTTCCAATACAGAATTTGGTACTGATATCAGCTTTGCCAACATAGGGGCTATTGCTGAGTTGAACTTAGGTAATGTTGAGTACGAAATTTCGGGTATAGGTATTAATGACAGCGATTTAATTAAATTGCTGCCCGTGCCTCAAAATATAAATCAGAACACATTTAGTGAGATTAATAAGACCATCGAAACACTAAAAACTAAGATTTCAAATTTAGACCCTACGGATTTTGAGCCACAGGCTCTACGCATAAGGGTAGAGGAGCCTGAGAATGTAGATCCTACACTACAGGCACAATCGACAGTTTTTGCATACAGAAACATTAAGGAAAAAGAAAGGCTTAATGATACACTTAACAAGGCTAAATCGTTAGGGCTATTAGAAGAGCCTATTAAAGAAGTATATAAAGAATTAGGCATTGAAGGTAACGACAGACCTGTGCGTTCTGATAAACTGGAAGCTATAGAATGGCTTGATTTTGAATAGAACGGATTAACTTAAGTTCTATAACACGAAGGGGGTTGTCTCAAAAGTGTCATTCTGAACGCAATGTAATGAAGTGAAGAATCTCAATTGTTTGATAAACAAAAGATTCTTCCTTCGTCAGAATGACAAAAATACTTGTTTAAGCACTTTTGAGGCAGCCCCTTTCCTGTTAATTTTTCCCATCCTTTTCATTCAGGTATTTCCAATAGCGTTTGGGTACGTGCTGTATGTGCAGTTTCATGTTTTTACGTGCCGGAATATTTGTACTGTTAAAGTAATCTTTCCAAAGTAGTGAGGCAAGTTCCTCACCACTATCAGTCAGTTCCTGTGGCAGGTTAACTTTATTCGTGTCTATCGCTGATACAAATTCATAAGTAATTTCGGTAACAGTGTGCAGGTTATAATACAGCCCATATTTGCGCTTCACATCATATATAATCCATTGCTGGTCGGCATAGCGGTTTTTAAAAAAATAAACAATCAATGGCAGCACATTAAAGTCGGGTTCTACAGGAGCATAATACATCCCGTCGGCTGTTTTCTGAAATCGGATAAAAGCCTTCATGCGGTGGCGTTCCCTGCCTACTTTTTTTACCATTTTAGATACGGCTATAACATGCGGGTTGCCAAAGTTTTTCTCGGAACCCTTTGGATTATCAAAAATATAACAGGCAAAATGAAACAAATCCTGAAAAGTTTGTGGCTGCTCTGATAAGTATGCCGTATAAAACTGTTTTAACCATTCGGGCGATAGCTTTTGTTGCAGCCCTTTCCAAACACGCTTTGCTTTTGCCTCGTCGTTTACAATAATAACGGTTTCCTCCAGCATGGCAGGCTGGTGCAGCTTTTGCCACACAAGCTGTATTGTGTCGGGCTTTTGCTCATAAAACTCAAAAATAGCTGTAAGCAGCCCTTCCAGCGAACCGTCAAAAACATACGTAACCATATTTAAAAAAGGCTTAACTGGTTTTGGGCTGTCTTTAAGTACTTACTGCTGCTTTCTGCCAGGATGAGGTTTTTTACATGCGGGGCATCAGGTTCATGCAGTAGGTAGGGGCTGTCGGCACAGCGTATAAAGTGTTTGGCGCGGTTATAGGCAACACCTATTTTTTGAAGCTGGTGGCTGCGTAGTTTGCCAAACTTGCGTGCCTGCACTATTTTTTGTGCCGACCGAACGCCCACACCCGGTATGCGCAAAATCATTTTATAATCGGCAGTATTAATATCTATAGGAAAATGTTCCATATTGCGCAGTGCCCAGCTTAGCTTCGGGTCAATATCCGTATCAAGGTGCGGGTTTTTCGGATTCAGCAATTCCTGTACGTTAAACCCGTAAAACCGCATAAGCCAATCGGTTTGATATAGCCTGTTTTCCCGTAGTAAGGGTGGCTGGCTGCCTATTACGGGCATTCGGGTATCATAACTTATGGGTATGTAGCCTGAGTAATACACCCGCTTTAAGTTAAAATTGCTGTAGTACTGTGCGGCACTGTACATAATTTCCATATCACTTTCGGGCGTAGCACCAATAACCATTTGGGTGCTTTGCCCTGCGGGTACAAACTTGGGGATGCTTTTTATAAGCCCTGTTTTTTTCTCCTCTTTATATTGCGTAATGGTGTTTTGTATAAAACCCAGTGGTTTTTTTACATCCTCATGCGATTTATCAGGAGCTAATAGTTTTAGTCCGCTCTCGGTAGGCATTTCGAGGTTAATACTCATTCGGTCGGCATACAACCCTGCTTCCGTAAGCAATTCTTCGCTCGCGCCGGGTATGGTTTTTAGGTGGATGTAGCCGTTAAACCGTTCTTCAGTACGCAATTTCTTAACAATGCGCACCAGTCGCTCCATAGTAAAATCGGCATTTTTAAAAATACCCGAACTTAAAAAGAGTCCTTCTATATAATTACGACGGTAAAAACTCATGGTAAGCTCCACCACTTCATCTACCGTAAAAGCAGCACGTTTTACATCATTGCTTTTTCGCGATACGCAAAAAGCACAGTCGTATATGCAATGGTTAGTAAGCAAAATTTTGAGCAATGACACGCATCGCCCGTCTTCGGTATAGGTATGGCAAATACCGCTGCTACTGCTGTCGCCTATACCTTTATTAGTGTTTTTTCGGTTGCCGCCACTGCTTGAACATGATACATCATACTTTGCTGCATCTGCCAATATGCTCAGTTTTTCCCTTATCCTTTCTGACATATATTATTATTTTCTTCAAAAATAAGAAAATAATCTTAATTAATTATAACTTAATGATTTGATAAATTTATATGATGGGGGTTTTTTGTTATTTAGCTGTTTTATTTAGCACATGGTCGATTTTAACAGACGTTGCCTTGTTTCGACAGGTGATTTTACCTGTAGTATATAAAAATAAAACGTTATGTGCGCTGAAAATCTATCGTTTAGATAAGAGAATTGTTATATAATTATAATAAAAAAGCATAATTATATCGAAAATGTATGAAGTGTTAGTTAAATAGGTTCAATATACTCAATAATTATATTGAGATGTAAAATTGAAGGATAAGTTTTATATTTGCGGTTTATTTAAAAACCTGTAAATTAAGTTTTTAACGTTCGGGGGGAAAGTGGTAAATACTGCTTTCCAATATTATATAAATGGTGTATAACTTAAATTTATGAAAAAGAATTTACTCCTTTTTGCTTTATTGGTAGTATCAATAAACGTTTTTTCGCAGGGAATTGTGGTCACGCCACATCCTACAAACAATCCTGCTGCTAACACGCAGTTAGTTACCAATGTTTTATTGAATGCAGACGATGCCTGCTTGGCGCAAATTTCTAATGTTACAAAAAGTACAGGTACTGATTTTGGTTACTCTCAGGGTAATGGTATAGGTACGTTTACGAATTCCAATGCTGCTTTTCCTTTTACAGGAGGTGTGGTGTTAACATCAGGGAATGCTTTAGCAGCACAAGGACCTAATACTAATACGTCCAGCTTCTCTTCGCCGGCATGGGCAGGAGATGCCGCAATAAATGCCGAAATTTCCATAAATTCTAAGAATGCCACTGTACTTGAGTTTGATTTTATTCCGGCAACAGCAACTTTTTCTATTGATTATATTTTTGCATCAGAAGAATATGGTACATACCAGTGTGAGTCTAACGATGGTTTTGCCATGTTGCTTACCGATGTTACTGGAGGCGGAGCACCCCAAAACGTAGCTTTAATACCGGTAACAGGGCAGCCAATATCTATAAATACAATTAAAGACGAGATAAACAACTCAGCCTGTCCGTCTGTAAACCCCGAATACTTCGGAGCTTTTTACGGAGGAGGTAATGCTGCCACAGCACCTATTAATTATGAAGGGCGTAGTGTATTGATGAATGCTTCGGCAACACTTATACCCGGAAATACCTACCATTTAAAGATAGTTATTGCTGATGATGGCGGGGCTGATAATACAGATGGTGAATATGACTCGGCTGTATTTTTCCCGCAGGGCGGTTTCAACTTAGGTCAGGAACTGTTGGGGTTAGACCTTACATTAGTAAATAATACCGCATTGTGCGAAGGCGATACTTTTACCCTTGATACAGGATTGGAACCAAACGAGGCTCTATATACATTTGCATGGACAAGAAATGACATCAACATACCCGGAGGTGCGGTTATAACCGATAACCAACCCGGTACATATACCGTTACTGTAACAAGAAATGATATTAACTGTACCGTTACACAGGATATTGAAATAGAATATGCACCACCGATTGTAGCCAACATTCCGAATGATATTTATGCTTGCGAGGATGGTTCCGGTAGCTATACCTACAACCTTGCACAAAACACACCTGTAGTTAAACAAGGGCTTAATCCTGCTACAGTAGTATCTTACCATGCCACACAAGCCAATGCCGAAAATAATGTATTGCCCTTAGGCAATACATACACAGGTCCGGGTAACGAAACAATATGGGTAAGGGTTAAAAGCCATAACAGTAACTGTTATGATGTAGTTTCTTTTGAGTTGCTTACTGCGCCTGCGCCTGTGGCTACACAACCTAATAACCTTATTTTATGTGAAAATGCGGAAGGTTCAGGAGAAGCAATCTTCAACCTATCATTGCAAAACGGAACAATATTGGGTTCACAGCCGGTAAACGAAAACACAATATTATACTTCACCTCTATGGCTGCCGCTGAAGACGGTTCAGATCCTATAGATATACCATCAAGCTACACAAGCGGTAGCCAAACCATATATGCAAGAGTACAACGTAATTTTGACCCCAACTGTTATACATTAACATCCTTCGAAATTATTGTTGTGCCGCTTCCGGTATTAACAACCCCTGACGATGTACAGGCTTGTAATACTTATACATTGCCTGCGCTTGCTGTAGGTAACTATTATACAGGTATAGGCGGTACAGGTACTATGCTGAATGCCGGAGATGAAATAACAACATCACAAACGCTTTACATATATGCTGTAAACACACAGGGTACTACAAACTGTGCAAATCAGGTAAACTTCAACATTGAGATTATTACTTCGGCTACAGCACCTGAGGATGTTTCCTCTTGCGGAGCATATACTCTTCCGGTATTGCCCGACGGACAGTTTTACTATAACGGTCCCGGCGGTACAGGCGGAGAAATTGCAGGAGGTACTGCAATTACCGCTACTCAGGTTATATATTTCTATATACCGGCTGCGGCATCGTGTACTGAAAATAATAACTTTACGGTTACCATTACCAACCCTCCGGTTATAACCGACCCTGCGGATGTAAATGAATGCAGCCCTTATACATTACCGGCATTACCTGCCGGACAAAGCTACTATACAGGCACAGGAGGTACAGGCACACAAATAGCTGCTGGAGCTGTAATAAGCACAAGCCAAACACTTTATATTTACAGTGTAGATGCTGCCAATCCTGATTGTAGCTCAGAGGAAAGTTTTACTATTACAATAAATAACATACAAGTAAATGATGTGGCAGACGTTACCCGTTGTGGTAACTATGTATTGCCGGCATTACCTGCGGGTCAAAACTACTATACCGGTCCTAATGGTACAGGCACTCTGCTACCTGTATCAACACCAATTACAACTTCTCAAACTATTTATATATATGCCGTTAGCCCTACCAATCCGGCATGTAACGATCAGGAAGACTTTTCGGTAACCATAAACCCATTTCCTGTACTTGCAGCTATTCCTGCTGTAACGGCGTGTACAAGTTATACACTGCCGGATATCCTTCCGTCTTACGCTGATTATTATACGGGCACTAACGGTACAGGTACAGTATTGCCGGCAGGCACTGTTATAACTGCAACACAAACAGTATATGCATATGCTGTATCGCCCGAAGGTTGTACCAGACAAAGAAGTTTTGTGGTAAACATTATAGATTTAGATGCCCTTGCTCCTGATGATGTGGAAGAGTGTATAAGTTATGTATTACCTTCATTACCTATAGGCGACTATTTTACAGGTCCGGGAGGTACAGGTACGCAGCTGACACCGGGTGCAAATATTACATCAAGCCAAACTATATATGTATATGTAGAGTCTAATACCACACCGGTATGTACTGCCGAAGATAGTTTTGAGGTTGTTATTAATCCGGCTCCTTTTTTAGATTTTACTTCGCCTGTTGTTGCCTGTACAAGTTATGCCTTGCCGGATATCCTTCCGTCATATGCTAATTATTATACAGGTAACAATGGTAATGGTACATTACTGCCTGCGGGAACCGCTATTACTTCCAGCCAGTTAGTATATGTTTACGCAGTATCGCCTGAAGGTTGTACCAGGCAGAGGAGCATTAATATAACTATAATAGACGGTTCGACAGCCCCTGCAGATGTTAATGCGTGCGGTAGCTATACGCTTCCTGAATTACCTTTAGGAGAATATCGTACAGCACCTGCCGGTGGCGGTACTGTTTTAAATGAAGGTACAACTATAACAAGCACACAAACTATTTATACCTATGTTGCTGTTACCGATGGTGCCAACTGTACAGACGATGACAGCTTTACCGTTACTATTACCCAAGAGCCTGTAGCAGACGATCCGGTAAATGTTACATCGTGTGTTGAATATCAATTACCGCCGTTAACCAATGGAGATTATTATACCGGACCGAACGGAACAGGGACAATGCTTAATGCCGGTGATATTATAAGTACAAGTACAACATTGTATGTATATGCTGAAAATAATTCGGTACCGAACTGTTTTGAAAATAATTCTTTCATCATTACAATTAATGACCTTGATATAGATGACCCTGCTGACCAGTTAGTGTGTGGTGGCTATGTACTTCCTGAACTGGAAATAGGCAATTATTTCATGCTGTCGGGAGGTCCTGATGTACCGGGTCAGGTACAATATGAAGCAGGCGATCTTATAGATACTGACGAAACTGTTTATATATATGCAACAACAAATACGTTGCCTGTATGTACGGATGAAGAAAGTTTTACCGTAACCATTAAGCCTGCACCGGCTATAGATACGCCTGCCAACGTAGGTTCGTGCGGAACTTATACCCTGCCGGCTTTAACAATAGGCGACTATTATACCGGTACCGGAGGGACAGGTACTCAGCTATTTGCAGGTCAGGTAATAAGTGCTGATATGGATATCTATGTTTATGCTGAAACAGGAGGTACTCCTAACTGTGCTGCAGAGCATATGTTCTCAGTATTTATTAATCCGCAAGCACCCGTTAGCTCAACAGTTTGTGATAGCTATGTGCTTCCCGAGCTTCCGGTAGGAAACTATTATACAGGTCCTGCAGGAACCGGTTTTCAGCTTAATGCCGGCGATGTAATAACATCTACTCAAGATATCTATGTGTATATAGAAATTGAGACAGTGCCTAACTGTACTGATAATAACTTCTTTACAGTAACAGTAAATCAGTCGCCCATATTAGCTCCGGTGCCGGTATTAGACCCGGTATGTGATTTTTATGAGCTACCTGAAATTTTAGTAGGAAATTATTATACACAGCCCGATGGCGAAGGTACATTACTTAACGCAGGTGAATTAATAACCAGCACACAAACAGTTTACGTGTATGCCGAAACAGGCACGAATCCAAACTGTACTGCACAGGATAGTTTTGAAGTAGTAGTTAACTATACACCAATTCCTGATGCACGTTCTACAGTAGAAAGATGTGACGAGTATGTACTGGATGAGCTTATTGTGGGAGACTATTATGCATTGCCGGGAGGTCCTGATGTTCCCGGTCAGCAGCAGTATTTTGCAGGCGATGTAATTACAGAGTCCATGACAATGTATATTTATGCAGAGTCGGGTACAACACCAAATTGTTCTGCCGAAAATAGCTTTGATATAGATATATATACCATAACAGCAGAAGATCCTGAAAATGGAGCAATATCTGTTTGTGACAGTTATACACTTCCTGAGCTTGAAATAAGTGACTATTACACATTGCCGGGAGGTCCTGATGTACCCGGTCAGGTATTATTTGAAGCAGGCGATGTTATAACAGCATCACAAACACTATATGTATATGCCGAGTTGGGAGGAAGGGTAAACTGTAATGACGAAAACGAATTTATAATTACAGTATTCGATACCCCAACAGTAGATGCTGCCCCCGTAAGCGAATCAGTATGTTTTCAATATGTGCTGCCCCAGCTTACCGTAGGAAATTATTATACAGGCCCTGCCGGAACAGGCACAATGCTAAATGCAGGAGATCTTATAACATCAACACAGGAAATATACATTTATGAAGCTACAGGAGATGCCTTTGTTACCTGTTCAGATGAGCGAAGCTTCATCATAACAGTAAACTCTGTTTACGTTCCTGAAATTGAAGATTTTGCAGCTTGCGAAGCTTACGTGTTGCCTCCGTTGGCAGTAGGCAACTATTTCACTGCTCCGGGAGGTACAGGTACATTGCTGCCTGCAGGTACCGAAATAACCACAACAAGCACAATATACATATATGCAGAAACTAATACAGTTCCTGTTTGTACAGCCGAAAGCGATTTTGAGGTTACCGTTGTTTATCCGCCAACATTTGTACAGCCGGAACCAATTACAACTTGCGGAATAGATGATTTAGGACATGGTATATTTAACCTCGTTCCATCTATACAAGTTGCTTTGGGAGGGCAGGCAAACGTTTTGGCAACAGTACACGAAACACTTATAGATGCTGAGTTTAATAACGCACCTATAGGAAATACAACGGCTTATGCTAATATTGTGGCAAACAACCAAACAGTATATATAAGGCTACAATCCGATATAGTATCTACATGTTATACAATTGTAGAGTTAGATTTAATTGTAAACCCACGTCCTCAGGCTGCTACACCCCAGGACTACGCCCTGTGCGATGCAGGTATTGATGATACCGATGGTCTGACCATCTTTGACCTTACTACAAAAGACGAAGAAGTACTTGACGGTATGAGCCCTGCTCTGTTTACAGTTACCTATCACGAAACACTAGCTGCCGCCGAAGCAGGTACAGCAGCTATAACTACGCCTGCCAACTACAGCAGCCCTACCGCCACTATCTACGTACGCGTAACCAACAACGCCACCGGCTGTTACGACATCGTGCTGCTGGAACTCATCGTCAACCCGCTGCCCGTAGTCAACAACCCCGCACCCTACACCCTGTGCGACATCAACAACCCGGGCGATGAACAAGA
>NZ_SKBP01000008.1 GCF_004634195.1 Flavobacterium salilacus subsp. salilacus
AGACCAATTATTAAAAGAGATAAAATTTATGAGGTTGATGAGATGAGAACATTCATCCAACGAAAGAGTAAACTTATCTGGATAGTATATGCTTTGGAGCGAACATCCAAGAATGTTATAAGTTTCTGTGTCGGAAAGAGAACAAATAAGACTTTACATGCTGTAATAAAAACGTTGGAATTATCTAAGGCAAAGAAAATTTATACTGATGGACTGAGGAATTATAAGTCACTTATTCCTATTGACCTCCATGCTGTTAAACCATTCGGTACAAATCGTATTGAGAGAAAGAACCTAACATTGCGGATTCACCTGAAAAGACTGAATCGCAGGACTATTTGTTTTTCAAGAAGTTTACTTGTTCTAAATGCCGTTTTAAAGATTTATTTCTGGGGTTAAAAAGAAAACTTATTGTATTCATTCTTTTTAGCAGTAATACCTAAAATAGTTGACACTATAGAAATTTATGTCAAAGGAGCGAAAAAAGGTAGAGATAATTTACATACAACTGTCAACTATATTATGAGGTATATGATAAACTAATACAAATCGACACAACAAATTTTTCTATAAAAAATTTTTCTTAATTATTGATTAAATTTCTGAAATAAAAAAGGTTTTAATCTTCATTTTTTAACTTTCGTTGACTAAATGTTGACTAAAACCTTTGTAAGATACTGCAAATTGGCAGTTTTTGTGACCCCGAAGGGATTCGAACCCCCAACCCTCAGAGCCGAAATCTGATATTCTATCCAGTTGAACTACGGAGCCAATTTAAATTTTATGAAGTTAGATGAATCTGATATTAATCGAATTATCCAAAAATCTAATAATCTATTATACCAACGATTTTTTTACTACTGTAGAAATAGTCTTGCCATCGGCTTTACCGGCAAGCTCTTTAGAGGCTATACCCATTACTCTGCCCATATCTGCCATACCGGAAAAACCGTTATCAGCAATAATTTTTTTCACTATTGCCTCAACTTCCGCTTCAGACAACTGCTCCGGCAGGAATTTTTCAATCACGGCAGCCTGTGCCAGTTCCGGTTCGGCAAGATCTTCCCGCCCCTGCTCAACATATATTGCAGCACTGTCTTTACGCTGTTTAACCAGTTTTTGCAGTAATTTTATTTCTTCTTCTTCAGAAATTTCTTCTTTAGCACCACTCTCAGTCTGTGCAAGTAATATGCCCGACTTTATGGCTCTTAATGCTTCAAGTGCCACAGTATCTTTTGCTCTCATGGCATCTTTCAGGGCGGTCATAATATCTGTCTGTAAGCTCATAGGGTACGGTTTTATAATTGTGCCAGCGAAGATAAAAAAATAACCCGAAAATAGCATTATATTTTCGGGTTAAGAATCAAGTTGAGTTAGTTAATCCACATTATCATGAAGGAACGAGTTGTTAGATCGTAACTGTAAATCATCGTTACTATCAGTTCCTAAAGAAAAACGTGATTTGCTGTTATCCGCGCGCGATTCATTTAAATCAATCCCCATTCGCTTATAGGCAGGCTCTTTTTCAATCTCATCAATTTTAGATGAATTGTTATGGAATTTATAATTAAACTCCTTCATTTTCTTCCTGCGCTCTTCGGCTCTTACACGAAGTGTTTCTTCTATAGTCATCTCCACCGGAGAAATTTCTTCATATCCCGATGAAGTTTTAACCCCCTCCGGTTGCTCTGTCTTTCTGAGTGTTAAATTCAATTCCTCACTCACAGGCTCTTCTGCTTTAGCCTCAGGTTTGGATTGTAATAACTCTTTTTCTTTTTCCAGATAATCCTCAAGCGAGTAACGTATTACTCCTGTTTGGTTTACCTCTGTAACAGGCACTACACGCACAGGCTCGTTTACTTTTATATCACGAGTTTCATCTGTAAGCTCAAAAAAGTGCTTTTCTTCCTGATTTGCTTTAGCAACTATCGGGGCAAAAGTAAACTGTATTTGTTCTTCTTTCTTTACAATTACAAATTCCGGGTCGTGCACCTCAATATCTCTTATATCTTTTACCACCTGTGGTTCAACCTCTGTTTTTGGCGAAACTATTTCAAAAAATACATCAAGTCCGTTGATGAACTCCGAAGACGGTATCTCATCCGTTTCCGTCTCCGCTTCAGGCTTTTTTTCGATTACTTCATCTTCAAGAGTGTAAACCACTTTTTCCTGCTCTGCAACAAGCTCTTCTTTAACCTCTTGCTTAGTATCTTCGGCAGCAGGAGCAGAAAAATCAAATGAGGATAATGATGATTTTTGTGATAAATCAGTTACCAGCTTTTGCTCTTCTTCAAGCGCATGGATAATTTTTTTAGGCTCGGTATTCACTATTTCATTTTGCTGCTCTGCATTAAACCCCGTAGCAATAATAGTAACTGCCACAGCTTCGCCTAAAGTTTCATCTTCACCCACACCCATAATAATGTTGGCATTAAAGCCTGCTTCTACCTGTATGTAGTCGTTAACTTCGCCTATCTCATCTATTGTAATCTCATTCGTACCCGAAACAATGAGCAACAATACATTTTTAGCGCCTGTTATCTTATTATCATTAAGCAGCGGAGAGTCGAGCGCACTTACAATGGCATCTTTTGCCCGGTTTTCTCCCGTAGCGGTAGCCGACCCCATTATAGCCGTACCACTGTTGGCAAGAACCGTTTTTGCATCTTTAAGGTCAATATTCTGAGTATAATGGTGCGTAATTACTTCGGCAATACCCCTTGAGGCTGTTGCCAATACTTCATCCGCTTTAGAAAAACCTGCCTTAAAGCCAAGGTTACCATATACCTCTCTTAATTTATTATTATTGATAACGATTAAAGAATCTACTTGTTTTCGTAATCTTTCTACTCCTGCTAACGCCTGCTCGGAGCGAACTTTGCCTTCAAACTGAAAGGGTATTGTAACGATACCAACGGTAAGGATGTCGCGCTCCTTAGAAAGCTGCGCAATTACCGGGGCAGCACCCGTACCGGTACCACCGCCCATACCTGCCGTGATAAATACCATTTTAGTATTCGTATCCAGCATTTTTTCGATATCTTCTATACTCTCCAATGCAGCCTGTTGTCCTACTTCAGGGTTAGCACCCGCACCAAGACCTTCGGTAAGGCTCACGCCAAGCTGTATTTTATTTGGCACAGGGCTGTTTTGCAACGCCTGAGAATCGGTATTACATATTATAAAATCAACACCTTTAATTCCCTGCTTAAACATGTGGTTTATTGCGTTGCTGCCGCCACCGCCTACACCAATTACTTTGATAACGTTTGACTGATTTTTTGGTAAATCAAACGAAATGCTTCCAAAATCTGAATTGCTCATCATATCCATCGGGTTTTTATTCTGCGTTATCTAAAAAATCTTTAATCTTATCTATATACTTATCGAAAAATGAACGTTTTACACGTTTTTCTGTCGATTCAGCCTTATTTATATCTCCTGCTGTTACCTCTTCAAGCCTTTCTTCTACCGCCGGCTCGTGCACCACATTCATTGCAGGCTGTGGAGCGGTTTTTTGTAGCTCTACCAAAGGTGTTGCGCTCTTAGTATTGTTACGAATACTGTTCATTACCAAACCTACTGCTGTAGCATATAACGGGCTTGATATCTCTTCGTCAGAGTTTCCGGCAAGGTGCTCGTTAGGATAGCCTATACGGGTGTCCATACCTGTAATATACTCTACCAGTTGCTTGATATGCTTTAACTGCGAGCCGCCACCGGTAAGCACTATGCCTGCTATCAGTTTTTTGCGGGGGTCTTCGTGTCCGTAGGCTTTTATCTCGGCAAACACCTGCTCTACAATTTCTACCACACGGGCATGTATTATTTTAGAAAGGTTTTTAAGTGATATTTCTTTTGGCTCACGCCCTCTCAGTCCGGGGATAGAAACAATTTCATTATCCTTATTTTCTCCCGGCCATGCCGAACCGAATTTCACTTTAAGCAACTCTGCCTGCTTTTCTATAATAGAGCAGCCTTCTTTAATATCTTCGGTTATTACATTACCGCCAAAAGGTATTACTGCCGTATGGCGGATGATACCGTCTTTAAAAATTGCCAAATCGGTAGTACCGCCACCTATATCAATAAGCGCTACACCGGCTTCTTTCTCCTCCTGGCTCAATACTGCATCTGCCGAAGCAAGCGGTTCAAGCGTAAGCCCCGAAAGGTCTAACCCTGAACTTTTAATGCACCTGCCCACGTTGCGTATGGATGACGCCTGCCCTACCACTACATGAAAGCTGGCTTCGAGCCTGCCGCCATACATACCTATGGGTTCTTTTATTTCGGTTTGCCCGTCTATTTTAAATTCCTGCGGCAATACGTGTATTATTTCTTCACCCGGCAACATTGCCAGTTTATGCACCTGATTGATAAGCAGGTCGATATCCTCCTCGCCTATTACCTCTTCAGGGTTATTTCTGCTGATGTAATCACTGTGCTGTATGCTGCGGATGTGTTGCCCGGCAATACCCACCACCACATCATTTATTTTATAGCCCGAATCGGCCTCGGCATCCTGTACCGCCTCTTGTATGGATTGGATAGTTTGGGTAATATTATTAACAACACCTCTTGCCACACCAAGGCTTTTGGATTTACCAACACCCAAAATTTCTAATTTCCCATATTCATTTTTCTTGCCTATCATCGCAACAATCTTAGTTGTCCCGATATCTAAACCTACTGCAATGCTGTCTTTTTCCATATCCTATTTTTTGGTGCACACAACCTGTTGTGTAAATTTCAGATTTATTGTTTTGTATTGCCCTATCACGCTGTCCTTAGAGGCATCTTGTACAAATGCCATATAGTTTTTAAGCTTTCTCTCTATATTAAACGGTACTCCAAACTCTATTTCATAGCTATAACTCCTGCTCCTCATTTTCAGGCTTCCGTTAGGATTCACTTGAATACCGATAATGTTTTTTTTTAAGAAATCATTGTTGTATAAATACAACAGGAGCTCTTGTAGCTTTTCATTTTCTATTTTATCAAGCTCCCCGGTTACCAGCGGTACGCGCGCTGTATAGCTTTCTGAGAGGGGCATTTGATCTCCATTACGATCTATGTAATATGATTGTGTCCCCCGATACACCCGTGCAATCGGCATTTTCTGCCTTATCACTGCCTTTAGTTTTCCGTCTATTGTGGCGTAAACCTCTGCCTTCTCAATCATTGGATTATCGTCAAGAGACTTTTCCAGCTTATTCAAATCTAATTTATCTTTCCGTACATCCGTAACGTTAGCATAATTTTGTATCAACAACTTATTAACTTTATCACGCGTGATAAAGTTCTCGGTTTCTTCAAATGTTATCCCTATTTCTTTTAGCCACCTTGTCTCATTTCGCTTTCCCGAAAAAGAGTAAAGGAATACTACCACAAGCAGTATGACTACAAGCCTTACGTTATTCCAATTAATTTTTTTCATGCAAAACTTTTTTAATTTCAGGTACTAATTCACCTATATCACCCGCGCCTATGGTAACAATTACCGAGGCATCGGTTTTTTTCAATAAAGGCAGTAAACCTGCCTTACTCACTAACTTTTTGTCAGGGTTCTCTATCATATCCAGCAACCATTGCGAGGTTACTCCTTCAATAGGCAACTCGCGCGCCGGATAAATATCCAAAAGCACTATATTTTCGAATGCCGAAAGGCTCTTGGCAAACCCTTCTGCAAAATCTCTTGTACGGCTGAAAAGGTGTGGCTGAAACACTGCCAACACTTTCTCATCGGGGTATAACTCGGTTACTGCCTGATGTACCGCATCTATCTCGGTAGGGTGGTGTGCATAATCGTCTATATACACCAATCCTTTTTCTTTTATCTGATATGAAAACCTGCGCTTCACTCCTTTAAATGATGCTAATGCTGCTGCTATAGCACTTGTTTCAACTCCGTAGGTGGCTGCCATAGCAAATGCCAGTAAGGCATTACTAAGGTTATGCCTGCCCGGAAGGGCAAATTTTACTTCTTTTACGGTTTCGGCTGGGGTTGTTATATCAAACACATACCAACCGTTTTGTATGCTTATATTGTTGGCAACAAATGTTGCATCATCCTCTATTCCTACCTGTACTGCCTGTAACGGAAGCCCTGTAGGTACAAAAAGGTGTTTTTTATTTTGAACTTTAGCCGCAAACTCCCTGAAAGAGTCTTCTATTGCTGCCGTATCGCCATATATATCCAAATGGTCGGCATCCATACTGGTTACACAGGCAATATTAGGGTGCAGGTGTAAAAAGGAACGGTCGAACTCATCTGCCTCTACTACCGTAACGGTTTTACCGCTACCGATAAGGTTAGAGTTATACCCTTCTACCACGCCGCCTAAAAATGCGGTAACATCTACCCCGCTTTCGTAGAGTATATGCCCCAGTATGCTGGATGTTGTGGTCTTACCATGTGTACCCGCTACTGCAAAGCAAAAAGTGCCTTTGGTAATAATACCCAGTACTTCGGCACGTTTTTTTATTTCGAAGCCATTATCAGTAAAATAATTCCACTGCAAGTGGTGCTTAGGCACTGCGGGTGTTACTACTACCAATGTTGCCCCCTTATCCAGAAAAGATGAACCTATAAGCTCTACCTTATCGTCAAAATGAACAGCGATGCCTTCTGCCTCCAGCGCGTTGGTAAGCTGCGTGGGGGTGCGGTCGTAACCGGCTACATTTTTGCCTATATGTTTAAAGTAGCGCGCTAAGGCACTCATGCCGATACCGCCAATTCCTATAAAATAGACATTATGTATGTTATCTAACTGCATATAGCTTTTTATTAGCTTCTTAGTTTCTAAGCCTCTTTAGTTACTTAGTCCCTCTAACTCCCCAAAGGGGAGAATTATTTAATTAATTTTACTATTTCGTCAACAATATCTTTTGTTGCATTGGGTTTGGCGAGTTTTTTTATATTCTCGCTTAACTTTTGCCTTTTTTCTTCATTTTTGAGTAAGTCTTCAAATACGGGTTGAAATTGTGTGTCTAACTGTGACTCTTTCAACAGCAATGCGCCTTCTTTGTCAACTATTGCCTGTGCGTTTTTCGTCTGGTGGTCTTCGGCAACATTGGGAGAGGGTATAAACACTACCGGTTTACCCACTATGCAAAGCTCTGAAACGGATGATGCTCCTGAACGGGATATTACTATATCGGCTGCTGCATATACCAAATCCATCCTGTCGATATACGAAAGTACCTGCACTCCTTCTTTTTCGCCGTAAGCTTGATATTCTTCAAAATACAGTTTACCGCATTGCCATAGTATCTGTATATCTTGTGCGAGGAGCCATGTAAGCTCTTTGGCTATAAGTTGGTTTATGCGTCTTGAACCCAGGCTGCCGCCTAATACTAATAAGGTCTTCTTTTCAGTATTAAGTCCGTAAGCCTGTATTGCCTCTTTACGTTTTTCTTGTACCGATATGAGGTCTTCCCGCACAGGGTTACCTGTTACTACAATCTTTTCTTTAGGGAAAAACTGTTCAAGCCCCTCATAGGCTACACATATCTTTTGTGCCTTTTTAGCCAGCCACCTGTTGGTAATGCCCGGATATGAATTTTGCTCCTGCAGTACCGCCGGTATGTTAAGCGAAGCTGCTGCCCTGAGCAACGGACCACTGGCAAAGCCTCCGGTACCTATAACCGCATCAGGCTTAAACTGTTTTACTATTTTGCGCGACTTTACAAGGCTGCTCATTAATTTCAGGGGAAACATAGCATTATCCAAAGTCAGCTTGCGCTGAATGCCTGCTATCCAAAGCCCTTTAATTTCATATCCTGCCTGTGGTACTTTTTGCATCTCCATTTTATCTTTTGCGCCTACAAAAAGTATTTCGCAATCAGGAAAACGATGCTTCAATTCATTTGCAATAGCAATAGCAGGATAGATATGCCCTCCTGTACCGCCACCACTTAATATGAATTTTTTATTGCTCATTTTCTACTATCTCTATTATCTTTTATCTCTCGTCTATTATCTATTTCCCCATTACAGCGTGCATGGGGTTCTTTGCTTTATCCTCTATACTGTAAGAAGGTTCTGCAATACCTGCAGCCTCTGCTTCCTCCTGCTGTCTTTCTCTCAGTATATGTTCGTCTATTATTTGTTTCAGGGCTGCTTCGCGTTCTTCTTTCTCTGCCAGTTCCTGCGCCACTTCTTCTTCTTTCTTGGTCACGCTTATAATGATTCCTATGGCTATACAGGTCATCCATACAGAGCTGCCTCCACTGCTTATCAGTGGCAACGTTTGCCCTGTTACAGGCAGTAGCTCTACCGCCACGCCCATATTAATAAGTGCCTGAAATATTATCGGGAAACCAAGCCCCACTATGAGCAGCTTACCGAACAGGCTCTTGGCTTTGTGTGCCGATACCAAAAACCTGAAGAACAGGATCAGGTAGAGGAACAGCACACCCAGCCCGCCCACTAATCCGTATTCTTCGACAATAATGGCGAAGATAAAATCGGATGATGATTGCGGGAGGAAGTTTTTTTGCACACTTTTACCGGGTCCTAAACCGTATATCTGCCCTGTGGCTATGGCTATTTTTGCTTTTTCTATCTGGTAATCATCTTCATTGGGTTCATCGGTAGTAAAGCGTTCTATACGGCTCATCCAGGTATCTACCCTGTTGGGCATTGCTTTTGGGAATGCCATGGCAAACAGTACAAACAGCGTTAGCCCTGTTACGCCTATACCTATTATCATGGCGAGATACCGCATGGGGTACTTGCCTACAAAAACCAGCATGCACACCATTGAAAATATGAGCGCTGCCGTAGAAAAGTTAGCCGGCAGTATAAGTGCCAGTATGATAAATACAGGTATCCACAGTTCTATAAACGATGACTTGAAGGTTACTTTTTTATCTTCTATCTTGGCAAGGTAGCGGGCTACATATACCATGAGTACTATCATTGCCAGTGCCGATGTTTGGAATGTAACTCCAATGAACGGGACTTTTATCCATCGGCTGGCATTGGCTCCGCCTATAACTGTTCCCTGGAAAAAGGTAAATACTAACAGTAACCCTACTATGGGCATTGCTATTTGCGATAATGCCCTGTAGTAATGATAGGGCACTTTGTGCACAAAGTAAATAAGTGCAAAACCAATAAATATATGAACAAGGTGTTTAACCAAATACCCAATGGTAGAGCCCTTACCTATTACATACACAAGATTGGTGCTTGCGCTGAAAACAGGCATGAACGATATAAGGGCCAGTAGTACTACAAACGACCAGATCCCTTTATCTCCCTTTAAGTTTTTGATTAATTCTTTCATTTTAACTTTAACTTATCTTTACTCCTTCGTTTTTTAGATCCTTCCTTCGTCAGGATGACAAAAAACAAAGTGCATAACTTTATAAATTTTGTACGGCAGCTTTAAACTGTCTGCCTCTGTCTTCATAACTTTCAAACAAATCGAAACTTGCACATGCCGGCGACAGTAATACTGTATCGCCTTTTTCGGCAATTCTCTGGGCTACTTTTACAGCCTCGCTCATGCTTGTAGTTTCTACCATTACATCTACCACATTGCCAAATGCATTGATGATTTTTTGGTTATCTACCCCAAGGCATATTATTGCCTTTACTTTTTCATTAACCAACTGCATCAGCTCGTCATAATCGTTGCCTTTATCTACCCCTCCTACAATCCATACGGTAGGTGTTGTCATGCTGTCCAGTGCAAAAAATGTGGCATTGGTGTTGGTAGCCTTACTATCATTAATATATTGTACATTTTGTATTTTAAGTACTTTTTCAAGGCGGTGTTCTACCCCCTGAAAGTTGGAAAGACTCTCTCTTATAGTTTGTTTCCTGATACGCATAAGCTGTGCAACCGCTGTTGCTGCCATGGCGTTCTTTACATTGTGCTTTCCTTCTAATGATAATTCGTTTATTGGCATTTTAAATTCCTCCTCTATTTTGCTTAAAATTGTGTTGTTTTCTATATATATTCCCTCTTTGTTATTGCCCGAAAGCGAAAAGGGTATTTTTTTTGCTTTAATTGTATTCTGTTCCAGCCATTTTGCTATTACCTCGTCATCGGCATCATATATCAGGTAATCCTCTTCTGTCTGGTTCATTGTTATCCTAAACTTTGCCGCTATATACAATTCATACTTATATTCATATCGGTCAAGATGATCGGGGCTTATATTGGTTATTACTGCGATATGCGGTTTATAGCTCTCTATACCGTCAAGCTGAAAACTGCTTAACTCCAGCACATAACTGTCGTGTTTGTTTTCGGCTACCTGCCAGGCAAAGCTTTTACCTATATTACCGGCAAGCCCCACGTGCAACCCGCCTTGTTTTAACAGATGATGCGTTAACATGGTAGTGGTTGTTTTACCATTACTGCCTGTAATGCCTATGGTTGTTACTGTGATGAGCTGTGATGCAAACTCTATTTCGGAGATTACAGGTACACCTTTTTCTTTCAGTAACTTTACTATGGGCGATTTATCCGGTATGCCCGGGCTTTTCATGACCACATCTGCATTCAGTATCAAGGCTTCGGTATGCTTCCCTTCTTCCCAATCCAGTTTATTAAGTGCAAGAACTTCTTTATAACTTTCTTTTATTTTTCCAAAATCGGATACAAAAACTTCATATCCTTTTTTTTTGCCGAGTATCGCAGTACCTACACCGCTTTCTCCGCCCCCCAGTACTACCAGTCTTTTTGCCATACTATCTTAGTTTTAATGATACCAACGAGAATATGGCAAGCATTATGGCTACAATCCAAAAACGGGCTACAATTTTACTTTCATGATACCCCTTTTTTTGGTAGTGATGGTGCAAAGGCGACATCAGGAAAATACGTCGTCCCTCGCCATATTTTTTCTTAGTATATTTAAAATAGCTTACCTGTACTACTACCGATAAATTTTCGGCAAGAAAAATACCGCACAATATGGGTATTAGTAACTCTTTGCGTACCGCTATTGCCAGCACTGCTATTATACCGCCTATGGTAAGGCTACCCGTATCGCCCATAAAAACGGAAGCGGGATAGGTGTTATACCAAAGGAATCCGACCAATGCTCCTACAAAAGCGGAGATGAATACCGTCATTTCTCCTGAATTGGGGATGTACATTATATTCAAATAATTAGAAAATATAATATTACCCGAAACGAAGGCGAATATACCCAACGTAAGTACTGCTATTGCCGAAGTTCCCGCAGCAAGCCCATCGATACCATCCGTAAGGTTAGCACCATTAGATACTGCCGTAATGATAAATATCACTATGGGGATAAATATCAGCCATGCAAAGTCTTTATAATTGTCGCCTGCCCACGAAAGCAAATCGGCATAATCAAATTCATTATTTTTAAAGAACGGAATAGTGGTAGCGGTCGATTTTTCCTCTGTAGGTATTGCCGAAACCATATCATGCTCCGGAGTGGTTGCATAAATATCTACTTTAGAGGTATCAGTACGCACTGTTACGGCAGGATGAAAATAGAGTACATAGCCCACTATAAGCCCCAGTCCTACCTGACCGATAACTTTAAACTTGCCTTTAAGCCCTTCTTTATCTTTTTTAAATTTCTTTATATAATCGTCTATAAAACCTATTGTTCCCATCCACAGGGTAGTAACTATAAGCAGCATTACATATACATTATCCAGCTTGGCAAGCAACAGTACCGGTATAAGGGTAGCTACTATAATAATAAGCCCGCCCATAGTTGGCGTACCTGCTTTTTGCGACTGTCCTTCAAGTCCTAAATCGCGCACTGTTTCGCCTATTTGCTGCCTGCGTAAAAAGTTGATTATCTTTTTACCAAAAACGGTAGAGATGAATAACGACAGCATAACCGCCATACCCGAACGGAATGTGATGTACTGAAAAACACCTGTGCCCGGGATATCTAATTGTTTATCTAAGTATTCAAATAAATAGTACAGCATATGCGATTATTTGTTTAGTTGCGCTAATAATTCTCTTACCGTCTCCATATCGTCAAAATGGGTACGAACCCCTTTTATTTCCTGATAGGTTTCATGCCCTTTTCCGGCTATGAGTATAATGTCGTTGGGTTTTGCAAGCTGGCAGGCTATTTTTATTGCCTGCTTTCTGTCCACAACAGCTATTGTTTTTTTATAATTCTGAGGTTCTACTCCTCTCTCCATATCTTCTATAATCAGCTCCGGCTCTTCACTTCTTGGGTTATCCGATGTAAAAATTGCCTGATCACTCATAGCTGATGCTATGTGTGCCATAATGGGTCGTTTGGTTTTGTCTCTGTCGCCTCCGCAACCTACTACTGTTATAAGCTGCTCGTTTCTGGTACGGATAGTTTCTATTGTTTTCAATACGTTTTCTAAAGCGTCCGGCGTATGGGCATAATCTACTATCGCTGTTATTTTGGTTTCAGAGATAATAAATTGAAATCGTCCTGAAACGCTTTCCAACTCACTCATCAGGCGTAATACTTCCTGACTTTCCAATCCTAAGTTTACCGCAGCACCATATATTGCCAATAGGTTATAGGCATTAAATGTTCCTATGAGTTTTACCCATACTTCCTGCTCATTTATTTTAAGTAACAACCCCGAAAGTTGATTTTCTAATATCTGGGCTTTGTAATCGGCATAGGTTCTTAGCGCATACGTCAGCTTTTTAGCCTTGGTATTTTGCAACATTACCAATCCGTTTTTATCATCTACATTTACTAATGCAAAGGCTGTTTTAGGCAATTCGTCAAAAAATATCTTCTTTACATTACGGTACTCTGCAAAGCTGTTATGGTAGTCCAAATGATCATGCGACAGGTTTGTAAATATACCTCCCGCAAACTCCAGTCCTGCCGTTCTGCTTTGGTGTATGCCATGCGAGCTTACTTCCATAAAGCAGTACTCTACCCCTTCCTGGGTCATTTCATGCAGGTACTTGTTTATAGTGAGCGAATCGGGTGTGGTGTGTGTTGCCTTATATTCGGTGTCTCCCACCATTACCTTTACGGTAGAAAGTAAGCCTGTTTTATAACCTGCATTTTTAAACAGTTGATGCAAAAGTGTGGCTATGGTTGTCTTACCATTAGTACCTGTTACGCCTACCAGTTTCAGGTTTTTAGAGGGTGTTCCGTAAAAATTGGATGCCATGAATGCTAATGCCCTGCCTGAGTTTTTAACCTGTACATAAGTAACGCTTGTACGCTCTGTTTCGGGCAATGTTTCGCATACTACGGCAACAGCGCCCTGGCTTACTGCTTTTTGTATATAATCGTGCCCGTCAGACTGCGTGCCTCTTACAGCGATAAAAACATCATTTTTACTTATAAGTCTGGAATCAAAAGCTATGGTATTTACGGTTATATCGGTTGAGCCTTTTACAGCCTCGATAGCAGTTTTATATAATATGTCTTTTAATACCATCACAACAATTCCAATATTATAGTTTGATTTTTTTTAAGGGGTTGCCCCGGCGGTATCGATTGCTTTTTTACTTTGCCGATGCCTGCAACGTGTACTTTAACCCCCAAATTTCCTAATAGTGCCACGGCATCCATGCCACTCATACCGGCAAGATTGGGCATAACATTTGTTTCTTTTTGAACTTTTTGGTAATAGGAGGCATATAATTGTTCCTGACCTTTTATTTCTTTATCCAATTTTTTTATCTGATTGGTAGAGGGTACATCGGTAAATATTTTTTGCGCTATTCTCTTAAATACCGGTCCTGATACATCGGCTCCGTAATACCCTTTTCGGATACTTGGCTTATGAATAACTACGATACAGGAGTATTGTGGTTCATCTGCCGGAAAATAGCCTACAAATGATGATGAATAATACATCTCGTCGCCTTTACCACCACCATAGTTTACCTGTGCCGTACCTGTTTTGCCTGCCATTGAAAAGTTTGGTGAGTATAATTTTGAGCCTGTTCCGCGCTTTACTACGTTTTCTAATACTCCTCTTACTTTATCTATGGTTTCCTGCGAGCATATCTGAGGTTTTATTACCTCTTTATCAAAATGTTTTATGGTTTTATTCCATTCTTTAATATCTTTTACAAACAGGGGCCTTACCATTTCGCCATCGTTTGCTATAGCATTATAAAATGCAAGTGTTTGTAATGGTGTCATTGAAACGCCATATCCAAAACCCATCCATGGCAGTGATAGTCTTGACCATTTTTTATCATCCGGATTTGGTATATAGGGCTTCCCTTCTCCTATGATGGAAACACCTAAAGGTTTATCCAGACCGAAGTTGCTAATGTGATTTACAAATGCTCTCGGATCGTCTTTATAATTATCATATACTGCCTGTACCAATACGGTATTGGATGAAACTTCAAAACCGCGCGCCAGTGATATCTTACCGTATCCTCCTTTTTTAGAGTCGCGCACTTTACGGTTAAAATACATTATCTCACCGCCATGCGAATCATATACCTGGCTGGTATCTACTTTTTTATCTTCCAGTAATGCAATAAGCCCTGCCAATTTGAAGGTTGAACCCGGCTCTTGCGACTCGCCTACGGCATAGTTTACGGTTTCGTAGTATGAACTGTCTTTGGCACGACCTAAGTTGGATATTGCTTTTACATAGCCTGTTTTGGTTTCCATAACTACTACACAACCATGATCGGCTTCATAGTATTCCAGTTGTTTCAGCAGGGCATGGTGTGCAATATCCTGTATATATACATCTATAGTCGATATTATATCATAACCATCTACGGGCTCTATTTCGTTATCATCGCTTATGGGTTTCCACTGGTTTTTGGCTATCTTTTGCATCATGCGTTTACCGTTTGTACCATTAAGATACTTGGCAAATGCTCCCTCTATACCTACTTCCAAATTTTCTCCTGAGTAGCTTAGCCTTTCATACCCTATGGTACGCTCGGCAATTTTGCCTATAGGATGCTCTCTTACTGTTTTCTGCTCGGTAATGATACCTCCTTTAAATGCACCCAACTCAAATAATGGGAAGTTCTTTATACGTATGTATTCCGTATAGCTTAATCCTTTTGTGATAAGTTGATACCTGTTTTTAATATTGCGGGCTTTGGTTAATTTATCGTAATAATAGGATGAGGGTTTGCCCAGCATTACCGATAGTGAATCGGCAAGAGCAGGAAGGTATTCATCAAAATCTTCTTTTTTTGGTGCAAGGGCGTCAAAGCGAATTGTATAATTGGGTATGGAAGTTGCCAGCAGGCTACCATCTGCCGAATATACATTGCCTCTGTTGGCAGGAATGGTAAAGTTGCGCACTGTGCGCTCGCGGGCAAGCTGACGATAATAGTCGCCCTCTACCCACTGAATATTGGTGAGTTTTACGGCAATAAGTATAGCCATCACAAAAATTGCGAAGGCTACCAGATATATTCTGTAAGATATTTTTTTATCTTCTACTGCCATAATTTACTAAATGTGCTTTTCTCTTCCTCTTTTATTACTTTTATCTTTTTAGGTGGTACCGATGAAGGGTATATCTCTCTTTGCTCCATCTTGCGCGCCACAGTCGATTCCATTTTAAGCTCCATCAGTTCAGAACGTCTGTCAACAAATTCAGAACGAAGTACTTTTACTTCATTTTTAAGTGCTTCAATGCGGTGTATCTTTTGTTCATAATTATGAGCGTTGGCTATCATGAGCATGGCTATTACTACCAAAAAAATGATGAAGCTCCAGTTTTTCATAGAACCTTCATCTACTAAATATTTTGCTTTTAACAGACCGTAAACCCCGCCTTTCATAATTATTTTTTTTCTGCTACTCGCAGCTTTGCACTTCTTGCTCTGTTATTTACAGCTATCTCATCATCTGTCGGAACTATCAGTTTTTCTATACTTTTAAAAGGCACTTCAAAATTTCCAAACATATCGCGCTCAGGCTCTCCTTCAAACATTCCGTTGCGCATATAGCGTTTTACTAATCTATCTTCAAGGGAATGATAAGATATTACACTAAGCCTGCCTCCGGGTTTGAGCACCTCCAACGATTGTAATAAAAATTCTTTAAGTGCTTCTATTTCCTGATTTACCTCTATACGGATAGCCTGGTACATTTGCGCCAATATCTTATTGCTCCTGTGTGCCGGAAGAAATCGGTTAAGGACTGTTTTAAACTCTTCAGAGTTTTTAATCTCTTTTTCTTTTCTTGCTGCAACAATAGTATTTGCTATTCCTCTTGCATTTTTAAGCTCTCCATAATCAAAGAACATTTTTTTCAACTGCTCTTCTTCATATCCGTTAATTACACTATAGGCGCTCACATCGTTTTTCTTACTCATGCGCATATCCAGCTCTGCTTCAAACCGGGTAGAAAAGCCTCGCTCGGCAACATCAAACTGGTGCGATGATACACCTAAATCTGCCAGTATGCCATCAACCTCGGTTACTCCGTGAAAACGCAGATACCTTTTTAAAAATCTGAAATTTTCAGGAATCAACACAAAACGTTCATCGTCTATTACATTAGCCTGCGCATCTTCATCCTGATCAAAAGCAAACAGCTTTCCGTTGGGTCCGAGCCTTTTTATAATCTCTCTTGAGTGACCGCCACCGCCAAAGGTTACATCCACATAAACACCATCGGGTTTTATAGCAAGCCCATCTACAGTTTCTTTCAACAAAACAGGGTTATGATATTCCATCACTATCATCATCATTTAAATTTCCCATCACTTCTTCAGCCAGATCTGCAAAATCAACAACTGAATCATCAATAGACTGTTCGTATTTTTCTTTATCCCATACCTCCACAATATTCACTGCGGAAGAAAGCACAATATCCTTATCAATAGCTGCAAAAGCGACAAGGTCTTTCGGTATCAACAGCCTACCGGCGGCATCTACCTCTATCATCTTTACACCGGCAGTAAACCGCCTGATGAAATCGTTGTTCTTTTTAACAAACCGATTCAGTTTGTTTATTTTTTGCATCATTTTTTCCCACTCTGCCATAGGGTATAATTCCAAACATGGCTGAAACACGGAACGCTTTAAAACAAACCCATTATCAATACCCGCAGACAATTGCTTCTTCAAGGGTGCAGGCATCATGAGCCTTCCCTTTGCATCTACCTTACATTCATATGTTCCTACAATGGTATTCAAGCAGTTAGATTTATTTTAACAACAAAGCAAATATATACATTATTTACCACTTTATTCCACTTTCTACCACATTGTTAATAAGTTTTACCACACTATTCCCACATTGTCTTGCATAGAGGTTACAGCGTTAATGTACAGGCTTTAAAAAATATTCAGGCTACCTGAAAAAGTGTTGAAAAATCACTACATTTTTGTATTAAAACCTGTTATAAAATGCATAATATTTAAAAGTTGTGCAAAAACAGTTAAACACGGCTTTGAAAACCTACTCAAAAAACTTATAAGCATCTATATACAAGACTTTTACAACCCAAATAGAACAAAAAAAGGATGCAAGCATACAAAACACGGTTTGTTAAACATTAAAATCATATATTTGTGCTTCCTGATATAGTTTACAAATCAAGATGCAAAGCACAAAAAAAGAGGGTAAGTACAGTTACTACGAAGCCGGAGAAGGTACACCCATAATAATTTTACATGGTTTGATGGGAGGACTTAGCAACTTTGACGGTGTTGCTGAATATTTCCCCAAATACGGCTACAAAGTAGTTATTCCTGAATTACCTATATATACTCAAAGCCTGTTGAAAACGAATGTGAAAGCATTTGCCAAATGGGTTAAAGATTTTATTACATACAAAGGTTTTGACAGAGTAATTCTGCTGGGTAACTCACTGGGTGGGCACATAGCGTTGTACCATACCAAAATGTATCCTGAAAAAATGCTGGGACTGATTATTACCGGAAGTTCCGGTTTGTATGAAAGTGCTATGGGCGACAGCTACCCGAGAAGGGGCGATTATGACTACATACAAAAAAAGGCGGAAGCTGTATTTTATGACCCTGCCATAGCTACAAAAGAAATTGTGGACGAGGTATATGCAATGGCTAATGACAGGCTGAAGCTGGTTAAAACGCTTACTATTGCCAAAAGCGCAATACGCCATAATATGGCTAAAGATTTGCCGAAAATGCATGTTCCTACCTGTATAATATGGGGCAAAAACGATACCGTTACCCCGCCTGACGTTGCTGAGGAATTTCATAAATTATTGCCCAACTCCAGCCTGTACTGGATAGATAAGTGCGGGCATGCCGCAATGATGGAGAACCCGGAGGAATTTAACATCCTGATGCATGAATGGTTAAAAAAAATGAATCTTACAGGAAGCACTGCCATACAAGAGAGCAAAAGAATGTAATGTGAATAAAACGGTGTACCAAAACACTGTTATTCCTGTATTACAACTATAAACATTTTATAATGAAAGTTAATACCGCTGATTTTATAATAAGCAATTCTGATGTTAGCAAATGTCCGAAAGAGCCATTGCCGGAGTATGCTTTTATAGGGCGGTCTAACGTGGGTAAATCATCCCTCATTAATATGCTTACGGGGCGTAACAGCCTTGCCAAAACATCTGCCAGACCCGGAAAAACTCAACTGATAAACCATTTTAAGATAAATGGCAATTGGTTCTTGGTCGATTTGCCGGGTTATGGTTATGCAAGAGTATCTAAAAAAACCAAAGAAACGTTCCAGAAATTCATTACCAATTATTTTGAAAAAAGAGAACAGTTAGTTTGCGCTTTTGTATTGATAGACATACGCCACGATGCCCAAAAGATAGACTTGGAGTTTATAAATTATTTAGGTGAGCAGGAAGTTCCGTTTTGTGTTGTATTTACAAAAGCCGACAAAATAAGCCCTCGAAAAATAGAAGAGCATGTGAGCGCCTATAGACAACAACTGCTTGAAAACAACTGGGAAGAAATGCCTCCTTATTTTGTAACCTCATCTACACATGGTACAGGGCGCGAGGAAGTTTTACAATATATTGACGATATAAATCAGGGTATATTTAAAAATCAAGGACTTATATAGCCAATTCTTTTTCCATAAAAAAGTTAGTAAATGTTTGCCCGTTATATACTACCTGCTGTTGCCTAACTATAGTATAGCCCCGCTTTAAAAAAAGGGTTGTGCAGTAATGGATGCCGCTACGGTTATTACAGCAAAATCTTTTTCTTTCGCATACTTTTCTATTGCAACAGCAATTTTTGTAGCTATACCCTGCCCCTGATGGTCTTTATGTACAAACAGATGGTCAAAATAACCAGTATCATCTATATCACCAAAACCACAAACTACACCATCGCACTCTGCTATAAGCGTATAATGCTGCGATAGCTTTATATCCCATTTTTCGACATCAATATACTCGGGAGCCCAAGCGTTAAGCTGCTCTTTAGTATAGTCTTTGGCATTAACAGTATGTATTGTTTCTCTAAATAGTGCTACAATATGGTGTATATCTTCGCTTTTGTAATTACGTAGTGTGATATTCATTATAAAAAATATTTTAAAAAAATTAACACTTCATTAACATTTTGTTTTTTAAAAAAGATATATTTTCGAATTAACTATAAAAATATATTAAACAAATGAAAAATTGGTCTGAAAATACATGGAGTTGTTTCTTCTGTTGTATTATGGTAATCGCATTTCTCATTTTTGTATCCCTAAACTAAGTTTTTGTTTCTATTCATCGTAAAATTTATTAAGTCTAAATTTTACGATGAATATAGTATTTTAATTAGTTATCCAATTAATGGATGATTCATTGATGATTATATATTTCTGTTATAATTTTATTCTTATTTATATAAATTAATTTTTTAACTAAAAATTCCATTCAATGAAAATTTTACCTTACTTCAGAAAATCTTTGTTCAGTGTACCCTTAGCTTTATTATTTCTGATTTTCTCATGCTCGAGTCCAAGTACCGACGAAACTGTTAATTATCAAACTGACAATAGTCTTAAACCGAAAACTTCTTCAAATCACTTTATTGGGTTTAGTCTATTAGACTATAAAGACTATCATTCTTTGGGATATATGAAACTCCAAAATGAAATTGTCTTATTCAACATTAACATTCAAGATGGTGTAACTCATGATGGAATTACCAAAATTGATGATATGAATGCAAAAGTGTCTAATATTAATGGAGGTAATTTTGATGCATATGTAAATCTGAAACAAGATTTAAATAAGAATACGACAATTGTTAGTACAACTATTGATGATTATTACAACAATGAACAGTTCACACATGAAATTGAGATTGATGGTCTTGCTGATATAAATACTTTTGTGAGAGATGGCTTTGATAATATTCAGCCTGACTATCAAACATTAGGAGTTCCATGTGTGGCATGCATTGCTATTAGCGCAATTGTAACAATAGCCACAGCTGCATATTGTGTTATACGACATGATACTGCTGCTGAAAACTGTTTGCAAGCCTATAATCTTTGTGTTAATTCAGGAGCTTCCTGCTCATATTCTTTTAATTCGAGTGTATGTGGAGGCACATGTACAATATTAGTAGTTGAAGAGTTAGACCTTTCATATGTGATGCCCTAATTAAATAATCTACTAAAAATAAAAAAGCGGCAGTTGCCGCTTTTTTATTTTTACTTCTCTTTTAGCTCAAGCTTCTCGGCAAAGTAATCGCAAAAATCTTTCATCGTGTCAGTCATTTTTTTGTCTCCTGTAGCCCGCTCAAAAGTATCAGCCATAGAAACCAGAGTTTGGTGAAAAAATATTTTCATTTCATCCACAGGCATATCCTTCGTCCATAAGTCTATACGCATACTCTCTTTCGCTTTACTGTCCCATACGGACAGCATTACAGCTTTGGACTCCTCATTTTCCACACCCCCGTCGCGAGCTGTCCAGTGCAGTTTTTCAGGCACTCTGTTTTCGTCAAGGGTTATATCAAGTTTTATTTCTGATGTTAGTTTCTTAGTATCCGGCATTATTTCTTGGGTTTGTATTTAGATTTTTCAAAAATGGTTTTAGCATCCGTTGCCAAAAGCTCCTGCAAAGTTACATTTTTATTATTTTCCGCATAGGCACGCACTATTTGCCAGCCGAGCCAACGTCCTAACCTTCCGGGTGACTCATTATCAAGCTCTAAATAAAATTTAGAAAAGGGCGCAGGGTTTATAAACCTTGCGGGTAGCTTCGGGTCAGTATCATACAGCATATTTTTTTCTACAAAATAACGCCACATTTCCGATTCGTTTTCTTGTGCCCATTGTAACTGTTTGGGCGTGTAGCCTATTTTATCGGCATCCGGTACATCGGGCAATAGCAAATCTTGCATATACAGTTCTTTACCAAAATATATCATTAGCGACAACAATGTTCTGTCACTTGGTGGTGCTACTTTGCCCGCAGCAAATGATGTTGTAACATCGGGCAGTATTTGCGAAGATGTAAACTGCTGTACCTGATATTTTGGCAAACCTTCATACAGGTAGTTGTCTTTACCCAAATACAGGCTAAGTGGTATCAATAAAAGACCATCTGCATATACTGCTTTGGTTTCTATATCATCAGATACTAATGTTACCACTTTAGACGTTTGAAAATCAGGATAATAATACTTTATATGCTTAAATAATTCTTCCAAATCTTTTTCAATCCCATCAACAGAGGGAAACTTTTTTTGTACCTCTTCATATAATTTTAACTGAAAAGGGTCGCGCATTTTGTTTATCCAAACTTCATCCTCATTTCCCTCAGGAAAAAGATATGGGTAGTCTTCTTTAAGCTGCGGAAGGTCATCCGGTGTACCGCCAAAAAACTTTTTATCAAAACGCTCCGCTGTAACTTTCTCAACAGGCACTTCGGCTATTTCGCTTTCCTTCTTGTCTTCATTTTTACAGGAAACAACAATTACCAAAGCGGTAATTACTAACACAAACTTCTTCATTTTTTGTACTATTATTTGTAATCTTATCAGGGTTGACTCCCTTTAATTTTTGTAATTTTATCACATTAATCGCGCAAATATACATCTCCTAATTTATAAATATATACATAATATGCATACCGATAACGGATTTAAAGCTGAGGCAATAAGCAATTATATTACAAACTGGTTACGCGACTACGCTTCTAACGCAAAAGTAAAAGGTTTTGTTGTAGGAATATCGGGGGGTATCGACTCTGCCGTTACCTCTACCCTTTGTGCCCAAACGGGTTTACCTACGCTTTGTATAGAAATGCCCATTCATCAGGTGCACAGCCATGTACAGCGCGCCAAAGAACATATAGCACAGCTTAAAAAGAAATACAGTAACGTATCGGAAACAGAGGCTGATCTTACCCCTGTTTTCGGAGCATTTTGCAAACAAGTACCGGAATCGGAAAATGAACACCTGAGCAATCTTACCCTTGCCAATACCCGCGCCAGGCTGAGAATGACAACTTTATATTATTTTGCAGGCATAAACAGTGCCTTAGTAGCGGGTACGGGTAATAAAGTTGAAGATTTTGGAGTTGGCTTTTTTACTAAGTATGGCGATGGCGGTGTAGATATAAGCCCGATTGCCGACCTGATGAAAAGCGAAGTAAGGGAGTTGGCAAAACATCTTGGTGTACCGCAAAGTATTATTGATGCGAAACCTACCGATGGGCTATTTGGCGACGACCGTACTGATGAAGACCAGCTTGGGGCGGGTTATGACGAGCTGGAGTGGGCGATGAAGGAAGTTGAAAAAGGTGCTAAAGCCGATGACTTTACAGGCAGGCAAAAAGAGGTTTTTATTATTTATAAAAGATTGAATACGATAAACCAGCATAAAATGAATCCTATACCGGTTTGCGAGATACCTGCTGATTTGAAATAAAATTCTTTCATTCACAATACTTTAAGATTTAATACAATTTTAATTACTAACTTTACTATTAAGTTTTTAACCAAAAAAATTGTAAGGATATGATTAAGATTTGCTTAGCAGATAACCATCCTGTTGTGCATCATGGGATGAAGTCCTATTTTAAAGAAAATTCAGATTTCAGTTTTGTTGGTATAGTAAACAATCTGGACAGCTTACTGGATATGCTCTCTAAAAAAATGATAGACACAGCTATTATAGACCTTGAGTTGGAGGGGCTTACCAGTATTAGTGCTTTAAAATCGCTCGTTGATGAATTTCCTGACACAAAAATAATACTGTTTACAAATCTTGCCGAGCAAATTTATGCTCCTAATGCTCTAAAAACAGGTGTATCGGGATACGTGCATAAAAGTGCAAAAATGGAGGTGTTGGAAAATGCCATCCGTAAGGTAAATGAAGGTGGTGTGGTGTATAGCGATGCCGTTAAAAAAAATATTGCATTGCTGAACAAAGGTAAAAAATCGGAAAGACTGTACCGCAAACTTTCATCGCGTGAAATTGAAGTACTGCGCTACCTGAGCGAAGGAAAGAAAAACAAAGAAATTGCCAAACTGCTGGACCTGAACGAAAAAACCATAAGTACTTATAAACTAAGATTACTCACTAAACTTCACGTTACCAACTTAGTAGATTTGGTTAACAAAGCAAAAACATTGGAAATAGTGTAACTTGCAATTACAACATATCGAGAAAATACTACTCTCGCCTTATAAGGCTAATAAAAAGAACTCCTTATCCTGCTTATCTTTCGGGACAGGTAGTTAATCAGCATATTATAATCTTTTACCGCCATTAATATTTCCATATTATCGGCTTCGGGGCTTACCTGTAGTTTAAGGTCTTGTATCAACTTGCCCAGCAGTAGCCAGCGCAGGTCTATAATATGCTCTGTGGCATAGGTGGCTACTGCCATCGATTTTTCTTTTACAGGTATCTGTTTCTTTTCTTCCCATTCATGCAAATGGTATTTTTCGTCCTGCATATAAATATCCGCTGCTACAGACTGCAATTCGGGCAACAAGGTATTCAGAAAAGCATCCACGCTAAACTCCTCATGTGACAGGTAATAATCTATTACAGCTTTATATAAATCCTTAAAAACGGGGTTGGTAAATTCTATTTCATCTTCCTGTAAGTTCAGGTAAATACGCTCATATACTTTAAAGGTTTTATGCTCCGTTTCTTCATACTCTTTGCCAAACTCATCATACTTAATATATACATCTTCAAAATCCTGTTCGGTACTGCCATATAGGAGCAATATCTCTATAATCTTGCGCTCCAGTACATCTTGTATGTTTATATTTTCGCGGGTTTGTTGCGCTCCTTCATCAACAGGCTGCATGGTTTGCGCCTTCTGTTGTTCCTTGAGCTTCTTACCTGCATCGGTTATATCCTTTTGTACCAACTGTGCCAGCGTACTTGCCAGCACCTGCTCGGATATATCCATAATACGGGCGCACTCCTGTATATATACCTCGCGTTGTATCCTGTCGGGTATCTTGGCAATACTGGTAACCATATCCCGAATAAGTCCTGCTTTTTTTACAGGGTCATTTTTAGCCTCATCTACCAGTAACGATGCTTTAAACTGTATGAAATCTTTAGCATTAGTAGCAAGATATGCCACTAACTCATCATGAGTGCTTTTTTTCGCAAAACTATCCGGGTCTTCCCCTTCGGGAAAGGTGCATACTTTTACATTCATACCCTCTTCCAATATCAGATCGATACCCCTGATGGAGGCACGCAAGCCCGCAGCATCGCCATCAAAAAGAACGGTTATATTTTTGGTAAGCCTGTTGATAAGGCGAATCTGGTCGGGTGTTAATGCCGTACCTGAAGATGCCACTACATTCTCTATCCCTGCCTGATGCATTTGTATTACGTCGGTATAACCTTCTACCAGGTAGCAATTATCTTGCTTGGCTATAGCCTGCTTGGCGTGGTATATACCATATAATACTTTACTCTTGTGGTAAATATCGCTTTCGGGCGAGTTGAGGTATTTCGCTGCTTTCTTATCATTGCCTAATATACGCCCCCCGAAACCAAGCACACGCCCCGACATGCTCTGGATTGGGAACATTACCCTACCCCGAAACCTGTCGATATGCCTGCCGTCTTCTTTTATAATAGTAAGTCCTGTTTTATCTAAAAATTCCTGTTTGTAACCTTTGCCCAACGCTTCTTTGGTAAAAGCATCCCACACTTCGGGGGAATATCCCAATCCGAATTTTTTAATCGTATCTCCTGTAAAGCCACGCTCTTTAAAGTAAGAATATCCTACTGCCTGCCCTTCATCGGTATTAAGCATGGTATTATGAAAATATTTCTGCGCAAATTCCGATACCAAGTACATACTTTCTTTCTCGTTCGCCTGTTCTTTGTCTTGGTCGGTCTGTTCCGTTTCCTCTATTTCTATATTGTATTTATTGGCAAGGTAACGGATGGCTTCGGGGTACGAAAAATGCTCATGCTCCATAAGAAAAGCCACAGCGTTGCCGCCTTTGCCCGAGCTAAAATCTTTCCATATTTGTTTTACGGGCGATACCATAAACGATGGCGACTTTTCGTTACTAAAGGGGCTTAACCCTTTTAGGTTACTGCCTGCCCGTTTGAGTTGTACAAAATCGCCGATAACCTCCTCTACACGGGCGGTTTCAAATACAGTATCTATAGTGTTTTTAGAAATCAAGACTTTCGGGATTTTGCCAACAGGATTAGCAAAGATACGTAGTTTGCGGGAAAAAAAATGATTTAATCGCCCCTCAAACCTTTGTTAGGATTACCCGCCAGATTATCAATAAGTCCGTTAAAAACAAAGTAATGAAATGGCAACACAGAGTACCAATACAACCTGCCCCAAAGTCCTTTGGGGCGAAACACGGCGCGTTGCTGTAGCCTGCCGTCTTCTATTTTAAACTCCAGCCAGGCTTCGCCCGGCAATTTCATTTCGGCATACAGCAGTAATCGTTTCTGTTCGCGGTCGGCAAGCAGCACACGCCAAAAATCGAGTGCATCGCCTGCCTGTATTTTAGATAAATGGGTGCGCCCCCTGCGAATGCCTGTGCCACCGAACATTTTATCGAGAAAGCCTCTTATGCGCCATAAAAAATTACCGTAATACCACCCTGTATTACCCCCCAGTGCCCAAATGCGGTTAAGTACCGCTTCGTCATCATCAATAATGCGGTGCTTTACGTCTTCTAAACAGCCATATTCGGGAATACTTACATAATTGGATAACTTGCCTTTAAAATGGCTGCTCACCATTGCATCTTTCCAACTGGAGGTAATACTGTCGTCTTCTATTTTGGTAAAGGCTTTTTCTACCGCTTCGCGATAGCTTATGGGTTTTACGTCTAAAAGTTCAGGTAGGTCGTTGGGTCTGCCCACAATTTCTATCTTCATACTATCTACAAGTGATACGGCAAGCTTGTAGGAAGTAGAGGTTACAAAATACAGCCAGTAGGATGACAAGCGCGGTGTCATTATAGGGAGTGTGCATATAAAACGCTTTAGCCTGCGAACACTGGCAAAAATGAGCAGCATTTGCTTATATGTGAGTATATCCGGACCGTATATATCATAATTTTTATTGTATAGCTCTTTTCTGCCTGCTGCTTTGGAGAGGTATGCCAATACATCGCGTATGGCTATGGGCTGCGACTTGGTATTGAGCCATCGGGGGGTTATCATTATGGGTAATTTTTCTACTAAATCACGAATGATTTCGAAAGATGCGCTACCGCTGCCTACAATGATACCGGCACGCAGGGTGGTAAGGGCATATTGCCCTGCCTCGAGTGTTTCTTCTACTTGTTTTCTGGATTGGAGGTGCTTGGAGAGCAAATCTTCGTTAACAATACCACTCAGATAAATTACCTGCTGAACCTGAGTAGCGCTGATGTATTTTTTAAAATTGGCGGCACAGGTAAGCTCCAGTTTTTCAAAATCTTCAGAGGCGGACATGGAGTGCATGAGGTAGTAGGCAACGTTAATATCCTGGGGGATGTTTACACTATCATCATACACTAAAAAATCAATTTCTATAAAACTGATAGCAGGGTGGTTTTTAAACTGATCGGGGATACGGCTAAGGTCGCGCACACAACACACAAGCTCATAATCTAATTCCAGCAAAAACGGTATGAGCCGTTTGCCTATATAACCTGTAGTACCTGTAACCAATACCTTCATTTACTGAATTTTAATTTAAATTTAAGAACAAAACAGTAAACAAATTGTTGAACATTTGTTATAAAAATTACAAATTGTTAACTGTTTTCTAACTCGCAGGGTTCTTCTTCCAGCTCTACCTCTATGGTATAATGCGAGAAAGGATATTGTTTAAGTATGGCTTTAATAGCATTTTTTATTTGTATTACCTGATTAAAGGATGTTGTGTTATTTACCCTGACGTGTGCTGCAAAAACGTGATGTTCTCCCTCCAGCGACCAGATGTGTACATGGTGTAATGAGAGTACGTTTTGCACCTGTAATATTTCACTTTTCAACTTTTCGGGGTCTATATCATAGGGGGTGCCCTGCAACATTATTACCAGTGTTTCTTTCATTCGTTTTATCACATTATACAAAATATATACGGTAATGCCCAGCGACAGTAAAGGGTCGAGATAGGGTGCATCTACAAACATCATTACTACAGAGGCTATCAGTACGGCAACCCAGCCCAATACATCTTCTATTAAATGTAAACTTACCACACGTTCGTTAAGCGTTTTACCATCGCTTAGCCTAAAGGCTGCATAACCGTTTACGGCAATGCCCACAATAGCAAACAGGAACATCCCCTCGGCATTAGGCTCTTCGGTACTCATTAATCGCTTTATGGCTTCGATAATAATATATACAGAACCGCCAATAAGTATTATACTATTGATAAACGCACCCATGAGGGAGAAACGGCTGTAGCCGAAAGTAAACTTGTTGTTGGGTTTCTTTTTGGAATGCTCGTTGAGATACCAAGACAACCCGAGCGAAAAACTGTCGCCCAAATCGTGCAAAGCATCTGAGAGTATTGCAACGCTGTTTACATACAGCCCGCCTACAATTTCCAATACGGTAAAACTAAGGTTCAGGAAAAAAGCAACTTTTAGGTTGTTTCCCGACTTGTTAGCATGATCATGAGAGTGGCTGTGCGACATAGTAATTTTTACTGTAAAAATAAGCAGAATTAGTCCTGATATACCTCCAATACAGGCAATGCTGTGTTATTAAAATCCCAAAAGGCAAGGTTTTCGGTAGCCGAACCATCTGTTGCTGTAGATCCGTTAAAAGCAATTAGCTCTGCGCCCCAATAACAAAAACCAATACCTTTGGGCACTTGTGTAGCTATTTGTTTTATTTGCTGCAAATATGCCTTTTGACCGGCAGTTGTGGGGGTATATTGTGGCAACAGTTGGTCTTCGCTGCCTATAATGTTGTTGGTATGGTCGTTCCATTCCAAAGTAAACGGATAGGCTGTTTCGGCAATAACCACATCCTTATTATATTGAGTAGTAAGCTGTGTCATGGTATTTTGAAATGCTGTAAGGTCTTTTCCGTGCCATATAGGATAATAGGACAGCCCTATTATATCATAATCCAGACTTGTTAAAGCGGAATAAAAGTTTTGTGCCCCCTCATATCCCGCATAGTGCAGTATTATTTTACAGTGGGCACTATTATCTCTCACTGCGCTAATACCTTTAGATAATAGGGTTGTAAACTGTGCTGTATTGGTAATACTACCTTCCGAGAAAAGAAAGCCACTATTAATTTCGTTTCCTATTTGTATATAATCGGGTTGTATTGCGGTTACTATTTGTGTGGTATAGTTATATACTTCTTGTTGTAATGTGGTAAAATCTGCATCCTGCCAAGCCATAGGCTTTGTCTGATTGCCCGGGTCTGCCCAAGTATCGGAATAGTGTACTGTGAGCCATACTTTCATTCCTTTACTTTTTACTTCATCGGCAAACGCTTTTACTTCTTCAAATCCTGAATGAGTGTTTTCGGGGTCTTTCCAAAGTCGTATTCTTATGGTGTTTACTCCTGCGTTTTTTAATGTAGTCAACATATCCTCAGGTTGCCCTGCGGCATTAAGAGTTACCGTGCCCGATTGCCGCACTTGCGGTGTTGAAGATGCATCGACACCCTTAATGAAAAAAGATTTATTAACCGTATCAGGTTGCTTTGCGTCATCTGATGAATTACAGGAAACAAATAATAAAAGTGTGAGTATAGGGCACAAATATTTTTTCATGATAAAAAAAGATGGTAACTATACTCTTTTTACACTCCCCAAGATTCAAGACCATAATTCTTAATCTTTAAGCGGCATTTTCTGCTATTAAATCTTTCAATGTCAAAACTCTCTAAGAAGTCAAATAATTCTTTTAGTTCTTCGAAGCTACAAAATTCTAATGCTTTTTTTAATATTCCTTTTTTCCCGCCGTAACAGGGACAAATATAATCGTAGTATTTTTTTGTATCTTGGTAATCAATAATTCTTATTTCCATATTATGAATGAATTTAGTGGTTATAAAAGACTAAAGGGTAAAATAATAACTGTTAGTCGTATTTTAATACTTCAAGATAGAAGTACTATCACAGAGTATATTCAAGGTAAGTTGATGAGCGTTGATGACGAAGGTATTGAGATTGAGCAATGTTTAAATATGTTGGATTATCTTAATAACGTTGAAACCCCAACTTCTATCAGAAAATTTGATTTTAGAGATGTTGATTTTGAAGGTAATTTTCCCGCATAAAAAACCTCAAAGTGTGGAACGCAGATTTAAAGTAAGTGAGGTAACGGTAAAAAGTAAATTCAGAGTTTAAAGGTAACTATAGTCTTTTTACACTAAACTCCTTATTAATTCGGCATTATAGAAACCATTTTCTTTTTTGTCAATATTTTTAAGTCTGAAATATCTTGTTTTGCGGGTTTTTATAAGAATGTTATCTATGTTTTTTATTTTTATTTTTTCGCCTGCCGTAAACATATATTTTATTCTCTCTAAATCGTAGAGATATTGTGATTGTGAATAACAATCTATCAAAATTTGGAAATTAATTACTTTACCCTTAAATGTGTTTGATTCTTTATTATAGGTGTAAACTCCGAACTTAGCTTCATTTGTCTTAGGGATAATATTATTTGTACTTGAAGGGTCAATTATTATTTCTGAGTTATTGCCTGTAAAAGATAAAGTTGTTTCGTTATTCTTAGAATACATAGAGCCTAAAACATCTATGTTTTTTAAGATGTTATATATATTTTCATTCAACGCATAATTTTCTCTTGCTTGCGAAGAGATATTAAACAACGATTCTGAGAAAAAGCCTGTTACAGGCAGATTGTCAACCGTTTTTATATCCCCAGCGTGCATATATGTTTTTGCATACACTTTTTCTAAAATAGTTTTAGTTGTTAAATCGTCAAAACTAAACTCAATGTCAAAATCTATTAACATCACATCAGGGATAGGATGTTGATGTTTAATCTCATCATCTTTACCTAAAAGCTGTGATAATTTATATGTCCCCCAAAAACCCCCTACTGCACATATACCAATCACTAAAAAGTAAAATACTGTCATCTTTAAATTTTTTCTGTTTATCATAATAAGCTATATTATAGGCAAATATAGCCAAATAAAAATCCCAACCGTTTATGATTGGGATGAGTAACTTATTATGGATTACACCAAATAGCTATATATGTATGTTAGTGCAATCTTTTTTAATTATCTATCTTTAAAATTCTTTGCCTTCAATAAAGCCTTATTAAACTCTGATAAAGGTTCTTGCTTTCTTCCTTTTTCAATATTTTCTATTGTCGCGGCTTTTTTATAGGACACTCCGTTGGAAACTTCGCTATCACTTCCAAACGGTAAAGTAATACTTTCTACTTCTGATAAATCTTCTTTTAAGTGAGAAGCAACACTATCTACATCGAAATACCATTCGTTGTTAAACTGTACTTTATTTACAGTCTGTTCATTTAGTAGTTTTTCTTTATCTATTTTCAGCATTCATTAAATCTTTGTACTTGGTTCTTTTATTTGAATTCAAAAGTAAGTAATTAAATCTTTCCCCTCCTTTATAATTTCGAGTGTTGTATCTGAATACAAACTCATCCACGTAACTTTGTAGGTGTTTCCTTTTTACACTATTATACATATCCCTTAAACTGTTCTTCATTATTTTCCACGAATTTTCGATTGTATTAGTATGGATTATAGAGCTGTCATAATCATGTTTATAGCCTTTATCCGAATGTTTTATTGTGTACTGATGATAATGTGTGCTTAACCCATTGTAACCTCTCCAATCGTCAGAAACTAATATACTTCCTCTTACAACATACTTTTTAATTACTGGTTGCATTACTTCGGCTGCTGTGTTTACAGTTACTATTGCGGTTAATTTTCCACCTCTCTCAATCATACCTGTTACCGCCGTTTTGTCTTTCCAGCTTCGTCCTTGACTGTTTTTTACCTTCTTATTGGCGTGTCTGAACTTATTTTTACCACCGTAAAAACTCTCATCACTTTCCACAATTAAGCCTTCCCCACCAATCTCATTATAGTTTTCTATGCCTAAACATTTTCTAATTCTCATTAAAAGATGCCATGCTGATTTTTGACTTATACCTCCTAAATCTTTGGGTAATTGTACAGATGAAATCCCTTTTTTATGGGAGATAACAAGATAAATTGCAGCAAACCATTTTGTTAGCGGTACTTTTGTATTATCAAACATTGTACCTGTCTTTACAGTAAAGTATTTACCTGTGTTTTTACACTTGTATTTACCTCCTTTACACTTATAAACCTTTGAAGTTTCATCAAAAGGGGAAACGGGAACACCTTGCCAGTACAGTTCCTCTAAATGAGTTATACATTTTTCTTCTGTTGAAAATTCCTGTATTACTTCTAAGAGGGAGTTAAAGTCTTTGTTAAACATCGCTTGGTAATTTTTCTTTCTCAAAAATAGAATATTTTTACACTTATTAATAAAATTTAGTGTTAAATAATTCTAATCTTTAGCGACTAACTTCAACAAATGTAAAGCATATAAGCGATGTTGTAAAAAGTATAAATTCTATTATTATCTTTAGAAATCTATTAGGTCTTTTACTTGGATATTTAAGGCTTTTGCCAGCTTGTAAAGGTTGGATATTGAGGTGCTTATTTCTCCGCGTTCAATCCTGCCAACTTGGTTTCTCGGTATGTTAGCATCGTAGGATAATGTAGCCTGTGATAATCCTTTTTCTTCTCGCAGCTTCTTTAACTTATCCCCTAAAAGTCTGAGTATCTCTGTGTTTTCTTCTTTCATCATGGGTAAAGTTGCACCCGTCTTGTAAAATAATTAGACACATATTTGTGTCATGTAAAGAATTTTTACAGATATTTGCTCTTATTAATTGTAAAATCAATCCATTATGAGAAAATTACTTTTGTTACCTCTTTTATTTTTAGTGTTTGCCTGCTCTGATGATGACAGTAATTCAACTGACGGCGGTTCATCTGCAACAGAAATAAACCCGCCTGAATGGGCGCAGGGTACATGGCTGTTTGTAAATAACATCAATAACATGGGTTTAAAATTTACAGTCGATGATGTATGTAATGTAAATTATTCTATTGCTACTTGTCACAAAGAAAATCTTGTTGCCTTTCAAAATGCAGGGGGTTTTACTAAGGTTGAAGAAACGGTTTTATCAACAGAATATATTGCTCACATCACTACGCAAGGTTCTGTCGTTACCTACCATGTAAAGAAAATATCTTCAACTCAAATTGAGTGGGTTTTAAGTGGTTCACAAACTCTGATTTTAACTAAGCAATAATTATGAAAACTTCTATTCTTTTATTTTTGCTATTATTGTGCGGACTGTTATCTTGTGAGCAGCGTTCAAAATCTACATATCCAATAAGTGAATCTAACGCTTATAGTATCTCCAAAAAGCAGTCATTGAATCCAATTCATTATTTTGCAGTGATAGCCAGTGATTTACCAAAGCGTGATAATATTCCAAGCGATATTTATATTTCCGATATTTCGACTACTAATGAAAAAATAACAAACGATTTTGAATATAAGTACTTGGATATTTATGAAAACTCGGTAAGGAAGGATGTAAATTTTATACTTAAAGGTGAAAAACCAAAATTTCTTTACAGAAGGCTTTTTACCTATAACAGCTATAAAACTGCAAGTCTGAGAAGGCAAGAAATTTTAAACGGTGATTATTTGTATTTGGAAATGCAAGAACCTCCAGCAAGAACAACATTAAATCATTAACATAAAGGGATACCTAAAAATAACGTGATGCAAGATTTACCTCTTTGGTTACAGATTATAATCGTTATTCCTCTTATATTTATAGGAGCGTATATAAGAAACTACATTTATAAAAACAAACATAAATTTTAAAACCAATATATTATGACTGAAGAAACAGATAGACTAATCCATTTAGGGGGAACGCAAAAATTACCTTTTGTATTACCCCCTCTTATAAAGGTTGAAAATACTAACATTAGTACCCACCTAAATGATATATTTAAACAATACAAGAAGGAGATACAAGAGGTATTCCCCAAAATTATATCTAACTTAGAATATCTATTATCAAGTGATGCGGTTATAAGTCAATTTAAAAAAGATTTATACGTGTTTTTTACCTCTCACCCTCAGATTGGAGAAAATAACTACGTCGATACTTACTTAAAAAATTCAAAAGAACTTGCACTTCTAATTTATCAAATTCGAGTGAAAGAATAGATTTATCGCTATATTTAAATTCGATTTCTACTCCTAATCTTTTTAGTTCTCTTACCATAAATTCCAACTCTAAACAAGTATCTATAACTACGGTTGCATTATATTCTCTTTTTTTCATATTTTCTATAAATTAATAAACCCTCTCTTTATTGAAAGGGTTTGGTTTTTAAATTAGTTTTTTGTTATATTTGGGAATGTAGTTTTATTCCGTACAAAGTATATTAAGCGAAAAAGTAAAAAAGACAAATGAACTATTTTTTCAAGTAACTTAATAAACGCCATATAGATGAAATTTACATTCAAGACCAAAGAGTTTAAATTTACTATTGAGGGCAAGCTGATTGTCATCTTAGTACTTCTTAAATCTCTTGGGTTTATTTAAAAAACAAGCGGGTGAAAGTCCCGCTATTTTGTTGGTGTAATTTAGTATATAGTTACCAAAAAGATATTGTAATAAAAATAGTGATTATATCTATTATATCTGAAACATTGTAAAAATAAAAAAAGTGCCCTCTTGCGAAAGCACTCTTTTCTTCAAAGTACAAAACTAACCCTTAATTTTTAATTGATATCAAATCGTATGCCAAGTGACAAATTATTTTGATCAATATCATTATTTTGGAAAATAGGCTGTAAATCATATTTTGCATACAAACTTATTTCTCCGTAGCCCACATAAGCGCTAACGCCATATACAAAATCGCTCACATTAAAATCACCTTTTTCTTTATCTTTTTGCCTGTTTCCGTTTTCTCTATATTTCAATATTTGTTTTTCTTTTACATTTACTCCGGCATAGCCCCCAAAACCTACCCTGAAACTATCGTGGGTGGGGTAATATACTTTATCATCAGTTGTACGTTTTTTAGTAAAATCAAGTTCGAGGTGTACAGGCACTACAAGATTTACATAACGCAGTCGAGACACTTTAAGATCAAGTCCTGAATCGGTAAGGTAAGTTTTGCCTCCCTCGGTCACAAATTTCTTATCATCATCGGGGCGAAGGTTGTTATATTGTAATGAAAGTCCGTACTTGGCATGAAGCAGGTTATTTTCTTTTAACAGCCTTGTGTTCCATGACACACCCCACTCATAAAAATCAGAACGCCATTTATAATTATCTGTATCTACCTCTCCGTCAACCACCACTCGGTTAACTCCAAGAGCGAATACAAATTGTGATGTAGTTCGTTTTGGTTCATATTTTTTTACAATGGTATCAGATTTAACACTCCTGTTATAGGTGAAAAGTCCGAAAGTATGACTAACGGATGATGATTCTACTTTACCATCTACTTTATCTTTTACCAGTTGTGTAAGTTTTTCTTCCTCTGCTGTTACTTTAATCTCAATGTTTTTTGCTCGTTTAGCGGCATACTCTCTTTTACGGGTATCAGCCTCCTCTTCGGATATTTCATTACTCTCAAGCATTTTGTTTACTTGCTCTACCTCCATTTTTAGAGAGTCTTTTTGCTGCTTGGTTATTTCCTCTATGTTTTTAGATATTTGATGTGCCCTTTCTTCAAAAGTTTGAGCATTTAATTTGGCTACGAGCAGGCATAGCGATGCCACTACATAAAAAATAATTGTTTTCATGTTTTAAGTATTTAATGTTTTTGATTAATGATTCTGCTGATAATTTCTATTGGCTACTGAAGTTTTTACCGCGTTGTAATTTTTAACGGCAGATTTTAGCACCCTGGTTCTGAAACTTTCATTAAGCTCCCCTTCTACAGACGAAAGCAGAGTGTTAGAATTTACTTTTATTTTAGACTTATTATTTTTTGATGCCGTTATACTTTTAGTTTCAGGTTGTTCTACTGATGCAAGCAATGCGTCAGGGTCTATAGTAATGCCTTGCTTCATTTTCTTTGTTATTACTTTCTCAGTAGTTGGCGTTACGGCAACTGCAATTTCTTCATATCCTGTCGAAGATGGTTTAAACTCCTCCTTGTTATTTGCTTCATTTTGAATAGTATGATAATCAGAGCTTTTTTCTTTTTTCGAGGGGGGCTGTGTTACTGTAGCTATAGCTTTTTGCTGTACTATGGGGCTATTTGTTACTGTACTTTCAACTCCAATAGTTAGTGCTTCTTTTGCTACAGGCTGCTGTTGTACTTCGGTTTCAACCGTGGTAGTAACCACAGGATCGTTGGTAATTATAGTATTGCCATTAGTATTTTTTTCCTGTTGTAACAAGAATGCCCCTACCGTAATAAAAGCTATAAATGAAGCTGCTATATACAACCACGCCCTTTTCTTTCGCGGTTTTTTCTCTTCGGCAACAGTAAGCATGGCATCCAACCTGTCCCATGCCTGCGCTGACGGCTGTATGGTTCGCCCCTCCAGTTTGCTTTTAAATTCCTGTTCTGTTTTATTCGGTTCCATTTTCATAATTCTTTAATTTGTTAACCTGCTCCCTGAGCATTTTTCTGGCATGCGACAGTTGCGATTTCGAAGTTCCCTCGCTAATGTCCAGCATTTTTGCAATTTCCTGATGTTTATATCCTTCTATTGCATAGAGGTTAAATATCATTTTATAGCCATCCGGCAGGCTGTCTATCAGGCTTTGGATATCTTCTACCGAAAAATGACTTTCTATATTGTTAAATCGGTCTTCCGTAAAAAACTCATCTTCCAGAAAGCTGACTTTTTTTTGTACCCGTAGGTAAGATATGCATTCATTAACCATTATCCGCCTTATCCAGCCTTCAAAACTGCCTTTGTGCTCAAACCTGGCAAGGTTGGTAAACACTTTCATAAAAGCCGTTATCATAATATCCTCTGCCTGATGCAAATCTTTTATATACTGCCTGCACACCCCAAGCATCTTGGGTGCATGTTGCGAATATAGCTGGTGCTGTGCATGCCTGTTGTTGGCAATGGCTTGCTTTATGATATCGCGTTCCTGTTGATGTAATTTTATTACTTTCAAAACTCACTTGTTAGTTGGTGTCGAAGTGTTTTGTACCGACTTCTATTAACATAGACGAAACTAAGTTAAAAATAGTTGCATCATTGGCAAAAAAATAGTTTAAATATATAAAACCAAATCATAACCTACTGAATAACAAAATAAAAACAGTCATAAAAAAAGCTGCTCCGTTAAGAGCAGCTTTAATCACACTATGATTATAACTATTTAATTTTTAATAAACTTCTGTGTTGCTACTTTACCTTCTATAACCGCATTTATTACATAAATACCGTTTTGAAGCTGTGCTACATTTACAGTAGTAGTATTAGCATTTGGAGTAACCTTCATTACTTCCTGACCTAACAGGTTGTGTATGGTAACTGTTTCTATAGTACCTGCGCTGCTAAGGTTTACTGCCTGTGTAGCAGGGTTAGGATACATAGTAAAGTTATTAAAAGCAAAAGTAGCTGCTGATGCTGTAGATGTAGTGTGGAAAAACACATTATCTATATACACCGTAGAGGTACCATTGCTTGAAAATATAAGCTGCGATATACGATCTGTGTTTACCAATCCTGTAAAATCGGATAACGGAATACTGTAGCTTAACCACTCGCCTTGTGCAGGAGCTTCATAAGTTATTTCATGCTCGGTATCATCACCTCCGCCAAAGGCAGCATCGGCACCAAAATCTACTAACTTAATTCTGAGTTGTGTAAAATCTGCCGACCATACATTAACATTAAAGAATTCCATGTTTGTTGCATCTATCTGTTCAGCTATAGTTTCTATACCTATAAAATTAAGGTTGGTATATTTCTTAGTATCATTACCTTGTATTTGTATATCTTCTAATCCTCCTGACGACCACTCGGTAAGCCAAGTATCAACAGTAACATCAGTATATACACCGCTAAACATTGATATTACCTGAGCTTCGGGTACAGTAGGATCGGGTGCGGCAACCATAGGTTCATCTATCACTACAACACTTTCATCACTAAAATACACGTTATCTATAAATACGGTAGAAGTACCGTTGCTCGAAATGATTAGCTGTGCCATATGATCTCTGTTTACTAATCCTGTAAAATCAGATAACGGTATGTTATACGTCAACCATTCTCCTTGTGCAGGAGCTGCATACGTAATTTCATGCTCGGTATCATCACCACCGCCAAAGGCAGCATCAGCTCCGAAATCTACCAGTTTAATTCTTAACTCTGTAAAGTCAGACGACCATGCATTGAAGTTAAAATGTGTCATATCAGTAGCATCTATCATTTGAGCTATAGTTTCGATACCTGCAAAGTTCAGGTTAGTATATTTCTTGGTATCGTTACCTTGTATCTGCACTTCTTCTAAAGCCGCTTGCGACCAAGATGTTAACCAGGTATCAACAGGAACATTTGTATATACACCGCTAAACATGGATATTACCTGTTCTTGCGGTAATGTTGGGTCAGGCGCGGCAACCATAGGCTCATCTATCACTACAACATCTCCATTACTAAAATAAACGTTATCTATATATATAGTAGAAGTACCGTTACTCGAAATGATTAGCTGTGCTATATGATCTCTGTTTACTAATCCTGTAAAATCAGACAGGGGAATATTATACGTCAACCACTCTCCTTGCGCAGGAGTTGCATACGTAATTTCATGCTCGGTATCATCACCACCGCCAAAAGCAGCATCGGCACCAAAATCTACCAGTTTAACTCGTAACTGAGTAAAGTCTGCTGACCATGCATTGAAGTTAAAATGTGTCATATCAGTAGCGTCTATCATTTGAGCTATAGTTTCGATACCTGCAAAGTTTACATTCACGTATTTCTTAGTATCATTACCTTGTATTTGCACTTCTTGCAGGCTTGCTGCCGACCAAGGTGTTAACCAGGTATCAACAGGAACATTTGTATAAACACCACTAAACATGGATATTACTTGCTCTTGCGGTAATGTCGGGTCGGGTGCGGCAACCATAGGCTCATCATCCATAACCTCCGCAATACCAAATGTGATATTATCAAAATAAGCTATTGTACCATAGGTTCTCGGGTTTCCTGAAAAATCAGGAAAAACAACAACCTGATCAAACGGCTCTGCAAAAAAACCAATTTGCGAAGAAAAGTCGAAGGTTAACTCTTCCCATTGATTAATAACGGTATTCGGTATTTTAATTTCCGGAAGCGCAGCTCCTGTAGGCGTTACCAGTTTAAGCCCTACATCGCTGATAACCGATTTATATACCATAATTTTTACCGTAGCATTATCGGCTGTCAAAACAAAATCTGCCATGCCCACATCATGTGATGTTTCGCATCCTGCCCAAGGCATACCTGTTTCGAGCACTGTATATTTTGCAACAGTTGGCGATGTGTTAATCCCTGACATATTAGGGTTTGCCACATATTCCAATGCAGGATTGGTGTCATTTTCAAAAATGTTCCAGGTGTAATCAAGACCGGCGCCACCGGTTTCAAAATTAATGTTATCCTGTGCATGAGTAATTACAGCAGCAAAAAGCAACGGTAATATGGAGTAAATTTTTTTCATATTTGTGATTTTAGGTTTACGAATGTTAAACTACAAATAAAAAAACACCCTTAATAAAAAGTACACAATACAAATACCATACAATAATGAAATATATAATTTTTAGACTAAAAAATTATCAAATAACCAATAAACACAAGAGTTTAAGATATACTTAACAACGTTTTAAAAAGTACCTACAACGTTGTTGTTGAGTTAATGTATAGGTAAAAAAAGGATATGTACAGTTGTATGAGAGGTAAAAAAATTATTTTTTACGTTCTATAACATAGTTAACCATCAACACCAGCGAATCTTTGTAGGGAGATGAAGGATAATCGGCTAAAAGCAGTAATGCTTCTTCACGAAATTGAGCCATTTTTTCTTCGGCATAAGTGAGCCCTCCGGCTTCCTTTACAAAAGCAATAACCTCTTTTACGCGCTTTTTATCTTTATTATGGTTTTTTACTGAATTGATAATCCACCTTTTTTTCTCCTTTGTGCAGTTATTAAGTGTATAAATAAGCGGAAGCGTCATTTTTTGCTCTTTAATATCAATACCGGTAGGCTTGCCAATGGCATCATCAGTATAATCAAAAAGATCATCTTTAATTTGGAATGCCATACCTATAAGTTCGCCAAAGCGGCGCATCTTCTCAGTATGTTCTCCTTCAGGAGCTACAGAGCAAGCCCCCAGTGCACAACAAGCCGCTATAAGCGTTGCAGTTTTCTGTCGGATTATTTCATAATAAATATCCTCAGTAATATCAAGCCTGCGTGCTTTTTCTATTTGCAAAAGTTCGCCTTCGCTCATTTCGCGCACTGCTACTGATATGATTCTCAACAAATCGAAATCGCCGTTATCTATAGAAAGTAATAACCCTTTAGATAAAAGATAGTCGCCTACCAATACCGCAATTTTATTTTTCCACAATGCATTTATAGAAAAAAATCCACGTCGCCGGTTACTGTCGTCCACAACATCGTCGTGCACCAGTGTTGCGGTATGTATCAGCTCTATTACCGAAGCTCCTCTGTAAGTACGCTCGTTTACCGTACCGTTGCTAATCATTTTGGCAGTAAGGAATACAAACATAGGGCGCATTTGCTTGCCCTTACGATTTACTATATAATAAGTAATACGGTTGAGCAACGCAACTTTGGAAGACATGGATTCGTGAAACTTTTTCTCGAAAAGTTCCATTTCACGAACTATAGGGTGTTTTATTTGTTCAACGATTTTCATGCGCCTCAAATGTACGGAAAATGGCTCATTGAGATAAGCGATGTTTAAATTTTATATATCAATTATGATATTAAAAAGCCACCCTATTGTGGGGCGGCTTCGTTTTTATTGGCAAGCTGCCCGCAGGCAGCATCTATATCTTTACCACGGCTGTGACGCACTTTTACTACAATATCATTGCGCTCTAATGCTTTTATATAATTATTTATCGCTTCGGTATCTGCCTGCTGAAATTCACCATCATCAATAGGGTTATACTCTATGAGGTTTACTTTACAGGGTACATATTTGCAAAACTTTACCAGTGCATCAATATCTTCCTTTCTGTCGTTAATGTCCTTCCAAACCACATATTCATAGGTAATACGGCTTTTGGTTTTACTGTACCAATATTCCAGCGACTCCCTTAAATCTTTTAAAGGAAAGTTTTCACTAAAAGGCATAATATGCGACCGTACCTCATCTATAGCCGAGTGCAGTGAAACGGCAAGTTTAAACTTAACCTCGTCATCAGCCAGTTTTTTTATCATTTTGGGTACTCCCGATGTAGAAACCGTAATACGCTTGGGCGACATACCCAAACCTTCGGGCGAGGTTATTTTGTCTATGGCTTTAATAACATTATTATAGTTCATAAGCGGTTCGCCCATACCCATAAAAACAATATTAGACAACGGTCTGTCGTGATACAAACGGCTTTCATTATCTATCGCAACGACCTGGTCGTATATCTCATCAGGGTTCAGGTTACGCATCCTTTTCAATCGTGCCGTAGCACAAAAGTTACAATCAAGACTGCACCCTACCTGGCTGGATACACAGGCGGTTGTTCTTGTTTCGGTAGGTATCAATACTGATTCTACAACAAGACCATCATGAAGGCGCACTGCATTTTTAACGGTGCCGTCGCTGCTCCTCTGCATCTGATCTACCCGTATATGGTTGATAACAAAGTTATCTTCCAGTAATTGACGGGTGGCTTTGGCTACATTGGTCATATCTGCAAAGCTATGTGCCCCTTTGTTCCAAAGCCACTCATAAACCTGATTGCCCCTAAATGCTTTATCGCCCTGAGCAACAAAAAAATCACGCAGTTGTTCTTTTGTAAGTGCCCTAATATCTTTCTTCTCCGTTTGCATGGCGCAAAGGTAGTAACTATTTACTAATTAATGCTGAGCGTGCTTTTACTCCTTAACAAGTTTAAAGTTAGCAGTCTTGCCATTAACATCTGTAACTTGAAGCATATAAATGCCATCGGCTGCCGATGATATGTCAAGTTTGCTTTCTCCTGCTGCAAACTTACCACCTGCTACTACCTGACCAAGCATGTTGTATAGCTGATAGTTTACAGCCAAAGTATCATCAACAATAACATTAAATATACCTGATGATGGGTTTGGATATACTTTAAAGGCATTTTTAAACGCCTGTTGTGTTACGGTAAGGTTGGAATCTAAAATAAAGGTAACCGATTCTGATGCTCCAAAATCCCCACCTTGTATTATAGTAATACCACCCACGGTAAGCGAGTAACTACCGTTACCTTCTGTACAACAAATACCATCACCAATAGTATCGGTTATGGTAAAGGTATAGCATCCACCGTCAAGGTTAAACAATTCGGTGTATGACTGGCTATCGTCATAACCTGAACCGCTGTACAGCACACTTCCGTTTTGGTTAGTAAGCTCCCATGAAGTTTCTTCGCCATACTCATCTGTCAATAAGGCAAACTCTACAACATCTTCCGGGTATGCATTTACACTAAATGTTTCAGTAGCAACATCATTGCCCGTGTTTTGGTCTGCCACTCCATTAGGCTGGCTTAGTGTAACGGTAAATGTATTTCCGCCATTTACAGGTGTCATAACAGGCAAGGTTATATCCTCACTTTGTCCTGTGGTCAAAGAGCCGATCCAGTTATATACTACAGGCTCATTATCATTTAATTGATAGGTTACCTCTACTGTATTAAGTTGGTTAGTTCCTTCATTGGTTATCTTTATCACAGGCGATATTACAGCGTTACAAGCATCATCTCCAAGACTTACAATAGTTACTTCTGCATCTGTAGTTACTGCTTGCGGATAATAATCTAATGTTACCGCATTTGTATTACCCGGGTCAAGCCATTCTTTAAGTCGTTGTATTGACGAAAAGCCCTGATCCCATGAAATAGCAAACCTTCCGTAAATATCTTCTCCTCCATTATCATTAGTACCGGCACAAGCAGCAGTACCCGCAAATAATTGTCCTATAATCCTTCCGTTATTATCAAATAAAGGCGAACCGGAAGATCCTCCCTCTGTCACACCCAAATCCCAATCATTAACTCGCCACATTTCTTTATCTTCAACAATAGTTTGTGCAGGCGGATTGTAATCTCTGCATGTCTTCATAATATCGCCTGACGGATGATGTATGCCAAAGGTTGAAGCTGGAGCTATATCACTCCTGTCCCATCCTGCCCATACAAGATCCCAACTATCCGGTAAGTTGGCGGTTATTTCAACAAGACAAAAATCAGATGCTTCACGTCTTGCCCTTAATGTGGCTCCACTTGCCGTTTGAAGAAAAGCTGTACTGTTAGCACTATTAGCATTACTGGCACAAACAGGGTTAGGGCTTATCCAGTTAAAACGGAATGCCCATTGTGAAGGGTTGGAATAACAGTGATTTGCCGTTAAAAAATAAGGTGTGCCATCGTTATTTGTATTATTTACCAAAGCACCGGAACAAAAGCCCGAACCGCCCACAACTATCATGGCTACAGCTTTTTTATTTATATCTTTTAGCGCCTGTATATCAGGAATAACACAATCTACATCATAATTACAAGCTCCCGAATCATTAAGGTCTTGTGTCGATTTTGCATAACTCTCACCGGTACGGTAGCCATGTATGAGTTTAAATATTTCCAGTTTACCCTGCCCGGCAACATCGGCAGGCTCGTAATACTCCAGCCATATATCTTCGCCTTCTACAAGCCAAGTTCCTAATACACGTTCTTCATTATTTTGTTTGGAATCGTAAGCTCCCAATAGATTTTTATGGTCGTTACTATACAAATAAAGTGTAGCACCTTTGGGCATATAGAAATCGCTGAATAAAAAGTTCATGGTTTTTGCCCCTTCAGAGTAAAAACGTATTCTCCATATTCTGCTTCCGTCAGGCAAGGTATGCCAGCTACCGCTGTTATCAAGGTTATAATCTACTATAAACTCATGCCCAAACCTCCATGGCATATCTTTTCTTCCTTCATTTGCTTTATCTTCTTCCTGTAATGCTTTCAAGTCAAAATCAGGCATATTTATAGGTTCAACCTGCTCTATATTCCGCAATTTCCAACTCTTTGGCTTACCCTCATTGGTAACCTGTGCCTGTGCTAAAATCCCAATTAAGAGAAAGTATAAAGTAATTTTAAATTTCATGATAATAATTTATAAAGGGGTAAATTTAATATTTTTTATAAAGAATACAGGTTGTAACATCAAATTATTACATTTATTGTATGAATTATTAACTTTACCTAAAAATTTACGATATGCACTTTATTTCAGAAGATATAGAAAACTACTCTGAACAACATAGCGAAAACGAACCGGAACTTTTAATGGAGCTCAATCGTGAAACGCATCAAAAGATATTACAGCCACGAATGCTGAGCGGGCATTTTCAGGGAAGGGTACTGAGCCTGCTGTCTAAGCTGGTAAACCCACTACACATACTGGAAATTGGCACCTACACGGGCTATGCCACCCTTTGCCTTGCCGAAGGGTTAAAAGAAAAAGGTACTATTGATACTATTGATATTAATGAGGAGTTATATGATTTTCAGAGAAAGTATTTTGACCGCTCGGCTTGGGGTGCACAAATAACCCAGCATTTAGGCGATGCTTTGGAAATTATACCGAAGCTCAATAAAAAATTCGATTTGGTTTTTATCGATGCAGATAAGGAAAATTATGTAAACTATTTTCATATGATTATACCGCTTATGAATAAAGGGGGTATTATACTAAGCGACAACGTGCTGTGGAGTGGGAAAGTACTTGAGCCTGCAAAAGCAAAAGACCTTAGTACTGAGGTATTAATTGAATATAATAAGCTCCTGAAAGATGACCCAAGGATAGAAACCGTATTACTACCCATTAGGGACGGGCTTACCGTAAGCAGGGTTGTTTAACCCTGTTTTGCCTGCGGAAAGTATTTGTTTCTTAAATAGCGATAAAGCTGTAATACTAAAGAAGCTGTAAGGATACCCCATATATAGCCCGAAAGAATATCTAATGGGTAGTGTAAGCCCAAGTAAATACGGGTGTAAGCAAACACCAAAGGCCATAAAAATATGCTGTATAGCCATTTGGACTGAATGTAAGGTTTTAATATTTTATACAGAAAAAATGCCGATGCCATAGTGTTGGAGGCGTGCCCTGAAAAGAAGCTAAACGAGCTTCTGCTTTGTACCACTCTTATTATACCTTCAAAATCCGGAGTTTTGCATGGTCTTAGCCTTTGAAAGTAATTTTTAAACAAGTTAGTGGTCTGGTCAGTCAGCGTTATTAATAACGCTATCATTATAATAGCGAGTAAGGCATGACGCCACCCCAGCTTTTTAAAAACAATATAAAATATAACTGCAAATAAGGGAATCCAGTTAAATTGCTTGGTTAGAAACAACCATACTCCATCCCAACGTTCCGAACCAAGACCGTTTAGGTAAACAAATACATCCTTATCAAGTTGCAGTAGCCAGTCCAGCATTATTTCATTCTTTTTACAGGTCCGGATACACTTTCAACGTCTTCCTTTATTTTATTAACCTCATCGGTCATTTCTTTGGAAACGTTATCGGCTCCTATATCATTAATGGTTTTTTTAATATCCTGTACTTCGGCACTTTTATGTATTTCGCTCTTAATATCATTGGTAGCGTTTTTAAGCTGCTGCATTCCTTTACCCAGCGTACGCGCCATTTCGGGCACTTTATCAGAACCGAAAAGCATGAGTACTACCAGTATAATGAAGAAAAGCTCTCCTCCTCCTATTCCAAACATAACTTAAAAATTTTAATACAAATGTATATATATTTACGGTGTTTTTCTGTTCCCGGACTTTAAGTTTTATCTGTATTTTAATTTTATTTAACGCTTAGCGCGCTATTTACCCTCCAAACTGATCAAATTTAGATTGTACCGCTTCGGCAGGCCATACATTATTGGTTACATCAATATCGGCTGTTTTTAGCTCAGGATCAACTATTATTTTTTTTATCGGTTTTTCGGTTGCAAACACACGTGTGGCGGTTTGGTTATTTTTTCGCCATATCTGTACAGGAAAATGGTGCATTTCGGATGTACCATCCTCAAACTGAAGCTCTACCAGTATGGGCATAAACATTCCGCCCGGCTTGTTGAATGTTACTTCATAAAAATACTTAGGCGTTTTTAGCTTGGCTCTTTCGGCAGGTGTAAATTTTTCCTTTACATAATCTTCCAGAACCTTACTATCATTTGTTTCAAAAGGCTTTTTTGTTTTTTTGCTTACGTCTGCCCCATCAGGAATCATATATACGTACTTCGCGTTTGCATCGGGCATAGTGCGGCGGCGTCTTCCTGTTTCCTGCGGAGTTTTATCCATTTCTTTGGGCTTTTCATCCGATACATAATACTGCTTTACATCGGCTATGCCTATATCTACATAGTCGGTACTGTAAAACCATCCGCGCCAAAACCAGTCTAAATCTACTGCCGAAGCATCTTCCATCGTTCTGAAAAAATCTTCAGGTGTAGGATGCTTAAACTTCCAACGGTTGGCGTAGGTTTTAAAAGCATAGTCGAACAGTTCTTTTCCCATTATGGTTTCCCTGAGAATGTTAAGCCCTGTGGCAGGCTTGGCATACGCGTTAGCACCAAACTCATGTATCGCTTCGGAGTTGGTCATTATAGGTTCTAAAAAATTCTGATCGCCACTCATATAAGGTACTATCTTGGCGGCAGGACCTCTGCGTGAGGGATAATTTTCCTGAAATTCCTGCTCGGTTAAATATTGCAGAAAAGTATTCAAGCCTTCATCCATCCATGTCCATTGGCGTTCGTCAGAATTTACAATCATGGGGAAAAAGTTATGCCCCACTTCGTGGATTATAACGCTCATCATGCCATACTTTAACTGCTCGCTGGTAAAACCATCTTTATCAGGACGACCATAGTTCCAGCATATCATGGGGTACTCCATACCTTGTGACTCGGCAGATACCGAAACGGCTTTAGGGTAAGGGTAATCAAATGTATATTTCGAATAGGTTTTTAATGTATGTGCCACTACCCTTGTAGAGTTCTCGCCCCACAACGGGTTACTCTCTTTAGGATAAATGGATATTGCCATTGCGGTTTTGCCTGAGAGCTGCACCGCCATAGCATCGTATATAAATTTTCTTGAGGTAGAGAAACCGAAATCGCGCACATTTTCTGCCTTAAATTTCCATGTTTTCTTTTTGGTGCTGTGGCTCTTTTCGGCTTGCACAGCCTCTTCCTGTGTTACTACCACAACAGGCTTGTCAAAACTTTTAGTTGCCTGCTCATATCGCTTTAGCTGTGCAGGTGTAAATACTTCCGCACGATTTGTCAACTCTCCCGTAGCTTCCATAATATGGTCGGCAGGAACAGTAATATTTACTTCAAAATTCCCGAATGGCAGGGCAAACTCACCTGAACCCCAAAACTGCATATTCTGCCAACCCTCAACATCATTATACACCGCCATACGGGGGTAAAACTGTGCTATAACATACAGGTTGTTGTTTTCTTCTTCAAAACGTTCGTAGCCGGAACGCCCGCCTACTACAAAGTAGTTATTAATGTTGTACCACCATTTTATGGAAAATATTATTTTTTCGCCGGGCTTTAGGGGCTGGGGCAAATTGATGCGCATCATGGTTTGATTGATGATGTAATCCATTGGTTTACCGGCAGCATCTTTTACATATTCTATTTTAAAACCTCCGTCAAATGCTTCCTCAAGATAGGTACGGCTAAAACCTTGTGCGCTATAGGTTGTACCCATATTTTCGCTATTGGCAAGCGGCGATTTGGAATCGGATGCTCTGCGGTTTTGGTCGAGTTGTACCCAAAGGTATTCTAATGCCTCAGGGGCATTATTATGATAGGTAATGGTTTCTGTACCATATAGCTTTGTGTTTTCGTCATCAAGCTCCACATCTATCTTATAATCCGCTTGCTGCTGGTAGTATGCGGGTCCGGGTGCACCCGATGCGGTACGGAACATATTGGGTGTTGCCATCTGGTGGTACATTTGACTAAACTTGTTATTATCGGTATGTCCGGGTTCGCGTGGGGTTTCCTGTGCCGTTACCTGTATTGTTGCCAGTAGCGATATGAAGTATCCTATTTTTCTCATTGTCAGTTTTAATATTCTAATATGCCTTCGGGCTTATCAAGCGTAAGCAAAAGGCTTTTTTTGTTATCGTTTATGTTAGTGTGTATCATGTTTTGCTGCTCTGCATACATATCAAACAGCGTGGTATTTTTTATATTTATTGTTGTTACGCCATCGGGCGTGGGTATGGTATAGTAGCATACCAACACATCATCTTCAATTTCTTTACCTAAGTATTTTATGGGTTGTACAGTGCCGTTTACTGTTACAGTTATTTTTTCGGCAAAATACATCTCGAGGTATTGTTTGGTTTCGGAAATTTCACGCGAAGTAGCGAGGTAAAACTTTTTATTGTACTTTTTCTCAAAAGCAAGTTCTAAATCATCTGTAAAAACACGGGAAGTCATTTGGATAACATTCTTTTCGGGAATATAATCCATTTGAAATATTGCTACATAAAATTTATGTACATCGGCAGCCGAAAGGCTGAATAGTATAAGTGTCAAGAAAATGAATCTGGCAATCTGCTTCATTTTCCAAAAATAGTAAAAGTTATTATTTTATACCTTTTTTTGTAAGGATTAGATGTTTATTAAAAAATATATGGATTAAAAGCTATTTTTAGCTGATTAATTTAAATTTATCACAAGATAGAAATAAGGTTTAGCATACTACTCTTTTGTGTCCATCATTTTATGATATTTTTCAGCCAATACATGCATTAAAAACTTTGCTTGCTTATCATTCTTAGCTTTAAGTGCTTCCGAAAATTCTGAATTCTCAACACAGTAATACAAAAAACCTTTTATGTACTCTTCGGGTATTTTATACTCAGCAGCAATTTGTGTTTCGCTTTCATACAGGTTGTTTGTCATTTCCAGCACCCGCTCTTTTCGTTCTGTTTCCAGTTCTTTTTTAAGCATCTTGGTACGCCCTGTTATGGCATTTATAATAGGGTCTAAAGGCAAAGCGCCACCCAAAGCCCCAAGAAAAAAAATAGGTTTAAACTCTCCTGCTGTTTTAAGCCTGCGTTCGGCAGGGGTATATTGCTTTTGGTCTTTAGGCACTAACCCTAACGACTCTTCATCAATAGCACCATATTTGTTAAGAACTACTTCATCTAACTGATAGGCTTGTAGGGTAACTGTAACCACAAAAGGCTTTTGTTTAAAAGCTTCTTGTTTTAGCACAAATTCGCGAGTTATTATACTCGGGCTGTAAAAAATAAGTTTATCACCCGCCTGCGCATCAATGCTAAAACTACCATCAACATTTGTTCGCGTTTCGGCACCTGCCGTAGCATTAATGACATATATATTGCTGATGGGGTTTTCGCCAACCATAACCTCGCCCTGCAATATATTTCTATCTTGCGATAGTAACGCAAAAGGTAAAAAGAGTACATAAAGTAACAGCCATTTATTCATCTTTCAATACTTTTAAATACTGTTCGGCAATACCATTCATAAGAAAACGCGCCTTACTTTTATTGTTATTTTTCAAGGCTTGAGAAAATTCAGGATTTTCAATGGCATAGTATAAAAACCCTTCTACATATTCTTTAGGTATTTTCATTTCCTCAATTATTTGTTCTTCCGTACATATATAGCGCAAATCGTCCAGCATTTGTTGCTTTCCCTCTGTTTCCATTTCTTTTTTAAGCATTTTGGTACGACCGCTTATAGCGTTTAACAATGGGTCGAGTAAACCGGTTGTTGCAGCAAACACTCTTCTTTCGGCAACGGTATATTGTTTTTGGTCTTTAGGCACAATACCGAGCGAAACCTCGTCTATAGACCTGTCTTTATCCATTACTACCTCATCCAATTCATAGGCTTGCATATTCACGGTTATCATCAGAGGCTGATTCTCAAACGATGCTTCTTTAAGTACAAATTCGCGATTTGTAATGTTCGGGCTGTATATTACCAGTGCATCGCCGGGCTGTGCCGAAATAGTAAAGTTTCCGGCAGCATCGGTTTTAGTTTCGATGCTTGCCGTAGTATTAATTACAAAAATATTGTTTAAGCCGGCATCGCCTACCATAACCCTGCCTTTGAGGGGGGAACGTTCCTGCGCGTTTATAATAAACGTACAAGTGATAAGGAGTACTATAAAGAAGAACTTTTTCAAGAAAGTATGTTTTTAATTGATTGATGATACAATATAAGACAAAGGATTAAAATTTAGTGTTAATTACTCCCTAAAAAACATATAGCCTGCCGCATCAAATCTTTGTAACTTTACCTTTTCTTATCCATACAACAAACGAATGAAGAAATTAATTATTGCAAGTACATCCACATTACACGGCGGCAGTTACTTAGATTATTTATTGCCTGTACTAAAAAAACATTTCGGAAATTGCTCTACATTACTGTTTGTGCCCTATGCCCGCCCCGGTGGGATAACCCATGAGGCATATACGGCAAAGGCTGTCGAAGTTTTTGCTAAGATAAACATTACTGTGAAAGGCATACACGAATATGAAAACCCTGTAATGGCAGTACAACAAGCCGAAGGTATTTTTACAGGGGGCGGCAATACTTTCCTGCTGGTAACGCAATTGTATAAAACAGGCACAATGGATGCCATTGAAAAAGCGGTGCAACATGGCACACCTTATTTGGGTACAAGTGCGGGAAGCAACATTTGCGGTCTTACCATGAATACTACTAATGATATGCCTATCGTTTATCCGCCCAGTTTCCGAACACTGGGGTTGATTCCTTTTAATATTAATCCGCATTACCTTGACCCGTTGCCGGACTCTACCCACATGGGCGAAACGCGCGAAACGCGTATTAAAGAGTTTCATCAGTTTAACACGCAGCCTGTATTGGGGCTGCGCGAAGGGAGCTGGCTGGAGGTACAAGGCAAGGCTATAACCCTGAAAGGTGAACTACAGGCAAGGCTTTTCCGACAAGGGCAGGAACCTGAAGAAATTGAAACTGGTACTGACTTATCTTGGTTGAAGTAATATAAGTGGAAATATTTTATATATTTAAGAAGTAAATCTTAATAAAGATAGTGATTATTGACAAGTCACTAACAATATTTTACAAAAAAATGGAAGATATTTATAAAATTATTGTTTCAGAAGATAAACTGAATGAAAGATTTAAATTATTAACTGAAAATGCATTATTTGACCCTGCGAAAAATATTATTAAAAACATATGCGACCTTATCGATGATAAAGATGGTAATTTTATAAAAGATTTTCAAAGTACAGGATTCGATGCAAGACTTTGGGAAATTTATTTATTTATATTTCTATACGAGAATCTATTTGAACTAATTAATGATTTCAACAGACCAGATTTTCACGTAAAAAAGAAAGAATATGATTTCTTCATAAAAGCAAGTTTATCGTCTGAAAAAAATGATGATAAATATTCAGAACAATATATAAAAAAAGCCGTTGAAAAAAATGATTTAGTTATACAAAAAAAACTAACAGACTACTACTCAATAAGATTAGGTAGCGTTCTATTTTCAAAACTAAATAAAAAATATTGGGAATTAGATTGGGTAAAAGGAAAACCCATAGTTTTAGCTATAACTCCATCACATAATTATATAGCAAAATTCTTACCTGATGCAAAAATAATGGAATATTTATATGGTGTAAATATAATATCCAAAGAAATAGGAGGAGAATTAATACATATTAAAAATGAGGTTGTTGAAGAGCATACACACGGAGAAAAAACAATCCCATCAAATTTCTTTTCACATCCAAACACCGAAAATATTAGTGCAATAATTTTCTCAAATAACTGCGACTTACATAAGTTTAATAGGATGGGATACGAACATAAATTATCCGAAAAGAATCTAATAATGATTCGCTCTGGATATAAATATGACGACAGTAAACCAAATGCAAAAGCAAAAGATTTTACATATCAGGTAGAAAAAGGAAAATCTACTGAAAATTGGAATGAAAGTTTAACAATTTTTCATAATCCAAATGCAAAAATACCATTAGATAAAGATCTATTTCATAACGTTCGACAATTATGGGTTAATGATAAAGGAGAGTTTGACGGTATAATGATGAAACATTTTGTGTATAATTCAATAACGGGAGTAAGCGAAATACTAGATAGATAGTATTGAGGTAGAATCAAAAATTCATCTCTAAACGAAGTAAAATATCTTCCATGACAATATTATTTTTTTCTTAAATAGGAGTGAAAATCTTTTATACATTTGGTGTAAAATATAAACAGCAACCGAACCAACATATACCTGATAAAGAGGGTTGTATTCGTGGAACTTAGTAGTGGTTATATTCAAGTTAGCCTACCCTTTTAAGCGGTGCGCAACAGATGGGAAACTGAATAGGAATATTTATTTTTAAAAGAATATGCACCAACCACAATTTGAACTTCCGTTTTTCACCAACCTGCTGATTCTGTTGGTGACAGCAAGAATTTTCGGAGAAATTTTTGAACGTTTTAAACAGCCTGCCATGATTGGGGAGATTACCGCAGGTATTGTTTTAGGACCAAGCGTGTTTAACCTGATACACAGAACTGAAGACCTTGAGGTAATTTCGGAGTTGGGGATTTTTCTGTTGGTAATTATTGCAGGACTGGAAATAAACATTGACGACATCCTGAAATCCTTAAAAGGCAAAAATATCCTCATTTCTCTAATGGCATTTTTCGTGCCTATATTTGGCGGTATCGCGGTTGGCTACCTATTTGAGCAGGATATTATGACAAGTGTATTTATAGGTTTGTGTATTGCTATTACCGCGCTTCCGGTAAGCATCAGGATATTAATGGACTTGGGTAAAATAAACTCCGAAGTGGGACAAAAAATCATTTCAATAGCAATATTTGATGATGTACTGGCACTTTCTATTTTAGGAGTTTTACTAAACATTCAGGACACCGATATGTCGCTTACATCTATAGTTAAAGCAAGTGCCGTTTCAATCCTCAAATTAATTATTTTTATCTCGCTTTTGAGTGTTGCTTATTTACTGATCAAAAAGGTTTTACGAAAAGGTAATTACATTCAGGAATCGCTTGATAAGCTTGTTTCATTATTAAAAAGCAAAGAGTCGTTATTTGCCTTGTTCTTTGCATTTGTCCTTTTGTTCTCGACCGTTACAGAGAACCTCGGGCTGCATTTTATTGTTGGGGCATTTTTTGCCGCTTTGCTCATAAGCGACTCCCTAATTGGTAAAAACAATTTGAAGGCTATTGAAACTACAACAAGCAGTATAGCCATGGGATTTTTAGCCCCGATATTTTTTGCAGGCATAGGGCTCGAGTTTAATGTTTTTTCAATCAGTAATATAGGGCTTTTAGTAACGGTAATTGCGGTTTCCTATTTATCAAAAATTGCAGGAGGGTACTTTGGCGGAACACTTGCCGGGCTCAGCAGGCAAGTTTCATTTACACTGGGCATAGGACTAAATGCACGGGGGATTATGGAACTTGTAATAGCAAACATTGCCTATCGAAATGGGCTTATAAGTACCGAAATTTTTTCAGTTTTAGTAATTATGGGTGTATTAACAACCTTAACTACTCCTTTATTATTGAAGCGTGCGTTTGGACGAATGGAATAATTTCTTTTGTAAATTTGCCAATTCCCACAGCTATGCCGGGTTCTTTCCGTCAACAAATAATTAAGCTATGATGCTAAAAAATAAAATCAATAGAAAACAAAAAACCCGAATCTTAATGATTCGGGTTTTAGCAGAGCGGAAGACGAGGCTCGAACTCGCGACAACCAGCTTGGAAGGCTGGAGCTCTACCAACTGAGCTACTTCCGCTTTTGTGGGTGCAAATATACATAATAACTTATTTTATTTGCAAACTTTTTATCGAAAATATTTACGCACGAAACAAAGAAGTTTCTTAAACTATTTATTACTAATTTCTTATCCCTTAAAAACAACAATGCAAACCATAAAAACAATACAATCAACCGAAACATACGCCGTAAGACAACCTGTTTTACGACCCGGACTGCCCGTAACATCGTGTGTTTTTCCGGGAGATGATGATAGTACCACAATACATTTCGGTATTTATGAAAAGGACAGCCTAATGGGAATAGTATCAGTATTCGAAAATCCGAATATACTATTCTCAGAAGAAAAACAATTTCAGATACGCGGTATGGCTATACTGCCCGAACATCAAAAAAAAGGATTGGGCGAAAAGCTTGTAAAAAAAGCGGAAGAATATGTAAATAACAAAGGCGGAGAACTACTATGGTTTAACGCCAGAGAAGTTGCCGTAGGTTTTTATAAAAAATCGGGCTACCGTACTATTGGTAACCCGTTTGATATTGAAGGTGTAGGCATACACTATGTGATGTACAAACAACTCTAAGTTATATTACGAAAGCAGTTTTGATGCCTGCAAGTATTTTTTTGTAGGGTGGTATATAAACAGGCACGATTTACCTGTAATAAGGTTTATAATTTCCTTATTTAAATGGTTAGGCAGCGCAGGGCAACCTAAACTCCTGCCCAGTCTTTTATAGTTAGTAATAAAATTTTCACTAACATAATCGGCAGCATGCATTACTATGGCACGGTCACGAGCATTATTATTAATACCCGCCTCAAGCCCGTCAAGACGAAGCGACTCACCATGCTTACCCTGATATATTTCGCCGGTAGCATAAAAACCAAGACTGCTTTTATTAGAGCTCGATTCGTTAGAAAATGCGGTGGCAAATTCGTTTCCGCTATTCCTGCCGTGTGCCACATAAGTGTTATATAACACCGTTTGTGTTGCCATATCAATTATCCATAAACGTTTATTATTAGACGATTTACTGAAATCGATAACGGTAAGTAAGTCCTTTTTTATTTTCCCCTGTTCTTTTAGTTTATTAAAACCATTCAACGCTTTGGCAAAGCAATTAAATTCAGGCAGGGTAAGCGAATTAACATTAAGATTATTATATACGTCCTTAGCCCGCACTACTTCATTTTCTACTGTTTTTACTTTTGCATCTAAAGCGGTAGGAGTAGCCGTTGGGGTAGTAACGGAAAACAATAAAAAGAAAATCGATGTAAAAAAGTTATTAATCATAGTTGTGTAATTGTCTGTATGATTTTAAAGGGCACTAAAATAGTAAAGGAAAACTTAACTCAAAACTATAATACTATTAAAATCAAATATTTAACATTTTCATATGTAACGGAAAAAAAATTTCGTTACTCACTCTCATTCAGAAACGTATAAAATTTACTACTATTGTATTCACTTAATAAAAAGTTAATTTTACACTTTCAGCCTATATAGTACAAACACCATACCAAAAAATTAATGAACTATTTAAAAATCAGTATATTAACTATTTTTTTATTGATTTCTTTCTACGCTTTAGCACAAAAAAAGACTACTACAGCCACAAGAATAAACGAAAAAATAACTGTTGATGGCAGGCTCGATGAAGAGGTATGGAAAACCGCACAAGAGGCTGCCGGATTTGTAATGTATGAACCCGATAACGGTAAAGCGGAAGAGCCCGAAAAAGGCACCATAGTAAAAGTACTATATGATGACGAAGCGGTATATTTTGGAGCAATACTGCACGATAATCCTGATAATATACTTCGTGAAATAGCTTTGCGTGATGACTTTAAAACCGCCGATCATTTTGGCGTATATATCAACGGTTATAACGACGGACAACAGGATTTCCGTTTTTTTGTGAGTGCTGCCGGTACGCAAATGGATTGCATTGCTACCCAAAACTACGAAGATTATTCGTGGGACGGTATATGGTACAGCAATGTAAAAATAACCGATGAAGGCTGGCTGGTAGAAATGAAAATACCCTATGCCGCCATTCGTTTTTCTGAGGAAGAGAAGCAATCATGGGGGCTTAACTTTTACAGAGAGGTACGCCAGCACCGCCAACTTTTTTTTTGGAACCCTGTAGATCGTAACATCGGTTCGGCTATTGTGCAAACAGGATTGCTTACAGGTATCGAAAATATTAAACCGCCTACCCGATTATTTTTTATCCCCTACTCATCCGTATATGTTTCTCAAAATGAAGATAATACCGAAACTACTTTTAAAGCGGGTATGGATATAAAATATGGTATTAATGACTCCTTTACGCTGGATGCTATTTTAGTACCTGATTTTGGGCAAACCGCTTTTGATGAAGTGGTGCTCAACCTGGGTCCTTTTGAACAACAATTTAACGAGAACAGACCTTTTTTTACCGAAGGCACTGATATATTTAATAAAGGTGATTTATTATACACCCGAAGGATAGGCGGACCGCCCTCTGAAAGTGCAACCCTTGCCGAGGACGAAGAAGTTATAGAAACACCCAGCACCGTAAACCTTATTAATGCGCTAAAAGTTTCGGGGCGTACCTCCAAAGGGCTGGGTATAGGGATAATGAATGCCGTAACCGAAAAAACCTATGCCACCGTGCGGAATACCACTACTGGCACTACCCGAAGGGAACTGGTAGAACCGCTTACTAACTATAGTGTAATAGTGCTCGACCAGCGTTTTCGTAAAAACTCATCCGTATCATTTGTAAATACCAATGTTACCCGAAATGAAAACTTCAGGGATGCCAATGTAAGCGCATTAGTATATAACCTAAACACAAGGGCTAATACCTATAACCTTTCGGGCGATTTTAAATACAGCACCATAAATGATGTGACTGATAATGAAGGATTCAGTTCCTATATCAACTTCGGTAAAACGAGTGGCAAATACCGTTACAGCGCATCGAGCTACTACGTGTCAAAAGATTTTGATATTAATGATATGGGTATCATTTTTACCACTAATTATTACAACTTCAATGGTAATGCAAGCTACCGTATCCTAAACCCAACAAAACACTACAACACATTTCAGGTAAATGGCAACCTGTATTCAGAATTTCATAACACTACCGGTAAACTACAAAGTGGTTATACAGAGATAAACGTAAATTCAACCACACGTAAAAACGACTATATAGGCTATGGCATACAAGTAAGCCCTTTAGATACCTACGATTTTTATGAACCCCGTGTATCCGGACGTTTTGTAAAAATCCCAAAAAGCATTTATACTTATGTTTACTTTTCATCAAACTATAACCGTAAATTTGCTATAGATGTACAGCCCGAAGTTTGGCTTAGTGACGAGGAGAACCGAAATTATTACGGCTTTTTGTTTAGTCCGCGCTACCGCTTTAACAACAGGCTGCAAATGATATACAGCTTTAATTACGGGCTGGACACCAACAATAAAGGGTGGGTGGTATTTGAGGAGGACGATATTATATTTACCCGCCGCGACAGAACCGTTATTACCAACAGCCTTTCGGGGAAATATTCCATAACCAATCAAATGACGGTAAATTTAACAGCACGGCACTACTGGACGTATGGAAAAAATCATGAATTTTTGACATTGCAAAATAATGGCATACTAACTGAAAATAGTACCTTTAGCGAAAATAGAGATTTTACATACAACAACTGGAATTTAGACCTTTCGTACACATGGTGGTTTGCTCCCGGCAGCCAAATATCATTTTTGTACCGAAACAATGCCGTAGGTAATTTTGAGTATGTAAACCGTAATTATACCAAGAATATTGAGCATCTGTTTACAAATAACCTTAACAGTATTTTTTCGATAAGCCTGCGCTATTATATCGATTTTAATACTGCTAAAAACTGGATTTAACACACTAAAATCATGAACAAAAAAGTAATTTTAATGATACTGGACGGCTGGGGAAAATCGCCCGACCCAAAAGTATCGGCAATAGACAATGCCAACACACCTTTTATCGACAGTCTTTACCAAAACTATCCCAGTGCATCACTACGGACGGATGGTCTTAACGTAGGGCTGCCCGAAGGACAAATGGGCAACAGCGAGGTGGGACACATGAACCTTGGAGCAGGGCGCATAGTATATCAGGATTTGGTAAAAATAAACCTTGCCGTACAGGAAAAAACACTTGCCAAAGAAAAAACACTTGCCGAGGCATTAGCCTACGCTAAAGTGAATAACAAAAAAGTACACTTGCTGGGCTTAGTTTCCGATGGCGGGGTACACTCGCACATTAACCACCTGAAAGGATTGGTAGATGCAACGCAGGAGTACATGCTGGACAAAGTATATATACATGCCTTTACCGATGGGCGTGATGTTGACCCGAAATCAGGAATAAACTTTATTGCCGATTTGGAAAATTATATAAAAGATACCAAAGTACAGCTTGCCTCTATAATAGGGCGTTACTATGCTATGGATCGCGACAAGCGTTGGGAACGCGTTAAACTTGCTTATGACCTTTTGGTTAACGGGCTGGGCATACCCTCTGTCAATGCCGTAAACAGCATACAGGAAAGCTATAATGAAGATGTTACCGATGAGTTCATCAAACCCATAGTAATGACTAATGACGGTACTAACCCAATAGCGATTATTGAGCCTGATGATGTGGTTATCTTTTTTAACTTCAGGACAGACAGGGGCAGACAGCTTACTGAGGTATTAACCCAGTTTGACGTACATGAGCAGAATATGCACAAAATGAATCTGTACTATGTTACCATGACTAACTATGACGACAGTTTTACAGGAATGCACGTTATTTATGACAAAGACAACCTTACCGAAACACTGGGCGAAATTGTGGCAAGGCATGGTAAAAAACAAATACGCATAGCCGAAACAGAGAAATACCCGCATGTTACGTTTTTCTTCTCAGGGGGTCGCGAAGAGCCTTTTGAGGGCGAAAAGCGTTTGTTATGCCCATCGCCAAAAGTAGCTACTTATGACCTGCAACCCGAAATGAGTGCTTATGAATTGAAAGATGCGCTGATACCGGAACTGCAAAAAGGCGAGGCAGACTTTGTATGCCTTAACTTTGCCAATGGCGACATGGTAGGACACACAGGAATAATGGAAGCCGCTATTAAAGCCTGCGAAGCAGTAGATGACTGTGCCAAACAAGTGATAGAAGCTGCGCTTGCCAATAACTATACCACTATAGTAATTGCCGACCATGGTAACTGCGAAACCATGATAAACCCCGATGGCAGCCCCAACACCGCACACACTACCAACCCCGTGCCGATTATACTGGTAGATAAAGAGCTAAAAACAATACATGATGGTGTACTGGGTGACATTGCGCCAACGATACTGCAACTTATGGGACTACCGCAACCCGAAGCCATGACAAGGCATTCGCTGTTGTAATAGCTAAAACCATACATAAAACAAAAAGGGACTGTCTCAAAAGTACTTAAACAAGCATTTTTGTCATTCTGACGAAGGAAGAATCTCTTATTTATCAAATGATTGAGATTCTTCACTCCATTACATTTCGTTCAGAATGACACTTTTAAGACAGCCCCTTTTTTCAAACAACCACTATTTAACAAATCTAAAAAACTCAACTTTTAAAAGCATTAAAATAATCGCGTGCTATAGCTTCCCTATGGTCAGGGTGCGCTATATGTATAAGTGCTTCGGCACGCTGCTTTAATGTTTTGCCATACAAATCGGCAATACCATATTCAGTAACAATATATTGCACATGAGAACGTGTGGTAACCACGCCGGCACCTTGTTTAAGGAAAGGCACAATACGGTTGTCGCCCCGTTTTGTTACCGATGGCAGTGCAATAATTGCCTTACCCCCGTCGCTAAGCGAAGCCCCGCGAATAAAATCCATTTGTCCGCCCACACCGGAGTACATCCTGCATCCTATAGAGTCGGCACAAACCTGCCCGGTCAAATCAACCTCGATAGCTGAATTGATAGCCACCATTTTTTTATTTTTTCGAATGTTCACGGTATCATTTACGAATGATGATTCGCGCATTTCGATAAACGGGTTATCATCCACAAAATCATACAGGCGTTTAGAGCCTATTAAAAATGTGGCAAGTGCCCTACCCCTAACCGTGCCTTTGTAATTGCAATTAATTACACCGCTCTCTATCAGGTCTATCACACCATCCGAAAACATCTCGGTATGCAAACCCAGATTTTTATGGTTTTTTAAGTTTGATAAAGCAGCATTGGGTATAGAGCCTATTCCCATTTGCAGCGTGCTTTCATCTTCTATTAACGATGCTACATGAGTGCCTATTTTGGCTTCCTGCTCGGTTATGGCATCAGGTGCATGCCCATAAACAGGCTCATCAACCTCAACCAGATAATTAATTTCCGATACATGTATAACGCCGTCGCCAAAGGTTCTTGGCATTTGCGGGTTTACCTGTGCCACTACATATTTAGAGTTTTCTATAGCGGCAACTGTTGCCTCTACCGATACCCCCAGCGAACAATATCCATGACTGTCGGGTGGCGAAACGTGTATAAAAGCCACATCAAGCGGTAGTACATTTTTACGGAATAGCCTTGGCAATTCACTCAAAAAAACGGGGGTGTACGAGCCGTTTCCGGCTGCCAGTGTATGCCTTACATTTTTTCCTATAAAAAAGGAGTTTACATGAAAACTCTCACTGAATTCAGGGTTCGCATAGGGTGCTTCGCCCTCTGTATGCAAATGGCAGACCTCTACATTTCTAAGCTCGGCAGCCCGCTCTGCCAAAGCTTTTGTTAAAACTGTTGGGGTTGCAGCAGCAGCCTGCACATACACCCTGTTGCCCGAATTAACTACTTGTACAGCTTGCGCCGCAGTAACATATTTACTCATACCTAAAAAATTTAATACAAAATTACAGCTTCTTACAAATACAAAACATGATATTTCTCAGGTAAAAGAGGTTGAACAGGTTATAATTAAAAGTTAAAATTTCAAAATTAATAGTTTTACTATTATATTTGCAGTAAATAATTTTAATTATGAAAACACTTCTTTCAAGTATTAAAATTCAGGTTAATGACAAAATTTATGTAAAAGACCCTGAAACTTCTATATTAGGCAGGAAAATCATTAAAGAGAGTATCTTGCTTATTGATGAGCTGGGTTTTGACAATTTTACTTTTAAAAAACTGGGAGAGCGAATCGGGTCAAACGAAAGCTCTCTATATCGCTATTTTGAGAACAAACATAAGCTTTTACTATATTTATCCTCTTGGTACTGGAGCTGGATGGAGTACAAACTTATTTTGGCAACCGCCAATGTAACTGACCCTTATGAAAAACTAATGAGGGCTATAACTATAGTAACCGAAAAAATTGAGGACGATGACAGCACGGATCATATAAACGAATCGATACTGAACAAAATAATTATTGCAGAGTTTACCAAAACCTTTCTTACCAAGGAGGTTGATGAGGAAAACCGTGAAGGTTTTTTTCTTATTTATAAAAGAGTAATAGGGCGTATTGTAAATATTGTAAAAGAGGTAAACCCCGATTACCCGTATGCCGAGAGCCTCGTTAGTACAACTATAGAGGGCGCATTGCATCAGCATTTTTTAAAAGATCATTTTAAAAGTATAACGAATTGTAACGAGCAAACCCGCCCTTGCGAATTTTTTATGCATTTGGTTAGCAACATTATAAAACAATAAACATCATGACACCATTACAACGATTTTACAACTTGCTGAAATTAGATAAAAAAGATGTTTATCAAATACTTTTTTATGCTGCCTTTGCAGGACTTATAAGTCTTTCTTTACCACTTGGCATTCAGGCTATTATCAACTTTATACAAAGCGGGCAGGTGAGTATATCATGGATAGTGCTTATTGTTGTAGTAACTGTAGGGGTAGCCTTTGGCGGTATCCTGTCGCTCATGCAGCTAAGGATTACGGAAAACTTACAACAAAAAATATTTGTGCGTTCCTCTTTTGAGTTTGCATGGCGTTTTCCCAAAATAAAACCTGATGAGTTGTACAACAGCTACCCGCCGGAGCTTGCCAATCGCTTTTTTGATACACTGTCCATTCAAAAAGGAGTATCAAAGCTCCTGCTCGATTTTTCTTCGGCGCTGCTGCAAATCAGCTTTGGTATTATCCTGCTTTCATTATACCATCCGTTTTTCATACTGTTTGGGTTAATGCTGTTGATATTATTATATTTTATCTTCAAATTCTCGTTTGCCACCGGACTGGATACCAGTATGAAAGAATCGAAGTTTAAATACAAAGTTGCCTACTGGATACAGGAAATAGCCCGAAACAGCAGTAGTTTTAAAAGGCAGCTTAATTTTGATTATGCTCTTACTAAAAATGATAATTTGGTGAGCGATTACATAAATTACAGAGAAAAACACTTCAATGTTATAAAAAAGCAGTTCTCCCAGCTAATCATCTTTAAGGTTATTATTACCGCAACATTACTATCCGTAGGGGGGTATCTGGTACTAAACCAGCAAATGAATATAGGGCAGTTTGTAGCTGCCGAAATTATCATCCTTTTGGTAATCAACTCTGTAGAAAAGATTATCATCGGGCTGGAAACATTTTATGATGTACTTACATCTATAGAAAAAATAGGAGGAGTAACTGATTTGGGAATAGAAGAACCTTCAAAAGTTAAAAATACCACTCCGCAAAAAAACATCACGCTGGAAATGGATAACATAAGGTATCGCTTTCCTGATTCGGATAAAGATGCGCTTAACAACATTTCGCTTTGCATAAACCCCGGCGAAAAAATATACATTAGCGGAAATAACGGTTCAGGGAAATCTACCTTGGTGCGTATGCTGGCAGGATATTTAAAACCGGATTATGGTTCACTTTATATTAACGATGGCAGGCTTAATAGAATAGATAAAGACCTTTATCGTTCGCAAACAGGGGTTATAATACAGGGCGAAAGTCCGTTTGAAGGAACAATACTGGAAAACATCACGTTTAACGACCCTACTATAACTCCCGAAACACTGCGTTGGGCCTTAGACAGTGTTCGGCTATCCTCTTTTATAAAAACATTACCGCAAGGGCTTGATACCCCCATATATCCTGACGGCAGGCAGTTATCAACATCCAATGCCCAAAAAATATTATTGGCAAGAAGCATTATTCATAAACCAAAAATATTATTTTTAGAAGACCCTACCGACAAGATGGACGAGCCTACGGCAAAAGCAATAATTGATTTCCTTTTTGCCGAAGAGCATGAATGGACTGTAATTGTATCGTCTGTAAACCATTATTGGAAATCGAGATGCAGCAGGCAGATAATAATGAATAACGGAGAAATTGTAGAAGACTTTAAACTATAAAATACTATGCTGAATATATCCGATAACAATCAAATACATATAAGTAGCGGAAAGTATACAACCGTAAACAACCTTGTAAACCGACCTCATTACAAGGTGTTGAACAAACTTATAGTTGTCGCATCCATCATAGGGGGCATAGCACTCTTCCTGCCCTGGACACAAAACATATCAGGCACAGGATCTGTAACAACCTTAAAGCCCGACCAACGTCCGCAAACCGTGCATAGTGTTATTGCAGGACGGATAGAAAAATGGTATGTACAGGAAGGCGATTTTGTAGAAAAAGGCGATACAATCATGTTTATATCGGAGATAAAAGACGAGTATTTCGATCCCAACCTTGTAGAAAACACAAAGCAGCAGGTAGATGCTAAAAAACTGGCTGTAAACTCATATGGCAGCAAAGTTGGCGCGCTGGAAATGCAGATGGGCTCGTTAGAGCGAGAAAAACAATTAAAATTAGAACAGGCGCAAAACAAAATAAGGCAGTCTGAACTAAAAGTAAAGAGCGACAGTATGGATCTCGAGGCGGTAAAAACACAGCTTCGCATAGCCGAAACACAATTTAAGCGAGCGCAACAACTTAACAAAGAAGGACTGAAACCGCTTACGGATGTGGAGGAAAAACGGTTGAAACTACAAGAATCGGAAGCAAAAATAATTACACAGGAAAATAAGTTACTTACTGCAAAAAACGAGCTTATTAATGCCAAAGTAGAAATTAACCGGCTGATAGCAGAATATGCCGAAAAAATATCCAAAGCCGATAGTGATAAATTTACCGCACTTAGTAACCAGTATGATACTGAAGCACAGGTAAACAAACTGGAAAACCAGTATGCAAACTACAGTATTCGTAACGGAATGTATTATATAAAAGCACCGCAATCCGGCTATGTAAACCGTGCGCTACAGGCAGGACTTGGAGAAAACCTAAAAGAAGGCACACCTATAGTGAGCATAATGCCCTCGGGCTATGATATTGCCGTAGAAAGCTATGTAGATCCTATGGATTTACCCCTCATCAGCAGAGGCGAAAAAGTAAGAGTTTGGTTTGACGGATGGCCTACTATAGTATTTTCGGGATGGCCGGGAATGTCCTATGGTACTTTTGGAGGGCGTATAGTAGCGATAGAAAACTTTATAAGCCCTAACGGAAAGTACAGAATATTAATAGCCCCTGATGAAGAAGAGCAAAAATGGCCTGAACAACTGAGCATAGGCGCAGGAGCACAAACCATAGCATTACTCGATACCGTACCCGTATGGTATGAAATATGGCGAACCCTAAACGGTTTCCCTCCCAACTATTATCAATCTAAAAACGGTAGCGAAAATACTAAAGACAAAAAGTAAAACAATGACGATAAAGAGCTATATATACTGCTTTTTACTATTTTTTTCATGCCTGACTATAGGGAACGCACAGGAGTTTGAAAGCAATATACTCACATTTAATGAGTATTTGGGTTATGTAAAAAAATACCACCCCATTGTAAAACAGGCAAACTTGGAGATAGACAAAGCACAGGCAGGGCTGATGCAGGCACGCGGAGGCTTTGACCCGAAGATAGAAGTAGATTATGACGAAAAAGAGTTTACCGATAAAGAATACTACTCAGTGCTAACCAGTAGTTTTAAAATACCCACTTGGTACGGCATAGAGGTAAAAGCAGGATTTGATAACAGCGAGGGCATCTACCTGAATCCGCAAAACACTACGCCAAATCAAGGGCTTACCTCTTTAGGCATTACTGTACCGCTGGGACAAGGGCTTTTTATAAACCAGCGTATGGCAGATGTAAGAACAGCTAAAATACAGTTACAGCTTAGTGATGCCGAGCGCAAGCTAAAGGCTGTTAATGTACTGTATGATGCCGCGGCAGCCTATTTTGACTGGAAAAAAAGCCATGACGAAACCCTGTTGTATGAAAATTATTTAACCTATGCCCGCACGCGTTACAATGGTGTGTTGCAACTGATAGAACAGGGCGACAAACCTGCTATAGACAGTGTAGAGGCAGGTATAACCGTAAAAAACAGAAGGCTGAATTTAGAAAACTCAAAATTAAAACTTGCCAAGGCAAAACTGAAGCTTGCCAATTATCTTTGGATTAATGATATACCTGTTGAACTGGAGGATGCCATAATACCCGAGGAGGACCTCATGGTAACCGTAAAAGAAACCTTAAAAACCAATAACCTTATTACCGAAACTACCCCTGTAGATAATCACCCAAAAATTACCTCGTTGCAAAATAAAGTAGCCATACTGGAGGTAGAGCGCAAGCTACAGGCAAACATGCTGCTCCCAAAAATAGATGTTGGGTACCATTACCTCTCAGAGCCGTCAAATTTTGACAATTACCGTTTTAACGACTATAAATTTGGAGTCAACTTTGCTTTTCCTATATTTCTAAGAAAAGAAAGAGGTAAGCTGAACTTGGCAAAACTGAAAATACAGGACACGCAACTGGAATTGAACAGCGAACGCTTAAATCTTAAAAATAAAATTGAGGCACAACAAACCGAGATTACTTCGCTGCAAAAGCAAAAAAATGTAATTGATGAGCTTGTAGAAAGCTACTCAACCATGTTGACTTCGGAAGAACGACTGTTCTCTTTTGGCGAAAGCTCGCTGTTTCTTATCAATACGCGCGAGAACAGATTGGTAAGCGCACGTATTGAGCAAATAGACATTGAAAACCGTTATCTGCTATCGAATGCCGAACTGTTTAAAATAATGGCGAACCCTGATTAAATAATTTTAAATAGTTACTTTTGCGGATTGAAAATTGATGCAATGAGTATAATAGCCAAAACACAAGAAGAAATAGAGTTAATGCGCGAAAGTGCGCTTATAGTTTCTAAAACACTTGGTATGATAGCCTCCGAAATAAAACCCGGTGTTACTACTTTAGAACTTGACAGAAAGGCGGAAGAGTTTATTCGCGATCATGGCGCAGTTCCCGGATTTAAAGGATTATACGGCTGCCCCTCTACCCTGCTCACGAGTGTTAACGAACAGGTAGTACATGGGTTACCCACCAGCCGACCTATTGAAGAAGGCGATATCGTATCGGTAGATTGCGGGGCTTTAAAAAATGAGTTTTATGGCGACCATGCCTACACTTTTGAAATAGGCGAAGTAGCAGAAGAAACACGTAAACTGCTACAAATAACTAAAGAATCTTTATATATAGGCATCCGCGAATTTAAAGCAGGCAACAGAGTAGAAGATGTAGGCTATGCAATTCAAAAACATACCGAAGCACATGGTTATGGCGTAGTGCGTGACCTTGTAGGACATGGTTTGGGACGCAAAATGCACGAAGAGCCTAACATGCCCAACTATGGCAAACGCGGCAGGGGCAAAAAGTTTATAGAAGGCATGGTAGTAGCTATAGAACCCATGATAAACATGGGAACCAAATATGTGAAAACCCTTAAAGACGGCTGGACTATAGTAACCCGCGACGGCAAACCAAGCGCCCACTTTGAACATGATGTGGCATTGATAAACGGTAAGCCGGAACTGCTTTCTACTTTTGCCTATGTATATCAGGCGTTGGGTATAACGAGCGATGAAGAAAATGAATTCAGAGCTGTGCCGCTTGTAATTTAAATATTTCAAGACACGAATAGCACCAATTATCACAAATGGCATCACTATTATATAAAAATGAGTCGTATAAGTTAATTGGCATTTGTATGGAGGTGCATACAATACTAGGTAAAGGTCATAGCGAAGTGGTATATGAAGATGCGCTACAGTATGAATTTTTAAAAAACGGAGTTCCTTTTGAAAGAGAGAAAAAATTCAATATTGAGTACAAGGACACAATACTCCCGCATTATTATTTCGCTGATTTTGTTGTCTTTGACAACATTATACTCGAAGTAAAAGCAATTGAAGTGCTTATAAATAGCCATATTAAACAAACGCTTAATTATTTAGCCGCTTCAAAACTCAATTTGGGAATTCTTGTTAATTTTGGAGAAGACAGTTTGGCGTATAAAAGAGTAATTTTATAATAAGTGAAAATCAGAGAAATTAGTGTCTAAAAAACTATTCAAATTCATACTTAATACCATACCAAGACCCCTGCTTATAAGGCTGAGCTATGTGGCGCGTCCTGTTTTGGCAGCAGCCTTAAAGGGCAGCACTTATACTGACCCTATAGACGGAAAGAGTTTTAAAAACTTTTTGCCTTATGGTTACGGGCATCAGCGTAATAATGTATTATCGCCCAGTACCCTTTCTTTAGAAAGACACAGGCTGTTGTGGTTGTATCTGCAAAATGAAACTGATTTTTTTACAGCTCCTAAAAAAGTATTGCACTTTGCTCCTGAACAGGCTTTTTACAAACGCTTTCGCAATCAGAAAAATCTGGATTATACTACTACCGACCTTAACTCACCTCTTGCCGACGTAAAAGCGGATATATGCAACCTGCCTTTTGAAGACAACAGTTATGACATGATATTGTGCAACCACGTGCTGGAACATATCCCTGATGATACCAAAGCCATGCAAGAGCTATACCGCGTGTTAAAACCGGGCGGCATGGGTATATTTCAAATCCCGCAAGACCTTAGTCGCGATGTTACTTTTGAAGACAACAGCATAACCGACGCTAAAGAACGCGCCCGTATTTTTGGGCAGTATGACCACGTGCGGGTATATGGTCGTGATTATTTTAATAAACTGCGTAGTACAGGCTTTAGGGTTGTGGAGGAAGATTATACAAAAAAAATCGCCCCAGCAGATGTGGAGCGATTTTGCCTCGCACAAGGCGAGATAATTCCTGTTTGTTTTAAAGATTAATTTTCTTCCGGCATCAAGATGCCGATTACTTTATCTTTTGTCAGGTATTTTTTGGCAACTGCCTGAAGGTCTTTAACCGTAAGAGCTGCAATTTTCTCCTCTTTTTTAAGGATTTCATCAGGGTTAGCACCTTTTATGTATGCATTTTGGAAACCATCTATCCAAAACTTGTTCTCTTTAAGGTCTTTCTTGTATTCCAGCATTTCTGCCTCTTTATACTTGGCAAGGTCTTTTTCCTCCGGCGCGTTGTCTATCATTTTTTGTAGCTCTCTTAGGGCTGATTCTGTAAGTTTTCCAGCATTTTCAGGTCCGCACGGGAAAGATATAGAGAAATAATAAGAACCATAAGGCACATTGCTCATGCCGCCTCTTGCCCCAACACCATATACTCCGCTTTCGTTTTCCCTTAGTTCTTCGGTTAATTTTATAGTTAACACTTCGCCAAGAGCCTCCATAGCAAGTGCTTCTTTAGCCGAGTAATTTGTATCTCCGCTAAATCTTATCACAACATTACTTTTAGGATCAGTACCTTTATTGATAACTTTTTTGTGCGAACCGCTTATTAACCTATAGCCAAGGTCTGTAGCCTTCTCTTTGGTTCCGGAAGACGGAAGGGATGCCAGATATTTAACCGAGTAATCTTCCATAGCTTTATCATCTATATTCCCTACAAAAAAGAACTCAAAATCGCCTGCATTGGCAAAACGTTCTTTATACTTATCATAGCAAAGCTTATAATCGGTTTCTGCCCATGATTTTTCGGTGGGAATTATACCGCTGTACCTTGGGTTATCTTGGTTAAGAAAAGCATATAGCTCCTGCGAAAAATAAAAGCTGGGGCTTGATGCCATATTTTCGTAAAACGACGATTGCTTTTTCTTATATCCCTCATAGGCTTCGGTATCATAATTCAGGTCAGTAAAATAGGCATGCACCATCTGGAACATATATTCCATGTCTTTGGGTGTACTGCTGCCCTGCATACCCTCTGTAACGTTGCTTATGTAAGGATATACGCTTGCTATTTTACCTGTCATGAATTTATTGATATCATTAAGGTCAAGCCCGCTAAATCCGGCTTCGGTAAGTGCACCTTCCGCCCACTGGGTTTTTTTGGCATCTTCATTACTAAAAAGGTTGCTTCCGCCAAAACTCACGGCTTTCATAAGCACTTCATCATTTTTAAAATCGGTTTTCTTGTAAGTAACCTTTGCCCCATTTGAAAGGTATAGCGTAGTGGTGCCCAGCGTGGCATTGTTCTCTTTTTTTACAATGCTGCCCGGCTTTACTTCTTTGCGCAACAGGCTTTCTGCTACAGGCTCGTCCTCATAAGGCTTTAAATCGTCATAGTTTTTGTTAATTACAGCCAGTACTTCCTGTTCGGTTGGTTTTACAACACCGTCTTTTTCAGGTCCTGTAAATATAACTACCCTGTTATCCTCTTTAATATATTTGTCGGTAAGCCCGTTCAGGTCTTCTACTTTTATTTGCGAAAGCAGTTCCTTAAAGGCTTCATATTCCCACTCAATACCCGGTGCGGGTACCTCTTCCAGGAAGTGTGCCTGATATTCGCTTACAAATCTTTCCGATTCAGTCTTGTCCCTGTCATTATAGCTTTTTTCAAGATAGGACAGCCAGTCGTTTTTGGCGCGTTCAAGTTCGCTTTCGCTAAAGCCATATTTTTTAGCACGCTCATTTTCTTCTACCAGTACTTTTAGGGCATCAAGCTGCTTGCCTTCTTGTGTCATGGCAAAAGACTGATAAGCTTCTTTAGTACGTGCCCATGTACCTCCATGATAGGTATAACCATAGGTAAACGGCGGATTGGGCGTATTGGTAAGTTCCTGTAGCCTGTTATTAAGCATGCTGGTAAAAAGACCTTCTTTAAGGTTTTGCTTATAATCCTCTATTGTTTTTATTTTTTTAGGATCGCCGTGGTCTTTATAAATAAGTCGCACCTGTGCAAAAGATGCTTCTTTATCACTTTCTACTGAAACAAAGGTCTGGTCGTGGTTTGGCACATCATAAACAGCGCGAGGTCTTTCGTTTTTAGGGTTTTTATAGGACGAGAAATGGTCTTTTATCTTCTTTTCCATTGCTGCCACATCTATATCTCCCACCACTATTACTGCCATAAGGTTTGGTCTGTACCAGTCTTTGTAAAAGCTCTTTATTTTGTCATAAGTAAAATTCTCAAGGATTTCCTTTTGCCCTATAGGCAGCCTGTCTGCATAATGCGATTTGTACATCATCTTAGGCATAAATTGTTTCATCATGCGTTTTTCAGCGCCAAGCCCAAGGCGGTACTCTTCCAGTACAACACCTCTTTCTTTATCTACTTCTTCGGGTGTTAGTACGGCATTAAATGCCCAATCTTCCAATACCTGAAAGCCTTTTTCCAGTTTTTCAGGATCATCTGACGGGATAGGAAGGAAATATACTGTTTCGTCAAAGCTGGTATAGGCATTAAGGTGCTGCCCGAACTTTACCCCTATGCTTTGCAGGTAATCTACCAGTTTGTTTTTAGGGAAACGCTTTGTACCGTTAAAGCACATATGTTCCATAAAGTGCGCCAGTCCTTGCTGGTCGTCATTTTCTAAAATAGAACCTGCATTTATTACAAGGCGTAAATCTACTTTATCTTCAGGTTTGTCATTTTTCCTGATGTAATAAGTAAGTCCGTTTTTTAATTTGCCTGTTTTTACATTTGGGTCAAACGGAATAGGGTCGCTTCCCTTTAGTTGCTGCGCACTTACAATAAACGGTGCAGACAACAGGAAAAGCCAGAGTTTTAGATTTTTCATGTTGATATGGTTAAAAATTGGTTGAAGTTAAAACTACAAAATTTGTTGTTTATTGTAAATTTAATGTGTTAATGCTCATAATATTTGATTGTTACAATACTTTGCAAATACAACATATAATTTATTTGCTATATTTACGTTCACGAAAATAAAATTTTGCTGTAATGATTAATCTTTTTTACCGGTCAGTTAAAGTAACACTGTTACTGCTAATGCCTTTTATAGTTGATGCGCAGGTGCAGCAGGAAATACCCCCTCCATACAATATAAAAACGGTTTCATTCAGGCAAAATAATGAAAATGTTTATCCGTACTTCAGGCTTGGAGAGGCTTTCCAGTTTACTTTTGACGATCTTTTTGGTAACGAGGCTAATTATTACTATTCGATTACCCATTGTAATTACAATTGGACTCCTTCGTCGCAACTTACGGTTAACGACTATATAGAGGGGTTTGATAACCAAAGAATCCAGATTTACGAGAATTCGTTTAACACGCTACAAATTTATTCACGCTATACACTTTCCATTCCTAATAAATTTACCCGACTGTTGCTTAGCGGAAATTATATGCTTAAAATACTAAACGAGGATCGCGAGGTAGTATTCAGTCGGAAATTTATAGTTTATGAAGATCAGGTGTCGGTACCCTTACAGGTAAAAAGGACAAGGAATATGGAGTATAGGGAAGAAAAGCACAACCTGGAATTTTCTGTAAAAACAAGCTCCTTTACTTTTCAGAGCCCGCTGCAAAATGTAAAAGTTGTTCTTTTCCAGAACGGAAGGTTTGATAATGCCATATATAACATTAAACCGCAATATACGATAGGCAACGACCTTATTTACAGGTATGATACGGAAACACAATTTTGGGCAGGCAACGAATATCTTTACTTTGATAACAAAGACATTCGTAACGCGGTAAACAATGTACTGCGAATAACCGCAGGCGAAATTTATAATAACATACTGTACACTAATGAGGCAAGAGCCAGCAGACCTTATACTTATTTTCCTGATGTAAACGGCAATTTTATAGTAAACAATGTAAGGCTTAACGTAACGGATATAAATCTTGAGGCTGACTATGCCTGGGTGTTTTTTAATTTGAGTGCTCCCGCTTATTTTGGTAAAGAAGATATATATGTATGCGGTATGTTTAACAACTATGCCAAAACAGACGAGTATAAAATGGAGTATAATGAGAAAACGGCAATGTATGAAAAAGCCATTATGATAAAACAGGGGTTTACTAACTATATGTATGTGGCTGCTGACAAGCGTGGCGTTATAAATGAAAAGGATGCAGTGGACGGAAACTTCTACCAAACAGAGAATGACTATAACATACTTGTTTATTACAGGATGAACGGCGAACGTTATGACAGGGTGATAGGTATGGGGTATGCAAATTCGGAAAACATTATCAACTAATGCTCAAAGAGTTAAAATAGTGTTACTGTTAATTTAATATTTGAAACATTACACAACACTATTTAATTTTGTACCTTTGGAAAAGCAAAATAAGCGTTTTTTATGGTATCACAAATAACAAGAGGTATTAAAATATCTGTTTCAACCAGTTTTGAAGGCACATACTTCAAAAACTACAGGATACAATTTGCCTTTAGCTACGAGATTACTATAGAGAACCAGAGTAAAGATTCTGTACAACTTAACACCCGCCACTGGGAAATATTCGACTCGCTTAACGATATCGAAATTGTAGATGGCGAAGGTGTTATCGGAAAAAAACCGGTACTTAAACCCGGCGAAAAGCATATTTATAACTCCGGTTGTTTATTAGCATCTCCTTTCGGGGCAATGCGCGGTTATTTTAACATGATTAACTTTACCTCTACCCGCTCTTTCAAAGTTATTGTGCCTACATTCAGGCTTAGTGCACCTTTTGCACTAAATTAACAATATCTTTATATTACACTCCTTTCATTAGTATATTTGCAATTACAGGAACAATAATTTCTTGTATATTTGCGATATCCTAATTTTTTTAATGTTTTAAAACACTATATACTATGCCAAAAGGAATTTATAATGTGCCGGACGCGTTTAACGAACCTGTATTATCATACGCCCCGGGAACTAAAGAAAGAGAGCAGGTACTTGCCGCTTTTAAAGAAATGTATGCCACTACTGTAGATGTACCTATGTACATAGGCAGTGAAGAGATACGCACCGGAAAAACCCAAACTATAAACCCTCCTTTTGACCATAAAAAAGTAGTGGGTACCTACCACGAAGCAGAGAAAAAACATGTGGAGCAGGCTATCGCTGCTGCGCTGGAAGCCCGTAAAAAATGGGCTGGCATGGCTTGGGAGCAACGAGCTGCTATTTTCCTGAAAGCTGCTGAACTTTTGGCAGGACCATACCGTGCAAAAATAAATGCCTCGACTATGATAGCGCAGGCTAAAACAGTGCACCAGGCAGAAATTGACGCTGCATGCGAATTTATAGACTTCCTTCGCTTTAATGTAGAGTTTATGACTCAGATTTATGCTGAGCAGCCTGTATCATCCGAAGGTATATGGAACAGAATGGAGCACCGCCCTTTGGAAGGTTTCATTTATGCCATAACACCGTTTAACTTTACAGCCATTGCAGGTAACTTGCCGGCATCACCCGCGTTAATGGGTAATGTGGTAGTATGGAAACCAAGCGCGAGCCAAGTATATAGCGCGAATGTGATAATGGAAGTATTTAAACTTGCCGGATTACCGGATGGTGTTATCAATATGGTACATGGCGACCCTGTTATGATAACCGATACTCTTATGGCAAGCCCCGATTTTGCAGGAGTGCATTATACAGGCTCTACAGCCGTATTTAACGGTATTTGGGCAAAGATAGGCGAAAATATGGGTAAAGGTATTTATAAAACCTACCCAAGAATTGTAGGAGAAACCGGTGGTAAAGATTTTGTACTGGCGCACCCGTCATCAATTCCTGCACAAGTTGCTACAGCCCTTTCACGTGGTGCTTTTGAATTTCAAGGACAAAAATGTTCGGCTGCCTCAAGAGCATATATTCCTAAATCTATATGGGGTGCTGTGAAGGAGCATTTAATAAACGACGTTAAGTCGATGAAAATGGGTTCTCCCGAAGATTTATCAAACTTCCTTTCGTCAGTTATCCATGAAGGCTCTTTTGATAAACTTGCAAAATATATTGATAATGCCAAAGGTGCTAAAGATGCCGAAATTATAGTAGGCGGTAATTATGATAAATCTGTAGGATACTTTATAGATGCTACGGTTATTGAAACGACCAACCCTCAGTATGAAACTATGTACACTGAACTTTTTGGCCCTGTACTTACCGTATATGTTTATGAAGATGATAAATGGGAAGAAACGCTTAAACTGGTTGACGAAACTTCTCCATACGCATTAACTGGTGCTATATTCAGCCAAGACCGCTATGCTATAGAGCAGGCTACTAAAGCATTGGTAAATTGTGCGGGTAACTTCTATATCAATGATAAGCCTACAGGCGCAGTAGTAGGTCAGCAGCCATTTGGTGGTGCTAGAGCATCGGGCACTAACGACAAGGCAGGCTCTATACTTAACTTGCTACGTTGGGTATCGCCAAGAACCATTAAAGAAACCTTTGTTCCGCCAACGGATTACAGATATCCTTTCTTAGGAGAATAATCATTGCGGGATAACAATACCATCTTAATAAATAAAAAACTCCTGCTTAGGCAGGAGTTTTTTTATATTCAGTTCAGGGATAAACCTGTATTATTTCAGAGTTATTATTTTTTATTTTTCAACTCTTTAAGAATTCTTTTTTCTAATTTCTTATCCATATCTTTCATTAGTTCATCAAGGGCACTTTCGCACATAGGCAATATTTTACTCGCATCCATTATAGGAATACCTTTAACCTTTACTACTGTTTGCTTAGAGTTTGCTCCTTCTCGTATTATAAATACTTTTTTACCGGCTTTGTCATATACCGCTATGCGCATTGTAGCTCTTATTTTAAGCAAACCTGTACTGCCTATACCAATGGCTGAGTTTACAAATTCAAAACTAAAGCTAACGTATATTGTTCTTTCTGCTTTATCTTTAAATATTTTAGCCATTCCTTCTTCATTTGCCTTACCAAGAGCGCCTTCATATATAGCTTTATAATTACCGTAGCTCAAAAGTCTGTCATTTTCCTGTGTCTCTACGCCTAAAGTGGTCGGAACAAAATTGATATATTCAGGATTACTTGTTACTTCATCTTCAGGAAGAAAATCATATTGAAAATCTTTTGCATACTTAGTAAAAAACTGCTCATGAAACTTGTTAAGCATTGGCTGTAAATTAAAATCAGGATCTTCACTAAGATTTAAGACCTTTTCTAATAAAACATCTGTACCCGGACCTGATATTTCTGAAAACCCAACAACTTTATTGGTGTAAAAACTTACTACCGCAGCTTTCTCTACTTGTGCTTGCACGTTTGTACTGATAAAATATAGTATCAATAAAAGACTAATTTGTTTTATTCTGTTCATGTTTTTTAGTTTTTGTTATATAACTTTTTAAACTCGCTCAAAGCTAAAGAAATACAACATACAATTGCTATATAATATGTAAACTTTTAGATAAAAAATCAAGCATCTGCCTCTGAGCGAGGTTTTAACATAGTAACAAGCATTATGCTTCCAATAATTCAGGAGGTAAAAAGCAGGTAATAGTAACATCTGAAAATTATAAAAAAGCTACACCTTATACTTCATCGCCAGGTGCACCACCTTTTTAGTATCAAAAAATTCATCTGAAAAATAATCCGAGAGATTATACAAAGTTACTTTCTGAAAAACTTCCAGCTCTTCAGTAAGGTCGCCCCCTTTCAGGTACAATATACCGTTGGGCAACTCATGGTTTTGCTCTTTTTTTACTTTACCCCTCACCCACTTTACAAAATCGGGCATGTTGGTTACGGCACGGCTCACAATAAAATCAAAATCTTCCGTTACATGCTCAGCACGTTTCTGTTCCGCTTTTACATTTTGTAAGCCCAGAGCATTAGCTACTTCCTGCACTACTTTTATCTTTTTGGCAATAACGTCTATCAGGTAAAATTTAGTTTCAGGATAAAGTATTGCCAGCGGTATTCCGGGAAAACCTCCTCCTGTACCCACATCCAGTACAGAGGCACCGGGGTTAAATGGCATGATTTTGGCAATACCCAGCGAATGCAACACATGCTTGGTGTATAAAGCATCTATATCCTTGCGTGATATTACGTTTATTTTCGCATTCCAATCTTTATATAATGCTTCAAGTTGTGCAAATTGCTGTAGTTGTGTTTCGGTAAGGTTTGGGAATTGCTTTATTATTTCGTCCATCATTTTTGACTTTTGACAAAAGTACACATTTCGGTAAAGAAATTTCGGATCAATTTTAGTGGTTGCAAACACATTAATAACTACCTTTGATAAATTATAGAATTTTTTGATTAACTATGAATATAACCCCTCCCGTTTTTTCTAAAAACGACTCCCTAAAATTTTTCAGAACACTAAATAAACGTGTAAATGAATACTTTAAAGAAAACAATATAAAAAAAACCGGTAACTGGAAACTGCATCTTAAAACCATTATCATGTTTACGGCGTTACTTGCGCCCTACTTTATATTGCTAACACTCAGCATACCCGTATGGGGGCAATTTTTGCTTACCATAGTAATGGGTATAGGCATGGCAGGCATAGGCATGAATGTAATGCACGATGCCAACCATGGTTCTTACTCTTCTAAATCATGGCTAAACCAAGTTATGGGCAGCAGCATGTATCTTTTGGCAGGCAATGTATATAACTGGCAGGTGCAGCACAATGTATTGCACCACACCTACACCAACATACACGGGCATGATGAGGATTTGGATGCAGGAAGAATAATACGCTTTACGCAAAACGCCAAATGGAGAAAGTTCCATAAGTTTCAGCACTACTATTCTATCTTTTTATATGGCTTATTAACGTTTAACTGGGCATTGACTACCGATATTAAGCAGATGAGAAATTATATTAAAAGAGGTCTTTCTTACGGAAAATTCAGTAGCCCCATAAAACACTGGACAGTGCTTGTAATAACAAAAATACTTTATGTAATAGTATGGTTTGCAATCCCGATACTGCTAGGTATAGTATGGTGGAAAGTATTTATAGGCTTTTTTGTAATGCACTATGTTGCAGGTTTAATATTAAGTATTGTTTTCCAGTTGGCACACGTAGTAGAGGAAACAGAAAACCCGGTACCTGATGAAAATGGCTTAATGGAGAATACCTGGGCTGTACACCAGTTATATACCACTGCAAATTTTGCCCACAAAAACAAAATTATAAACTGGTTTACAGGCGGGCTTAACCACCAGATAGAACACCACCTTTTTCCGCATATAAGCCACGTGCATTATACTAAAATTGCAGTAATTGTAAAGCAGACGGCACGCGAGTATAACCTACCCTACAATGAGTTCACTACCATGCGGGAAGCTGTGGCAGCTCACTTTAAACATTTGAAAGAACTGGGCATGAAACCGGCACTTAACTAAAATTAGAACATAAACCTCGACTACACAAATGAACGTGCTTTCTGACAGAATTAACAACCTATCTACATCACAAACCCTTGCTATGGCGGCAAAAGCCAGAGAATTAAAAGCACAGGGGAAAGATATTATCAGTTTAAGTTTGGGCGAACCCGATTTTAATACGCCTGACTTTATTAAAGAAGCAGCCAAAAAGGCAATTGACGAAAACTACAGCAGCTATACGCCTGTAGATGGTTACATAGAACTTAAAGAAGCCATTTGCCGAAAATTTAAAAGAGATAATAATCTTGAGTATAAACCATCGCAAATTGTAGTTTCTACAGGAGCAAAGCAATCATTATACAATATAGCTCAAGTAATGCTTAATGATGGCGACGAGGTTATACTGCCTGCCCCCTATTGGGTAAGCTATTTCGAAATTATAAAACTATCAGGCGGGGTGCCTGTAGTAGTACCCACATCTGTAGAAACGGATTTTAAAATGACTGCCGAACAACTGGAAGCAGCCATTACACCCAAAACAAAAATGATGTGGTTTAGCTCGCCTTGTAACCCAAGCGGTTCTATATACAGCGAAGCAGAACTTACAGCAATAGCCGAAGTGTTAAAAAAGCACGATATCTATGCGGTATCGGATGAAATATATGAACATATTAATTTCTCAGGTAATTTTTACAGTATAGGCTCAATACCGGGCATGATAGACCGAACTATTACCGTAAACGGAGTGGCAAAAGCATTTGCTATGACGGGATGGCGCATTGGCTACATAGGGGCACCGGAATTTATTGCCAAAGCCTGTACCAAAATACAAGGACAAGTAACCAGCGGAGCAAACAGTATTGCACAGCGTGCCACCATTGCAGCCGTAGATGCCGACCCGAAAGTACTAAGCCACATGGTTGAGGCTTTCCACAAACGTCGTGACCTTGTTATTAACCTGATGAACGATATACCGGGCTTTAAAAACAATGTTCCCGAAGGAGCTTTTTATGTATTTCCGGATGTTTCGGCTTACTTCGGTAAAACCATAAAAGGAATTGAAATTAAAAATGCCGACGATTTCTCAATGCTCCTTTTAGAACATGCCAATGTAGCTACCGTAACAGGTGAAGCATTCGGAAATCCGGATTGCATCCGTATATCCTATGCCACCAGCGAAGAACTGCTTACAGAGGCTTTACGCAGGATAAAAGAGGCTTTGGTTTAAAAACTACTAATTCCCCTCCTTTGGAGGGGTGCCCGTAGGGTGGGGTGGTAAAAAAAACATTCCTTAAAATAATACCCGGACTTTCAGCCACCCCTCTGATAAAGGAGAGTCATAACGAAGTATAGTTTATGGATAAAGAAATTTTAGCCCATATCAACAATAAACCTATATACAGGAACTTCCCTAAAAATCTTCCTTATAATCCTGATTTAAAAATAAGAGCTAAAAACTTACGCAAGGCAGGCAACTATCCCGAAGTTGTTTTTTGGCAACAGGTACACAAGAAAAAATTTCATAGTATTGATTTCGACAGGCAGCGTATCATCGGCAACTATATCGTTGACTTCTATGTAAAGACATTAGGGTTAATTATTGAAATAGATGGTTCAAGTCATAATGATAAAGTAGACTATGATGAAAAACGGGAACTATATCTTTTATCATTAGGTTTAAAAATCTATCGAGTATCAAGCCTACGAATACTACATGACTTAGAAAATGTAATGACTGAATTGGAAAATTTTATTACTGCAAATTTCGGATAATTAATGCTATTACCCTCCTTTGGAGGGGTACCCGTTAGGGTGGGGTGGTAAAGAAATTTTATTTATTACCCTTAAAATACCACCCCGACTTTCAGCCACCCAAATAACCGCCAAAAACTTTGTATTTTTGCCGTTCAAACAACAACACAATGAACAAAAAGATACTTTTATTAGGCTCCGGCGAGCTGGGTAAAGAATTTGTAATTGCTGCGCAACGCATAGGGCAAACCGTTATAGCAGTAGATAGTTATGAAAATGCTCCTGCCATGCAGGTAGCAAATGGGTATGAAGTAATTAATATGCTGGACGGTGATGCGCTGGATGCCATTGTTGCAAAACACCAACCCGATTTTATTGTTCCTGAAATAGAAGCGATACGTACTGAACGTTTTTACGATTATGAAAAGCAGGGTATAACCGTAGTACCATCGGCAAAGGCGGCTAACTTTACTATGAACCGTAAAGCCATTCGCGACCTTGCCGCTAAAGATTTAGGACTTCGCACTGCTAATTACCGCTATGCTACCTCGGCAGAGGAACTGCAAAAAGCCGTTGAGGAAGTGGGAATGCCCTGCGTGGTAAAACCCTTAATGTCGTCATCAGGCAAAGGGCAATCTACCATAAAAACTGAAAGTGATATTGAAAAAGCCTGGAACTACGCCGTACAGGGTTCGCGCGGTGATGTAGTAGAGGTAATAGTTGAAGCATTTGTAAATTTCCATTCAGAAATTACATTACTTACTGTTACACAAAATAACAACCCCACACTATTCTGTTCGCCTATAGGGCACAGGCAGGAACGTGGCGATTATCAGGAAAGCTGGCAGCCTGCAAAAGTATCGGATGCCGATATTGCCGAAGCTCAGGATATGGCGCGCAGAGTAACCGAAGCATTGGGCGGGGCAGGAATTTTTGGTGTAGAATTTTTCTTAACCGATGAAGGGGTATATTTCTCCGAACTATCGCCAAGACCGCATGATACAGGAATGGTAACCCTGGCGGGGACACAAAATTTTAATGAGTTTGAGCTGCACCTGCGTGCTATATTAAGCCTGCCTATAGCCGAGATTACTTTAGAAAAAGCCGGGGCAAGTGCTGTTATATTAGCTTCTGAAAACAGTAACAGTCCAAGCTACACAGGTTTTGATAAAATAGCAGCATTACCCAAAACAGACTTTAGGATATTTGGAAAGCCAACATCGCGCCCCTACCGCCGTATGGGGGTAGCTTTAACCTATGACACTTTAGACACTTCTATTGAAAGTGTAGTACAAAAAGCCAAGGAAGCCGCAGCTTTAGTTACAGTTTTAAGCTAAATTATTTTATAACAGGTATTTGTTTGTTGTTTCATAAAAAATATTATTTTTACCCGAAACACTAACAATCGATTATTATGAAAAAATCTTTTAACAAAAGAAATCCGTTAATGCTGTTTGTAGCATTATTATCTATGAGTATGTTCGTTTCTTGTTCCGAAAACGGCCCTGAAAAAGTTGCCAAAAATTTCCTTGAACTTACCAGTAAAGGTGAGTTTGAAAAAGCAAAAGAATATTGTGATGAAGATACTGCCGCTCTTTTGACTATGGCTGAATCATTGGGCGGAAAAATGAAAGAAGAAATGAAAGATAAAAATGTAGAAATTAAAATTCTTTCATCTGAAATTAATGAAGAAGGTAATAAGGCAACTGTAAAATATACTGAATCAACAGAGGGTGAAGAAAGTGCATCCGGTGAAAAATCTATCGATCTTGTAAAAATAGATGACGACTGGAAAGTGAGCATGGATAAAGAAGGTATGAAAAAAGAAGACGGCGGTATGATGCCGCCACCACCACCTGCTGATATGGAGACCATGGACAGTATAGAGAATGGTGATGTTATGGAAGAGGAAATGATACAGGAAGAAAGCGCAGAATAGTGCTGTAAATAAACTACTGTGATGTATATGAAAAAGCACTATCAAACGAAAAGAATATTCTTTTTTTTGATAATGCTTTTCTTTTTTTTATTTGGCGGGTATAAGCTGTTTTTCTATTTTGACCATCAATCTGAAATTAGTGAGCAATTAAAAAACAGAGAAGTAACCCGACTTACTAAGGATGAATTGTCCCTTATTAAAGAAGGCGATTTTATACTGCGCAGAGGTTTTGGTTTTTTTAGCGATTATGTTTCTAAAAACCTTAACGATGGTCCTGTAATAGATGTTACCCACGCAGGTATCATAACAAAACAAAATGATACGCTGTTTGTTATTCATTCGCTTTCATCTGACGTTAGCGCTATTGACGGTGTACAAAAACAGACATTAAGCGACTTTCTCCTATACTCTGCTCCACATAAAATTATTGTTACCCGGTTAAAAAATGCCGACAGTATATGCTGTAAAAATATTGCTGAAAGGGCTAATTATTATTTGGAGCGCAAAATTCCTTTCGACCATCATGGAAATTATGATGATGATAAAGAGTTGTATTGTACTGAAATGATATGGCAAATATTAGAAACAGATTTAAAAGTTGTACATCTGCCTACTGATACTGATGCCCGTAAAAAGCTTTTCTACTCTATGATGCCAATGTATAATACTAAATATTTTGATATTATCATCAATCAATATCAAGATACGCAATAGAAATAGTATTCTCTTCACCTTTTTTTCAAATTAAAATATCACTACCTCAAAAAAAGGGGCTTTTCTTTGTGAATTTGCAAAAAATGCAGCTTTACAACCTGTTGCAGGCGTATTTTGTAATTTTATAAAGATTTTTTTCTTCAATTAATATCTATTTTTGTAGTTATTACCTAAATAAAGCATGAATATTTTAGTTGTTGAAGATGAGCCAAACCTATTGTCGATAATCCGAAAAGGACTATCGGAAAAAAACTATGAGGTAAGTGCCGCACTTGATGGCACAACTGCAATGGACATGATAGGCAATAATAGTTTTGATGTTATTGTGCTCGATATAATGTTACCTGATATTAACGGTATCGAAATATGCAGAAAACTACGAAGCAGTCACAATTATACCCCCATACTTTTACTTACCGCATTGAGCACAACAGAAAACGTGGTGGCAGGGCTAAATGCGGGAGCTGATGACTATATGGCTAAACCTTTTAAGTTTACGGAACTTGAAGCCCGGATAAAGGCATTGGCTCGCAGAGCAGGACAAGTACAAAAACCCGCCGAAATAATTGAAATAGATGATCTTGTAATAGACAGACGGGCTAAAAAAGTGCAACGGAACGATCAAGAAATTCCTCTTACAGCAAAAGAGTTTAAATTGTTATATTATTTATCCAAAAACACAGGGATAACGCTTTCGCGCCAAAAAATACTTGACAATGTATGGAATATAAATTTTGATATGAATACAAATGTTGTGGATGTGTATATTAACTACCTGCGAAAAAAAATAGATAAACCTTATAATAAAAAACTGATACACACCATAAAAGGGCTGGGATATGTTATAAAACCATGAAGATAAAAACCAAAATAGCCATTACCTATGTTACCCTCTCGGTATTCAGCACCCTGTTATTATGCATAATAGTTTTTTATCTGTTCAAACAAAACAATCAATACTACTTTTTAAAAAGATTACAGGACAGGGCTAAAATAGTTGCCTCCATTCACTATCAGAATGACACTATTAAGGCAGAATATTATCGGGAGCTTAAAGCAAACGGGCTTGAGGAGCTTATTGATGAACACGAGTATGTATTAAAGGTAAATGGTAATCATAATTTCGAATATAATACCAAGTTGCAACTGCCTCCTGAATTTTATTCGGAAGTAATGAAAAATGGTAAAGGATGGCTGGAAGAAGATAACGAACATTTTTACGGGCAAATATTTGATGAGAACGGACAAAAGTATATGGTTATCATCAGTGCTTATGACAGGCGGGGCAATACCAGCAGTATTTATATTACGCGTATTATGCTCATCGGTACTGCATGCTTTGTAATTCTGGCTTACTTTTTAGGAAGGTTTTTTGCCAGAAGGGTTATCAATCCTGTATCGCAAATTACAGATGAGGTAAATCGCATCAGTGCTTCCAATCTTCACAACCGATTGTCATACAACAACAATACTGATGAGATTGCCAACCTTACGCGAACTTTTAATGATATGCTCGACCGATTGGAAACCTCTTTTGAGTTGCAGGCAAATTTTATAAACAACGCATCGCATGAACTAAAAACTCCTATTACCACCATTATAGCAGAGACTGAAATAGCATTGCTTAAAGAACGAAATCCTGTGGAATACATAGCTTCTCTCGAAAATATAAACAAACAGGCTAACCGATTGGGTAACCTTACCGAAAGTCTTTTAAAGCTTACCCAAACCGGGTATGATGGTAAAAAACAGGTACAGGATATTGTAAGGATAGATGAATTGCTTTTGGATGTAAAATGCGATCTTGACAGGTTGTACCCTAACAACAGGGTTACTATAAAACTTAATGATATACCCGAAGATGAGCACTTACTAATGCTGCCTTGTAACAGACCTCTTTTGGAGCTGGCAATAGGCAACATTATATCTAACGGGGTTAAATATTCTGATAACGAAGAGGTTTTTGTATCACTTTCCGCTAATCGGACAAAAATTAAAATTACCATAACTGATATCGGCATCGGGATACCTCCGGAAGATATTCCTTACCTTTACGAACCCTTCTTTCGGGGTAAAAAAGCATCGCAATATATCGGGTATGGCTTAGGTCTTCCGCTCGCAATGAAAATTATCCGTATGCACAATGGTGACCTTACCATTAAGTCTGAACCTGAAAAAGGTACTGTTGTTAATATTACTTTCAATAAAGAGCAATATTAAAAATTCTAATCCGAATTCTAATAAAATTCTAATTTTAAATTAAGCCCTCTCTAATGTGGAGGCAATTACTTTGTGGTACTAATTTTTTAAAAAGTATGTACCATGAAAAATATTTTAATACCTACTATACTGGAAGCTGATACTGTTTGCGCAGTTAAAACAGCCATAAGGCATACTGACAACAATAGTTGTTCCATAACCTTAATGCTGCTTCATGAAGTAACAGAGTGCTATTCCTCACTATATGTATTAAGCCATACCAAATCTACCATTACAAAAGCCCAAAACGAAGTGCTAAAAGAGTGCAGGGAACTGGTAAACGCTACCGAAAACTGCACATTAGCCCTGCATAACCAATACGGACTGTCGCGCCCGATATTAAAAAACCTTATCGAACACCTGTCGATAGATATAATACTACTTTGTGAATCGTATAAAACCGATCAAAACAAAATACATTGTTTTTGCAATAAACTACTGTTAAACAGTAAATATACCATATTACATCTTGGTACTCAGGTAAAAGAATCCCGTTTTAGTAAAGCCTTATACCTGCAAAATTCTTACAGCCCTTTGGGCGTACAGGAACTACAGGAAAAAATAAAAGGACGCTTTAAATTTCAAATCGTTAGCCAGGCAGAGATAGAAGAGCAGGAAAACGATAAAATTGCCGAAATGATTTTGAATGTAATCAATAAAAATGGCATTGATCTGGTAGTGCATACCAGAAAATCCAAACAAAAAATATCAGGAAAAAAGAATGATAAAAAACAGATAACCGATGTTATAGGGTTACCCGTATTATCATTTTGCGAAGAATCCGTATAAAAAATAAAAGTATGTTACTAAAGAAAAAAATACCCATGAAGTATGTATTGGGGAAAATTAAATACGAGTTAATACTCGTATTCCTCTATACTATTGCTTTCGAAATCACACACCACTATCAGAATGGGTTTGATATCGATATACCTATTGCCATTCCCACCATAATAGGTACTATTATATCGTTACTGCTTGCATTTAAAAGTAATCAGGCTTATGACAGATGGTGGGAAGCCCGGATAGTGTGGGGCGCTATTGTAAATGACTCCCGAACGCTGATAAGGCAGATAATTGCATTTTATGAAGACCCTGATTTTTCAGTTAAGGCAAGTGAGTTTAAAGAACGGTTTGCAAAAAGACAGGCAGCATGGTGTTACAGCCTTAGCCAATCTCTGCGTGAAAAAGATCCTTTAAAACCTATCAAAGGCTTAGTATCCGAAGAAGATTTTCGCTTTGTAAAAAACCATAAGCATGTACCCAATGCCCTGCTTATGCTACATGCCAAAGACCTGAAGGAAGGCAATAATGAAGGAAAGCTAAATCCTTACCAACAAGTAGAAATCGATAAAACCCTTACCCGCCTTTGTGATTCTATGGGTAAATGTGAGCGTATTAAAAACACGGTTTTCCCTACTACTTACAGTATGTACATCCGTTTTACTTTATGCCTGTTTATTATGCTTTTACCTTTTGGGCTGGCAGATTTTTTGGGCTGGTTGCAAATACCACTGGTAACTACTATAGCTGCGGCATTTTTTTTAATCGAAAAAATGGCTATACACCTTCAGGATCCGTTTGAAAACAGACCTACGGACACCCCGATGATAACAATATCATCTACGATAGAAAAAAACCTGTTACAAATGGTTAATGAGTATCGCGATGAATTTATTTCTGATGCTACAGCAGTAAGCGACAATGTTAAAAGTATAGAACCTGTAAATCATTCTTATTTCGTTTTGTAATTGTTTACTAATGTTTTAAACCGCCTTCATCCCCTTCTGTGAGCGTGTTTATAACTGAAAAAAGCTGCCTTAGGGCAGCTTTTTGTACTATTAAACCATTTGTTTATTTCTTATCTCCCAAGTTAAGATTATCAAACGTAGAAACGTTAATTACCTGCTCTGCATCAACATCAAAAGAAATACTTATGCTGTCGCCTGCTGCCGTTACCGGCAACTCATTGGAAAGTTGCGACGAACCTACAAATATTTTTGGTGAACCTTCAACGGTAAAGTAGTAAAAACTGTTACCGTTTTTAATATCACTCTGTATTCTCTGTACCACTGTGGCAAGTGTTTTCCTGTCACTAACGGCGTTCGGGTCAATACGGTTATCTGCCATATTATATACATTTTTAAAAGCCATCATGGTTTCATTCATCGTGTTACCCACACCCACTATGGTATAATCGCTAATAGCCACCATAGCATACATTTTTACAAGTCCGCCACCATCTTTTAAAGTCATAACATAGGTAGGAATATTGTTGATGGTATAAGGCACAGGCATTGAAGCAGTATAGCCTTTTTCCTGTACTTTACCCTCTGCCGATCGTTGCGCGGCATACTCGGTTGCACCGCTTTGGTGGTAGTAGGTTGTTTGTTTAGTACGGGTATCTACCAGTACAAACCCTACTGCGCTCTCATCCTTACCTACAGAGGTAAGCCCTGTGTACCAATAGGGTTTACCATCTTCGCCATATACCAGTGTAAGCCCTTCGGTAATTTGCAGTTTGTTTTCGTTGGCAAAATTCCAGTAACCGTGTACATATTCACCCCAGTCATTTAGCTGGTTTTCTATAAATTCCTGCGGTTGTATTCTATCCACCCAGTCAGGGGTTTCAGTTATGCTATACTCCTGTATTACTCCCGTTTGTGCATCCAAAACTACTGTACCGGTGGCATTGTTACCGCCAAAACCTACTTCTTTTTTGTATTTGGTTACTACCCAGTACGGGTTGCCTTCATCATCAATTTCAAAAGTATAATCTTCAAGTCCAGTAGTTGCATAACCGTTGAAATAAAGGTAACGCTCCATCTGGCTCATAAAAAAAGCCTCGCTTTGGTATTTAATTTTTAATGGTTTCCCGTTAAGGGATTGTACCAGCTTCACATCGCGCTCATTGGTAGCCGAAACCAGCACATAGCCATCTGTCCCCTCGCTGTTATTAAGCCATTTGAAAAAGCCCGTGTGCAACAGCGGAGCTACCCAGTATAGCTCATTGTTCACTTTTTGAATGGTAAAATGTCCTAACTCTGCTTTACTGCCCAAAGCAGGGTCTGACCCTAATATTTTCTCACCCAACAGGTAGGCAAGGTTTTCATCTACCACACGCACTTTATTTATTGCCAGTGGCGCAATGTGATTGGATATTTCTTTGCCGTCTTTTACCTCGCCAATAAGTCCTCTGTAAGCCTGACTGTGAAACATGGGAGAACTGGTAACCAATGGTACTAATGTAACATAGGCTATGAGTAAAAATACAACAAGCCATAAAAAACGATGTACCCGAGTAAATTTGAAGTTTGCTTTATTACTTTTAGCCTCTATACGCGTGGTAAGTAAAATTCCTGTAATGATGAGTAATAACAGGGCAAAAGGAAGCCCTATAAAACCATAGTTGAGAACAGGATGGGCAAAATAAAATATTATAAAAGCTAAAAAAGCAAGAATTATTACAGCTACAGATTTTTTCATAAATATTATTGTTTGCCTTATAGGTATATAAAGGTACGATAATGTTACATAAAAGCCTAAAAGTTGGTACTGCTGTAAAATTAGTTATTTTTGCTGTTGCAAACTAAACTGAAACAAATTATGAAAGCATATGTATTTCCCGGACAGGGAGCGCAGTTTACCGGAATGGGTAAAGATTTATATGAAAACTCTGCCGAAGCAAAAGAACTATTCGAGAAAGCTAACGAAATACTTGGCTTCCGTATTACCGATAGTATGTTTGAAGGTACTGCCGACGAACTGAAACAAACTAAAGTAACCCAGCCTGCTATATTTTTACACTCGGTTATCCTGGCAAAAACATTGGGCAACAATTTTAAGCCCGATATGGTAGCAGGGCACTCGTTAGGAGAATTTTCTGCGTTAGTAGCTGCCGGGGCACTTACTTTTGAAGATGGGTTAAAACTGGTTTCGCAACGTGCCATGGCAATGCAAAAAGCCTGCGAACTGGCGCCATCTACTATGGCTGCCGTTTTAGGTCTTGAAGATAATATTGTAGAAGAAATTTGCGAAAAAACACAAGGTATAGTCGTGGCTGCCAATTACAACTGCCCCGGGCAGTTAGTAATTTCGGGAGAAACCCCTGCGGTAGAGCGCGCCTGCGAAGCCCTGAAAATAGCAGGAGCAAAAAGAGCGTTACTTTTACCCGTTGGCGGTGCATTCCACTCACCCATGATGGAGCCTGCACGCGAGGAGCTGGCTGCTGCCATAGCGGCAACTACTTTCTCAGCGCCAATATGCCCTGTATATCAAAATGTACCGGCAACTGCGATAACCAACCCTGAGGAGATTAAGGAAAACCTGATTGTACAGCTTACCGCTCCCGTACGCTGGACACAAAGCGTGCAAAACATGATAGCCGACGGTGCTACCCTGTTTACCGAAGTAGGACCGGGTAATGTACTGCAAGGCTTAGTGAAAAAGATAAATAAAGACGCTGAGACGGCTTCGGCATCTTAAATTAAGTATAGAGTGGAAGTACTGATAACCGAAACGAAGGATTACGAATTATTAGCTACACTTAATAAAGAGGTGCAAGAGCTTCATTATACTCTATATCCTGATGTGTTTAAACCTTACAGCCAGGAAGATGTAACTTCGTTTTTTAAAGAAGTCCTAAATCAAAACAGTACAAAAGCATTTGTTGCCTATTCAGATAAAGAAATAGCCGGCTATATATTATTGTTTTTGAAAGAGCTGCCTGAAAATCCTTTTCAGTACTCCCAAAGGTTTATATTGATAGATCAGATGCTGGTTTGCGATAGTTACAGAAAAAAAGGGATTGGAAAACTCCTTTTGGAGAAAGCGGATGAAGTAGCCCAAGAAGCAGGTTTAAAAATTATCCGACTCAACCATTGGACTCTGAATAACGATGCCCGTAATTTTTTCGGCAAAAACGGATTTAGTTATTTTAATGAGCATATGTACAAAAACATCTAAAAACAGCAAACCCTGCATTAATGCAGGGTTTGCTGTTTTTATAAAGTAGGTATATTTTATTTTCCTCTCACTTTTTGTTCCCATTTCCATGCCGAAACCAGAGCATCTTCGAGTGTTAATGCTGCTTTCCAGCCCAATACATCATTAGCTTTGGTGGTATCGGCATAGGCCTCAGTTATGTCGCCCTCTCTCCTGTCAACAATTTTATAGTTTAGTTTTAAACCGCTTACTTTTTCAAAAGCATTAATAACTTCCAGTACCGAGTTACCTGTACCCGTTCCTAAATTAAACACCTCTACATTTTCAACATTCCTGTTATCAATCAGTCGTTTTAATGCAGTAACGTGGGCTTTGGCAAGATCTACTACATGAATGTAATCGCGGATGCAAGTTCCGTCAGGAGTTGGGTAATCATTACCGAAAACGGATAATTGTTCTCTCAATCCTATTGCGGTTTGTGTAATGAAAGGGATTAAGTTTTGTGGCGTACCTTTTGGGAGTTCTCCTATTTCAGTCGATTCATGTGCTCCTACGGGATTAAAATAGCGTAATAGTATAGCGTTGATACCGCTCACTTTTGCTACATCATTAATTATCTCCTCGCCTATTTGTTTGGTATTGCCATAAGGTGACATTGCGGTTTGTACCGGAGCATCTTCTGTTATCGGCATTTTTTCTGCCTGACCGTACACGGTACAAGAAGAACTGAATATGAAATGGGCTTTATCTTTCTTTTGTAATTCCTGTAAAAGATAAACCAGTGTTCCTAAATTATTTTCGTAATACAAAAGTGGGTTTTGTACACTCTCTCCTACTGCTTTTGAAGCGGCAAAATGTATTACTCCTGATATATCAGCATATTTTTTAAAGAATTCCTGAACTGATGCTTTGTCGCGAAGATCCATCTGTTCAAAGTCAGGCTTTTTGCCTGTAATTGCCATTATACCGTCAAGTACGTCAATAAATGAATTCGAAAGATCGTCTATCACTACTACTTCAAAACCTTCATTTTGTAGTTCGACTACAGTGTGTGAGCCTATAAATCCAAGCCCGCCGGTAACAAGTACTTTCATTAATTGGTAGTTTATTGGTTGGGGTTAAGTATAATTTGTTTTAAACGCTTAAAAACTCAAGAATAGTATCAGTTATAAACTTTATTTGCTCGTCATCCAACTCGGTATGCATTGGTAATGAAATTACTTCTTTTACCACTTGATTTGTCACTACAAAGTCTTCTTCATTATATTTAGCATCAGCATAGGCTTTTTGGCTGTGTAGTGGTATAGGGTAGTATATAGCGCACGGAATACCCTTTTCCTGTAAGTGCTTCAGTAATGCATTCCTGTCGGCGTTAAGCACACGTAATGTGTATTGATGAAACACATGGCTGTCGTCAGCTCCTTTTGTTAAAGGGGTTATTATATCGGCATGCCCCGCAAAGGCGGCATTATATTTATCTGCTGCTGCACGGCGGGCTTGGTTATATTCATCAAGCAAAGGCAGTTTTGCATTCAATACCGCAGCTTGTACGCTATCCAGTCTTGAGTTTACCCCCACCACATCATGATGGTAACGCTCGTACATACCATGGTTTACTATACCTCGCAATTTGTAGGCAAGTTCATCATCGTTGGTAAATATTGCTCCGCCATCGCCATAACATCCTAAATTTTTAGACGGAAAAAACGAAGTAGAAGCTACATGCCCCATAGTACCTGCTTTTTTCTTTGTGCCATCGGCATAAGTATAATTTGCACCTATAGCCTGTGCATTATCTTCTATTACATACAGGTTATGTTCTTCGGCAAGTGCCATAATATCTTCCATATCGGCTACCTGACCGAAAAGGTGTACCGGTACAATAGCTTTGGTTTTTGGTGTTATGGCATTACGAACAGCCTCTACCGAGATGTTGAACGTATCAGGCTCTACATCTACCAATACGGGGGTAAGTTGCAGTAGCGCAATAACCTCTACCGTGGCAGCAAAGGTAAAATCGGCGGTAATAATCTCATCACCCGGTTGTAAATCCAGTCCCATCATGGCTATTTGCAAAGCATCCGTGCCGTTGGCGCAGGGTATTACATGCTTTACATCAAGGTATTCTTCAAGATTTTTCTGAAATTTATGAACTTCGGGACCGTTAATATAGGCTGTGTTATCTAATACTTCCTGAATGGAAGCATTTACAGTATCTTTTATTTTATCATACTGACCTTTAAGGTCAACCATCTGTAGTTTTTTCATGTGCCTGAAACAATTATTGTGTAGTATAAAATTGTTAGTGCAAAAATAGGCAACTAAAGTGGTTGATACCTCATAAAAAACAAATGTTTTTTATAGTTTAAAGTTTCTGGAAACAGGTATTTGTTCCTTATTGGTTAGAATAATACCCTTTGAACTACTGGTTTCTATATAATTTGTATTCACAATATATGATCTGTGGCATTTTACAAAATTAGGCGGAAGCTCTTCGACTATTTCCGAAATTTTACCTCTTATAAATTGTTTTTTACCCTCAAACGGTATAAAATTGAGGTAATGGTCTTCCGATTTAATGTACATGAGGTTACCCAAATGTATTTTTACTTTATTCTTTAAAACAATATGTTCTTCTATAACAAGTTGTTTTACTTTTTCCAGTTGTTCAATGGTCTTTATATGTTCTGCCTCCATTCCTTCCTTCTCCATTTCTAATTTTTTGCGTTTATAATCTACTTTTTTCCATCTGATGAATGAGTATAGCGCCAGAAGAAATACAAAAAATAAAGCGATACTGTATATGAGTTTATGCCTATTGAAACTATCCACTATTTTTTGCAGCGTGGATATTTTCTTTTCTTTCTTTTCTACATCATACTTTACATAGCTCTCATACATTTTTACATTTTGCTCTCTGTCGTTTATACGTTCATCAATTTGTTTATACAGTTTTTCATACTTTCTCCGCCCTGCATCATTATTAAGCGAATCGTAGCTTGCTGCCAGTTGTTCGTATAATTTTCTGGAAGCTTTATCCTTGTAATAAGGCACTTCATCATTAGCTTTTATAAAATAGGGTATTGCTTTGCGGTAATTACCTTCAAAAAAATACGAATTTGCATAGTTGTGGTAGTACCCGTATTTCTCGTAGGCATCGTTTATCGTATAGATATAAATTTTTGATTTATCGAGATAATAACGTGCAGAATCATGCTCCTGCATAGTGTTTTTTAATGACCCGATGTTGGAATATAATTTTGCTTTTATTAAATCATTATCCGTTTTACCGGCATACTGCAATGCTTCTCTGAATAATAAATAAGCACTATTCAGAAATTTACCATCACCTGTTTCATCATATTTAAAATAGTCGTTCTTAGCTAATTCAGCAATGGCATAGGCTTTATGCAATGGCGAGTTAATACTGTCGGCATACTGCTGATATTCCTCAAAAAGGCTATTTCCATAATAATCATAATGCTCTTGAGAAGCTATTGTTTTATGCGCCTCAAGCGCGATTTGTTTTGCCAAATGGACTTCGCCCAGCTTTTCAAACGCTTTTTTTGAGGTTATAAAGTAGTTAAACGCGACTTCTTCCTGGTTTAGGTATGCATGGCATTTACCCAGTATATAATAATTTTTTGCTGCTTCATGAGGTGAAACAGAAGTAACCCGGGCAAGACTATCAATTGCCTTGCCGGGATTATCAACTATAGCTTTAGTAATAAAACTGTCTATTTGCTGCCCATAGCTAATGGTGCAGAGAAAGAATACTACTATTACTTGTTTTTTAAACACTTATTGCTTTAGTTTTAGAGTTAATACACCGCCGTCTTTGGTATAGCGGGGCATTTCATAAAGATAACCATTTGATGAAGCTTTACTTTCTACCTTTTTCTTCTTTGATTTCGATTTGTTTATTAACTCATCAACAATACAACTTGAATTTACTTGACGATTTGAATTCTCATTATTCCAGATGGAGTTAAAATTATTAAATTCTTCTGTAGTAACATCCGGTTTATATTTGAATGTATCTAAATATCTTATAAAATAATCTTCCATTTCTGTAAACCTGTTTACATCTTCTTCATTTAATATCATTATTCTTATTTTATCATTATCATTCCAATTCAAAAAATTTAGATGGTTAAGTGTCTCTTTTATCGAAATTTGAGGAGAATTACCATTAACAGGGGTATCATCACATATTCGAGAATCCCCAGTATGATAATAACTAAAAGCAAGCCCCCTAAAACCGCTAATTTCTACAACATAACTATTGCCCGTATATGTAAATTGGGAATCGGAAACTCTTAATTTTAAGTCAACCTCGATATGCTTTTTATTCTGACTTAATATTAAATCTCCATCAGCAGCAGGAATTATTACTTCAGCCTTTTCTTTTGTCTTGACATTTTTTGTTTCTTTATCTGTTTTCATAATTGTTTGATTTTAAAATTAGTAAATATTTGTTTTTAGTTTTATTTAAGGTTCAGAAAGTTATTATTAATTACTCAAGAATTGAAACCCCACCATTATTTTATCATTAACCAGTTGGTTGTAATTCGAAAATGCTTTTGTTATAACTGTAAATCGGAGTGTACTACTGATGGTAACACCAAACATAGCCCTGCCTAATAGAATAGGTTTCTTAAAACCGGAATCAATCCCAAAACGGTCTTTAAAATCATCCGATACTATCATCAAACCGTATTCAGCATTAACAAAAAAGTTAAATTTTTTGTTATCCGAAGCCTTACTGCCGTAAAAGGAAGCATACAGCATACCCCTCGCATCTGAAGCATTAACATTACTACCTACGCCATCAATATCAGCAGATATTTTGGCATTGAATGCAGGAAACATGAACCATGTATCTCTCTTACGAGCATATACCGGAAGTTGCCCCATCAAATAAAAATTGCCTCCACCGTTTGCAACCCGTAACAACTCCTGTTTATTAGTATCTGTTTCCTGTTGATCGCTCGTTGTTTCTTCATTATCTGAAGTTGCGGTCACCACAGACCCAAATGACAAACGTACACGTCCCATATAATCACTAATCAATTCTGATTGTACAATGGTGCTTTTATCTGTATAAAGTAAACTGATACTGTTGGCAAAACTTGTTTCATCATCTTCGCCTATGATATTAGCTTTGTTATCGCCGCTTACAAAGCCTGATATGTCGGATTCATAATTTTCTTTTATACTCGGTATTTGTGCATACATAATACCGATACAAAACAACATAAAAAGGGTAATTTTTGTTCTCATAATTTTTAGGTTTATAGCCCGGCATAGCCGGGCATTATTTTTTAGTTTACCGGACACAGTTTACCATAACCCCACTTAAGGAAAAACCTCAAGATTGCTTTTGCTACTTTTTCAAGCACAATACCTCCCGGTAGAAAACGACTTAAAAATTCTATAATTTTTTCTAAGATTTCTTCAGCAGAAGAAGCTGCGTTTAATACCTTACATAAAAAAGCAAGCACCCTGCGCCAAATATTACCCCCAGCCAAAGAAGCTGAAAAATTATTGGCTCTGTCTGCTATCATGGTAGCCGATTTTTTATAATACAGCGGAGATACCGCATCAGCAGCCATAAGATAGTTATCAGCAAGAAGTTTCTCTATTTCATCTTCTTTTAAAACCTCTTCCTTTTCGTATGTTTCTAAAATGTTTTTTTTAAAGGCATTGTAATCAATTTCCTCTAAATTTAAATTCTGTAAGTACATAATTGGTATATTTTTTCGCCTACTCTTTGTTACCGTTTTCGGCTTCCCGGCATAGTATAATTTCGTTGGAATTCCGATTCAAAGTTGCTGTATATCAAACCCATAAAAAAATAAATGTCGTGAATTGCATGAAAAATACCGTGAATTGTAAATACAACAAGTATTTATAACCCAGCAAAAGTCTGTCAGGTAATTTGTATTAAAAAGAAAGGCAAAAAAATTTGCTGTATTTTAGCACCTCAATACTATCATTATGTTTTTTCTGTATAATTTACTTATTCACATAGTAGCTCCTATCCTAAAGATAACCGCGCTTTTCAACCCGAAAATGAGGCTGTTTGTTTCGGGCAGGAAAACCGTTTTCAGTACGCTTGCCGAAAAAATTCAACCTGCTGATAAAGTAATATGGTTTCACGCGGCATCACTGGGCGAATATGAGCAGGGATTGCCCATAATGGAGAAAATAAAAGAAAAGTACCCCCACCATAAAATACTGGTTACGTTCTTTTCCCCATCAGGGTATGAGGTGCGAAAAAACACCAAAGATGCCGATGCAGTAGTGTATTTACCGCTCGACACCAAAGCCAACGCCAAAAAGTTTATGGATTTGGCACACCCCGAACTGGTTTTCTTTATCAAGTATGAATTTTGGGCAAATTATCTTAATGAAATAAAAAAGAGGAACATTGAAGCCTACCTTATATCAGGACTTTTCAGGGAAAACCAACTATTTTTTAAGTGGTACGGCGGGTTTTACCGCAATGCCCTAAAAGCGTTCAACCACCTGTTTGTGCAGTATGAAAGCTCTAAAAAACTATTGCAGGGCATTGGTTTCAGTAATGTAACCGTGAGTGGCGATACCCGTTACGACCGCGTGAGCCGGATATTGGAAAGGGATAATACCCTGCCGTTTATTGAAGAGTTTATAAACGGAAAAACCACCATAGTGTTTGGCAGTTCATGGCAAAAAGACGAAGCGATGTTTACTGATTTTATTAATAAGTCGGGAGAGGTAAAATTCATTATCGCCCCGCATACCATTGGCGAAAGCCATATTAATGATTTGCAAAATGCCATTACCAAAAAAACGGTTCTGTTTACCGAAATGGAAGGTAAAAACCTTGCCGACTATGATGTATTTATTGTAAACACCATAGGTATATTGGGCAAAATATACAGCTATGCCGATGCCGCCTACGTGGGTGGCGGTTTTGGCACGGCAGGGCTGCACAACATACTCGAACCTGCTGCTTTTGGCATACCCATAGTTATAGGGCCTAACCACCAAAGGTTTCCCGAAGCGGTGGCATTGGTGCAAATGGGTGGCTGTATTGTAGTAAACAACAAGCCGGAAATGGAAGAAACCCTGAGCCTTTTAGCCTATGATGAAGTGTACCGTACTGAGAAAGGGCACATAGCCGGAACATTCGTTAGCATGAACCGAGGGGCGGTTAACACCATAATGAACAAAATAGAAAGCTAATGGAAAACTTTAAACCCATAGCACAACAGGATATTGAGGTGGTAGTAACCATGATGGAGGAATTTTACGGTATTGACAATTATCCTATCAATATTGAAAAATCGAAAAACTTACTGAAAGAATTTATCCTGAACGATATGCTGGGCAGTGGCTGGCTGATATTACATGAAGGACAAACGGTGGGCTACGTTATCCTTACATTTGTTTTCAGTTTTGAATATGGCGGGCGCATTGTAATACTCGACGAGCTTTACATCCGCAAAAATGAGCGGGGGCTGGGCTTAGGCAGTAAAACACTTGATTTTATTCATGCGCAGGCTAAACTGCTGGGAATAAAAATAATTTACCTTGAAATTGAAGACCACAATGAGGCTGCACGCCAACTATACCTTTCTAAAAACTATACGCTTCATCATCGCGGTTCAATGAAACTGGTGGTAAAATAGTCGTGACGTTTTTAAAGTCGAAAGTTAGAAAGTGAAAAAGATTGCTTCGCTCTGCTCGCAATGACAAAATCGTAATATCATTCTGAACGTAATGAAGGAATCTCCTTTAAAGACTTTATAAACTTTCGACTTTATGACTTTAAAAACTGTTATTGAGGCATCAAACCCGTAGTAATCGCAATTCTGTTCCAGCCGTTAATGGCTATAATACCCATAAGCACCTGAGCCGTGTATTTTTCGCCCAACAGGTTTACAGCATTATTATATACCGCATCCGATACGTGGTTTTGCGAAATATTGGTTACCGCTTCGGTTAAGGCTAAAATAGCTCTTTCTTCTTCCGTAAAAAGAGTGGTATCGCGCCATGCGTTTAAAACATAAATACGCTGTTCGGTTTCGCCGTTTTTACGGGCATCTTTAGTGTGCATGTCAAGGCAAAAAGCACAACCGTTTATTTGCGAAGCCCTAATCTTGATAAGCTCTTTGTGTGTTTTGGTAATTTCGCTTCCTGCAAAATAATTTTCGAATGCCATCATGGCTTTATAAGCCTGTGGTTCTGCTTCGTTAAGTTTAAATCGTGATTCCATTTTTATTATGTTTTTTGTTATTATTTACATGACAAATTTCCGCCATGCACCTCACAAAAAACTTAAAGTAGTTTAAGAAAGACTGCTCCGCTCGCAGCGACAGTATATTTTGTCATTCCGAGCATAGCGAAGGAATCTTTTTCTCTTTATGACTTTATAAACTTTCAACTTTATGACTTTCAAACTTTCGACTTTAAGACTACTATCAGTCTTTTTTCGCCCGAAGCATACTCAAAAACTCAGGGGTAATGCCCAAAAAGGAAGCCAGCATATATTGGGGTACGCGCTGTACAAAATCGGGATATTTATCGCGCATCATTTTGTATTGCTCCTCGCCTGTCAAATTAAAAACATAATGAATACGGGTAAGCTGTGCCGAATAGGCACGTTCCAGCACCTGCCTGAAATACCGTTCCAACTGCGGTATTTTTTCAAAAAGCACTTCTTCGGCTTCTTTGTTTAGTACTACTACGGTAGAGGGTTCAACAGCCTGTACGTAAAACCCCGAAGGCTTACCGCTTTTCAGTCCGGCATAGTCGGTTATCCACCAGTCCTCAATACCAAACTGAATTACCTGCTCTGCGCCTTTAGTGGTTATCAAATACAGCCGGAAACAGCCTTTTGCTACAAAATAGTTTGCCTTGCATATTTCGCCAGCCTGTAGCAAATGCTCTTTCTTTTTTACTTCCCGTACTTCGAGCAACGAAGCAAGCAAGGCTTCTTCCTCCGGGTCTAGAGGAACAAATCGGCGAATATGGGAAAGGATTTCGGAAAACATAAAATACGTATTTAATACTACTATAGTGCCGAAATCCTTACTCGGTTGACTTTTACCTTCTCGACTGCTTCACAATTCATAACTTTTTCATCGAAAATCACAATATTATTTCCTATAGTATGAAGTGAACTTCTAAATTTTATACCACTAGCCCCTGTATATATTTTTATAAACTCACAAATAAATTGTGTTGGTATATAATCTAATTCAGTATCATACCTTCTCATAGGTCTTGACAAATCTGTACTAATTTTCTGTTTTAGCAATGTCGCTTTTATCCTTTCAGTCACTCGAGAAGGATGAAAAATAGTAGAATTTTCTGTAAAGTCAGCAATAATAAGTTTTTCCTTATTAGTTGTAAAAATACCAATTGACACTTCATCTAAATATGAAGCCCTTATTTCATATAGAACTGTTTCTTTTGTGTCACTTAAATATAAAAAAGGTATTCCTAAAGGATTTGCTCTTCCTGCTGACGATATGTGCTTAGGAGGGCAAAACATATCTTTTACTTCAAATGGATTTTGAGAACTTGAATGATGCAATCTAGCTCTATATAACTTAGTATCCTTATTTATAATTATTTGACTATTGAAAAAACCGTCCCACCCTAATTCATCAGTTATATAATTAATATCTGTAAAATATCTCCTCTCCCATTTTAGCTGTTCTTTAAGACTATCCCAATAAGATATATTTTCTATAATATCTTCCCTAAAATCCACTAATTCATCCGCATTGCTAATTTCTACATCAATATTATCTATTAAATAATTCAATACTTTATCGGCAGACTCGAGAGAAGAGAAAAGACCCCAATTTCCTTGAAGTGTTGACTTTAAAGAGTTTCCATTCTCTTTAATCTGAAAATTTTCAAATAATTCTCGGAAAAATTCAAAAAGTTCTGATATAGGGATAACTTCATTTGATGTAGAACCACAGAAATCACATTTATCTGTGATTGCTTGGGAAATTATAAACCCTACGAGTTCTCTATCAGAAAAACAATTCTTGCAAACATTAAGGGGCATACTCCTATAATAAATAGTTATTTACAACGTTCAAATGATTCTTTATAGATATTTTCTTTACAGTACCCAAACCTGGATATCTCCCTTCATCTAAATAATTTCTCAATTCTGTAACCGCAGTATTAGATATACCCTCAATATCACAAAAGGCTATTGCTTTTTCTGCTGCTTCTCTAAACTTTCCTTGTACGTTTGCTATCGAATCATTTGTATCCGATGTAAAATGTCGAATCCAAATTTGATTATCTTTATTTTCATTTAGATAAGTAAAATGTATTACAACCGCTCTTGGAGTACTACCTCCATCTATATACTCGCTAGGTAATGTTGTAAAGTCAGAGAAACCTTGATAACCCTCCTCTTTATAATAAAGATGCTCTTCAGTAAACTTATGGGCTGGAATATCTAAAAAATCAGAATTTTTTACTTGTTTTTCAAATACATCATCCAAACGGATGTAATTCTTATTTAGTGTTCTTAAATATCTATCCAGAGACCTAAATCTAGAAGGGTCGAACAACATTATATGAGTAACAAATTCTTCACCACATAAATCTCTAAACCTATCATCTTCAACAAAATTATCATAACATATAACCATACAGTTATTTAAATTATACTCTTCTACCATATCCTTTATATATTGTGAATTCTGTTTGTAATGAAAGGCAGGGAGAAATCTAGACTCTTCTAAACCATCTAGATAATCTAAATAATGTTCTGTGTCTCCTAAATGTTCTCCCACTATTGGATTTATAATTAAAAAAGTATCTAATCCTTTCTCTACAAATATCTTATTTGCAATATCAAGATTGTTAAATGTCTCTTTAACTGGTTCTATAACTGGAGTTATATACCCCTGCAGAATATTTTCTATAGCTAATTCTCTAAGTGAAATTAATTCGAATTGGCGGGCTCTTAAATAAGGATAATACATTTAGTAATTAATTTGTTGTTTTAGATTGGTAAATAATTCTTGCTTTTGTACTTTATTAAGATTTAATGACAGACATATCTGATTAAATTGCCTTGTTTCTTTACGGGAAAAATTATTTTGTTTTTTTCTTGATTTCATCAAATCAATAAACAATCTATTCAACTCAAAACCAGGTATTTCAGATATTAATTTTTTACAAATATCAAACTTATTAAAATCATTAACTTTAGGTAAATAACCATAATAATTTTCTACCAAATTCAAATATTCTGAAGTATGAAGAATCTCCATTATAGCACTATGATTTAAGAAATGATTTTTATAAGAATTACGAATTAATTCAAACTCTTTTTTGTCCTCATCATAAACTATAATTCCTACTTCATCATCAATGTTCAAATACTTAAACAATTTCAATTTTGGCACTATTAAATAGACTTCGTTGAATACTTTTTTATACTCAATCAATTGCTTGCTCAATCTATACTCTTTATCAAGAATTGTTTTAATTTCGAAAACCTTAGATGTCCCATTAAACATAACTAAATCTGCAATAGCTTTCCCCAAACGAAATTCATTATAAATTGCAGATTGCTGACAATTACCAACCTCTTTTATTAACCATTGATTTAAGAATTCATTCTTATAAACATATTCATTTGGATAATGAGTTTCAAGAACTTTATAAGCATATTTTAAGTAATCTAAGTAATTTAGTTTCTTTATAGACTCTCTATTATCATATCTTTTAATTTTTAGATTTAAAGAATTAAAATCATTATCAAATAAGCGACTAACTTCACTTCTAGAAAAAAGCATCGAATAATCTCTCAATTGATTTAAAGGATATGATTTCTTTATATACATTTTGTTTTTTTACAAAATTACAAAATAAAAACCTTCCTGTTCTTATACATCAAATCAACAAAATTTTATTCTAATTAAACCCCGTAAAATTACCTGTTTTCTCCCCGTTCCAAAATTTCCTATCTTGCACCCACTAACTCAAGTATCATGAACAAACTATTACGCGTACTCGTATTACTGCTTTTTATACCTGCCTTTGCACAACAGGGTGGTATGTGGATTCCTTCGCTGCTGAAAGGAATGAACGAAAAAGAAATGAAAAGCCTCGGCATGAAAATGTCAGCTTCCGACATTTATGATGTCAACCATTCCAGCCTGAAAGATGCTGTTCCGCACTTTAACGGTGGTTGTACTTCGGAGGTTATCTCGTCAAAAGGACTCTTGCTTACCAACCACCACTGTGGTTATGGCGAAATTCAGGCACACTCTACTATAGACCACGACTACCTTACGGATGGTTTTTGGGCTATGACTATGGAAGAAGAACTGCCCAACCCCGATATGGAAGTCACTTTTATAGTGCGAATAGAGGATGTTACCAACAAAATACTGGAAGGCGTAAGCACCCTGAAAAGCGAAGAGGACAAACAGAAAAAAATTCAGGATAACATTGCCCAAGTCACAAAATCGTCGCCTAAAGAGTCGTATCAGGAAAACAAAATCCGTACGTTTTATGAAGGCAACCAATACATGCTTTTTGTAACCGAAACCTATAAAGATGTCCGTTTGGTGGGTGCACCGCCATCATCCATCGGTAAGTTCGGTTCCGATACCGACAACTGGGTTTGGCCACGCCACACAGGCGATTTTTCGCTGTTCCGTATCTATGCCGATAAAAACAACCGCCCCGCCGAATATGCTAAAGACAACGTGCCTTATACGCCAAAGCACTTTTTCCCCATTTCGCTGGGCGGTGTAAAAGAAGATGATTTTACATTGGTATTCGGCTATCCGGGACGTACACAGGAGTACCTGCCTGCCGTTGCCGTACAACAGATAGTAGCTGTACTGAACCCTGCTAAAATAGAGGTGCGTGATGCTGCACTAAAGGTAACCGATGGCTTTATGCGTAAAGACAAGCAAATAAAAATACAGTATGCCTCTAAATATGCAGGTATTGCCAACTACTGGAAAAAATGGATAGGCGAAACGCAGGGGCTTACCAAAACCAACGCCGTAGCCGTTAAAAAGGCTTTTGAGAAAGATTTTGTTGCCAAAGCTAAAAAAGCAGGCAAAATGGATGAGTACGGCAACCTGTTTAAAGATTTCGACACGTATTATGCCGAGATAGAGCCGTATCAGTTAAGCAGGGATTATTTTATAGAAGTTGCCCTGCGTAATACCGAGCTTTTAACTATTGGTTACAGGCTGTACCAACTGGAGCAGGTATATAACGCTCGTGGCGAGCAATCGTTTACCGACAGGAAAAATAACACTATACAGTCGCTGGAAGGTGTTTATAAAGACTACAGCAAGCAGGTAGATGAAAAAGTTTTTGAACAGCTTATTGCGTTGTATTCGCAAAAATCGCCAAGGCAGTTTCTGCCCGATATGCTGAAAGACATTAACCCGCAGGAGCTTACCCAAAAGGTTTACGGTAACTCCAAACTGACATCCTACAACGGAGTAAAGGAATTGCTGACTGCCGGCAACGACCCGCAGGAAATAATCAAAGCCCTGAATGCCGACCCGGGTTACCAGGTAATAAAAGCAATGGCAAACGCCTATATTGAAAACGTGAGCCCAAAATATGAAGAGCTAACCCTGAAACTGGATGCCCTGCAACGCAGCTACATGAAAGGCATACTGGAACTAAGCCCGAAAGAAGCCCGTATTTTTCCGGATGCTAACAGTACCATGCGCGTAACATATGGTAAAGTAAAAGGCTACGAGCCGAGAGATGCGGTTTACTACGAACCTGTAACCTACCTTGACGGTGTTATGGAAAAATATGTACCCGGCGATTATGAGTTTGACGTTCCGCAGAAGCTGATTGAGCTGTACAACAAAAAAGATTTTGGTGCGTATGGCGAAAACGGCAAAATGCCCGTATGCTTTATAGGAACTAACCACACCACGGGCGGTAATTCAGGCAGCCCTGCCATAGATGCCAAAGGAAACCTTATCGGGCTAAACTTTGACCGCGTTTGGGAAGGGACTATGAGCGATATTTATTATGACCCTGCCATTTGCCGTAATATTATGGTAGATATTCGTTATGTGCTGTTTATCATTGATAAATATGCCGGAGATAAGCGTCTTATCGATGAAATGGAACTGGTAAATGTGAGAAAAAAATAACCCGGTAAATAAGTGGATAAACAGGCTGTAAAGTACAATTTACGACTTGCAAAGAAGATTTATGAACAGGCAAACTGTCGGTTACAAAAAAATAGTGCGAAAAACAGTCAATTTTACATAGTAATGTGCTGTTTTTCAGCAGTAGAAGATTTTTAAAAAATTTATCAATAAATATTTTGGGATATTAAAAAATTTATATCTTTGCTCCGAATTAATAATTAACCTTTATAATTTAGTAAGATGAAAAAAGTTGTTTTAAGCATGGCTCTAGTTGCTATGATGAGTGTTTCTTTCGTATCATGTAAAGAGAAAGCTGCTGAAGCTGAAACTGAAGAAGTAGTAACTGAAGAAGTTGCTCCTGTAGAAGAAGAAGTTGCTCCTGTTGAGGCTGATACTATGCAAGCTGACACTATGCACGCTGAAACTCCAGAAGTTGAGCACGCTCACTAATAACTAGCCAGTTAAAGTATTTAAAAGCTCCGCAATGCGGGGCTTTTTTGTTTATATTTGATTATCTGATTTTATGCTTCCCCGAATAATACTCAATAATTACTTTAATGAATAACAAACAACATTGGGAAACGGTTTATAAAACTAAACAACCTAACGAGGTTAGCTGGACACAGGATGTACCCCATACCTCTTTACGATTTATAGAAAACTTTACTGTATCTAAGGATGCCAACATTATAGATATTGGCGGAGGCGATAGTAATTTAGTTGATCATTTACTCGATTTGGGCTACAGTAATATTACCGTACTCGATATTTCGGAAAAAGCACTGGAAAGAGCTAAAGAGCGACTTGGCGACAAAGCCAAAAACGTAACATGGATTGCATGCGATATTACCAAATATAAACCTGAGGTAAACTATGCTGTTTGGCACGACAGGGCAACGTTTCATTTCCTCACTTCACAAGAACAGACAGATGCTTATCGGGATATTGTAAATAATTGCGTTAAGGGGTATATGATTATCGGGACATTCTCAGATAAAGGACCTAAAAAGTGCAGCGGACTGGACATTACCCAATATACCGAAGTAAGTTTAGAAACGCTTTTTACAGATAATTTTGAAAAATTAAGCTGTTTAGAACAAGAGCATATAACGCCTTTCGGCACTACACAGAATTTTTTATTTTGTAGTTTTAGGAAGAAATAGAAAAGGCGATACCAATGCATCGCCCTTTGTTTGTGAAGTAAAGCATATAATTTATTCGCCCATATAGGTTAGTGTTTTCCACATGGTATCAATAAGCTCTTTACTGGTTTTAGAATATTCTTCGGTAGCTATCATGGTTAAAATAAGAATGCCCTCATCCCTGCTCCCTATGGAGGCAACCTCATAAATACTGGTATCGCCTTTATACGTCAATACAGCTTTGCCAACCTTGATTTCCCTTCCGGACTTTAGTTTGGTTACATAGTCTTCCCGGCGCATTTCATAGCCATAATCAACACTCTCTTTAACAACCTCGTTCAACATAAGTTCGTTAAGCATTTCAGGGTTAATACCATCATATTTCTGAATAATAAAACCCGATCCTTCGGCAGTCATTACCATAACTTGCGAAATTCCGTCTTCAAGGTCAACTTTTGAGGTTTTAAAATCTTTACTGTATTTAAAACTGAAAAGATCATCATTATAAGTCAGCGTATCTTTAGAAAAAACTTTAAAAGTAACCGCTTTACCGCCTACAGAAGTTTCATAATTACGATCAAGAGCTATAGGCATTACTTTACCGTTAATCTCAATTAAATAATCTTCTTGGGCACTAACAGTAAAAGAAATGAAAAGCAAGAAGCAGAAAAATGGTAGTTTTAATTTCATAACAAGCGTTGTGTAAATTGTTAAAGCCCAAATATAAAGCAAAAGATATTAACACTACTTTAACTAAACATCAAAAAGTTAAAATCTAAAGGCATAAAAAAAGCCCCGATAAATATCGGGGCTTATAACTCTGTACTCAAGGCGGGACTTGAACCCGCACGGGCATTACTGCCCACTGGATTTTAAGTCCAGCGTGTCTACCAATTCCACCACTCGAGCATAACAGGTAGTGTTAGAGCGAAAAACGGGATTCGAACCCGCGACCTCAACCTTGGCAAGGTTGCGCTCTACCAACTGAGCTATTTTCGCATTATATCAAGTACCGCTGTTTATTTCAGTATTGCGAGTGCAAATGTAGCACATTTATTTATTTTTGCAAGGCTTTTTATAAAAATTTTCAACCAAATAAGATAACTTTCTGATAACGTTAACCTTAAATAATAAACATCTTTCACACCATTACTACTGCTGTAATCACAATTGTAATTTACGAAGCATAGCAGGGTGAAACTACTTTGTAAGCATACGTTTTATCTCGTTCAGTTTCATCAAAGCCTCTACAGGGGTAAGGGTATTAATATCGAGGTTTACTATCTCCTCTTTTATTTCTTCCAGTAACGGGTCGTCAAGATTAAAAAAGCTCAATTGCAATTCGTCTTTGGCAGCTTCTTTTATAGTACCCAGTGCTTCGCCGGAATGGTCTTTTTCCAGCTTTTTGAGCATTTTTTGTGCTTTCTGTATTACCGTTTGTGGCATTCCCGCCATTTTAGCCACATGAATACCAAAACTGTGCGCCGAACCGCCTTTTACCAGCTTACGGATGAACAACACCGTATCTTTCAGTTCTTTTACTGATACATTGTAGTTTTGGATGCGTTCAAAAATATCCTGCATCTCGTTTAACTCATGGTAATGCGTTGCAAAAAGCGTTTTGGGCTGTGCAGGATGTTCATGTAAAAACTCGGCTATTGCCCAAGCAATCGATATACCGTCATACGTACTGGTACCCCGCCCTATCTCATCGAGCAGTATCAGGCTGCGGTCAGATATATTATTCAGAATGCTTGCCGTTTCGTTCATTTCGACCATAAATGTCGATTCACCCATCGAGATATTATCAGAAGCTCCTACCCTTGTAAAAATTTTATCTACCGTACCCATACGCACGCTCTCGGCAGGCACAAAGCTCCCCATCTGCGCCAACAGCACTATAAGAGCCGTTTGCCGTAATATTGCCGACTTACCCGACATATTGGGTCCGGTAATCATTATTATCTGCTGCGAAGCCCTATCCAAATAAACATTGTTGGTAATGTAAGGCGTACCCACAGGCAATTGCTTTTCTATTACAGGGTGACGCCCCTCTTTAATATCCAGCTCAAAACTATCATCTATTTCGGGGCATACATACTTGTTTTCTATTGCCAGTTGTGCAAATGACATGAGGCAATCTACCTGTGCTATTAAACTCGCATTGAGCTGTACGGGCTTTATATACGTAGCTATCCACACCACCAGTTGGTCAAACAATTGCGTTTCCAGTTGGTGTATCTTTTCCTCTGCACCTAATATCTTGGTTTCATACTCCTTTAGTTCTTCGGTAATGTAACGTTCGGCATTTACCAACGTTTGTTTACGTATCCACTCCGCAGGCACTTTGTCTTTATGCGTGTTGCGCACTTCTATATAATACCCGAAAACATTATTAAAAGCTATTTTAAGCGAAGTAATGCCCGTCCGTTCGGCTTCCCTCTTTTCGATACCTTCCAAAAATTCTTTGCCTGAATAGGCTATACTGCGCAGTTCGTCCAGTTCGGGATGTATCCCTTTTGCAATAGCATTACCCTTATTTATCGATACGGGAGCATCAGCGTTAAGCGTTTCTTTTATCTTTTCGCGAAGCAAGTCGCAACTGTGCAGGCTGTCGCCAATGGCTTTCAGCGCATCGTTCTTACTTTCCAGAGCCAGTTGTTTTATTGGGATAATCGCATCCAGCGAATCTTTCAGGTTCACCACCTCGCGGGGCGATACCTTGCCCGTAGCAATTTTGGAGATAAGCCTTTCCAAATCGCTTATCTGTTTTACCTGCTGCTGTATTTTTTGTAATACGGTGTTGTTTTCTTTCAAGTAAGCCACTACCTCATGGCGCGCCCTTACTTTATTGGCATCCTTTAACGGAAGTGCCAGCCAGCGTTTCAGCAGCCTGCCACCCATAGGCGAGAGCGTCCTGTCGATAACATCCAGCAAAGTAACCGCATTATGGTTATTGCTATGGTATAATTCAAGATTACGAATGGTAAAACGATCCATCCACACATAAGCATCTTCAGCTATACGCTGAATTGTTGTTATATGTTGTACTTTGTTATGTTGTGTTTCGGACAGGTAGTATAACACCGCCCCAGAGGCGATTACTCCCTCCTGTAAATCTTCTATACCAAAACCTTTCAGTGAGTTTGTCCCAAAATGAGTTGTCAGGCTCTCAAAAGCATAATCTTCTTTATATACCCAGTCTTCCAGATAGAATGCATGATAATCTTCGCCAAAGGTTTCGCGGAAATTGGTTTTTTCATTTTTAGCAACTAATACTTCGCTGGGGCTGAAGTTTTGCAGCAATTTGTCGATATACTCTTCGTTACCCTGCGCGGTAAGGAACTCACCTGTTGATACATCCAGAAAAGAAATACCCAGATTTTTTCGCCCGAAATATACCGATGCCAAAAAGTTATTTGATTTGGATTGCAGTACCTCATCGTTCATAGACACCCCGGGCGTAACCAGTTCGGTAACACCGCGCTTCACAATAGTTTTGGTCATCTTGGGGTCTTCAAGCTGGTCGCATATTGCCACACGCAATCCTGCTTTTACCAGTTTGGGCAAATAGGTATTTAACGAATGGTGCGGAAACCCTGCCAATGCGGTTTCTGTTTCGCTGCCTGCACCGCGCTTGGTAAGTACTATGCCCAGTATTCCGGCTGCCCTTACGGCATCTTCGCCAAAGGTTTCATAAAAATCGCCCACTCGAAACAACAGGCAGGCATCAGGATACTTTGCCTTTATGGTGTTGTACTGTTTCATCAACGGGGTTTCTTTTCCTTTTTTTTCTTTAGCTGCCAAGAGAATACTTTTATGAGTTACTAAGAAGCGAATTTAATCAAAATACCAAAAACTAAACACCGATGTTTGTAATTGGTGGATAAGTAAACCGGATAGATTGTTTATTTTTGCTTTTTACCGATTTTATACCATGAGAAAACTCGAAAACAGCGAACTGGACAGGAAAAGTGTTGAAGATTTTAAAAAGGCAGAGAAAACGCCGCTTATTATACTATTAGACAACATCAGGAGCCTGCATAATATAGGCTCAGTATTCCGTACGGCAGATGCTTTCCTTGTAGAGAAAATATACCTGTGCGGTATTACGGCAGTACCGCCCAATAAAGAAATTCATAAAACAGCCCTGGGCGCAACCGAAACCGTTGCTTGGGAATACAACAACGATGTTCTGGAAGTTATCACATCACTCCAAAAAGAGGGCGTGGATGTATGGGCGGTGGAGCAGGTAGAAGATGCTGTTTTCTTAAACGACTTTATACCCGAAGAAGGTAAAAAGTATGCCATTATTTTTGGGAACGAGGTAAAAGGAGTGTCGCAAAAAGCCATTGAGTTATGCAGTGGCAGTATCGAAATACCGCAATTAGGGACTAAACATTCCCTCAACATATCCGTAAGTACAGGTATAGTTGTATGGGATATCTTCCAAAAAAACTATACAAAACACAAGGTATAGGCATAATTGGCTATATTTATGCATTGCGTTTTTTATATTTACGAAATGAATAATTTTAATCAGCCTTTTTTAAGAATAAATAATTTAAAGCAATGCTTTTTTACAGTATTGTTTTTTATATCGTTATCGCCCGGTATTAAGGCGCAAAATAATGATGCCCCTGTATTAACGGCAACAGGAAACCAGATATATTGCCCCGGCGGAAGCCTTAACATTACAACTGCTTTTACTATTACTGATACCGATGATACCGCTACCGAGGCTATTTATATACAAATATCGTCAGGATATCAAAACGGGCAGGATGTACTTACCCTTACAGGAACACACCCCGGTATTACAAGTTCATGGAATGCAACTTCGGCTAAATTGAGTATAACAGGAACTACAGGGCAGGATGTGTCTTATACTAATCTTATTGCTGCTGTAGAAGATGTAGTTTATGCTAATACTGCTCTTAACCCGATACCCGGCACAAGAACCTTTTCTATAACCGTTGGGCAAGCCAACTATCTCGAATCTACCAATCATTATTACCTCTATATCCCTCAGCAGGGCATACACTGGAATGCTGCCAGAGTTGCTGCGGAGGCATCAACCTATTACGGATTGCAAGGTTATCTTGCCACCATATTATCTGAAGATGAAGCGCAGCTTATAGGCGAACAGGCATTAGGCACAGGCTGGATAGGCGGTACCGATGAAGCTACTGAAGGCGTATGGAAATGGGTTACAGGTCCTGAGGCAGGTACTACTTTTTGGAACGGAGGACCTAACGGCAGCACCCCAAATTATGAATTTTGGAATAATGGCGAGCCTAATAATCAGAATAATGAAGATTATGCTCATATTACTGCACCCGGCGTAGGAATACAAGGCTCATGGAATGACCTGCCTATGGCAGGCGGTCCGAATGAATATGCTCCTCAGGGTTATATAGTAGAATATGGCGGTATGCCCGGCGACCCTATATTACAGATATCGGCTGCCACAACTATAACCATTCTGGAAATTACCAGCACAGGATCGAGCGCAGCATGCGGGAGTGGTCCTGTAACACTGTTAGCCGGCGCGGGAGTTAATGATGTGTACTGGTACACCGCAGCAACAGGAGGCACACCCGTACATACAGGCACCAGCTATACTACTCCTGCCATTACCGCTACTACTACATACTATGTATCTGCTTATGATGAAACGTGTACCACCGCCACACGAACACCCGTTGTTGCTACCATATACCCGTTACCCACCGTTACTTCAGGAGCAACACCGCCTGCTATTTGCGGTTCGGGGACAGCAACGTTGCAGGCAACAGCATCTAACGGAACAATAAACTGGTATAATGCCGCAACAGGCGGTAACCTTGTAGGAACGGGCAACACTATTACCAGTCCGGTTATAAACAATACCACAACTTTCTATGCCGAAGCGGTAAACAGTAACAACTGCCCGTCGGCAACACGAACAGCAATAACCATAACAGTAACACCACTGCCCACTATAACCACCATAACTACCCCGCCCGCATTGTGCGGTTCGGGTACGGCACCGCTTAGCGCAACGCCATCAGCAGGCTCAATAAACTGGTACAATGCTGCAACAGGCGGTACTCTTATAGGATCGGGCAATACTATTACAAGCCCCTCTGTAACGGGTACGACAACTTTTTATGCCGAAGCTATTAATAATGGCTGCATATCTGCAAACCGTACCCCTATTACGGTAACGGTAAACCCATTGCCCACCATTACAGCTACATCACCTGTTAACCTGTGTGTGGAAGGCACAGTAACACTTACCGCTACGCCCTCAACAGGTACTGTTAACTGGTACAACCAGGCTATAGGAGGCACAGCCCTGGCAACAGGAAGCAACACTTTTACAACTCCGTTTATCAATACGAATACTACCTATTATGCCGAAGCAGTTAGCAATAATGGTTGTATATCGGCAACGCGCGCTGCTGTTGTTGTAAATGTTGTACCCTTGCCCACTGTTACGGCAACATCGCCTATAGCTTTGTGTGCAGGAGATACGGCAACACTCGAAGCACAAACCACTGCCGGAACGGTTAATTGGTACACACAGCCCAGTGGCGGTACTCCGGCAGGGACAGGAACGCCTTTTACTACTCCTGTACTTACCACATCTGTAACTTATTATGCCGAAGCGGTTAGCAGCGAAGGCTGCGCATCAGCCGGTCGGGCTGCGGTAACTATCAACGTTAGCCCCTATCCTACCATAAGCGCTACAATACCCGATACTATTTGCGGTGGAGGCAGTGTTACACTACAGGCAACTCCATCGGTAGGTATCATCAACTGGTATGATGCCGCAACGGGCGGAAACCTTATAGGGACAGGAAACAGTATAGCAAGCCCTGTTATAAATGCTACCACAACTTTTTATGCGGAAGCCGTAAATAACGATTGCCTTTCGGAAAATCGCGTAGCGGTTACCGTAACCGTAAACCCATTACCTACCATTACGGTAACAGCTCCCGAAGTACAACTTTGTCAAGAAGGCGTTGCCATACTGGAAGCAACAGCATCTGACGGGGTAATCAACTGGTATGCTGATGAAACGGGAGGCTCGCTACTATTTAGCGGTAATGAATTTGAAACACCTTTTTTAACCGAAAGCACTACCTATTATGCGGAAGCGGTTAGCATTGCTAACTGTGTTTCGGCAGAACGCACTGCGGTAACGGTAGTAATAACACCCTTACCTACCTTAACTGCTGATGTTGATGTAACAACCTGCTTTGACAACCCAACACTATTAGAAGCCACACCATCGGCAGGAACAATAAACTGGTACACCGATGCAACAGGGGGTACGCCTATAGCCACAGGTACAGCATTTACCACACCGGCACTAACGGAAGATGCTGTATATTATGCCGAAGCAGTGCATAACGGTTGCCCATCGGCAGTACGAACGGCAATAAATATAACTGTAGTACCGCTACCCGAGGCGGGTGCTGATGAGGCTGTCCTGTTTTGTGAGAATGACACGGAACTGTTGGATGCCGAAATTGATGATGATGTAACTTACTTATGGGATACCGGTGAAACCACACCCCGAATTACCATTGACGAGGCAGGAACTTATACAGTAACAATTACCAACGCTTCGGGATGTACTGATTCGCAAACTTTTACCGCCGGTATTATTCTTGCTCCCGATATTACTGTTGTACAAGTGAACAATACAGACGAGGCTACCATTATTATGGAAGATAATACACAAGATTATGAATATTCGCATGACGGTGTAAATTATCAATCGTCGCCTGTATTTCGAGATTTGAAAGATGGTACATATATGGCTTTTGCCCGTTCACTTAACGGATGTGGTATCGATACAAAAACATTCAGGGTATTACTGGTACAAAAATATTTTACTCCTAATAACGATGGTATTAACGACGCCTTTACCATAGCCGGTATGGCAACCGCCTATCCGCAGGCGACGGTAACGGTGTTTGACCGTTACGGCAAAATAATTATAGGACTAAACCGATATAATCGTGAATGGGACGGTACTTATAACGGCAATAAGCTCCCTGCAACGGACTATTGGTATATTATAAAACTAAACAGTACAAGCCCTGAAATTAAAGGGCACGTCAGCCTTGTACGCTAACTAATTGCTTTATCAATTCTTGCAATTCGGCAGGAGTATTTGCGGTATAATCAGGTGGTGTTTGGGTTATTGCTTCGGCTGAATCATAGCCCCAGCTTACCCAAACTACAGGTATATTACATTTGCGGCACGCTACAATATCGCGGGCTTCATCGCCTATATAGATTACTTCTTCCCATTGCAGGTTTTTATCCTTTAATAACTTTCGAAGTAATACATCTTTACCAAAAACTTTACTCGAAGTATATATTTCGGGAATGGCAACACCCTGCATTTCGAAAAAAGACTTAATGTTTTTCTTTGCATTGGTAGAAACGATACAATAAGCATAACCCTCAGTATCAAGGGTGTTTAACAATGGCTTCATCCCTTCATTACACTGCAATCGCCCTACCGAAGCATGAAACTTTTTTATTAACGTATTGGCAATAAAAGGAATTTTGTATAATGGTATGCCTAAATAGTGACAACGTTCTTTTATGCTCAAGCTGCGCAGGTAGTGTATGTTTTCAGAATCAAGAAGTTTATAACCTTTTTGGGTTGCCAACTCGTTATACAACTCAAAAAATATAGCTTTCGAGTCAACCAGTGTACCGTCAAAATCGAACAGTATCAATTTTGCTTTCATGTTATACTTGCTTTAACCTTGCCTGTATCCGGTCGAGAATCCAGATGTAATCTTCCTGATTCTTTACAAAATCTTTGTCAGACACATCTATTACCAAAACATTCAATGCAGGTTGGGCATTGATATAATCAAGATACCCCCTGTTTATCTTTTCAAGATATTCGGGTTTAATATCCTGCTCATAATCGCGCCCGCGTTCTTGTATTTGTTGCAGTAGCCGTTCGGTATTTTGGTACAAATACACATACAAGTCGGGCTTAGGCATCTCTTTATAAATGATATCAAACAACTTGCGGTACAGTCTGTACTCATCTTCGTTAAGGGTAACCTTAGAGAAGATAAGTGATTTGAAGATATGATAATCAGCAACTACAAAGTCGCGGAACAGGTCGAACTGTGCCAAATCATCGGAAAGCTGATGGTAACGATCGGCAAGGAAAGCCATCTCCAACGAAAAAGCATAGCGATTCTGGTCTTTATAAAACTTGGGCAGGAACGGGTTATCGGCAAAACGCTCCAGTACCAGCTTGGCATTAAAATCTTCGGCAATTTTACCCGAAAGGGTTGTTTTTCCTGCACCTATATTCCCTTCTATGGCAATGTAATTAAGGCTTTCAGGATTGTATTCCTGTAATGGCGAGGGTATTGTTGCCACTTTTACGCAAGGGCTGCCGTCCGGTGAGGCAGCTATAAGCTCTGCAATAGTTTTATGCATCCAGGGGTGTTCCCAGCGCGGGTTTATATCACGTAGCGGGTATAGTACAAAATTTCTTTCGTGCATGCGGGGGTGTGGTACCGCAAGGTTTTCTGTAGCCACAACCTCATCATTAAATGCTACAATATCTATATCGATAACGCGGGCAAGATATCCTGCGCTTTTCTGCCTTACACGTCCTGCGCCTTCCTCTGCCGCCAGTAATGCTTCGAGTAATACCTGCGGTGTTTTGCAGGTATGTACCAAAACGGCACAGTTGTAAAAATCATCGCTTTCAAAACCCCAGGCAGGGGTTTCATATACCGCCGAAACTTTTACTACAGTGGCAATATGATTATGGATGTATTGCACACACGAGGCAAGATGCTGCTGCCTGTCGCCCTGATTACTGCCTATGGATAAAATTGCCTGATTTTGAAACTTCATAAGAGATGCAAAGTAAATAAAACAATTTTAAATGCAGTACAGATATGTGGGCTGGTGTTAATAAATTTTAGCGATATAGGTAATTACAACAATGGCTGTAACATAATATGTATTTTTGCTACATATACTTAAAATTTAAATCGTATTTATATGCAGTTTTTAAAAAATGTACTGTCAACAGTAGTAGGGCTTTTCCTGTTTTGTCTTTTGTTTTTATTAGTCATTATTGTTATTGGTGTTGCCGCAGGCAGCGGTAGTGATGATGTGGTTAAGGTAAAAGAAAACTCAGTTATAGAGCTTGATATCAGCGAAGTAACCAATGATTATGCAGGTACTTTTTACAGTGATGAGTTCAGCTTCCTGAATTCTGAACCTACAGACGGTCTTTCGGATGTACTAAAGGCTATTGATGCCGCACAAGAGGATAATAAAATAAAAGGCATCACATTAACCAACAGCACCACTGCACTGGGTATGGCACAAAATAAAGCCCTGAGAGATAAACTGGAAGATTTTAAAAAATCAGGGAAATTTGTAGTTGCCTATTCTGACACGTATAGCCAAGCAGATTATTACCTGAACTCGGTAGCCGATACTATTTATTTAAACCCCGTGGGCGAGATGGAGTTTAAAGGATTATCATCCGAAGTAATGTTCTTTAAAGACTTACAGGAAAAAACAGGCATCAAGATGGAGGTTATCCGTCATGGTAAGTTTAAAGCTGCCGTAGAGCCTTTCCTGAGTAATGAAATGAGCCCTGAAAACAGAGAACAGATAAGCACACTGCTAAACTCTGTGTGGAACACCATAGCCTCAGAGATTGCCGAAAGCCGTAACATACCTCTGGACAGCATTAACAGTATTGCCGAAAACCTTTCGGCACGTACGCCCGATATGGCAAAAGCAAGCAAACTTATCGATAAAATAGGTTATATAGATGAGTTTCACAACGGCATACGTCATGCACTTAAAATAAAAAAAGACGACGAAATTAATACTGTGGATATACTGGACTATGTAGAGGCTAATAAATTTAAAGATTTGCTATCGGACGCGAAAGATAAAATTGCTGTTGTATATGCACAGGGCGAAATAGGCAGCGGTAAAGGCAACCTTACCACCATTGGCGAAATAAGCATGCGCAAAGCCCTGAAAGCAGCAGCCGATGATGAGAATGTAAAAGCTATAGTACTGCGTGTGGACTCTCCCGGTGGCAGCGCACTTACGTCTGACCTGATATGGAGGGATATAGAGCTTGCCAAAAAGAAAAAGCCGGTCGTAGTATCTATGGGTAACCTTGCCGCATCGGGAGGTTATTATATATCCTGCAATGCAAACAGAATTTTTACCGAACCTACTACCATAACAGGTTCTATAGGGGTATTTGGCGTATTGCCGAATTTTACCGAACTGTCTAAAAATATAGGTGTACATACCGAGCAGGTAAACACGCATAAAAACGCAGCAGGTTACAGTGTGTTTACTCCGTTGGATGACGATACAAGAACAATAATACAGCAAAGCGTGGAAAGTGTTTATGACACTTTTATTACCCGTGTGGCAAACGGCAGAAAAATGACTAAAGAGCAGGTAGATGCCATTGGTCAGGGAAGAGTATGGTCTGGTACGGATGCAGTTAATATCGGGCTGGCTGATGAACTCGGCGGACTTGATGATGCCATAGCCTATGCTGCCAAACTGGGTAAAACCGACAGTTACAGCACGGTAAATTATCCTGAATATGAACGTAACCTGGAAGATTTTTTTGCCGATGCTTCCGGTTTACCTTTTGCGCAAAGCAAAGAAGAGTTTATTAAAGAAGAAGTGGGCGAGGAAAATTATCAGGTTATCGAACGCCTGAGACGTGCCAGCCAACTACGCGGAACACAGGTTATAATGCCTTATGAAATAACTATTCGATAAGCTGCGTTATACTATTTTTAACTTTCTTTGTATCGCTTTCTTTGTATCTTTATGGCAAAACGTAATTAAACTATGGTTAAAAAAATTTTAAAGTGGACCGGTATTGTATTGCTGGTACTTATCATTGCGCTCATAGCAGCCCCGTTTATTTTTAAAGGAAAAATAAAATCGATGGTCGCAAAAGCCATTAATGAGCAGGTAGATGCTACGGTAGCTTTTGAAGACGTAAGTTTAAGCCTTTTTACCGATTTCCCAATGGCAAGCGTAAGGGTAGATAAGCTGAGTATTATCAATAAAGCCCCGTTTGAAGGCGATACATTGATATATATGGAGCAAATTGACTTGAGCATGTCAATAAAAGAACTCTTTAAAGGCGAAGGTGAACCCATGAGTTTAAAATATTTGCACACAAAAAACGGTATTGTAAACATACTTATCAATAAAGATGGTATCGGTAATTTTGATATTGCCTTAAAGAAAGATGAAACGGAAGATGATACTGCCGAAGCATCGGAAGGCAAGCCTTTTGCCCTGAATATGCAGGATTATAATGTAGAAAATTTACGTTTCCGCTATTTTGACGAAGGCTCTAAAATGAATATGGTTATCGATAGCCTGTATCATGAAGGACACGGTAATTTTGAGCAAAGCAAACTGGATCTTGATACTAAAACCACAGCCAAGCTGACTATGGATATGGACAAGACCAACTATATGCGCAATGTATCGCTGAAACTGGATGCAGTACTGGGGCTTGATCTTGAAAACAGTATTTATACCTTTAAAGAAAATAAGGCGCTGATTAACCAATTGCCATTAGAGTTTAACGGTAGCCTTGCCATGGTGGAAGAAGGGCAAAAATTTGACCTTACGTTTAAAACGCCAACCTCTTCCTTCAAAAACTTCTTAGGGTTAATACCCGAAGCCTATTCGGGCAGCTTGGAATCGGTTAAAACCGAAGGCGATTTTACTATAGACGGGAAAGTAAACGGACTGTACAGCGAAACTACTGTGCCCAAGTTTAACATTGCTATAGCTTCAAACAATGCTTCGTTCCAATATCCTGACCTGCCAAAATCAGTACAAAACATTGTAATCGATACTAAAATTGTAAACGAAACCGGTTTGCTTAACGATACCTATGTTAACCTTGATAAACTTTCGTTCAGGATAGATCAGGATGTGTTTGATGCTAAAGCCACCATTCGCAATGTAGTCGAAAATGCTTTGGTAGATGCCGAACTGAAAGGGACTATTAACTTAGGGAACTTGGGCAAAGCCTATCCGATACAAATGGAGGTACCGTTATCAGGAATACTGAAAGCGGATGTTGCTACCAAATTTGACATGAAAGCGGTAGAGAACAGCCAATATGAAAAAATTGACAATCGCGGTAGCTTGAGCCTTTCCGGTTTTACCTATTCGGGTGACGGGTTACCGAAACCGATAAAGATAAACCAAGCCAGTGTACAGTTTAACCCAAGTCGTGTAACATTAAGCGAGTTTAATGCCAAAACGGGCGGTTCGGATATTGCTATTACGGGTACATTAGATAACTTCTACGGTTTTATGTTTAAAGACCAAACATTGCAGGGTAACTTTAACATGAACTCTAATCAGTTGTTGGTTTCTGACTTTATGGCTCCTGAGACTGTTGCTTCGGCAAAAAAAGAAGATACCAAAGCAGAAGGTGGTAAAGACGAAACAGCAGAAAAACCTGCACCTGCGGCAACATCGGAAGCGGTTAAAATACCCGCTTTCTTAGATTGTACCATAACCGCTAAAGCAAACACGGTAGTATATGACAACCTGAACATGAAAAATGTATCGGGTAAAATGATTATAAAAGATGAAGCGGTAACATTGGAAAACCTGAAAACATCATTATTTGAAGGGATAATAACCGCTAACGGAAATGTATCTACCAAAGGCGCAGTACCTACCTTTAAAATGGGACTTAACCTGAATAAAGTGGATATACCGCAAACATTTACTCAGCTTGAAATGCTGAAATCTATCGCACCGATAGCTAATGTAATTACAGGAAAATTAAATACTACCATTAATGTGGCAGGTAACCTGGACAGTAAAGAAATGACGCCTGACTTAAACTCACTAACAGGTAATCTGGATGGTCAGTTGCTTAATACGGCTGTTAAAGCTGAAAATTCCAAGATACTGAGTGCACTTAGCCAGAATGTAAAATTCCTGGATATGAGCAAACTAAAACTTGATAACGTAAAGGCTAACCTTACTTTTGAGAACGGAAAAGTAAACATCAAGCCGATAAACCTTAACTATCAGGATATTCCTATTCAGGTAAGCGGTCAGCATGGTTTTGACCAAACCATGAAGTATGATGTGTCTTTAAATGTTCCTGCAAAATACCTGGGCAGCGAGGTAACTAAGCTAATAAGCTCGCTTAATAATACGGATGCAAGTAAAATCAGCGTTCCTGTTAATGCGGTTATTACAGGCAACTTTACCAACCCAAAAGTGAGTACCGACCTCTCTAAATCGGTAACCGACCTTACCAAGCAGTTAATTGCACAACAAAAAGATAAACTGGTAAAACAGGGAACAGATAAGTTAAAAGATATAATAGGTATAGGCGGTAAAAACTCTGACAGTACTAAAACACCAATACCTACCACAAAAGAGGAAGTAAAAGAACAAGCTAAAGAAAAAGCGGAAGAAGCCAAAGAAAAGGCGAAGGATAAAGCAAAAGATGTTATAGGCGGATTCCTCAATAAGAACAAAAAGAAAGAATAGATTAAAAACTATTGTTTAGAATAAAAAAGGGGTTGTCTCAAAAGTGTCATTCTGAACGCAATGTAATGGAGTGAAGAATCTCAATCATTTGATAAATAAGAGATTCTTCCTTCGTCAGAATGACAAAAATGCTTACATAAGCATTTTTGAGACAACCCCTTTTTTTATTTTACAGCTAAACATTAATCTGCACAACAAAACCTTCATAAGTACGTACATTAAACACCGTACCGTCTTCAAAAATAAGGTACTGCCCTTTTACCCCTACTAACTTTCCGCTATACGTGGGCGTTTTAGTAAGGTTCAGGCTTGCTATTTTTTTGGGGTATTCCAAGACAGGGTATTGTAAAGTATATAATTGTTCTTTAGTAGTTTCAAAATAAGGCATTACTTCATTGGGCAGCCATTGTTGCGTCTCAGTCCGTTTTGTTGCCAAATCAATCGGAGCTACATTATTCAACAGCATTTTTTTCCAGTTAATCTTGTCACCCAAATGCCCTTTTAAGGCAACCTCTGTAATACCGGCAAGATACCGGTTAGGCACTTCTATAAGTGGCATTGCCTGGCTCGCCCCTTGGTCTATCCAGCGGGTAGGCACTTGCGATTTTCGGGTTACTCCCACTTTTATATCGCTTGATGAGGCTAAATACACAATATGCGGTTGTAGCTGCACTCTCTGTTCATACGCCAGGTCTCTGTCGGCTATCCCCAAATGTGCCGTACTCAATTCGGGGTTCATTATCCAGTCGCCCGCAGCAGGAGTACTGTAAAAACAATCGTAGCAAAAACCCATCCTGAAAATTTTCTTGTTCTTACCACAATTCAAACATTTAAATCCCATGAAATTCAATTCCATATCGCGACCCAATAACTGGTTCATATTCAAAAAACTGGTATCAAATATCAGATAGTACTGAATTGGGCTGCCAAACTCGGTTTGCATTTTTGTGAGTACACCTTCGTATTGCATAGAAAATTTAGTATTTTTATAGGCACTAAGATACTACAAATATGCCGTTGCCCATAATCAATTCAATAGCATCGTGGATACTAAAAAAACGTATCCACGATATGGAGTTATTTCTCAAATACCCTAATGAGGTACAGGAAGAGCTGCTGATGAACCTTATCCGTACGGCAGAAAACACCGCTATAGGCAGAAAATATGACTTTGCATCGGCAAGAAATTATACTGCATTTTCGGAAAGAGTACCTGTTTCTACGTATGAAGATTTAGAGCCTATTATAGAACAAACACGACGTGGCGAACAAAATGTGTTTTGGTCAAGCCCAATAAAATGGTTTGCCAAATCCAGCGGTACTACCAATGCCAAAAGTAAGTTTATACCCGTAAGCCCCGAAGCACTGGAAGATTGTCACTATAAAGCTGCAAAAGACTTGCTTTGCCTTTACCTGAATAACAATGAAGAATCGCAACTTTTTACAGGAAAAAGCCTGAGGCTGGGTGGCAGCAAACAGCTTTATGAGGATAATAATACTTTTTTCGGCGACCTCTCGGCAATACTGATAGATAATATGCCCCTGTGGGCAGAGTTCAGCAGCACGCCCAGCAACAAGGTATCGCTGATGAGCGAATGGGAAACCAAACTTGCAGCCATAGTAAATGAAACAGTAAACGAAAATGTAACCAGTTTTGCAGGCGTACCCTCGTGGATGATGGTACTTATCAATAAAATACTGGAAGAAACAGGCAAGAGCAACCTGCACGAAGTTTGGCCTAATGTAGAGGTTTATTTTCATGGCGGGGTAAGCTTTGAACCCTACCGAGAACAGTATAAAAAAATACTGCCCAAAGCAGGGTTTCAGTATTATGAAATTTATAACGCTTCCGAAGGTTTTTTTGCCATACAGGACTCCAACGACAGCAGCGAACTATTATTAATGCTAGATTACGGTATTTTTTATGAGTTTATCCCTATGGATACTTTTGGCACACTAAACCAAAAAGTCATTCGCCTTGCCGATGTGGAACTGAATAAAAATTATGCTATAGTAATTACTACCAACTCCGGGTTGTGGCGCTACCTTATAGGCGACACCGTTCGGTTTACCTCCATCAATCCGCACCGTATAAAGGTTACCGGAAGAACCAAACATCATATTAATGTTTTTGGTGAAGAGCTGATGGTAGAAAATACGGACAATGCTATTGCCAAAGCCTGTAAACTGACTGATACGGAAGTAATTGATTATACTGTTGCCCCTATATTTATGGAAGGAAGGCAAAAAGGAGCGCATGAGTGGGTTATTGAGTTTAAAGATGCTCCGAAAGACCCTGAGAAATTCAGGCAATTGCTGGATGAAGCCCTGCAAAGTGTAAATTCTGACTACGAAGCCAAGCGCTACAATAATATGACACTCAATCCGCTGGTGCTTAATGTAGCCCGTCCTAAGCTGTTTTATGACTGGCTAAAGGCTAAGGACAAACTGGGCGGACAACACAAAATACCCCGACTCTCTAACGAGCGGCATTATGTAGAGGAGTTAAAGGTGTTGCAAAAAAACAGTGTACTGCCTGCCGGTATGGTATAATGTTTGTCAAAAATAATTTTAACAGCAAGAATATCAATGAATTAAAATTTATTACTTTATTTTTGCCACCGAAAACAAATTTAAATGAGCTATATGAAAAGGAATTATGTACTACTGGCAGGAGCCGCACTGATGTTTTTAACAACTGCCTGCGGGCCCAAACTACACCGCTATAGTTGTGGGGGAAGAAAACGCTGTATCAGTCAAAATGAAAAAATTGACAAGGCACAGCAAGCGGAAAAGCATGTAACAATTACTCAAAAGCAAAATACTGCTGTTAGCAGATAAATAAAAAAGGGGCTGTCTCAAAAGTGCTTAAACAAGCATTTTTGTCATTCTGACGAAGGAAGAATCTCTTATTTATAAAATAATTGAGATTCTTCACTCCATTACATTGCGTTCAGAATGACACTTTTGAGACAGCCCTTTTTTTTTATTTCGATTAATTCTTATTTACGAAGCAGCTTTAAGCCTTTTCAACAAGTTTTTATTCAAATGATGTTCTACATAGTCTTTATCTACATACAGCTCCTTATCATCCGAGCTTGGTAATTCGTACATAGCCTCGTTTAATATTGCCTCGCATAACGAGCGTAAACCTCTCGCGCCAAGTTTATATTCTAACGCCTTATCAACAATATGGTTCAATGCATCTTCGGATATGGTAAACTCTACCTCATCCATTGCAAATAGCTTTTTATATTGTTTAATCAGTGCATTTTTTGGCTCTGTAAGTATTGCTCTCAGCGTATCCTTATCAAGCGGATCCATGTGGGTAAGCACAGGCAACCTGCCTATTATTTCGGGTATCAGCCCAAAATCTTTTACATCTTTAGGGATAATGTATTGCAAAAGGTTTTCTTTATCTACATTATCATTACTTTTTGATGCGCTGTATCCTACTGCCTGATGGTTGAGCCTTTTTGATATAACACGTTCGATACCGTCAAATGCGCCTCCGGCTATAAACAGTATGTTTTGTGTATCTACCTCTATAAACTTCTGGTCGGGGTGCTTGCGCCCGCCTTTGGGCGGTACATTTACTATAGTGCCTTCCAGCAATTTCAGTAATGCCTGCTGCACACCCTCACCCGATACATCTCGGGTAATAGACGGGTTATCACTTTTACGGGCTATTTTGTCTATCTCATCAATAAACACTATACCGCGTTCAGCTTTTTTTACATCATAGTCAGCAGCCTGCAACAGCCTTGTCAATATGCTTTCTACATCTTCACCCACATAACCTGCTTCGGTTAAAACCGTAGCATCAACTATGGTAAGCGGTACATTAAGCATACGGGCTATAGATTTTGCCACAAGGGTTTTACCGGTACCGGTTTGCCCCACCATAAGTATATTGCTTTTTTCTATCTCAATATCCTCATCATCATGTTGCTGCATTAATCGTTTGTAGTGATTATATACGGCAACCGAAAGCACTTTCTTGGTTTGATCCTGCCCTATTACATATTGATCGAGAAATTTGCGTATATCCTTTGGTTTTTTAAGCTCAAGGTCGGCAGCACCTGCCGATGCTCCGCTCTGCTTTAGTTCTTCCAGCACTATGCCGTGTGCCTGCTCTATGCAACGATCGCATATGTGAGCGCTGATCCCTGCAATAAGCAGATTGGTTTCCGGCTTTTTTCTGCCGCAAAAAGAACATTCTAATACTTCTTTCGCCATATTTAAAATTTCATTATCCAGCAACAGTGCATTTTACTGCCTGTAAGCTGAATAACGTAAAAAGTTTGTCTGTTATTTTCTACTCTCTTATAAGCACTTCATCAACCATTCCGTATTCTTTCGCTTCCTCAGCTTTCATCCAGTAGTCGCGCTCGCTGTCTTTATATACCTGATCGTAGCTTTTTCCTGAGTGTTTAGAGATAATTTGATATAGCTCTTCTTTTAGTTTCAGCATTTCACGAAGGTTTATTTCCATATCGGTTGCTACTCCTTGTGCACCGCCTGAGGGCTGGTGTATCATTACTCTTGAATGTGGTAAAGCCGAACGTTTCCCTTCAGTTCCCGCACAAAGTAATACAGCACCCATAGAGGCTGCCATACCGGTACATATTGTTGCTACATCGGGTCTTATATACTGCATAGTATCATACATACCCAAACCGGCATATACGCTGCCTCCCGGTGAGTTGATATATATTTGAATGTCTTTAGAGGCATCTGTACTTTCTAAAAACAAAAGTTGTGCCTGCACAATGTTTGCCACTTGGTCGTCTATACCGGTACCCAAAAAAATAATCCTGTCCATCATCAAACGCGAAAAAACGTCGAGCTGGGCAACATTCATCTGGCGTTCTTCCATAATATACGGAGTCATACCGGTTGGGGTTACGCGGTTTACCAGTTTGTCATAATATAAATTATTTATGCCGTGATGTTTAGTGGCATATTTTTTAAATTCTTTACCGTAGTTCATATTCAGATTTTTTAGCTATTGTTAATCAAAGAAACAAAAAGCGTCAAACCTTTTAAGGATGACGCTCAAATATACTCAATTTTTGCGAAAATTATTCACCATACATCTCTTTAACGAAATCTTGGTAAGTAACCTCTTTTGTTTTGTATTTCACGTTTTCTTTAAACAGGTTAAGCATTTTTTCGCTCATTACCTGTTCTGATAGTTTTTTAACTTCGTCTTGGTTAGAAAGCACTCGTGCCACTATGTTCTCGACATCTTCATCGGTAGGGTTCATTTGCCCAAACTGTGCCATTTGCTTTTTAATAATTTCAGAGGCATAGGCTTTAAGTTCTTCAAAGTTTACCTGAAGGTTGTTTTCGTTTATGATTTTACCTTCGATAAGCTGATATCGCAACCCTTTTTCTGATTTAGCATATTCTTCCTCTGCCTGTTCTGCAGTTATTGGGTTTTCGCCTACCGTTTGTATCCATTTTTTAAGAAACTCGGCAGGAAGATCAAAATTAGTGTTTTCTATAATCGATTCCGTAACATCGTTAAGGAACTTTTGGTCTGCCTGCTGTGCAAATTGCTGCTCGGCATCTTGCTTAATTTTTTCTTTAACTTCTTCTACAGAGGTTACATTACCTTCACCAAACAGTTTGTCAAACAACTCCTGATTAAGTTCTGCAGGCTCTATACTGTTTATTTCCTCTATTGTGAAGGTTACCTCTATATCAAGCCCGTGTACATCGTCATGATCTACTTTAAGGTAATCCATTAATTTATGATCATCATCAAAAAGCCCTTTGGTAGAAACTGTAACTACATCGCCCACTTTTTTACCGATGAATTTTTTAGCAACGGTTTTAGTTTTGAATGCAGATGTATTGATGGTTACCTCATTGTTAATGCCTTTCTCTTCGTTAGCGAAAACACCATGCATATCGTAACCTTCCTCAACTTTATCTTTAGGAACAAGTTTGCCATACTGTTTCTGTATGCGCTCTACCTGCTCGTCAAGCATTTTGTCGTCTGCAATTATGGTATATTTTACAACTTTATTTTTTGCACTAAGATCTACGGTAAATTCAGGAGCAAGACCCAATTCAAATTCAAAAGATAAATCATCAGCCTCCCAGTCAAAATCCTCAGTAATTTTAGGTAGCGGGTTGCCCAGTACATCCAGTTTTTCTTCTGTAAGATAGTTGTTTAATGATGTTTGAAGCACTTTATTCACCTCATCCAGCAATACGGCTTTGCCATACTGTTTTTGTATAAGGCTCATCGGTACAGCACCTTTCCTGAAACCCGGAATATTGGCGTTTTTTCTGTAATTCTGTAAAACTTTATCTACTTGTGGCTTATAATCTTCTTTTGTTATTGCTACTGTAACAACAGCATTTAGTGCATCTACCTGCTCTCTCGTAATGTTCATTATCTAAAAATGTTTAAATACCATAAAATTATGGCTTGCAAAATTATAATATTTTTACAAGCCATACAAATTTTTAAACTTTTGTATTTTCTACTACCCCGTTAGCCTTTCGCGTTTTAGGTTTCTTCTCTGTCTGACATACCGGATACTAATGACTGGCATATGGAAAGAACTATGCTAAACAACAATGCATGCCAAAAGGTTGGCACATCAAAACCAGGCACAAGTGCACTGCACAGCATTATAATAACAGCATTTATTATCAGCAAAAACAGCCCCAATGTGAGTATTGTGGCGGGCAATGTAAAAATTATCAGTATCGGTTTCACAAAAATATTGAGTAACCCCAAAACAAGTGCAACCAACAAAGCCGACATCCATCCTGTAACGGTTATACCAGGTAACAAGTACGACAGAAGCAGCACAAAAATAGTAGTAAAGAATATTTTTATTAACGTCTTCATTTTTTAGGATAAAAGTGTGTTTTGTAAAATTAAAAAAACACCCTAAAATAAGGGTGCTTTCAGATAATTTATTTTAAACTTTTATTTTTAATTGGTAGGTAAAACCGTTGCTCCGGGAAAATTACCTGCGTTTATTTGCGGTAATTTAGCATTATAATAGTCGTTTATAATCTTTATAATTTCATTGGCAACCACAGCATACCCTCTTGCATTAGGGTGTACCCCGTCAAGCGAAAATAATACTGTGCTAATATTGCTCAGGCTAAAATAGTCCGCATTATAAAGTTGTCCATCCTCCGTTCTTAAACCGGTAACAAGTTTTGCCAATATAGCATTCATATCGGCAACAGCAAGGTTGTTTACTTCGGCTATACCTCTTATGCTTTGGTTAAAGCTTACAGTAGCCTCGGCAACCATATCAGCCTCGTCAGCCGTAAGCACATGCTGATCCTGTAGCGGATAGGTAATACCAAAGGCATCAAACGGAGCAGGAATACCTGCAGGAGCTGTACCAATAACAGAGCGTGTGGACAGCAAAATTAAATCATTTGATGTAGCCTGTCTTGCCTGCCCGAATATACTTCCTATAAACTGTGCTTGGGGAGCAGGATAGCCTGCTTGTATTAGCGCTCCGGCTATTTGGGCAGAAAGGTTTGTTAACGTTTCATCTACAATAAGTAACGGGTTATTGCCTGATGTAGATAACGGAGCTATCCTGTCAGGTTGTCCAAAAGCAGCCAAAGCCTGTGTTATGGGGCCATAAAGCTCAGCATTAAGTTGGGTTATGGCAGCCTGACCCACAGCAACATTACCGCCTCCTATAAGCGATGCTGTAATTGGGTTGTGGGGTACTGTTGTAAAAAACGGTATCGAAGTAACATCGGGTATTGTAGCTACAACGCCTTTTGCCCCGCCCGATGTGAGTGTAGTGGTTATTTGCGAATATACACCGGCAAATACTGTCGGGTCGGTAATATCATTAAAACCATAGGTATTCGGGTCGAAATTACCTAGTTGATTTACCCCAACACCACCCGATGTAGCAAAAGCCAAAACATCGTTACTGCCTATCCAGTTGGTAAAAAAGGTAGGATTTTTTGACATTGCATCACCCAATACTGTAGCTGTAGGCGATGTTGCATGACGAACATAGTACGGATTAGCCAATCCTAACGGCACCCCTGCAGAGTTACCATAACCTGCTGCAAGCAGGTGGAATGATTTTGCACCGGGAACCCCCATATTATTATAGGCTGTTGCCTGTTGTGTAAGTGTTATGGTAGATGTGCCCGCTATAGGTTCAGGACCGCCTGCAGAGGCATCTATAATCAATCTTGTACCATAACCCGGAATACCGATGATGCCTCCCAGATTATTTACGTCTTCTTCATACGATGGTTGTGTAAATTCACCTCCGCCTGCTACGGCAAACTGCTGTGCCAACAGGTTAGGAAATGAGTATGACTGCCCAACGCGCGACATACTGCCATCCATATATCCTGCGGTAAGGGAGTTACCCACTGCAACATAGGAACTAAAATCGGCATCGCCCGAATTGTAGCTGCTATTGCTCAATTCATTTTCAAACTCTGGTTCGCAACCGGCAAATATAAATGCCAGTACGGATAAGCATATAATTTTATTTTTCATTTTCATCTTTTTTTAGAAACTGTAGGTTAAACCAACGCCCGGAGAGAATACCACATTTTTATAAGTACCCCCAAAAGAAACATTATCCTGAGTACCTTCTGAATAATGGTCGTATGAATTATCAACTTCATCAAAGTGAAGGTAAAGGAACGAAAAGTCAACACCCAGTTTTTTGTTAATTTGATATGTTAAACCACCTGTAAAGCCCATAGAATCGTTTCTTGGAGTTTCAGGAGCAAAATAACCGTCGCGCACAGGGCTTTCGTCAAAATACCAACCGGCACGGAAAGCAAATTTTTCGTTAGGCACATACTGTGTACCCACTCGGTACGTACTTGCATCTTTATAGTTACGAGGGTTAACAGATGTTGGGGTATCGTTACCGAAACTCACATCAAGGGACTTGTACGCATTCCAGTAAGCACGGTTATAATCAACAGCTACCAGCCATTTATCAGTTACCTTATACGAAAAACCTACTGCAAGTTCGGCAGGAAGCGGAAGATCGGCACTAAAAGTAGTATTGGTATATGTACCTTCTGCAAAAGCAGGAAGGTCGTTAAAAGTAGCATCGCCATCGCGCGCTTCCATAGTAATTTCAGAGCGGTAGTTAAACCCAAGCATTAAATCATCTATAGGGTTAAACATAAAACCTGCTGTCCACCCCCAAGCTGTTACACCGGATGCATCAATGGTAAGGTCAGATCTTTCGCCTTCCTCGTTAGTAAGGCTTCTGGTGAGGTTTCTGTTAAAGTTTACGCTTCCTGTTACATATATAGGTCCTCCACCTACACTAAACCTGTCGCTTAGCTTTACGGATACCGTTGGTTGTATATATACAGCCTGAAGGTCTATATCGTTTACCAAGTGCGACCCCTGCCAGTCTTCATCCCACTCTACCGCACTTCCGTATGGCGTATATACGGCAACACCTGCCGATAACCAATCGTTCACTCTGTAAGAAACATAGGCAGTAAATGGTGTACCGAAGTTTTCGGTAGAAGCTTTCCAGTTATACGTTTCATTTTGGAATTTAGTTCGTGCAAAAAGGGCGTTACCACCAATCGATACATTAAAACGGTCTTCAAGGAATGCCATACCCGAAGGGTTAAAGAACATCACCTCGGCACTGTTTACAACCGCTACCCCGGTATGCCCCATAGCCAATTGCTTTTGACCCTGCAGGGCAACGCGATATCCTCCTGCAAAAGCAGAGGAAGCTGTTAAAGCCGCAACTGTTAAAGATAATAGTTTTCTCATTGTAAAAATGTGTTAGTTTTTCATTTCATATTCTTATTTCAAAATTAGCATAAAATATGAATTATACAATATTTTTAGGTAATTTATTATGCAATCATAATATTTATTATTTAAAACTATAAATCATAAATTACATAATTAGCAAGTATTAGTGTTAAAATTTTGATAAAATACAATATATCTCAGTAATATCCCAAAACCTATTATTTTAAGAATTACTAATAAAAACTTAAAAATTAATCGATTGAAAATATAATATGTACCTTTCTGGTTATAAACCTTAAAAAAAATGCGTTTTTTAAAAAAAGCCTCCATTATACTGGGCTGTATTATTGCTTTACTGCTGCTTATAAACTTTGGTATAAAGTATTGGGTAACCCAAAAACTGCCCGGAATACTATACGCTCAGAAAGATTTTCCGTATAATATAAACTATGAAGACATTGATGTACGGCTCGTTTCGGGCAGTTTTACAGTACACAATGCCTATATTTCGCCTAAAGACAGTTTGTCTGTAAAAATGAATAAAGGCGCTTTTGGCAAGGTAAAACAGGTAAAAGTAGAAGGGTTTAACTTGTGGGCGTTATTGTGGCAAAACCGCATTAAGGTTAAAAATGTGACAATAGATACCCCGGAGCTTACACTATATCCTAAAGATAAGAAATATAACACTGAGGATGACTTTATAAAACCTTTTGAAAACACTATTACTACGCAAAGAATAGAGATAAAAAAAGGAAAATTCCGTATGCTGGATTCTCTGCATAATATTACGGCAAAGGCAAGTAACATTAATTTCGAAATAAACAATACAACTATAGACAGCACCTCTGTTACTAAAGAAATACCCGTGCGGTATAAAAATTACAGCCTTAGCTGCGACAGCGTTTTTTACAAAGTCAATACATTCTACAACATAACCCTTACTCATATCAAAAAAGACAAAGATGTATTTTCTGCCTCCGGTTTTAAACTTATACCGCAGCAAAGCAGGGCACAATTTAACCAAATGATACCTGTAGAGCGCGACCAGTTTACCATAAGCGCAGCTAAAATTGATGTTCCTGAAAATGACTGGGGATATAATAACGACACCCTTTTTGTGCATATCCCGAAGCTAAGCATAGAAAATATGGATGCCAATATATACAGGGGCAAAATGGTAAAAGATGACCTGAAAACGAAAAAACTGTACAGCCAGATGCTTCGCGAGCTTGATTTTGACCTGAAGGTAGATACGCTTATGCTGAAAAAATCGGCAATAGTTTATGAGGAACAACTGACTTATGACGAAGCACCCGGAAAAGTTTTGTTTTCTGATTTTTATGCCAGTGTTTATAATTTGTACAGCCCTGTCGGGAAAAAAGAAATACCCAATACCGTTATAGATGTGCAAGCCATGTTTATGAAACAATCTCCGCTACAAGTGCATTGGTTTTTTAATATAACTGATACTTCCGATGCTTTTACTATAGAAGGGGGATTGCAAAACTTGGATGCCGCACAGCTTAACACCGTGACGAAAGGGTTAATGAATGCCAAAACATCGGGTAATATTACCGGAGTAGATTTTACATTTAATGGAAACCGAGAAAAATCGACAGGGAGTTTTGCGATACGTTATGACAACCTTAAGGTTGAAATACTGAAAAAGGACAGTAACAACAAAAATAAGCTACTCTCTTTTGTTGGCAATTTGGTTGTAAAAAACGACAGTAACGGCAATATAAAAAATACTGAGGTTACCGCCGAAAGGGTAAAAAACAAATCAGTCTTTAACTTTTTGTGGCGTTTTTTACAGCAGGGGTTAAAAAACACCATACTCCCCTCGCTCCTTACAGGGAACGATGATTAACCCTGATTAAGAAATGCTAATGTTTCTCTCAAAAAATCTTCCGAATTTTCGGCATGCAGCCAGTGCCCTGCATTTTTTATCGTTACAATCTCCGCATTCGGAAAATGTTTTTTAATACCTTCTGTATCTTCCTCATTTATATAATTGGATTTTTCTCCTTTCAAGAAAAGCGTTTCGCCGTTATACACAGCAGCTTCGGGCAACGCCTCTCCTATATTTTCAGGATTTTTATTAAACACATCAAGATTAAATCTAAAAGCAAGCTGCCCCTGCATTTTCCAGTACAGGCTTTTCATTAAAAACTGCCGTGTACCAAAATCGGGCACATACTCTTTCAGCACCTCTTCCACATCGCTGCGTGACGGTTTTTGCGAAAAATCGACAGCGGAAAGCCCTGCCAGTATATCCTGATGGTGCGGTCGGTAATACTTTGTACCAATATCGGCTATGATAAGCTTATTCACTTTTTCAGGGTATGTCATCGCAAAAAACATAGCTGCCTTGCCTCCCATAGAGTGCCCCATCAAATCTATCTTTTCAAGATTATGCCCTTCACAATATTTAAGTATATCCTGCGCCATAACATCATAATTAAATTCATCCGAATGGAAACTTTTACCATGATTTCGCATATCTAAGGCATGCACTTCATAACCCTTTTCAGCATAATCTCCCGAAAGGGTTTTCCAGTTGTCCGACATTCCTAAAAAGCCGTGCAGTATAACAAACGGTTTTCCTGTTCCTTCTATTCTTGATTCAAGCATATTCTATTTCAATTTTTGTAAATACATATTTACTACATTTTCCAATCCCAAATATAACGATTCGGCTATCAGGGCATGCCCTATGGATACCTCGAGCAAGCCGGGTATATTTTGTTTAAAATACTGTATGTTATCCAAACTCAGGTCGTGCCCTGCATTTATCCCCATTTCCAGTTGGTTAGCCACCTGCGCTGCCTCAACATAGGGTTGAATCCCATCTTTATTACCCAAACCATATTGGTGCGCATAGGCTTCGGTATAAAGCTCTATCCTGTCAGTACCCGTAGCTTTTGCTCCTTCTACCATTTTCGATACCGGATCTACAAATATAGAGGTACGTATGCCGTTTTGCTTAAACTCCTGTATTACCTCCTGCAAAAAGCTCTTATGCTTCACCGTATCCCAACCCGCATTGCTTGTTATGGCATCATCGGCATCGGGCACAAGGGTTACCTGTGTGGGCTTTACCTCCAGCACCAGGTCAATAAACTTTCGCACAGGGTTTCCTTCTATATTATATTCGGTATGCACTATCGGCACAAGGTCGCGCGCATCCTGATAGCGAATGTGTCTTTCATCAGGTCGTGGGTGTATGGTTACACCTTGTGCACCAAAGCGTTGCACATCGGCAGCCACTTTTAGTAAGTCGGGCACATTCCCGCCTCTGGAGTTACGTAATGTGGCTATTTTATTTATGTTTACACTCAGTTTTGCCATATCTTTGTTAAATGTGGTTTTGTATCACAAAAATACAAACTTAAAAAGGCAGAATATCCTTATTTTTTGATTATTTTGCATAAATAAAAACCGTATTGCCCCCATGATTGATATTACAGATTTTATCAATAACGACATAAAACCTTTACGCACAAACGACTCTATTGCCGTAGCACAGGATTTGTTTGCAGAATATCCGTTTTCGCACTTTCCTGTTATGGAAGATGACGTTTATATAGGTTGCGCTAATGCCGAAGATACCGAGCTAATGGATATTGAAAAAAAAGTGGGTGAAGATCGTTTTTCTCTCGGACGCTTTTTTGTGAGAGATACTACTATTTGGCTTGATGTACTGGAAGCTTTTGCTAAAAATGAAACGAATGTAATGCCTATACTGGATAGCAACAACAAGTATATAGGCTATTATGAAATAGCCGACATAATACGTTTCTTTCACGAAACTCCTTTTCTGAAAGAAAATGGCGGCATACTGGTAGTGGAAAAAAATATAGCAGACTACAGCATGAGTGAGGCAGCACAAATTGTAGAGAGCAACAACAGTAAGTTATTAGGACTTTTTGTATCTGATGCAAACCTTGACAAGGTGCAAATAACCATAAAAATAAGTACCGGAGGGCTTAGCGAAATTATACAAACCTTCAGGAGGTATAATTATGATATTATTTCTGAGCATCAGGAAGATGTTTACCTGAACACACTGAAAGACCGGAGTGATTACTTAGATAAATACCTGAATATTTAACTCTCATATATGAAAATTGCTGTTTACGGACAATATTATAAAGACAATACTGAAGATATTATAGCAACGGTGCTGAAAATATTAAACAGCCACGATGCGGAAATTGCCTTTGAGAAAAACTTTTATGATGTTCTTATTGAAAACAGCTTTATAGATGCTGCTTTTGCTACTTTTGCCTCGCATAAAGAGCTGGAGTCAGGCTTCGATATGTTTATAAGCATTGGCGGCGATGGTACTATGCTGCGGGCAGCCACCTATGTGAGAGATAAAAACATACCCATACTGGGCATTAATGCCGGAAGGCTCGGATTTCTTGCCACCGTACAGCAGGAAAACATAGAGCAATTACTACCCCTTATTTTTACAAAAGAGTATAATATATCATCCAGAACTTTATTAACTATAGATTATAAAGGCAAGCAAGGCGAACTGGAAGAGCTTGATTATGCGCTTAACGAAATTACCGTTAGCCGTAAAGATACCACATCGATGATAACGATAGAAACGCGGCTTAACGGCGACTACCTTAACTCCTACTGGGCTGACGGGCTTATAATATCTACCCCTACAGGCTCTACAGGCTACTCCCTTAGCTGTGGCGGTCCTATACTCATGCCGGGCGTAAACAGTTTGGTAATTACCCCCATTGCACCGCACAACCTTAATGCACGCCCGCTTGTAATACCCGATGATACGGATATTGAACTAAGAGTATCAAGCCGTGAAGAGCAACATTTGGTATCGTTGGATTCCCGAATAATATCAGTAGATGTGGAAACCAAACTTTGCATTAAAAAAACAGATTTTAAAATTCATTTGGTTGAATTTCCTCAGGAAAAGTTTCTTGACACGCTCCGAAAAAAACTTTTATGGGGCGAAGACAAAAGAAATTAAACCAAGATTTTTACAGTACATATATACTACACCGCCTCTTCTTTCGTTTTCAAGACAGTATTATTTTATTAAATTATATGCATATAGACGTAAAATGACCAATGTAAGGGATTTTAGAAATCTATATTGTTATATTTGCACCCAATTTTGAACGAATGAACCGGATTTTTTTTGTTATAGTATTAATCTTAATGAGTGTAAAAACTGAAGCACAAATAAACGAATTAGGTGTATTTGTAGGTGGCAGTAATTACATTGGCGATATTGGTCCTACGGATTATATTGCCCCAAAGGATGTGGCATTGGGCATAATGTACAAATGGAACCGCAGTCCGAGACACTCATGGAGAATATCATATACTTACGGCAAGATCAGTTCTAACGATGCTGACTCTGAAGTATCAGGAAGAAAACAAAGGGGTTATGAGTTTGAGAATAGTGTAAAAGAATTATCTTTAGGGCTTGAATTTAACTTTTTTGATTTTAACCTGCATGAGCCGGATTTAAAACTTACACCATACGTATATAGCGGTTTAAGCTATTTTAGGTATGACGAAAAACGTATAGAGAATGGCAGAGTATATACCGAAGATGGTAAAGGAGGTATTGCCATACCTATGGTGGTAGGTATTAAAACCAATGTGATTGAAAATTTTGTAATAGGATTTGAAGTGGGCGCACGATATACATTTACGGACAATTTGGATGGCAGCAACCACCCGGATTATGAAGAGCTTAGTTTCGGTAACCTCGAAAGCAACGACTGGTATGTTTTTACCGGCTTCACACTAACCTACACCTTTGGTAATAAACCCTGCTACTGCGCTAACTAATTTTATGAATCAAAACACCACAATAGACACCGATAGACTACCTAAACACCTTGCCATAATTATGGATGGTAACGGTCGTTGGGCAAAACAAAAAGGTATGCTTCGCGTTTTTGGACATGAAAATGGTACTAAGGCCGTACGCGAAACAGTAGAAGCCTCCGCAAAACTGGGCATAGAAAACCTTACATTATATGCTTTTTCTACAGAGAACTGGAACCGACCTAAACTGGAGGTTGACACACTTATGAAATTGCTGGTAAACTCATTAAAAAACGAGTTGCCCACACTGCAAAACAACAATATAAAACTATCTACAATAGGCAATACAAACCAGTTACCGGAATCGGCAAGGAAACAACTTGACGAAGTTATTGAAATCACAAAAAACAATACCCGGATGACACTTACCCTTGCGCTAAGCTACGGCTCGAGAGAAGAGATAGTATCGGCTGTAAAAGCGATAAGCGAAAAAATAAAAACCAATAACCTCGAAATATCAGACATCAGTGAATCTACCATAAACCAGCATTTATACACCAGCAACCTGCCGGATGTGGATCTTGTAATAAGAACCAGCGGCGAACAACGTATAAGCAACTTTCTGCTATGGCAGGTAGCTTATGCCGAATTTTATTATACAGATATTTTATGGCCCGATTTCAGGGAAAAAGATTTACATGAAGCAATTATCAGTTATCAAAAAAGAGAACGCAGATTTGGAAAAACCAGTGAACAAATTAAATAAGCCAATGTTCCAAAAGAGTATTCAGCTCCTATTTGGCTTTTTATTACTTGCAACAGGCAATATTGCCTTTGCCCAGGAAACCAACGGTCTTGAACCCGGCAAAGAATATATACTTGCCGACATTACCGTTTCCGGAAAAATAAGCTATAACGAAAATACAGTATTAACCTTTACAGGTCTTGAAAAAGGACAAACCATACATGTACCCGGCGAAGAGATAAGTACAGCTATTAAAAAATTATGGCAACTGGGACTTTTCAATGATATTAATTTTTATGCTAATAAAATAGAAGGCGACAGCCTGTATCTGGAACTAAACCTGAACGAGCTGCCCAAACTTAGCGATGTAAAAATGCAAGGCGTAAGAAAAGGAAAACGCGAATCGCTTATAAAAGATACCCAGCTTACCAAAGGAACAATTGTTAACGAAAACCTTGTTACCAATACTAAAAACTATATAGAAAACAAGTATAAAAAAGACGGTTTTTACAAAGCCAAAGTAGCTATAAATGTTATTCCTGACAGTACCAATACTGTAAAAATGGTGGTCAATATAGATAAAGGTAAAAAAGTAAGGATATCTGACATTAATATAAACGGGAACGAGCAATTATCTGACCGTAAGATTAAGAAAGCGATGAAGAAAACAAAAGAGAAAGGCTTTCCAAATCCGCTCAGAATATTCAGCCCGTCTAAGTTTACTAACGAAAGGTATAAAGAAGACCTTGCCAACGTAGTCGAAAAATATAAAGAAAAAGGATACCGCGATGCACGTATAACATCGGATACGGTAGTATATAACCCTAAAAACAACAAAGTTGCCATAGACCTTACGATAGAAGAAGGGAAAAAATATTATTTCGGAGAAATTAAATTCTTAGGTAATTCCGTATATACCAATCAGGAACTAAACAGGATATTAGGCATTAAAAAAGGAGATGTATATAATGGCGTATTACTTCAAAAAAGGATAGCTGATAAAGACAGACCTGACGGCGAAGATATTACCAACCTGTATCAAAACAACGGTTACCTTTTCTCTAACATTAATGCAGTAGAGGTAAGAACGGCTAATGACACTATAGATTTTGAAATTAGAATTACCGAAGGGCCTATAGCCTACTTTAACAACATAACCGTTGTGGGTAATGACAAGACTAACGACCACGTTATTTATAGAGAGCTTACTACCAGACCGGGACAAAAATGGAATAAGGAAGAAGTAGTAAACACCGTAAGGGGGCTTGGTACATTGGGCTTTTTTGACCCTGAAACCATTCGCCCTGATGTTAAAAACCCTGACCCCGCAAGCGGTACTGTAGATGTAGAATGGCATGTAACCGAAAAAGGATCGAGCCAGATAGAACTGCAAGGCGGTTATGGCGGTGGCGGTTTTATTGGTACCCTGGGACTGTCGTTCAACAACTTCTCCATGCGTAATTTATTCAAAAAGGATGCTTACAAACCAATACCTATGGGCGATGGGCAAAAGCTGTCACTAAGGGCACAGGGTAGTACCTATTTTCAAACATACAGCTTCTCGTTTACAGAGCCATGGCTTGGAGGGAAAAAACCAATACAATTCTTCAGTTCGTTATCGCACAGCAGGCAATTTTTATATAATTTCCAGACAAGAGATGTAAACAGATCGCAAAGTTTCACCATATCGTCAATTACCATGGGGCTTGCCAAAAGGCTAAGCGGTATAAGCGACAGGGTTACACTTTCCCATTCATTAACCTTCCAGTATTACAATCTTAACAATTATAACACCGGATTATTTACCTTTGGAGATGGCTCTTCGCGAAACCTTGCCTACACTATAGAGCTTAGCCGGGACAACAGAGGTAACAGCCTTATATACCCTATATATGGCTCACTGGTTAGCGTAAGTTTCAGAACAACATTACCGTATTCCTACCTTAACGGTATAAATTATGGCGATCTTGAAAATCAGGAAAAATACAAATTAAGAAACAATGGAGAGCCATATCAGATAGAAGCACCGGACGGCAGTATAGTACAAGTACCCGAAGGCGCTTACCTTGATGAAGACGGCTACCCTGTAGCTTCCTTCCAGGAGGCAGCAGCCGACCCTGCAAAAGTTGACCAAAAGAAATTTAACTGGCTTGAGTACTATAAGGTAAAGTTTAAGGCTGACTGGTACACCCGCCTTTATGATAAATTAGTATTCCGTTCTCTGGCAGAGTTTGGTTTCATGGGAGCTTACAACTCCGAACGAGGCTTAGTACCGTTTGAAAGATTCTTTTTAGGTGGTGACGGATTGGCTAACTTTGCATTAGACGGTCGCGAAGTAATACAGCTAAGAGGATATCCTAACCAGGCATTGTCATCTAATGACGGTGGTACGGTATATAATAAATTTTCGTTAGAATTGCGCTACCCGATAACATTAAAACCTCAAGCTTCGATATATGTTCTTACATTTGCAGAAGCAGGAGCCTCATATGATGAATTTGCAGACTATAACCCGTTTGCACTCAAACGTTCGGCAGGATTTGGTCTTAGGGTGTTTATGCCCGCATTCGGATTATTGGGTATTGATTTTGGTCATGGTTTCGACCCATTGCCGGGCGGTACTCAAAAGAATGGTTGGGAGACACACTTTATCATAGGGCAGCAATTTTAAAAAACTGGCATGATATTTTCTAATACGTAATTATTACAGGTTATGAAAAAAATATTTTTAGTATTATTTACAATTTTTGTGACACTGACGGCAACAGCCCAAAGAGGACTGAAAATTGCCTACATTGATATGGAGTACATTCTGGACAAAGTGCCGGATTATGCCGAAGCAAAAAATCAATTAGAGCAAAAAGCGCAAAAATGGAAACAAGAGATTGAAGTTAAAAGAAACGAAATCAATAAACTAAAAGAAAGCCTTAAAGCCGAAAAAGCATTGCTTACTAAAGAACTTATTGAGGAACGCGAAGAAGAAATTGCATTTCAGGAAAAAGAATTACTGGATTATCAGCTAAAAAGATTTGGTCCTACAGGCGACCTTATCAGTCAAAAATCAGTTCTAGTAAAACCAATACAAGATCAGGTATTTACTATAATACAAGATTTGGCAGAAGCCAGAAATTATGATTTTGTTTTTGACAGATCATCTGACCTTACCATGCTGTTTGCCGCCAAAAGGCATGATATTAGCGACCGGGTAGTAGCCCTGCTTACAAGGGCTGCAAAACAAAGCCAGCTTAGCAGCAAAGAGCTTAAAAGACTGGAAGAAAAGGATGCACAAGAAGATTTAGAGTCTGACCCTGCGTATCAGGAAAGACAAAAAAAGCTGGAAGACAGAAAGACGGAAAGACAGCGTGCTATTGATGAACGAAAAGCAGCACAGGAAGCAAAAAGAAAAGAATATCAGGAAAGACGTGAGCAACTGCTAAAAGAAAGAGAGGCAAAAAGAAATGGCGGTAAAACTCCGGATACAGAGGATAAGGGCAATGTAGATTCAACTGATGACCCTGCCTCTACCGATGAAGAAGAAACTCCGCAGCCGAAAAGCAATGCTGCCCAAAATACAGAAAAACAGGATGCTGCACAGGCAGCACGAGAAGCAAGAGAAAAAGTACTGGAAGAAAGGAAAAGAGCAGCCGAAGAGCGAAGAGCCAAAATAATAGCTGACCGGGAAGCTGCCAAAAAAGCCCGTGAGGAAGAAAAAAATAAAAACAGTACACCCACCCCAACTACAGACACTGAAACTACTGATGAAGAATAGAATAAAAGCAAAACAAAAATTAATATAAATACCTTAAATGATGAAACAATTAAAATCTTTATTAATCGCTGCAATACTTTTTGTCGGAACAAGCCAGGTAGTTTCGGCACAAGCTAAAGTAGCGCATATCAATGTAACAGAGCTAATGGGTGCTATGCCGGAAATGAAAGCTGCAAACACTCAGCTTGAAAACTATGGTAAAACATTTGATAACGAGTACAGAATTATGGTAGAAGAGTATCAAAATAAAATAAAAAAATACGACCAGGAAGCAGCTACCGTTAGCGATGCCATAAACGAAACACGTTCGCAGGAAGTACAGGAAATGGGCAACAGAATACAACAGTATCAGCAAACCGCTTCTAAAGACATGCAAAAGAAACAAGAAGAAATATTAAAACCTATTCTTGAAAAAGCTAAAGCAGCAATACAAAAAGTTGCTAAAGCAAAAGGTTACCAGTATGTACTTGACTCTACTGTAGGCAGTGGCGTTATAGTGGCGGACGGACCGGATCTTCTTGCTGACGTTAAGAAAGAACTGGGCTTTTAAGTCCAATAAAAAACACGAAATATCATAATAAAAAAACGGCTCTGTTAAAGAGCCGTTTTTTTATTATTTTTACCGTATGAATAACAGCATAAAACCCATAGGTCTATTTGATTCGGGCATAGGAGGCACATCCATCTGGAGAGAGATACATAACCTTTTGCCTAATGAAAATACCCTATACCTTGCTGACAGTAAAAATGCACCTTACGGACAGAAAAGCAAAGACGAAATAATAGAGCTCAGTAGTAAAAACACTGAGTTTTTGCTTAACCAAAACTGCAAGCTCATAGTGGTAGCCTGTAACACCGCCACTACCAATGCCATAAAAGAGTTAAGAGAGCGGTATGATGTTCCCTTTATAGGTATAGAGCCCGCTATTAAACCCGCAGCATTGCAAACAAGAACCCGCACTATAGGAATACTGGCTACTAAAGGCACACTTAACAGTGAACTTTTTCACACAACAGTAGCAGCCTATAAAAACCTAACCGTTATAGAACAAGTAGGACATGGCTTGGTACAGCTTATAGAAGATGGCAAACTGGGAGGACATGAAATAGACGAGTTGTTACAAACGTACCTTAACCCTATGATAAAAGCGAATATAGACTGCTTAGTGCTTGGTTGTAGCCACTACCCCTACCTTATACCGCAAATAAAGAAAATACTGCCCCATTCCGTTAAAATAATAGATTCAGGGCTTGCTGTTGCCAAACAAACAAAAGCAGTATTAGAAAAATACGGACTGCTGAATACAGGAATGCAAAAAAGCAATCAGATTTTTTATACCAATGCCAACCCTGATGTTTTAACAACAATAGTAAGTAAAGAATACACAGTGCTGCAAAAAGATTTTTAATCGCTGTAAAGGCTTTATTTAAACCAAGAAGAGTACATTATATAATTACCGGAGATACGTTGTATCTCCCCTGCAAAATCAGAAGCATCAATATCTTTCACTTTTCTTGCCGGCACGCCCGCATATATAGAGCCTGATTCAACAATAGTGTTTTGAGTAACAACAGCACCTGCTGCAATTATTGAGTTACTCTCTATAATACAATTGTCCATAACAATAGCGCCCATCCCTATCAATACATTATCCTTTACAGTGCAGCCATGCACAATAGCATTATGCCCTATAGATACATTATTACCAATAACCGTAGGATGCTTTTGATAAGTGCAGTGTATAACCGCGCCATCTTGTATGTTTACTCTATTACCAATATGTATATAATGCACATCGCCACGCAAAACAGCATTAAACCATATACTACACTCTGTACCCAAAACAACATCGCCCACTATCGTGGCATTTTCTGCAATAAAGCAATCATCAGGTATTTGCGGATGCTTTCCGTTTACTTCTTTTACAATCATAATTTAATACAAAAAAATAGTCCCGATAGGTTATATCGGGACAGAACTAATAATATCACTTTATAATTAATTAACTGCAGGACAATTACAGTCATATTTTTCTCTCTTACAAAACAGGTTAATACCCAAAGTTATCTGGTGGAAACCACTGTTATCAAATTTAACATCTCCTGTTAAATAAGAATACGTATAAGCAACCATGAAATTTTTATAGTTAATACCAATTATAGGAGTAAAATACTGTAAATTCTGGTCAACTGCACCACCATTATTATCAACATACTGAGCACCGTCTAAACTCCTCCTGTATGATAAACCTCCCCAAAGTCTTCCAAAATCCATTTCTTTGTACAACTTAAGGTTAATATCTATAGTTCGCTCTTTAGTTTCATCCACAGCTTGGAACATTATAGAAGGCTCCCACTGTAGCGCATCTTGAAAACCAAATACATAACCCAAACTAAAAATATATTTTTTAAGGTTATCGCTCTCAATATCAGTATATAAATCCCTTTTACTTGCAATAGCATTCTTAGCAGTAAAATGAGCATAAAAATCAAGATAATGGTAAGAAGCACCTATATCAATATTAAAGTAAGAATCTTTTTGTTGCATACCTCCATCAATAATAGGATCAAACTCAGGACCAAATTCAGTCTCATCAAGTCGGCTTTGTACCAATCCGGCACTCATACCAAAAGATAACTGATTAAGATCATAATCACTCCTTGAAAAACGAATATGGTGAGCATAAGTTACCTTTGCTCCGGTTTGCGAATGATAACCATTAACATCATTAAAAGCTATAATACCAATACCCGACTGCGGACCTACACTACCATTAAAACTAAGCGTTTGTAATTGAGGAGCATCATCCTGACCAAACCATTGTTGGCGTGCAGTAAGTCTTATTTTAGCACAATTTGCGGCTCCCGCCATCGATGGGTGTAATAAATAATAGTTGTCTGATAAATAATCGGAATAAACGGCTATCCCTTCTTGAGAAAAAGAAAGCTGTGCTAATAATAATCCAAAAATTAAATAAAATTTTTTAAAATTCATGTTGACCTTATCGTTTAATGAAAAATGCACTTCCTTATATATTATGAGCTATGCCCCAAATGATACAAAACAACATTACCCCCTGTATCTTTCTAATATCATAACTTACAGTAACTAATATTTATTGCCTCCAGTTTTTACATAGCGGTCAAATATATAAATTTTTGCGTTAGGTTGGTAATTAAATACTAATAATATTAAAAAAATGCTGCCGTAATTGGCAGCATTTTATATTTATAGGCCTGAGTTTATCGTTTCAGCGAGAAGTGCGCCTTAAATTCTCGAGTAAGCTCTAAGGGTACTTCCACCATAATCGGTTCATTGGTTACAGGGTCATTCACAATGGCTCCGCTTGCATCTCTCAATGGCTGTATACTGATTGTCTCTTCATTGAAGGTTACCGTAAACCAGTAGTCGTCTGCTGGTAGTGGACTGCCGTTGTAAGTACCGTCCCATCCTTCACTTTGTGAACTGATTTGTTTGATCAGCTTGCCGTAACGGTCAAAGATGTATATCTCTGCGCCGCCCTGGCTGGATAAGCCGAAGATGTTCCAGTAGTCATTGTATCCGTCGCCATTCGGGGTAAAGTATCTCGGGTAGTCGATTACATTGACTTCCGGGATGTCGGTGATGAAGTCGGAACAGGCGTCTTTGTCACGTACGTGTACGGTGTACGGGGTTCTTCGGGGTACTACATTGGTAAATATGTTACTGTCTTGCCATGGGCCGTCTTCTAACTGGTATTCGTAGTTGCCGTAGCCTTGTACTTGTATGGTGATGACTTGGTTGTCGCTAAAGGCATTGGTTACGGTGAAGCCTACGCCTATGGGGCTTGCGGGTCCGCTTTGTGTTACGGTTACCGGGTCTATAGGGAAGCTGGTACAGCCTGCGGCATTGGTGGCTTCT
>NZ_SKBP01000009.1 GCF_004634195.1 Flavobacterium salilacus subsp. salilacus
CATGTGCCTGCACTAAGTCCTGATACGGATGTGGTACCGTCGCCTGTTGGGTTGCCCGGTGTCCAGTTGTAGGTATAGCCTCCGGCTCCTCCGGTGGCGGTGTTTACTGTGGCTGCTCCGGTGGAACCGCCGTTACAGGCGATGTTGGTTTGGGATGCCGGTGTAAGGTTTAATGCTGTGGGTTGGGTTATAGTTGCGCTGGCTGTTGCTGTACATCCGTTGGCATCAGTTATGGTTACTTCATACGTTCCGGCACTAAGTCCTGTAGCAGTAGCCGTTGTTTGGGCAGCACCGTCATCCCATAAATAGGTATATGGAGCTGTACCATTTGTAGGAGCAACGGTTAAAGAGCCGGTTGCTCCTCCGTTACAAGCTATATTGGTTTGCGATGTAATAGAGGCTGTCATAGTACACGCAGGCGCATCCGGTGTTATGTTCGGTACAGCATATGTTGTTGATGTAATATCGATAGTACCCGGATCATCAGTGCCACTCCAGTTAGCAGGGTTATTTATTGCTGCTCTTACGGCTGAAGCTGTACCTGTAAGTGTTCCTGTATATTTACTATTGTCCAGCTCCGGTCCCGGAGCGGGGAAAAGTGATATACAGTTTACCCCATTGGTTAACCCAGGTGGCAGTAAACTTTCTGAAGTGCCATTTACCGGCATCACATTATTCCAAGTAGTTGTGGCATCATACCTGGTATCGTTATAATCGCCATGTACTCCCGAAATAAAAGTAGGGATTGCGGGTCTGACTCCTGTAAGGGACTGATAGGCTAATATCTGATCTCCCGCAAATAGGTTAAAGTTAGTTGCATCACCTGTTGGGTTAAGGTATGTTACACCATTGGTAGATCCTGTTACAGTAAATGTATTAGCAGATGTTTCCATTACAGATACAATAGTACCTATAGTAGTTCCGGCAGGTATAACCCAAGAAAGGTGAGGCTCAAATGGGTTATTCCATCCTGTTCCGTCCCATCCTTCTTCTGTAAAAAAAATCGTTTCTCCTGCAGGTAAATCCTTTAAGGCTATAAACGTAAAGCCGTCAGGATCATCGGTAATATAGCCTATAAAGGCTATATCGCCGGGCTGGAGGGTTTGTGCTTTTGTACTCTGATGGACTAACAGCCCAAACAGAAAAAGCATAAAATAGAGTAATCTGTTTTTCATAATAATTGTTTTAGATTAGTGACATAAATAAGCATTTTGCCATCCTCCGGGTTGGGATGGGGATTCATGAAATAATATGGCTTGAATAAAGCCCCCGTCATTTTTAAGGGTTTCCACTCTTTGATACGAAAAATTATTTTCATCATTGGCAACTATTTTATATAGGTAGTGATTAAATACTGTTCTGTTAGTATTGTTTTCAAAACAAATAGTTCCTCTTGGCCCCTCAGCAGTCAACGTTTTCATTTTGGCAAGTAAGGATTTATAGGAGCTATCAGAATCTTCATTTTCAAGAATTGTTTTTAAAACAATTGAATTTTCGTATCCTAATAAAGAGAATATACTTGGGGCGTTATTATATTCTTTTTTGTATTGCTCTATAAATAAGCTATTTAGATCATAATCGCTATTTTCCAACCATGATCCTATAACAAAAATAGGATTTAATTTGTTATAATACACATTTTTTTTGACAGAAAACGGTGTCAAATAATACGTTAATTCGTTAAGTAGGTTTGTTTGAGCAATAAAATCTGAGTGTTCTTCGGCATATAAACCGCTGTAAAATCCGAAAACAGCATCTATATTTTTACCACTCATAGCTTCATTCATATAGGCTGCTTCTGTTTCACGAGGATGAAATGGTGAAATATAGTGTCCTGAAAAATTTAATTTGTTTTTTTGTATTGCTATATCCATTGCGGCAAGCATACCATAACCTGCATCGTAGTAGGATGATGAGCTAAAAATATTTTTTATGTCATTTTTTGCAAAATATTCTCCTAACAGATAGGAAGATTCATTTAGTCCGTAGGAGTTAATATATACTCCCTCGTGCTTACCAATTCCATAGGGCATTGTTGCTCCTAAATCGGATGCTATTAAAATTATCTCATTTTCAGCAGCATATTCATATATTGCTTTTATGTTATGATGTCCTAAAAAAGCGATTATAAAAGTAACTTCGTCCTGATGATGTAATTTTTGAATTTTGTCTATAATAAGCCTGTCATTAGCACCTGTACCTATACTCTCCATAAAATACTGAACCGGCAAATCATTCATTTTTATGCCTCTGATGAAATCGCGGGACATTGTTTTGTAATGGGCTGACTGAAGATATAATATTCCTATTTTGGTATCAGAAATCATATTATTTTTTTTAAATAAAAAGGAGAGGAAAATAAAAATTTCCCTCTCGCTGTATAAGTTTTAACTTAATTTTTTGCTATCCTCTTGATGGAAATATGCCTATCATTGCGATACAGATGCATACGCCCAAATAAGGATTTCTTATTTCTATAGGTAAGTTTCCTCCTGTATTAGTGGTCATACCACTAATGTGACTTACCGAAGTTACTCCTCCTACATTATCCTGACTTACAGGCGGTTCGCTATATATGTTAGGAAATGCTCCTCCTGAACCAAAAAAATTATTACCTGTATCAGGCTCATTAGTTCCTCCGTTACTTGCCGTGTTAATAACTGTATTGGTACGTACATTAACAAGCGTATCTACCAGTGAGTGACTGTGTGAAGGCAAATTAAGTATTGTCATATAAGCGTCTTCGGCTCCTCCTCTTTGTCCCCATCGAATATCGCTTAGCCCGGGACCTTGTCCTACATGCAGCATTGAGCGACCTCTTAAATCGGGTAATGCAAATGTTGTGATTCCATCGCCTCCATATGTTGTTCCGAGTAATGAAAATAATGCTGTGTTGGCAGCTATTGAAAGTAATTGCCCATCACATTTTGCCCATCCACGGGGTGCAAAATTAAAGCCGAATGCTTTTATAGTTCCTAAAAAATCTTCCATAATTATTAGTTGTTTTTAAAGTTTATGTATGTCTTTTTGTAATTGTATTATATTTTTTTGCTTACATGTATATATACCCTGACAGGTATAATTAAAAAAAGTACTAACCTCTTGAAGGGTATATACCTTCTATAGCAATACACATATATATACCTATATATGGGTTTTGTATATTGAGGGGAATATTTCCTCCTGTTGGTGAAGTGTTTCCGCTTATCTGTGTAACAGAGGATATACCACCTATAGAATCCTGAGATAGTGGTGGCTCACTATAGATATTAGGAAAAGCTCCTCCTGAACCAAATACATTATTTCCTGTATCGGGCTCATTGGTACTTCCATTAGATGCGGTTTGAATAGTAGTATGCGTACTAACATTTGCAAGTCCGTCTATCAAGGAGTGAATGTGCGATGGCATATTGCTTATATTTAAGCTAACTTGATTAACACCATCACTCTCCCCCCAAAATACTGTATTTAACCCCGGTCCGTTACCTATATGTACCATAGAGCGACCTCTTAAATCAGGCAACCCAAAAGTGGTTCTTCCGTCTCCGCCAAATGTTGTACCCAACAAGGAGAATAAAGCGGTATTGTTTGATATTGCTAATAATTGACCATTGCAAAGCGCCCAACCTCGTGGCGCAAAATCAAACCCGAATGTTTGTATTGTTCCTAAGTATTCTTCCATAATTAATTAGTTTTTTTAATGATTAGTTTTTTAGTTGGATGGATAATCGACTATAACGTTATAATTTATTTTTGCTAAGTTAAATAAGTGCATTGAACTAAAATCAGGTATTTTTACCTGTTTTTTCACATATATTATACTTTTTTTTAACTTAAATATAAATAATAATTCAATATTTAAATTACAACTAAACCGTTTGTAAAAAAATAAGGAGTGTAATTTTAAAATTACACTCCTGCATTTGATTCCCCCAAATCAAACATTTTTTTGACTGTTTAATTTGAATAGCTCTTAAAAATAGAAAAAGATTGCTGTAGTAGTCTTTATTCAAATTTTTGTACAGTCAATACATAAGCAAGTAATGGAAAAAACTTACTTATATATATATACCAAGTCACTAATAATGATTACAAAATTATTTATCTTGTATAAAATAATCTACCGTATATATACCTCTTTTTCTTTCAGGTATATTTGCCTGATTTTTGAGAATTTTTGATAAGTTATTGATTTACAAAATGTAATTTTAGCAATAAACAAAATTGTTAATATTATCTTAATAATTACACCATTATTACACAAAAAAGTCTTAAAAATTAAGGAATAATTCACTACGTTTGTAGGAGCAACCAATCTGAATTTAATTACTAAATCAATATTTTATGAAAGACAAAAAAAACATTATCAGCCTTGAAACTGCACAGGCTTGGGCAAAAAAATGGAGAAAAGAAGAAGGTACTTACAACTCACATCACGAGGTTCATGCTTTCTTAATCCCTAAAGAAGATCTTACAGAACTGCTTTCAGAAGGGGTAGATGCCGTGAGAGCCTATCTTGGTGTAGATGAGCATGATGAGGAGAAGCTAATGATAGTAGGTACAAAATATAATGCTGCAACAGATACTTATGTTGACATGACACCGGAAAGAGTTGTACACAGCGGGTATATTTATGATTTTACAAGACCCTGCCCTCCGTCATGTGATACCAGCAGTCCGCTAAACTAATAAAGTTATTTATCATATGGATATACTTAGGGTTTTGTCATATATCGGCTATAGCATCCTATGTATAAACATTATTGTATATTTTACAGGCTTTGCCAAAAATGGTAAAGCCTATAAAGTTTTTGTATGCTACCTTGTAGCCATTGCTATTATACAGGCTATCATGGAGTTTTATGCCCATAAAGGGTATAATAACCACTTTTTGTCAAATTATTATCTTTTATCCCGGTTTATATTTTTAAGCCTGTTTTTTTATTACTTATTCAGGACATTAAAGAAGCATATAAGTCAGTTAGTCAGCATCATATCAGTCACTATTATTATTGGGCTTATTATTCAGTATAGTATATACCCGGAACTGTATTATGAATTTAACTCTTTGGGGTTTTTGGTAACCGCTACCGTTTTAATACTGTATGCCGTACTATATCTTTATGAGATGCTTTCCAAAAAATTACCTTATTATTATACTACTGTGGGTATATTCCTATATATGTTAAGCAGCGCTGTAATATTTGCTTCAGCAACCTCAATAGTGTCTTTTAACGATAAAATTAATATGTATATCTGGAAATTAAATGCTTTTTTGTTTATTGTTTACCAATTATTAATTTTATGGGAATGGAAAATAACGTTTTACCCCAAAATAACGAAACAGGGATAATAATTATTTACGTTATTTTCCTAATGCTCTTTATGGGCGTTGTCCTGCTGTTGTTTTTTTACTTTTCCAAAAAAAAAATTATACAGAAGGAACTGGAAAAAAAAGATTTGGAACTCGAGTATCAGAAAGAGCTTTTACACGCCACTCTTTTGGTACAGGAAGAGGAGCGACAACGCATAGCAAGAGATTTGCATGATGACATAAGCTCTAAACTAAATGTAGTGTCGTTAAACAGCCACTTGCTTACCACTCCTGATTTAAGTGAAAAGGAAGTTGCCGAAATAACTGATAATATTGTTAAACTGGTTGCTAAAGCATTAGAAAGTTCGCGCAAAATTGCACATGACCTGTTACCTCCGGTACTCGAAAAATTTGGGCTTAATGCCGGCATAGAGGAACTGTGCTTTGAGTATAACAGCAGTAAAATTACTATCGTAAATTATGAAAATAATGTTTCTTTTACGGAAATAATCCCGGAGAAGCAGTTACATATATTCAGGATTATACAAGAACTGATCAATAATTCCGTGCGACACGGAAGCGCATCTGAAATTACAATTCTGTTTAAAGAAAAGGATAACGTTATAACGTGTATATATACTGACAACGGAAAAGGATTTGATACTAAAGAGATAAAGAGTAAAAAAGGACTCGGAATGAAAAATATTGAAAGTAGAATCTTTTTCCTGAAAGGTGAAATCACTATCGATTCTGTTATAAATAAAGGAACTCAAATTACCTTTAATTTTAGTAGCTTATGAATAATGTTGTAAAAATAGCACTGGCAGATGACGAAGTTTTATTTCGAAAGGGAATTTCGTTTATGCTGCAACGCGAAAAAAATATAGAAATTATTTTTGAAGCATCAGACGGGCAAGACCTGATTGACAAACTGAAAGAGTATCCTGCTCCTGATATTATAGTAATGGATCTTAAAATGCCTAACATTAATGGTGTGGAAGCGACTAAAATTATTCGTAATACACACCCTGATATTAAAATAGTAGCTCTAACGAGCTACAACACAAAGTCGTTTATAGCTAATATGATAGATGTGGGAGCAGTATCGTATGTAATGAAAAACACCACACCCAAGGAATTACTTACTACCATAAACGAGGTACAAAACATAGGATATTATTATAACGACTATGTGATGAAAGTAATACAGGAATACCTGATATCTCCACGAAAAAAAACAGTAAAAAGCCGTTTTGATGACGAACAGCTTACCAAAAGAGAAATACAAGTATTAAAACTGATATGCAAACAATACAGCGGACAGGAAATTGCTAACGAATTATGCCTGAGCGCAAGAACAGTAGAAGGACACCGTAATAACCTGTTGCGAAAAACAGAATGCAAAAACATGGTAGGCTTAATTATATATGCCATTCAAAATGATTTTGTAAATCTGGAAAACCTTGTTGATTAAGGCTCTATTTTTTCACAACCCTATGCTGCAAAAATTACCCTGTAAACCTTAATATATAAAATTTGAATATAGTAAGCTACCCTAAAATTTCATAGTATCCCTTGTTAACTGATAGCTAATAAACCTCTTGCTTTTCATTATCCAAAAAATAGCAGCCCTATACTATTTACAATATAAATACACTTCGATTAAAAACAACCGGTAGCAAAAAATAATTTTCCTTAACATTGAAAAACAGGTAATTGTACGTATATACAGGTAATGTATATTTAATAAATTGCAGATATAAAATGATGTTTTGTTGGCTACCTATAAAGCACATTTTTTAGAATATCACATCCAACTAAAAATAATGAGTACTGAAAAAACAGTTGTTATTGGTTCTGATAGCGCCGCTAACCTAATTATAATGCTTAGCAGCATTCAGAAATTTCCGCACTGCGATATCCATATTATCTCGGTGAGTCGGCTTGTCGATTTACTTCATGTACTCAAAGATTCAAATCCCGACTTAACAATCATAAATTTTGCCGACAACCAAACAGCATTAAACGAAATAAACGATAAGGTAAAAAAGAATGAAATACCTATAGTATGCCTCGACCCAAAATCGCAATCCAATATATTGCACTGGGACAGCAAAGCAATCGTGTTTGTATATCCTTTCGAAATGATACATAAAGAAAATTATATCTTTAACCGTATCAACTCAATATTCTTACTGAAATCGAAAACATACTCTAAAAGCGAAGCCGAAAGATTTCCGTCGCTTATACCGGCAAAAAGTTCCGGAGAGTTAAGCCGATATGTAATGGAGCTTGATAAAAAAAGAGAAATACTCTCCAAAGTACGCTCAAAAATAAAAGCACTCTATCCTAATGTTAATGACCCCGTGCGGAAAGAGTTAATGTCGATAGTCAACTACATCAAAGCAACATCCAGCGACCAAAACCTGTGGAAAGATTTTAAGTTTTATTTTGAACAAATACATCAGGATTTCCTGCAAAGACTAACCGATAAACACCCTGCACTTACACCTACCGATTTAAAATATTGTTGCTACCTGAAAATGAATATGACGAATGACGATATTAAAAACCTGTTGGGTATAAACCAGGAAAGCGTGCGCACCCATACCTATAGGCTTAAACTAAAAATGGCATTACGCAAAGAAGAAGACCTCAGGTATTATCTGCGTTCCGTTTGCTAAACTGTATATAACTAACCCTTATATAACCCTCACTATTTGTTACTCCGAAGGCAACTTCGGAGTTTTTTTTGTTCCTTTTTCACCTGTCTATGATTTGTCTATGCTATACCCATAAAATATAAAAATCATGAATACGAATTGTACATGCCCATTTCTCTGTTCATACAATAATGTTAGGTACTTTTACCCTAAACCATTGATTTTGTGTAAACAATAATAACAACATGATTAGCACAGCACTAAAATTCAGTAGTCAATCGCTAAACCAGTTCCTGAAAAACAGTATGCAACTGGAGGAAGATAAAGTAGTGCTTAATAATTTGATAGAAAACAATGGTGAACTACCCCAATCCAATCAAAATAAAGTAGTAGTATCGCTCATAAATATAGAGCAAGAAACTTCCCGACCATTCAGAAACCGAACTGTACCTTTAACTAACGGTAACTACGCAGATATAAGCCTTTCAGAAAGATACAACCTGTTTGTACTGATAAGCTCCAATTTTGATGATTATGATGAAACACTGAAGTTTTTGGATGCCGTAATACTGTTCTTCCAGATAAACCCATGCCTCGATGCACGCAATTTTTCAAATATACCGGCAGGACTTACAAAAGTAGAATTTGACATCGAAAAAATTGCCTACCATCAAATGCACAGTTTATGGACGGCTATGGGAGCAAAATATCAACCATCGGTAGTATATAAAATGCGACTTATTACAATTCAAGGTAATGAAACTATAACATTCAATACAGGAGTATCGCAAACCTCAAATACCGTTGCGCCATGATAAACAGCAACTTTCAATCTATTTTCACTATACAAGTATGGCACTCCTACTTTAGCGACGGGGCATGCAAAATTTTGCAATTTATACCTGCTACCGCTACCCAACAACTGGTAAAACGGTATGGTTTTTTAAACCGTAAAGTAGATAATGGGTTCGAGTGGTATGCCAATACTACTGCTTCCCTGCCTAGCTATTTAAACAGCATTACCAAAGCTACAGGGCAAAACAGTTTTGAATTTGATATTGTAACCGATAGCCAACTGTTTTACACCTATACTGATATTGCCCCAAACTGGAAAGGGCAATTTTTATACAGTAGTAAACAAACAGTAACCATTGCAGAAAAAGATACAATACAACTCACACCTACTTTACAAGAAGGAAATACAACTCTTTTAGGAAAAGTAACCCTGTATTTTGACGATATTATAGCATTAATAAACAACAGCAAACCCGCTCCCTATTCTATACGCTACAAAGCAAGAGCAACACAATGGCAATACTATATAATAAACAGGAACACAAAACCTGAAAATAACCTCGAGATAAAAGGAAAAACAACCATAACATTCAACAACCCGCAGGATGTTACCATAAACAATGGAGAAAAAGCACTACTGTTTACCTCATCATCACCAATAGCTTTGCACGAAAAGCCATTGTATAAATTTGACTTGGTAAGCAAAAGCAATATAGGTACAAAACCGTCTGTAAAAGTAGTATATAAAGGACTGCCCAACCCCGACCCTCGCAATCTCGATAATCTAAAAGATATAAATCAATTAGCATCACCAATGTATGTGTATATATAAATCCAACAAAATAAAACGAATGTAATATGCTCGAATCAAACATTAAATCACCAGGCGTTTATATCAATGAGATAAATGCTTTTGGCAACTCAGTAGTCCCGGTAGCTACTGCCGTCCCTGCTTTTATCGGCTATACGCCGCAAGCAATGTATGAAGGAAAATCATACACAAATGTTCCGCAAAAAATCACATCATTTGCAGAGTTCCAGTCCATCTATTGTTATCCCGATCCTGCCCCTCCGGCAGATCCTGCCAAGCAGTACAGCCCACAGTATTATCTGATAGAACAAAAAAGTAAACCCACCAATCAGGACTACATGATGATTGATGGTAAGTACTACGCCATTTTGCCCGACCCAAACACCATTTACTACCTGTACAACAGCATCCAGCTATTTTATCAAAATGGCGGAGCCGATGCCTATATTGTATCAGTAGGTACTTATGGCGCACCATCAGGAAACCCCATTACCCCTGGAGCACAAATTGTAAACCCTAATGTGTTGCTTAACGATCTTAAAAATGGTCTTGCATTACTGCAAAATGAACAAGAACCTACTATGTACATCTGTCCGGAGGCAACCCTGCTGGCTGTAGCCGATAACGGTACATTAATGCAGGAAATGCTGTTACAAGCCTCTGAAATGCAAACAGCAGTAGCAATTTTTGATGTTATTGGTGGTCGTAACCCCGACCCTATTATGTACACCAATGATATTTCTACCTTTAGAGATAATACCGGTGCACAGGGTTTAAATTATGGTGCGGCATACTATCCTTTTATAGGCACTACCATAATGCAAGGTCAGGATATCGATTATACTAATTTATTTGGCGGCGATGTAAAACAACTGGATCCCATTTTAAATCCGCCCGATAACCCCAACCCTACCGCAGCCACTATATTAAGCAATATAGAGAACCCTCCGGGGGCACCCCTCACGGTAAGCCAGTACAACAACTCGCTTATTAATGCCAGTAAAACCTACAGCCAGATCATGAAACACATACTGTTTGATGCTAATATACTGCCGCCAAGTGCAGGTATGGCAGGTGTTATGACGGTTATTGATAATCAGGATGGTGTATGGGAAGCCCCTGCAAACACCTCTATAGTAGGAGCATCATCATTACCAATACGACTTTCTGAAAGCCAGCAAGCCGATTTGAACGTGGATGCTATATCAGGAAAATCAATCAATGCCATACGCTACTTTAACGGTATAGGTATCCTGATATGGGGTGCGCGTACGCTGGACGGTAACAGTCAGGACTGGCGTTATATTTCAGTACGAAGAACCATGATATTCCTTGAACAGTCCTGTAAACTCGCTGCCCAGGCTTATGTGTTCCAGCCCAACGTTAAAAATACATGGGAGGCTGTTAAAGCAATGATAGGCAGTTTCCTTACCACTATATGGAAAGAAGGTGGGTTACAGGGAGCCTCGGCTTCAGATGCTTTTTCTGTAGATTGCGGTTTAGGCAGCACGATGACTTCTGACGATATTCTTAACGGTTTTATGAAAGTTACTGTAAAAGTAGCTGTAGTGCGACCTGCTGAATTTATAATCCTTACATTCCAACAACAAATGGCTACATCAAGCTAATCAGGAATTTTAAATAAATTAATTAGTAAAACCAACTTTAAAAAATAAAAATTATGGCAACAGATGACGGAAGCGTAGAAGGCGCAACGTGGCCCATGCCCAAGTTTAGGTTCGAAGTAGATCTTGGAACCGAATTAACAGGAGTAGCTTTTCAGGAAGTATCCGGTATGGACGTAGAAAATCAAATTATAGAGTACCGAAAAAGTAACAGCCCGTTATTTTCTACCGAAAAAATGCCGGGTATTGCAAAATACGGAAATGTAACTATGAAAAGAGGTGTGTTTGTAAACGACAACACTTTTTGGAACTGGCATGCAGAAATAACAATGAACACCATTAAAAGAAGAACAGTACTTATAAAACTGCTCGATGAAAATGGTGATGTTACTATGCAGTGGCAACTAAACAATGCGTGGCCTACAAAAATTACCAGTACCGACCTGAAATCAGACGGAAATGAAGTAGCTATCGATACGCTCGAAATAGCTCATGAACAACTTGTAATAACCAATGGCAAATAACACTTATCCTGTAGGCTTTTATTTTGAACTTTCCTTCAAAGGCGAAGATGCCGCTTTTCAGGAAGTATCAGGTATTAGCAAAGAGTTAAGTATGGAAGAAGTAGTATGTGGCGGGGAAAATCGGTTTAAATACCGACTCCCCACCGTATCTACAAGCCAAAATTTAGTATTAAAAAGAGCTCTTGTACCCGATGGCAGCGAATTGGTCGATTGGTGTGCCAGTTGTATAGACGAAGGCTTGGCAAACCCGATTACCACACATGATGTATCGGTAAATCTGCTTAGTGCTGACGGCAGCCTTTGTGTAAAGTGGACTTTTTATAATGCCTACCCTGTTAAATATTCCGTATCCGACCTAAAGTCGCAGGAAAACTCGCTGGTAATAGAGTCTATAGAGCTTGCCTACACCTATTTTGCCGTGTCGCCGGATACTATGTTCGGTAATTTATTTGATTAAAAACTATGCCAATAGAAATAAGAGAGCTTATTATAAAAACAGAAATAACCAGCGGAAAGCATTACCCGCAGGCAATACTGAAGGAAAAAGATTTACAGGCATTAAAAAAACAGATGCTTGAAGAATGCCGGAGAATTGTAGCCGAGCAAATGAGAGAGAAAAACAACAAACGATAAGCCAAAAAACGTATGAGTGCAAGTTTAGAATTAATGCAGATAACAGGATATACCGACGAGAATTTTAGTGATGCATTCTCGGGGCAGCCCTATACCTGCATGATAAACCCTGACAACATAAAATGGCAAAAAAACATTGAATATAACGATCAGCAAGCACCAAATACCAGCTCTGCATCGCAAAAATATAAAAGCACTCCCAGCGATAAGCTCAATTTTGAAATTGTTATCGACGGAACGGGTATCATCGACCCTAAACGAACAGATGTAAGCAACGAAATAGCAACACTCGAAAATATAATATTTACCTACAATGGTAAAATACACCGCCCCAACTTTGTAAAAATACAATGGGGAAAAAGCTTTATTTTTAAAGGAGTACTCATTTCATTTGATATCTCCTATACCCTTTTCCGACCTGACGGCAGTCCGCTAAGGGCAAAAGTATCTTTAAGCTTCAGCCAATACATTGCCCCGCAAACAGTACAAAAAAACGACAATCAGCAATCGCCTGACGTAACCCATTTGGTAACTGTAGAAGAAGGTATGACATTGCCACAGCTTTGTGATCAAATATGGGACGATGAAAAATATTATATACAAGTGGCTGAATATAATGGGCTAAATAAATTCAGGAACCTGTCAGGCATACAAAAATTAATTTTTCCACCCATAATACAACCCTCATAATGGCAAATAACACTGCACAAACCGGAGATACCGCTACTTTTAACATAAAAGTGAAAAATAGCGACATCCCTGACACAATCAGGGTGTTATCAGTATATGTGGAAAAAAGAATAAATCGTATTGCTTATGCAAAATTGGTAATACTTGACGGTGATGCGGATGATGAAACTTTCCAAACCAGCTCATCATCAACCTTTGTACCCGGAAATCCTATAGTTATAGAAGCCGGGTACGACACTAAAAACACAGCTATATTTAAAGGCATAATAACAGGGCAAACCATACGTGTAGATGCACTGGTAGGCTCGGCGCTGGAGGTAGAATGCAGGGACGAAGCCATAAAAATGATTGTAGGCAGAAAAAGCCTCTCTTTCGCAAAACAAAAAGACAGCGATGTTATTTCATCTATAATAGGCAAATATTCAGGAATATCGTCTGATGTATCGAGTACCCCAACCACTTGGCCCGAACAGGTACAGTATTATGCCACCGATTGGGACTATATTATGGCTCTTGCCGAAAATAACGGAATGGTTGTTACCGCTTTTGATAATAAAGTTTCGGTATTTAAACCTGATGCCAACACAAGCTCGGTACTAACAGTTAAATACGGCGATGGATTGATGGAGTTTAATGCTAACCTGCAATCGATATACCAACTGGAGAATGCAAAGGCTAATGCTTGGGACTACAAAACCCAAGCAATAATTAACGGAGAGGCTAAAAACAGTTATGCCGGAGCAGGAAATTTATCAACAAAAGAACTATCGGGCGTAGTAGGATTATCAGAATATCAATTGCAAACAACTGCTCCGTTAGAGAGTCCCGACCTCACAAATTGGAGCAAGGCACAACTGGTAAAAAGTGAATTTTCTAAAATACAGGGCGAAGCCAAATTTCAGGGAACAAGTACACCAAATCCCGGGCAATATATTACACTGGCAGGATTGGGTGACAGGTTTAATGGCGATCATATAATGTCAGGTGTTATACATGATATTTCCGACGGTAACTGGATTACTAAGGTAAACATTGGGTTACCATTCGGCTGGTTTACCGAAGAGCCTGACGTGGTAGCACCACCGGCATCGGGGGTTTTACCGGGAGTAAGAGGATTATCTATAGGAACGGTAAAAAAAATGTATGAAGACCCTGACTCACAATACAGAATTTTGGTTGACGTACCCCTGTTTGACCCAAACGGCGAAGGGATATGGGCAAGGCTTTCCAATTTTTATTCAACCAGTGGTGCAGGGGCATTTTTCCTGCCCGAAGTGGGCGACGAAGTAGTATTGGGCTTCCTGAACGAAGACCCCCGCTACCCTATCATCTTGGGCAGTATGTACAGCAGTACCAAAATAAAACCTTATGAGGGGTTAAACCCTAATGAAAAAAACTCCATAAAAGCCATTGTTTCCAAATCGGGGATTTCAATAGAATTTGATGATGAGAATAAAATATTAACCGTAAATACTCCGAATAAAAATAGTGTAATACTCAGCGATAAGGACAAACAAATTACCATGAAGGATGAAAACGATAACAGCATTGTACTTTCCTCAAGCGGTATTAGTATAAAAAGTCCTAAGAGCATTAGTATAGAAGCCACCGAGAGTGTAAATATAAAAGGCACACAAGGTATAAAAGCCCAGTCCTCGGGTGGGGATGTAGCCATTAGCGGTATGAACATTAAAGAGACTGCCGATATGGAATATTCTGCCGAAGGCAGTATGACTGCAAAGGTTACCGCAGGAATGCAGCTTACCCTGAAAGGGGCAATGGTAATGATTAATTAAAAAAAGAAGTTTATGCCACCAGCAGCACGATTGACCGATTTTCACGAATGCCCTATGGTAACACCCGCCCCCGTGCCCATACCCCATGTGGGTGGTCCTGTAATAGGACCGGGCGAACCTACTGTACTTATTGGTAAACTACCGGCAGCGCGCGTAGGCGATATGCTGGTTTGTGTAGGTCCGCCAGATAGTATTGTAAAAGGATCGATGACGGTAATGATAGGCGGTATGCCCGCAGCAAGAATGGGCGATATGACTGCGCATGGCGGAGAAATAGTTTTAGGCGATTTTACAGTAATGATAGGTGGATAAACAAAATAACGAAATAGAGAACCATTTTTTAGGTGTAGGCTGGGCCTTCCCTGTAGCATTTTCGGCGGGAAATCATCGGCTGGAACAAAGCTGGTATGAGGATAATGTAAACGATGCCATAAACATCATTTTGCAAACCAAGATGGGAGAGCGCACTATGCTGCCCGATTTTGGCTCGGGGATGCAACAATATTTTTTCAGGCAGATGAATGCCACACTTAAAGGGCAACTTGAGGATGCTGTAAAAACAGCATTGCTGGAGCAGGAACCCCGAATTTCGGTACAAAGTGTTACAGCAACCTATACCGATATGCAAAACGGACTGGTAGAAATATATATTGACTATATATACAACCAAACCAATACGCGACATAATTATGTATATCCTTTTTATGTAAAAGAAGGAACTAATATTAACAAGTAATGTATGCCAATAATTGATCAATATAGTGCTATTACAGCCCAACAGGAAGCGCTTGTTCCCTCCCCTCGTCTTATAGACGGAAGAACGGAGAAGGACTGGCTCAGCTTTTTATCGGGGTTTGCCTCACTGGTCAATTTTTATACTAAGGATAATCAACTGTATGGTAACTGGCGCCCATTTTTGCTAAAAGACCCTTTATTTTTAACGGCAACCATAGCCGGTACTCCTTTTAAGCGGTTGCATACGCTGTACATCAATACTGTTAAAAATCTAAAAAGCCTGATAGCAAACCCTATGGCGGGCAGTCTTTTTAATCAGCTTTTTGACCAGCTTAATGATGTGTTTATGTACATCAAGCAATGGATTGGTTTTATGCAGTCGTCTGATGAAGAATATGCTCTCAAAAATTATATTATTCGTGAGTCAACCATAAACATAAGTCCCTACTTTTGGGCACTTAACTCATTACGTCAAAACCTCTACTTATATTCATCCATAGAGGGTATTACCCCTGTAAATCCATCTCGGTTTCATACTTTATCGGATTATCAGGAACAAGTATGGCGAAAAAACAAAGACAAAATTCCGTATTGGGAGCTTCTTCATTTAAAACATCCCATAACCGAAAATACGCGTCCTGAAATATTGAGTGCCATTACCAATGCAGGTGATGTATTATTTCGCTTTTTTCATACCGTAATTCATCATGCTGATGTTGAATTTGAGAAAATAAAAGCCGAAGTAAGCGGTTATCCTGATACGGTATTATTACGCTCTTTTGTAGATTTACTGAAAATCCACCAAAGACAGCTAAACGACATAAGTCAAAAACACCTTCGGTTTTATTATGACGATATTTTAAAACAAACCCGGCAGGGTGTGCAGCCTGACAGTGCATTTGTATATGCTACATTAAGTAAAAAAGATGTGTATGCACTTGCCGAAGGGACTTTATTTAATGCGGGGCTGGATGCGCAAAAACAACCTATACTTTTTGCGGCTACCCAGAATGTGTCGTTAAACCCCGCAATAATTACAGATGCTTTTACACTGAGTATAGCCCAAAATGGTTTAGGGTTTTATACCCCTTATATTGAGGATATACCTGAACCATCGACCATTAAAAAAGACCAAACAGGAAAAATACAGTCATGGCAAACATTTGGAGGTGGCAGTACTGAAACGGCTGTTGAGGGTAATTTCGGCATTGCCTTTGCCTCGCCCATGCTATTACTAACGGAGGGTAGCAGAACCATAACATTATCATTTAATTTCACCTCGACAACCGACCTTAGACAATTAAAAAATGCCTCCTACTATTTAAGTACCCAAAAAGACTGGCTGGATGTTACAAAACTTATTGTACTCCCTAATTTTCAGCCTTTCGGCGAAAGCCAACAAGTAATAATTACGCTGGCAGCTACAGTGCCTGCCATAGAAGGTTTTGCAACCAACCCTGACGGCATTACTGCCGAGTGGCCGCTTGTTAAAATAGTTTTTAATGCTGTTTCGTCGCCCGCCACACCCCCTGTTTTAAACTCGTTGGGTATAAATGTAGCGGTATCGGGTATAAAAACCTTTCAGCTTTATAACGATTATGGTGCGCTCAGTACCAAAAATCCTTACCCGCTTTTTGGTCCTGCGCCTGCATGCAACAGCAGCTTTATTATTGGTAACAGCGAAATACTGAGTAAACCGTTTAACTCGCTGTATTTTGAACTGGACTGGGATAAACTCCCTGGTAATTTTGCAGATTATTATGCAGCATACAATACCTATTTTGAGGATTATAAAGAAAAAATAAAGAAAAAAGTAGGCTTATGGAAACGAATAACAGGCGGAGGGAGTAATGATAATGCAAATGATGATACTATTTTTTCCTATACTAATTATTGTTTCACGGTAAATTTTCAATTGTTACAAAATAGTAATTGGAGCAGTATAAGTATGGTTAAAATACAAGATATAACCGTAAATGATAGTAACACTATTACCCCTGCTCCTTATCCTATTGATTCGGATGCCTCACAACCTGATGATGAACTTATATTATTCAGCACAGATGATACTACCGTAGAGGGGACACTTACAAATAAGAGTTTTTTTGGTTATATCGCAACCAATGATACAGAAACAGGTAACCCCGCTATACAGTTAGTGCCGCTTAAATATACCGATATAAGCCGATGGGGATTTATAAAAATGGTATTAAATAGTCCTGAGTGCGGGTTTGGGGCTGAATTGTACCCAAAGGTAGTTTCGGATATTGCTTTAAAAAATGCCAAAATACTAATTCATAATGCTGAAAGTTTATTTGGAACATCAAAAAAGCCTATCGAACCATCGGCTAATATTCCTTATACTCCAAAATTAGATAGTCTAACAGCCTATTACACCGCCTCTGAAACTTATGTATTTACTGATACTACTCCACAAGCTGCATTGCAATGCTTTATATACAGTCCTTTCAGTAATTATAAAGTGTATGACCTTTTAAATAACAACGGCTCGGGTATTGCGCTCTATCCTGCCTATACCGATAAAGGCTATCTGTATATAAAAATGGATAATGTACTGCCACTAAATACGCTTAGCATCTATTTTGAATTATCGGGCAGTTATGATGGCGAACCCGATACTGAACCAATCAATTATTATTACCTGAGTGCATCGGATTGGAAAACACTGCCCTTGCTTGCCGATAGCACTAACAATTTTAGCTGTACGGGTATAATAACCGTGAATATTCCGCAGGATATAAGTAAGGACAGCCCATTGATGCCATCCGGAAGCTACTACATTGCCATTGGGGTAAACAACCCGTCGCAGTATGCACAAACGATACTTATGGCTGCAAACGGGTTTTGTGTGTCGCGCGCTGACATGACGACCTGGAAAGAGAGTAACCAAGTTCCGCAGCTTGCCGCAAATGCCATAACGCAACCACAAACTGCGATACCTGAAATTGCAACTGTTGTACAACCATTCCCCTCTTTTGGGGGTAAAGCAGCCGAAAATCGCAGAGCCATGAACATTCGGGTAAGCAACCGTATAAAAACAAAGGACAGAGTTATTAGCAATGAGGATTATTTCAGGACTATACAAGAGCAATATCCTTTTATTTTTTACAGCAAGCCTGTATATGATACTGACAGTAAAAAACTGGCTGTTTATGTAGTAAAGGCCTATGACAGCCCAACAGATGCTCATGCTTTTTTACCGCAAATAAACAGTTGCCAGAAAGAAAAAATAGCCGATTATCTGAATGCGCGTGCAGCTGCCTTTTCAATGTGTGAGGTGTATAATTTCAGCTTTCAGTATGTAAAGGTAAATGCCTCTGTTATTGTTAGCGAAGGGTATGATTCTTTGGGGGTACAAAAAGCAATTACTACTGCTATTGACTTATTTATATCGCCATGGATTAGCAGCAGCCAACCGCAAATAACAATAGATACAGGCATAACTGATATTGAAATTGCGCGCTGTATATGTAGTGTTGACGGTGTAGTAACAGCCAACAACATATCATTTGTTACATGGGCTTACGGGAAATATCCGGTAAATACAGACCCTGTTACATCGGTTACTCCGGTAAATGCAATAACGCTGTTAGTTTCGTGCATGAAACATCAAATTCTAATTAACTCGGCATCATGAGCAAACTTAATTACATAGTAGATTATCCGCTGCCGACCGACAGGAACTTTAAAGCCCTGAAAGATTTAGGATTGGCTTACATACAGCGGTATGCGGGCACACAATGGACTAACCTTAACGAGAGCGACCCGGGTATTACTATACTGGAGCAGGTGTGTTATGCCCTTACAGAGTTGGGGTATTGTAATGATTTTCCTGTAGAAGATATTTTAACCCGCCCTAACGGAAAGCTGATGTTGGAGAATCAGTTTTTTACTCCCGAAGAAATACTGACTACTGCGCCTGTAACCCCAAACGACTATATAAAGTACTTAATTGACGGGATAGAGCATGTTACTAATGCGGTTATTATTCCTGTTGCCGATACTCCCTATAAACTAAACTCGTATCAAGTATATTTACAATTTAATGAAAGTGTTTCAGGAAATCATACTACTGTTAATGAGCGGTGTACGGAAGCTTTTTATTACCTCAACAAGAGCCGAAACATTGGTGAGTTATTTTTAAAGCCTCAAGTTTTAAAGCCGAAGGCTTATACCATTTCAGGATATATAAATTTAAACAGCAGTAAAGGTTTAAGCACCATAGTAAAAAATATTCAAAATCATATTCGCCAGGCAATTTTTCCGGATGTCACAACCGAAGGATATACACAACTGGATGCCAAAGGTATAGCTATTAACGATATTTTTAATGGTCCTTTATTAAAAACGGGATGGATACCCACCTCAGCATTAGGCAGTAAAACAAATGTACTTACTACTATTGCCATAAGTACCATTATTACAGAATGTATAAGTGTGTCATCTGCATTTATTACAAGTTTTGATGATAAAGACGGTGTGCGCTCTCAGGCAAGCAGTACAAGTTCTGAAATTTTGAATATCAACCTGACTGAATCGTTAAATAGCGGAAACCTCAAGCTATATTATAAAGGAAAAGAATTATCATTGCTTACTCCTGAAAGTCAAGACTATAAACTACCTATACCCGATAAAAATATCCTGCCGGGTGCAGGACAACAGGTGCAAACCACAGTTCCTAAAGGCAGGTACAGAGATATTAACACCTACTATTCCATACAAAATACATTTCCCGAAATATATGCTGTTGGAGAAAATGCAGTACACTATAACACCCCACAGGCACAAATCGCGCAATCCAGACAGTTAAAGGGATATCTTACTTTATTCGATCAAGTATTGGCAAACCAGTTTTCGCAACTGGCAAATGTGGGCAACCTGTTTTCATTTAAAAATACTATCACGGGCATTCCTTCGCAGCGGGAAGAATATTATGCCGTGCAGGATGCTTTTCAAAAAATGCATCCTGAATATCCTGTGCCCTACCTGAGTTTTTCGGCAACCTACTTTTATCAAACGCTGTATGATGTACCGAATATAAGAGCATTATTAAAAGATAATGGGGTATTTAACTTTGGTATCGAACCGGAACGCCCGAAAGAAAAAGAAGAGAGCAGTTGGCAAGCCTATAAACATGACCCTTATAATGCTTATTCGTGGGGATTGATGCAACTGATGGAGGATGAAGAGGATAACTTAGTGCGCAGGAACAGTATATTAGATCATTTACTGGCTCGTCATGGCGAATCGCCCGAAATAATAACAACAATTATAGACAGTACTGTATATTCGGGCAACTATCTTAAAGATCAGGTAATTTTTAAAAGCCTGTACCTGCAAAACCTCGATTTACTTTCATACAATCGGCAAAAAGGATATAACTATCAGGAAGCCGATAAAATTTTGTTAGAGATTCCGAACGAAGTTCCTAAAAACTTTGAATATCTGATTTTGGGAGGGTATGTAAATGATTTTATATTCAATTCGGAAAAAATTGATGCTTCCGAAAAACTTACCTACCAGGATTTTATCAACTATTCCGGTATAGAGCTAAAAATAAGCCTGCTTTTTGGGTTGAAAATTTTATATAAAAACTTTATCGCAAGTTCCATTCATACTATTGCAAATAACGTGTTCAGCAGGATTGCCTTTTGGATGATTACACAACGGTGCGGCTTTATTTTTATCGAATTGCCGCTGCTTATAAAAAGCCTTTATGATAATGATATAACGAATGAATCAGAAAATATACTCAACAGCAAGTTTAACCCCAACAGCGTATTGCTGTTATTTCCTGATTTTATCCCTGAATTTACGACGAATGATTTTAATAATCGATTAACACTGTTCCTGCAAAATTCAATTTCGCTGCATGTCGGCTATGAATACTTAACAGTTAGTTCGGATTTATTAGAAAAAATTATTCCTCTATTTTCCTACTGGCATAACAGCCTGAGGTATAGTCAAAAACCGATAATAGAAGCACATGAAACAGCCAAGTCGCTTTTAAAATTAGTGAACGAACTTAAATCTGATAGTTATGAATAAAAATCATCTGATATCGCGGTTTAAGTGGCATACTTCTTTTGACAATAAGAATAAAGGATTTGAAGTGCAGGAACGTCTTAGCGCATGGAGTCAAAACTTTATGCCCGGTACTATTACAGAGGTTTTTGACAAAATGTGCCCCGGTGAACAAACATGGAGAATACCGGTACTGGAAGTAGATTTAGGCACTATAAACTTTGACAATATGGAAGCCGAAATGGCTTTACAGTTGCAAATAAAACTACAGGAGCTATTAAGCGACATGATATTATATCCTGCAAACAGCAGTACCAAGCTGGATATATACAACGAAAATATGTCTTACCTGCAACTCATAGCTACATTTTTACAACATGGTTTTCTTCCCTGGACACATAAAGCGGAGGATGGTTCTATTAACCAAATAGTGGCAAACCAGTTACAAAACAATAGGTATGAAACTATAAAGCAACTGAGAGAGCTGGGAGTTACCCACGAGAACATTAGAAAAAGGATGGCATGGCAGCTTAATGACCAAAATATAGTAACGATAATAGAAGGGCTGGAACCCAGTTACCATAAAGAAATTATTGACTTTTCGGGCGAGCTTAATAAAATTCAGCAGAAAGAAATAATTGTACAGGCAGATACCCGCGATTTTAAAAAACACGTATGGCTTTGGATATTAAATTATCTGCTTACGGAAAACGGAAGTGTTTTTAACAGGCTGGCTTTTGCCAAAAGCAGTATCATGCAAATGGCATCGCACTATAACATAAGCTATGAGGTGCTGCTCAATTTGATTATGGAAGCCGTAGAAACGGTAGGTAAAAATCACGGTATAAAAACAAGTTTTTTACTGATACTTACTATGCTTAAGGAAGAGCGTACCGTAAAAAAACAAACTAAAGTTATATTGTATAAACCCGATACAGATTACTGGACTGTTCTTGAAAAAAACTTAAGAAACCTCGATGTTATAAAATCAGAGGAAGAATGGAGAGCCTTTAATGATTTATTGATAAAACTGGAAAGAGAGGATAAACAACGACTGAAACAGATAATAACTAAAGCTTCTGAAAAAGGTATAAAATGGCAGTTGACAAATAAATACCTGAATGCAACTGCGCTTGAAACCGTATTGGGTTTATATACCGACGCAGCAGATGCAACAACGTTAACCCACACCCTGAACCTGATTAAACAGTTTTGCAATGAGTTAAACATACCCATAAGCCCGGAAGAAATAGCCGTGATTGGGCTACAAATACTCACAAAGCATAAAAATAAAACAATCGGTAAAAAAGAGTTTTTAAATGCTGTACTTATCGAAGTAAGTAAAAAAACACAAACAGATATAAGTATCCTGCTTTTACAGTTTGTAAGAGCTAAAACATTTACATCCGAACGAAATATATACACCTTACAAACTTACAGGCATATACTCGAATCGCTTTCGGAAAAAGAAGTAACGCAATACCTTATACAAAGTCAGGAATTAGAAGAAATCGGAGCGCTGATGAGCAACCTGCATTCTGTTAGTGCCATTGATAAAGCCCGTTTTATTTCATTGAAAAAAGCGTTAATAGAGAGCATCAACGTCCAACCGGAAAAAATGCTTGAGGTATTACAGACCTATCCAAAACAGGAACAACTATTGGGATGGATACCTCAATTACTGAACAATAATACAATGGTAAAGTTAGTGCAAAGCACGAACAAAAAAGCAGCCGATGGTATTACCTCTGTACAACGGATGGCAACCATAATAGCTAAAGACAAAAAATATACACTATTAGAGGAAGTAGCAGCAACCCATTTACCTGCCATAGGATTAGAGTTACTCATAACCCAAAAAGCATTTAACCCTGTTGCATTTATAACCACGTTATTAAAACGTTTTTATAATGTGTTGCCACAAAATCAGCATCTTGGGTTCATCGGATTAGTACAACGCTTGTACAGAGAGCGGATAATAACCGAAAGTACGTTACAAACCCTGACAGCAAAGCATATAATTACGGTGACGGAGTCGCCTTTGGAGCAGGTATTGGAATTAATAAACATGGCTACTAACCAAAAAACAGCGGTAAGTAAAATACTGACTGATAACTTTAGTAATAATGATATTGCGAAGCTAAGAAAATCAGGAAATAGAGAAGGCGAAAAAGTAATTAATTATCTATTACAAGGAGGTTCATCTTTGCTCAACAAACTGGTAAAAGAATATACAATTTTATTATCAGGGTATGTAAAAAACAAATCGGAAAACAGACTCAAAGAAGAGCTTAGAGTGTTGTACTGGAAATGTTTGCTCGACTATAAATCACATAGAAGTAATACAACCGCTTTCATTAATAACTTCAAGCAAACTATAGCTATACGTTATCCATATAAGGGTACAATACCAAGACTCACATCACGCCAATTTTCATCTAAAACAGGTGAAAAAGGATTGGTTTTGAAAGATGGTACAATTATATCGCAAGGCATACTCATTCAACTGATTGAAGAAGGGTTACGATTAGGAACAACAACAATAAAACATGAAAATAGGCAATACTATTTTGAAGAACTGCTTGAGCTGGCAATACAATGGTTTCCATCTGATGTAAGAAAAGCAATATCAAGCACAGTAATCTCAAAAAAAAGTATTGACTTACTGATACAAACAACCGATTTTATACATTTTAATCATTTTATTTTACAGGACAAGACCGGCAAAGCACAAGAAACATTAGAAACCATAATATCGTTATACCAACTGTTTACATCGATAGTAAACGGGACATTATCTGAAAAAATAACCCGGTTGTACTGGACAGTATCCCGAAAATTTATTACTGATAACAGCCTTTCAAAAAGTGAACTGGAAAAATTAGTTACTGATACTCTTACGCTGCTTTCGGTAGAAATGACTGATATAAAAGAGCGTATTGCCATCAAAATCAATACAGGAGAAATCTCAGTATCGGCAAGTACAAAACAGCTTTTATCGCACCATATTACTATTCCCGTTCTACTTACAAAAAGCAGTTCTATAAAAGTTAATGGTATACTCCTGAAATACAAACGAAAAGGGTTGTTATACGACCTTGCTTATAGTATTATCATACACAAACAATTACCTGTAGCGTTGGGTACTGCGAAAACTAAGGAGGTAAAAACACTATTGAACGAATTGATAGTACAACATCCTCATGTTTTTATTTCGGTAATAAAGCGGGAACTTATACCTGAAACACAACTGCAATGGCTGAGTGAAACAGTAGATTTTAGAGTACTTATAAAATCAATATCCTATTTAAATAATAGTAACAAAAATAACCTGACTATGTTACAGCAACTCTATTACGGGATGGTGAATGTAACATTTACAGGCACATCTGTAAAAGCTTTGCAGGAATTGCTTTTCAGGAAGTTAATAAAAGTATGGGCAAGCGGTAACTGGAAAATTATTTCACCCGGTAACCTCTGGAACGAACTGCTATGGGAGTGCAATATAAAGCTGGGTATAGCCCCTCATATATTTATACAGCAAGTAAGTACAAATCTGTCGTGGTTACCCCCTGCCCTTCGCGTATCGTTCAGGCAAGTACAGCAACAATATAATGAAAGCTATACCAAAAAAAGTGAAGCAAAAACGCATACCATAACAAAAACTGCCACAAACAAACTACCCGAATCAGAAAAAAAATTAAACGATACCGTGAAAGAAATGATACCTGTAAAAAACGCAGGAGTAGTACTCCTTAACAGCTTTATACCGATGCTTTTTGAACGCTTAAAGCTAACAGAAAACAAAAGGTTTATTAATAATACAAAACAGGATGAAGCCGTACATTATATACAATACTTAACTACAGGACTTACTCATACCGAAGAACACTTCCTGCCACTTAACAAAATTTTATGCGGTTTGACACTCGATGAACCTGTATCCGATGGTATTACTGTATCGGATAGTGATAAAGCTACGATTACAGGTTTACTAAAAGCAGCCATAGGCTATTGGACAAGTATAGGCGAAACTTCGGTTAACGGGTTCAGAGGGAACTGGCTGGTACGAGACGGGTTACTCTATGAGCAGGAAGACCGTTGGGAATTAACTGTAGAAAAAAGGGCTTATGACCTGCTGATACACAAATCTCCTTTCTCATTCTCCATCATAAAATACCCATGGATGGATAAACCACTTCATGTAAACTGGAACTATTAAAAAATATATAAACGATGCAATTATTAAACCTAAAATACCGATTAGACAGTAGTTAACTTCTAGTAATACTACAGCCAATTTTATAAATTAAAAAATTAATCCATAAAAAATTATAATTATGAATACCTACAACGAAAATCTCCGCTCGGCAATAGTGAGCTCTTTGCAAAGCCAGAATGCGGACCAAAAGGATCTTAAATCAAAACTAAATGCTTCTATGTTTTCGCTCTATCATGCAGAAGGAGCAAGTATTACGGCTGAAGAAAAGCTGGAACAGGCTAAAAAAGATCAGGATGCCAAAGCTGAAATAAAAAAACAAGGTGTAGCCAACAGCAATGCTTCCAACAACGAATTAAAATCGGCAACACAAGCTGATGCTTTTGTAAAACAATCCATAAGTAATGCCGCCGTATGTGCTGCCAACGTGCAAATTTCCGCTAATGCCGTAACAAAACTTGCCGGCGATGTGGGAAATATATACAGTATAATAAACGCTGCTGATTTTGATACTGATATTTATGCACAGGCAAAAGTTATAAATGAATTGATGAATGATACTGCCTATGGTGCAGAGTATAACTCGCAACTGGCAATGGAAACCTCTGCATTAACTTCAGAAGTTTCATCAGCAGTGGTATTGAACGAGTCAAAAAATACTAATACCGCCATTAAAAATTTATTAAAAATAACTTCGGATGAGTATGATACTGCCTCACAAGCGGTAGTGGATGATAATACAGCACTATCATTAGCTAATGCCAACGAAAAAGACATTGAAGGGAACTTTAAATACCTTACTGTAGATAGTGGTGCAGCAAAAAGTGCTTACGACTCTATGAACAAAGAGTTAAACCAGCAGTTGGAAGTACTGCTGGATGATAAATCTGACACCAGTTTTAGTGTACATTTCAATAAAATACTTAACCCTTTTTATGACAATGTTGATCCTGTAAAAAGCTACTATCTTTTTATAGTAAAAGAGAGTAAGAGCAATACATTCTCCATCTCCAGCGCAGAGGGAATTATAGCTAATCAAAGTCGACGTTTTGTAATGGTAAATGTACCGCAACAAGATACCGCCATACTAAATACAGTAGCTATTACAGGAACAAATGTATCGGTACAAAACGATATGATTACTACACAAATAAACTTTCTGAATATAGACGACGGAGAAACTTTATTGGACACCGAAGGGAATACTATAACACTGGGCGATAACTATGTAGTTTTCCTTATGGCAGTATATACCGATGAATATAAAAGAAGCATCAATAATTTTAGCGATTTTATCTCTGCTCCTTCTCTTCCGTTTGCTATCACAACCTATCTTAATGCGGTAGAAAATGATGATATTACGGTTACGCCTCAAGAAAAAGAGAAAACTGAAAACGATATTAATGATGAGCAGGAATTTACAGCGTTCCTTAATCAATCCAATAACGGACAAACTGAAAACAGTACAGCCAAAAAACCAAACTACAGCTATAAAATAACATTCGCGGTAGAGCAAAACCCTGTTTATAATGTAGCGTATCGCTTTATGTTATTACCGGTATATAAAGGTATAGGTAAAGACCTGCTTACTGTTAGCGCAATAAATTCTTTGATTAACCAAATGTCTTCTCTCGACCTTATTAATCAGGAATTCGACCCGAAAATTGAAGCACTGCAAGCACAAATAATTGAAACCGAGTTGGAACTGCAACAGGCAGCCTTAGAAAAAAATAAGGATGATGAAAAAAAATTCAAGGCACAGTTGAGTACACTTAATTCCGATTTAGATACCGTAAGTAAAGAAAAAGCCGACCAGATAGAAAGTATCAATTCAACCAGTGAAAGTAATATCGGTTTCCTTTTCAACCTTCCGTTAGCCGAACAAGTACCTGCAGGCAGCTATACTCCTGCAAAACCCGATTCTAATGCTAAAAAATCCCCTCATAAGGATACAACAAACTGGGTAACTTATATCAGTGCCGATACTACTGATAATTTTGGCAACCTCCTGATAGACGGTAACGAATACATCCCTGTTATTCTAACTTCTGCAATTTTAGAAAACGATGACGAAAATCCGTTTACCAACGCGCTGTCAGATTTCAGTACCCGCAAAGCTTTTACTTATAAAAAATTATAACAACCATTAAAAACTTAAAATCATGAGTACTCAAACATCACCACAGATACTTCAAAGAAACCTTTCCTCAAATGGCAGATATGGCATTACCGAAAGAAAAAAAGCAGAAATTGACAGTTTAACACTACAGGTACAGGATGCCCAATATCAGGTAGAACTTTATCAGTCCATAGTTAATTCTATGAATGAAAAAGTTGCCTACTTTCAAAACCTGCTTACTGTAGCCGACAACACGCGCACACAAACTTTTAGCAATCAAAACCTTGTAAACCAGCTTGTATATAACGAAAATGTACTTTTAAAAAACAGTGCAATTACATTTAACGAAATAGAAAAAGCCGAAGCTAAAACCGATGTTCTTGCCATTAATATTAAAATTACAATGGATAAGCTCATATACTGTGTTGAGGTGTTAAACAAATTATCTATTATGGTAATGCGTAAAAAAGCAGTAAATCCGCTTATCTCTGATGATTTGATAAATATGCTTACCACAGCAGGTAAAGACGCTAATAATGTTATATCTCTGGCATTAGTAGCACTCAAATCTACTTTTGCTGCACAGGCATCCAATATGGAGTCGAAATCAGCTATAGAGTTAGGGTATATACAAACGCAAGACATGTTAAAGCTGTTGACTAATGTAACTGTAAGCACAGGTACAGACACTAAAAATATTTCGTTACATGCACTGTTAAACGAAGCCTATGAAAATGCTAAAAATAATTATGCTGTAATAGAACAGGCATTAACAAGAGCCACCAGACAGTTAAATCAGGCACAACGAGACTTGAATAAAGCACAGGTAAACCTTACATCGCTTCAATCAGGGCTTGCCGCAGCCAATGCCGCTGCACTTGCTTCTTAGTAAAATAATTACATTCCTTCCTCCCGTTAATGCGGGAAGAAGGAATTTTTACAATAAAAAAGATACCTATGGAAAATGCGTACAAGAATTTTTACAGAAACTTTTACATGCGTACCGGTGGTTATATACCTGCCAAACCTTTGAACAGTGTTATATATCCGGGCGATTTTTTCCAGATAAAAAACGGAGAAATTATAATACTCGGTAATCTTTTTCGGGACGCTGTAATAGATCCTGCCGAAGCAGCAATAAACTACCGCAATAAACTTAATGCTAACAGTTGGAACTTTAACGACGGTTTAAGCAAACCCTACTCCGGGCGCACTAACGGTCATGACATTACCGACGGAAATTTTGAGTACAGTAAACAAGTACTGGCATTTGCAAAACGAGGCAGTTTTATATTTCACAGTACAGACCCGGAAACGACCAAAATAGCTAACTGGATGGAAATACAGCAGCAACTGATAATAAAACTCACACAAACCTATTATTCTTTCAGAGAAGTATATGTAGTTACAGAAATTGCCGATACATCTGCATGGAGCCTTGCCATTGCTGCCGAACAAAATGCCGAACTGGAAATAGCCAGTGAAGATGAAAACTTTGGTTTGACTGATATTTTCGGGCATCAATCTACCAAAACCATCCAATCACGTGATATCGAATTCTATCATAAAGAATCGAGCAGAAAGCCTTGCTTTTTTAAAGCCAAAAAGCTGGTAGTTAATGATGAAAAAATGGACTATTTTATGAGCGAACTCATAAACCGAAGAGCTGAACAACAGGAATGGGCAAAATCTTTTTATGATATTGATATTAATAATGATGCCTATAACCATTATTACATCCCTGCCAAATCAGAAATAAACCCGTTGGATATGCTTAGCGGTAATGAGCTAAACCCTAACACAGCCCTACTCTATTTCAGATGGGCAGATGCCAGTCTGGATGATGTAGAGCGATTATTTTCCAACTATGCATAACGAGTTATATATACAAGTTTTAGAACAGGAAATTTACTGGTTGCAAAGTGTGATAGACCAGACTATAAAGCAGTACCTGATGCACGAAGGACACGAGGACATGCAAGAACCAATTGCTCCTCCTGAACTTTCAGCTACAGTGTGCCCCTATGCCAAAACAGTAGTACAAATGAAACTTGGCTATGTGGAGAGGCTGGCACTTGCGCTTACACTCGCACCGCACTTATATCCTGAAGCTTTAGATATATTTTTTGGTAAAAACCAAATATACGACAGAGGCTTTACCGAATTTGGCGGAGTGACGGACAAAGCCCACAGTGGCTTTATTCCTACCGGACAAACACTATACTTTATAGCAGCAAGCACAAACCCTGAACTGAAAACAACTGTATTACAACTATTAGGAAATAATAGCCCGTTATTAAAAGAACAAATACTGCATATTGAAGATACTGATAATTACCTACCGAAACTAAACGGCATACTATACCTGAGTAAAGGCTGGCTACACTATTTTATGACAGGCAGTAAACCGCAACGGGAACATAGTGCCGATTTTCCTGCGCAGCGAATAAATACGGAAATGGAATGGGATGATGTAGTTTTAGATGCTCCCGTTATGCAACAGGTAACCGAAATAATAAGCTGGCTGGAATATGGCAATACCCTGATGTATGACTGGAACTTGAAACGAAAAATAAAACCCGGTTACAGAGCTTTATTTTATGGTACGCCCGGTACAGGAAAAACACTTACTGCCACAATGATAGGTAAAGTAACCGAAAGAGAAGTATATCGGGTAGATTTATCGATGATTGTATCAAAATATATCGGAGAAACAGAAAAAAATCTATCCAAACTTTTTGATGCGGCACAGCACAGCGATTGGATATTATTTTTTGATGAAGCCGATTCTTTATTTGGGAAGCGTACGGCTGCCAACTCGTCTAACGACAGGCATGCCAACCAACAAACTGCCTACCTGCTGCAACGCATAGAAGATTTTCCCGGTGTAGTCATACTGGCTTCTAACTTAAAGGCAAATATGGATGAAGCGTTTTTAAGACGCTTTCAGTCAATAATCCACTTCACAATGCCATCTCCCGAAGAAAGATTATTGTTATGGCAAAAAGCCTTTTCAGACACCTGTACATTGCATCCTGATATAGATATTGAACAAATTGCAGAACAGTATGAAATGGCAGGTGGAGCAATAATTAATGTACTCCGGTTTTGTGCGCTTACTGCCATAAGGCGAGGAGATACTGTAGTAACCCATCACGAATTGATTGAGGGAATACGCAGGGAGTTTAAAAAAGAGAATAAAACATTACACCTGCACCATCACGGCGTTTAATACCCTACGGTTATGGAGAAGAAAACCAACATAAAAAAAGAGGATATAATTGTAGTTGTTAAGGAAACTCCGCCAACATTATACAGTATATGGCTTGCTCCGGGCAGTTGGAAAAAACTTTTTACAAAAGAAGAATATCACATTTTAATTATCGAATGTTTAAACAGTACTGTATGTGACAATAAAATGAAAATAAACGGCTACCTGCTTACATACAATAGTTTATGCCTTATATTAGGTAATGAGGAAGAAAATTGTCGCAAAGTACTCTTATCTTTTTTTGAACGTATAAAAAAAGCTATACTGCAACATCGTAAAAAATCATTTCATAAAGAAGAAAGTATAAAACTATCGCCGTATCATCTTTTTAAAAAACATGATTTAAACAGTCCGACACTCATTAAATTACTTACAGGTAAAGCAATAAGGCTGCCTTATTATGATGCGCAACTGGCAAGACTGAAAAACAAATTAGAACACGAACCTTTTTGTTCAGTACTCGATTATTCAGGAGCAATAGGACCTGTACTTATTACAAAGCTGGAAAACGAAACAGCATTTACTATAGTAGATATAGCAATGATGGGTATTGAAACCGAATATTTAATAACGTAAAATAGCTCTATATAACACTAAATAGCTATGGAACACAAAGCGGAACATAAAAAAACTAATGGTTTGCACGCTGCCAATGCGCCTGCTCAAAGAAAATCGAAAGCTGTATCGTTAGAAGATAATCGTACAAAGGTGACAGCACAAAAAAAACCTAACAATACAGGATTGCCCGATAATCTGAAATCTGGGATAGAAAACCTATCAGGTCACTCGATGGATGATGTTAAAGTACATTACAATTCAGCCAAACCCGCCCAGCTAAATGCCCACGCCTATGCACAGGGTACAGATATACACATAGCATCAGGACAGGAAAAGCACCTGCCACACGAAGCATGGCACGTAGTACAACAAAAACAAGGACGTGTAAAGCCTACCATGCAAATGAAAGATAAAGTAACTATTAATGATGATAGGAGTTTGGAAAAAGAAGCCGATGTTATGGGCGGAAAAGCAGTCTCCTCTGACTTTTCCAGTCCATTAAATAATAACAATATCACAGGCAGTATTAAGTCAACATCTATCCAAAGATTAGTTATGGATGGTAAAGACAAAATAGGCAGATTACATTTATCTGCAAACTTGAACACGCGATTTGAAAAAATCAAACAAAGAGCACCAACTACTTTGGAGCTATCAGAATTAGAAAAATTAACTAAAGAAGCCATATCTTCTTATAGAACAATACAACTTACAGAAATTATTAATCAAGCCATAGCAAACGCCTCAACACAGCAACCTGATACTCAAATTCCTTTAGCTTCCGAGACTACAACAGAAGAGGCAACCATACCCGTACCAAAAGTACTGCCTCCTATAGCATCTGACATGCCAACTTCTATAGCTCCTCCAACAGCAAAGACAAAAGCTCCTCGTCTTGTTCCCAAAGGGACATTACCTCCTATAGCTGCAACAGTTCCGCAACAAAGATTAAGAGGAGGTCGTTCAGATTTGAAAGGATTAAAATCCGTTTCCTGGCCCGAAGGTGTAAAACCTGAACCGGGTGATTTTGTATATGGTGTGGATGCAGAACGAACAAACCTTATGCGTAGTGCGCAAAGCCAGCATAGGCAAGATTTTGGTACACATATGGAAATTGGTCCGAAAGGCAAAAGAGTCCCTTTTTACATCAATCCTTTAAATGATGCGCTACTAACTTCTATTTCGGGCTTTGATAAGGCTCTTGTACCCGGTAAAACCGGACAGGAAATGTTAGGAAGCTACAGGCAACATATTGAAAGTCATGAGGCAGCCGAAGACAAATCGAAAAACGTATTGGAGTATTGGAAAGGCAAAACAGACCGTAGTACCGAAACCAGAAGAGGGAAATTTGCTACATTAAGTAAACTGGGAGTAAATTATGCTCATAAACAAGACCATAAAATATATTTTGGGCTTACAACTTTTATAGTAAAATCAGCATTAGACCCAACAAACCCATATTACGGAGCTGTAACCTCTCAGGAGTTAAGACACTTTTATCATAACAAAGACGTGCTTTGCCCTCGTAATGCCACGGAGGAGCTACAAAGTAATACAGTAATATTTATCTCGGAAGGAAATATTGTACAACCTCCGTGGGTTAATCCTAAATATGTAAAATTATTTGACGATTATATTCAGTACATAGCACCTGGCAGGAAAAGAGCCAACTCACTAGCAACAGAATATCCTCCCGAAGATAAAAGTAGCATCTGAAAGTTAACAAATTGAAGCCTTTAGCTTTTAACTCCAAAAGTCTGAAAAACACTGAAAGCAGCAGCCGAAACAGCTATTCCAAAAAAGTTGGCATCAAGCTCATAGGGCAATGTAACCTGGGTTAGTATTAATACCAGTGTGGTAGTACCCCCGCCTATCATAGCTGCCATAGCCGCTATGGCTGATGGCTTTTTGAGTAACAATGTACCTAATACAGGCACTAAAAGCCCCGATACCATAAAGGCATAGGAATACAGCATCAACTCCAGTACATTTTGCATATGGGTAGCCAGTAATACTGCGACAACACCGATAACTAAGGTTATAAACTGGGAGTTTTTAATCGTGTCATATTTCTTTTTGCTTTTAAAAAAACCTAAAATATCAGTAGAAAAATTGCCCGATGCTGCCATAAGGCAACTATCGGCGGTGGACATTATTGCCGAAAAGTAAGCAGATAACATCAATCCCATTAAACCTATTGGAAGTATGCTTCGCAAGAATAAAGGTAATCCCAACTCGGAATCCATTGCCACCCCAGGTGCATAACCTATATCGGTAAACATGCCCTGCTCATACCCCACTCTGGCAAAAAGCCCTAAAGCAATACCCATAAAAGCCATTACGGGCCACTCGAATAACCCGGCTATGCGCCACGCTTTTTTGGCAGTAGCTTCGTCTTTACAGGCATATATTCTTTGGTATAATGTCATGCCTACAAACCAAATGGGTACTATAGTAATAAGCCAGTTAAAAAACTGTACAAACGTGAGGTTCGTCAAAGACATAAAACTATCAGGCAGCGTACTGCTGATAGCGTCCCAACCACCTATATGGATATATCCTAAAGGAATACCGATACCTATAAGCCCTGCCATGAGTATAATCCACTGGATGGTATCGGTATAAATAACGGCTTTAATACCACCAATAGCAGTATATATTATGGCAATAACGCCCATTATTAAAATAGCATCAATAATAGAGATAGAAGGGAATGTAGCCGAGGCAAGTTTTGCACCTGCTAATATTTGTGAACTGGTAAAACCTATATAACCCACTAAAGATATAATACCTGCCACCAGTGCCACTTTTGTATTGTAGTGAAATGCGAGCGACTGCGGAAACGTAAGGAATTTATGTTGTTTTGCAATAGGGTAAACCTTTGGTATTAAAAACACGGCACTTATCCACGCGCCTAATAACCCTGTAAAAAGCATCCAACTACCCGAAAGACCCATCATAAAACCAAGTCCGCCAAGCCCTATAGAGAATCCGCCACCTACATCAGTAGCTACTACTGATAGCCCGATATGACCTGCGGACATCCCCCTGCCCCCTACATAATAATCTTCTTTAGATTTATTTCGCTTCATGAAGTAGAACCCCACTCCGAGCATTATTACCAAATAGACAATAAATATTAAGAGATCGACAATGTGAATTTCCATATCAGGTATTTATGTTAGTATCAACGAGGCATACAGCAAAAATTAATGAGTAATAAAATCCGTACGGACTTATTACTTTGCTGTATCTCAAAATAAATGCATATTACTACTGAAGCGCAGTAAAAGAATCAGTCCAAAAAAAATCGTAAGATTAAAAAGATATGTCAATATCCGATTGGACTAAAAAGGGCTAATGCCTTAAAAAACATTTGTATTGAGGCAAATATATAAAAGTTATGCCTGTCCTGCTAAATTTTTACGGCTATTATAAAAAACACAAAACCCATTATGTAAGGTTACACAATGGGCTTTAATAAAAATAATAGCGTTATAATACTATAATTTATATGCTTTATATATGTTTATTTCATAACTGTATTGCCCTAAAAATAGATGTAATGTAGATCCGTCAGGAGAGTACCATGCCAAATTAATCTTAGCTTTTTGGTTTTGAATGGCAGTATGCAATTGTTGTGACGAATTATTTTTAAAATCCTCCACCTCAACATTGTTATACTCATCGGGTTTGTCTATAAAAAGCTCATTTTTTACTAACATTTGCTGCGCTATGTTCATTGCATCTTCAATTCCTTTTGGCGTTTGCGGAAACTTCATAGTAACATCGTTAGTGCCTTCATGTCGCAACCAGTCATAATATACTGCATTTTTAGGGTTAAAATTGCCCTCTACCTCCAGCCCTGCTGCTCCGAAAGACTGTGCCTGAAGACTTATGGCAGTAAGCAAAAAAAGCATTATGGAATACATCTTCATTTTCATACTATTCTGTTTTATATGTGTTTACAATTAGAATAGCACTAAGTTACTTTTTAAAAAAGCAAATTTTTATAAATAAATGCTAAAACATATCTAACATAATTATAACTATTTTTCACACAGTTATGATTTTTATGTCAAAACATCCAATTTAATATCCTATATTTGCACCCCGTTGTACGCCATGTTATGGGTATGCAACGTTAAAGACCAAGGGGCTCCACCTTTGGTCTTTTCTTTTTATATAATTTATAAATTTTTACTGATATAACTGCCATATATATCCTTAAATTCATAGCCTTGTGTATAACGGTCTTTACTCAGTTTTTTATACTCGGCAAGTCCCCATAATACAAATTCTTTAAAGAAGTTCTTATCCTCATCAGCAATATCCGGCTGATATTTCATAAGGAGCTGCTTTAAAGGTATTACAGCATCAAGCTGTTTTTGGTAGTCCGCATCGGTAGCATCATCGGGCAATTCAAAAGTACTTTCGTTAAAAAACCAGTCGTATATTTCCTGATAAGGGCTTTGTGCATCAGGGCGTTCCAGTTTTTCTATTTTCGGGAAATAATCAGCAAATACTGTTTTTACCGCATTACCTATCAGGTGTTCGGCAACAACGGCTGCTCCCTCCTGCTCTCCTTCATAAACCAATTCAACTTTACCTGTTATGGCTGGTATAACTCCCATAAAATCGGACAGTCGTACCGTAGTTTTCTCTGCTCCTGATTTTAGCGCACGTCTTTCGGCGGTACTCAGCAGGTTCTCAAATGCGGTAATGCTCATACGCGCACTTACACCGCTTTTATAGTCAATATATTCACTTTCGCGGGCTTCGAAGCCTATTTGCTCCAACAGGTCTTTTGCTAATGACGGTACATAAACACTCTCACTTTGACGACTGTCTAAATTTGCTTCCTGCTCGGTAATGGTACGGGCTATTTTAACCGTTTCAGGATAATGGGTTAGTATTTGCGAACCTATACGGTCTTTCAAAGGTGTTACTATGCTTCCTCTGTTGGTATAATCCTCAGGGTTGGCGGTAAATACAAACTGAAGGTCTAAGTTTAATCGTACCTTAAAACCACGAATTTGTATATCGCCTTCCTGTAATATATTGAATAATGCTACCTGTATGCGTGCCTGAAGGTCGGGTAGCTCATTAATGACAAAAATACATCGGTTGGCACGCGGTATCATCCCGAAGTGGATAACTCTGTCATCCGCATACGATAATTTTAAGTTAGCAGCCTTAATTGGGTCAATATCCCCTATCAGGTCGGCAACGGTAACATCGGGAGTGGCAAGTTTTTCATAAAAACGTTCATTCCTGTGCAACCAGTTAATGGGAGTATCATCGCCTTTATCGGCAATAAGCTCTTTCGCGTAGCGCGATATTGGGCGCAATGGGTCGTCATTAATTTCCGAACCTTCAACCACAGGTATATATTCGTCAAGCAAGTTTACCATAAGCCTTGCCAGCCTTGTTTTTGCCTGCCCCCTAAGTCCTAACAGGTTAATGTTGTGGCGTGATAATATAGCGCGTTCCAATTCGGGTATTACGGTATTCTCAAAACCCCATACGCCTTCAAAAACGGTTTCGCCTTTGCTTATTTTTTCCCGCAGGTTGTTGCGCAACTCATCTTTAATGGTTTTGCTTTGGTAACCTGATTTTTTTAATTCGCCTAATGTTTTTATATTCTGTATATCCATATGTTTAGTCATAAAGTTTTAAAAGCCGAAAGTCATAAAGTTCTTTCTGCCTATTATCTTTTATCTATTGTCTAAAATCTATTTAATTCTCTTTTTCCTATTCGTTTCGTAATCCTCAAAAATCATTTCGCCCAGTCCTTTTAGTCCGGTGTAAAATGCTTTCCCCTGATTGGCTTCGGTAAACTGGTTTACAAACCGTTGCAGGTACGGGTCGCTCGCAATCATAAAGGTGGTAATGGGTATGTGCAGTTTTCTTGCCTGTGCTGCCATAGTGTAGCATTTATCTACAATATACTCGTCCAGCCCGTTACTGTTCATGTAATACCTGCCGTCGCTTTCGCGCACGCAACTGGGCTTGCCATCGGTAATCATAAATATTTGCTTGTTGGTATTTCGCTTACGGCGCAGCATATCCATAGCCAGTTCCAGCCCTGCTACGGTATTGGTGTGATAAGGTCCCACTTGCAGGTAGGGCAAATCTTTAATAGCTATTTGCCATGCATCGTTACCAAAAACCAGTATATCAAGAGTATCTTTCGGGTAACGGGTAGTTATCAGTTCGGCAAGTGCCATAGCTACTTTTTTGGCAGGCGTTATGCGGTCTTCGCCATACAGTATCATACTGTGGCTGATGTCAATCATCAATACCGTACTCATCTGGGCTTTGTACTGAGCATCTTCTACCACAAGGTCGTTTTCGGTAAGTATAAAATCGCCTACCCCATTATTTATCTGGGCGTTTTTAAGACTTTCGGTTAGCGAAATCCTGTCCAGCCCATCGCCAAAGCGGTACTCGCGAAACTCGCCTGTATGCTCGTCGCCGCTACCGGAATATTTTGTTTTATGGCTACCGGAGCCACTTTTCTTTAAATTTCCGAATATTTGCTTTAATGCCTGTTGCCGTATCGATTGCTCTGTTTTTGCAGTAATTATAAGCCCTGCGCTACCATCTTCTTTGGTTTCATCTTTTATATACCCTTTCTTTTTCAGGTCTTCAATAAAATCGTCAATGGTATAATTCTCATCGGTCAGTTTATACTCTTTATCGAGCTGCCTTAACCAGTCTAACGCTTCGTCGAGGTCGCCCGAAGTATGTGTTATCAGTTCGGTAAAAATCTCAAATAGCTTATCAAACGGAGACACATCGGGAGCTTTATATTGCCTGAATACAAATCCTTTTTTTCTGTTTGTTTCCATGTGCATAAATTTACAATATAATAGAACGAACAGGTTTAAAACAAATCTTAAATTTTATCTTAAAATTCTGAGTCTTACGCGTCATAAAAAAATCCCTCTTCGGAGGGATTTTTTTATTTATTAAGTATGTAATTATTGCTTAAAAAACAAAAATAGGTCTTTCACTCATCATTCCGTTTACTGCATCAGCAACTTCTTCAATTACATTCTCATCAGTATGATTTGCAATCACTCTGTCAATTAATTCTACAATGGTATCCATATCTGCCTCTACAAGCCCGCGCGTGGTTATAGCTGCCGTACCCACACGAATACCTGATGTTACAAATGGTGATTTATCATCAAACGGAACCATATTTTTGTTTACGGTTATCTCGGCTTTTACCAATGCATTTTCTGCTTCTTTACCCGAAATGTTTTTGTTTCTCAGGTCTATCAGCATCATGTGGTTATCTGTACCGCCGGAGATAATATCGTAACCTCTTTTTACAAATGCTGCTGCCATAGCTTTAGCATTTTTTTGTACCTGCATAGCATAGCTGAAAAATTCATCTTGCAATGCTTCGCCAAAAGCTATTGCCTTCGCAGCAATAATATGCTCTAACGGCCCGCCCTGGTTACCGGGGAAAACAGCACCGTCCAGTAATGACGACATCATGCGTATTTCGCCTTTTGGTGTTTTTATCCCGAATGGGTTTTCAAAATCTTTACCCATAAGTATCAAACCTCCTCTGGGGCCTCTAAGGGTTTTGTGGGTAGTGGTAGTTATTATGTGGCAATGGGGTACAGGGTCGTTAAGCAATCCTTTGGCAATAAGCCCCGCAGGGTGCGATATATCGGCAAGGAGCAAAGCGCCAACACTGTCCGCTATTTCCCTGAAACGTTTAAAATCCATATCGCGCGAGTATGCCGATGCGCCCGCTATTATCATTTTTGGCTTTTCAGCCTCTGCAATTTCCTGTATTTTATCGTAGTTAAGCCTTCCTGTTTCTTTTTCTACCCCATAAAAGGAAGTAGTATATAACTTTCCTGAAAAATTAACCGGCGAACCATGTGTTAAATGCCCCCCGTGCGAAAGGTCGAAACCTAAAATTTTGTCACCGGGTTTTAAGCACGCTGCATATACTGCTGTATTTGCCTGCGAGCCGGAGTGTGGCTGTACATTGGCATATTCTGCACCAAAAAGTGCTTTTGCCCTGTCTATGGCTATCTGCTCTATAACATCAACTACTTCACAACCACCATAATATCGCTTTCCGGGATACCCCTCTGCATATTTATTGGTTAGTACAGAACCTGCAGCTTCCATGACCTGGTCGCTTACAAAATTTTCTGATGCAATTAGTTCCAATCCCTGTATTTGCCTGTCCTGTTCTTCCAGTATCAGGTCGAAAATTTGTTCGTCGCGTTGCATTTTATAATTTTTCGTTAATTTGCTGTCAAAAATACAAAAAAAGGTTTGGTAAAACCATCCTGACAAGTATATTTGATAATTCATAAATTCCTAAATTAAGACACAACAATATGCCACTAACAGCAAACGACCCTTCCAGAAAATCATGGCTGGAAGTACCTCAAAACAGCGACTTCCCAATACAGAATATTCCCTTTGGAGTATTTATTACTAAAGATGATGTAGTAACCATAGGTACACGCATAGGTAACTATGCTATAGACCTTGGTGCTTTACAACAGTTAAATTACTTTGAAGGTATTGAACTGACCGATGATATGTTTATGCAGGACACGCTTAACGACTTTATATCGGACGGTAAAAAAACATGGCGATTGGTACGTAACCGCATTGCTGATATTTTTGACAGCAACAACCCTACACTAAGAGATAATGCCAAACACAAAGAGGTAGTAATTTTTAACCTTGAAGATGTGGAAATGCAACTTCCTGTGCTTATAGGCGATTATACCGATTTTTATTCCAGTAAAGAACATGCTACTAACGTAGGTAAAATGTTCCGTGATCCTGAAAATGCATTATTACCCAACTGGCTGCATATTCCTGTGGGTTATCATGGCAGGTCATCTACTATAGTACCATCCGGTATTCCGGTACACCGCCCTAACGGGCAGACTTTACCTCCGGGTGAAACACAGCCTGTTTTCGGCCCGTCTAAAAGAGTAGATTTTGAACTGGAGATGGGTTTTATTACTACCGATGCCAATATTATGGGAGAGCCTATACCTGTAGGAGAAGCCGAAGAGCATATATTCGGGATGGTGTTATTTAACGACTGGAGTGCGCGCGATATCCAGAAATGGGAATATGTACCATTAGGTCCGTTCCTTGCCAAGAACTTCGCTTCGTCTATGTCGCCCTGGATAGTAACGCTTGATGCTTTGGAACCTTTCCGTACCGAAAGCCCTGAGCAAAATCCTGAACCATTGGATTACTTAAAGCAAGAAGGTAAACATGCTTTTGATATTAAACTACAAGTTGCCCTGCAACCTGAAGGCGGAGAAGAAAATGTAATATCAAACTCTAACTTTAAATATATGTATTGGAGTATGGCACAGCAACTGGCACACCATACCGTAAACGGGTGCCGTGTAAACAGTGGCGACCTTATGGGCAGTGGTACCATATCAGGCCCCACACCGGATAGCTTTGGCTCTATGCTGGAACTTACATGGGGAGGACAAAACCCTATAAAGCTAAGCGATGGTACAGAGCGTAAGTTTATAAATGACGGTGACACTGTTATTATGCGTGGCTATTGCCAAAATAACGAGGTACGTATAGGTTTTGGTGAAGTGAGCAGTAAATTACTTCCGCCTTTTACTAAGAAATAATTATTACATTATATAACAACAAAGCCTCTCAATATTGAGAGGCTTTGTTTATTTAAAACTCTTTCTTTATCCTGTCGAGGTCACGTTTTGTATCACGCTCTTTCATGGTTTCGCGCTTATCGTAATTTTTCTTACCACGACAAAGTCCTATTTCCAGTTTTGCCAAACCCTTTTCGTTGGTAAAAAGTCGTAAGGGTATAATGGTAAGCCCTTTATTTTGTACACTTTTATGAAGGCTTTTCAATTCTTTTTTATTCAGCAATAGCTTACGTTCGCTTTTTGGGGCATGACTAAAGTTTCTGCTATAGGCATATTCTTCAATATTGGTATTTATTGCAAATAATTCCATATCCTGAAATTCGCAAAAACTTTCGGCAATAGAAGCCCTGCCCAACCTGATAGATTTTATTTCAGATCCGGCGAGTACTATTCCTGCAGTATATTTATCCAGAATTTCATATTCAAACCTGGCTTTCCTGTTTAGTATGTTTACTGTTTTTTGCATAAGGAGTGCAAAGTTACGTAATTTGTTTACAATGCCAATGCCGCACAGCTTATATGTAGTTATAACGGATACTTACTGTAATTTATTTACTTTTGCGATATGGAAAAACCTATCTCTAACGACCCGCTACATGGCATTACCTTAAAAAAGATTCTTGAAGATCTTGTTGGCTATTATGGCTTTGATACGCTGGGCGAACTCATCAACATTAAATGTTTTAATGATAATCCGAGTATTAAATCGAGTCTTACTTTTTTAAGGAAAACCGACTGGGCACGCAAAAAAGTTGAGGAGCTTTACATTCGTACCCTGCCGAAATTGTAATAAGACAGTTGATTATCTTTATAATATCTCTATACTAAACCCTCGCTTTACCTCACCCCTTGCTTCCAAGACCAGAATACCTTCTTTATCAAAAAGATTTCCACTGCCGATTGTACTGTCGGCATAGCCCTGCCAAGGTTCTATACACAGAAAAGGAGCATTTGGTTTTGTCCATAATCCTAAGTGTGGAAAATCGGGAAACGACACCCTTAAAAAAGGAATATCATTTTTAGCAATATCAATGTACTGCGATGCTATTTTTTTAAATACTAATGCGTCATTTTCGAAAAGGTCGTAATTCAGTCCTAGTTTTCCATTTTGTAAAGTAACAGGAATCTCCACATCCGAAAGCAAATCGTTTTGAAGCTGTGTGCTTACAAGTTGCTCCTCTTTCTCAAATTGCAAACTATACGCTTCAAAATTACCCGGTAACGTAAAAGCCGGATGTGCCCCTATTGAAAACGGCATTGCTTCCTCACCGCTATTATTGATAATATAAACTATATGCAAACTATTGCCTGACAGCGTATATTTTATCTGTAATTCAAAATCGAATGGGTAATTTTCTTTAGTTAGCGCATTGGCAACCAATGAAAAAGTCACACTATCTTCTCGCTGTTCTTTTACAGTAAAAACATTATCTCTCGCAAAGCCATGACGGGGTAATGTATAGGTAGTGCCATTATAGGAATATTTATTATCCTTTAAAGTTCCTACAATGGGGAAAAGTACCGGAGAATGTTTACCCCAAAAATCAGGGTTACCTTCCCACATATATTCTGTCCCTTTATCATCTTTTAACGATATGAGTTCCGCGCCTTTCGGATTAATCGTTGCCGATAGCTTTGTGTTTGATAGTGTTATCAAGGTTATTGCTTTTTATTACTTAGGTTATAAAAGTACACGTTTTTCAATAACTAATCATGACTTACATATAGTATGAATAAAAAAATCCCCCGCAATGTGCGGGGGATTTTTACATATAATTAAGAGTATTACTCTTGTGTTTCCAAATCCCCTTGGTTTCTAAAAACCAATTGTCCGTCAAAACTATCCAGTAATATAATACTGTCGGTAGTTACTTTACCCGAAAGTATTTGTTTAGACAGCTCGTTCATAACCTCTTTTTGTATTACCCGTTTTACAGGGCGCGCACCATAATCGGGGTCATATCCTTTTTTAGAAAGGTACTCAATCGCTTCGGGCGTAGCATCAAGTGTAATATTTTGTTTTGCCAACAGCTTGGTAACACCTTTTAGTTGTAAACCTACAATTTCTTTAATGTTGTCGGCACTAAGCGGTGTAAACATTACAATGTCATCAATACGGTTAATGAACTCAGGGCGTACCGTTTGTTTCAGCAGTCCCAGTACTTCTGTTTTGGCAACTTCAATCGCACTTTCAATATCGCCTTTCAGGTTTTCAAATTTTTCCTGTATTATGGCACTTCCCATATTGGATGTCATAATAATAATGGTATTCTTAAAATCAGCAAGTCTGCCTTTATTATCTGTTAAACGACCTTCATCCAATACCTGTAATAGTATATTGAATGTATCAGGGTGCGCTTTCTCAATCTCATCCAGCAATACTACCGAGTAAGGTTTACGCCTTACGGCTTCCGTTAGCTGTCCGCCTTCATCATAGCCCACATATCCGGGAGGCGCGCCTACCAGTCGGCTCACACTGTGGCGTTCCTGATATTCGCTCATATCAATACGGGTCATGGCATTTTCATCATCAAACAGGTATGAGGCAAGTGCTTTGGCAAGCTCTGTTTTACCCACCCCCGTAGTACCCAGGAACAGGAATGAACCTATAGGTTTTTTCTGATCCTGCAATCCGGCGCGGCTTCGCCTTACGGCATCGCTTACAGCTTGTATGGCTTCCTCCTGCCCTACTACCCGCCTGTGCAGTTCATCTTCCAGGTTAAGTAGTTTTTCACGCTCGCTTTGCAACATTTTAGTTACCGGAATACCTGTCCATTTAGCAACTACTTCGGCAATATCCTCCGCAGTTACTTCTTCTTTTATAAGGCTTTGCCCTGTTTGGTTTTCCTGTAGCTGCTGTTGCATGGCATCCAGCTTTTCCTGTGCTTCTTTTATTTTACCGTAACGCAATTCGGCTACTTTACCATAATCGCCTTCACGTTCGGCTTTTTCGGCTTCCGTTTTATAATTTTCAATTTCGCTTTTCGCAGCCTGTATGTTATCTACAATGTCTTTTTCGCTTTTCCAACGTGCATATACTTCATTACGCTCTTCTTTAAGATTGGCAAGTTCCAATCCTAATGATTTTAATTTTATCTCATCATTTTCACGTTTAATCGCCTCAATCTCAATTTCAAGCTGCATTATTTTTCTGTCCAACACATCCAGTTCTTCGGGTTTGGAGTTTATTTCCATACGAATTTTAGAAGCTGCTTCATCCATTAAGTCAATGGCTTTATCGGGTAAAAAACGATTGGTAATGTATCGTTGGGAAAGTTCTACTGCTGCTATAATAGCGTCATCTTTAATACGTACTTGGTGGTGGGTTTCATATTTTTCCTTAATACCGCGCAGTATGGATATGGCACTTTCGGTATCGGGTTCATCTACCATTACTTTTTGGAAACGTCTTTCGAGTGCTTTGTCTTTCTCAAAGTATTTTTGGTACTCGTCCAGTGTAGTGGCTCCTATAGCACGAAGCTCGCCGCGCGCCAATGCGGGTTTTAATATATTGGCGGCATCCATTGCTCCTTCGCCCCCCCCTGCTCCTACAAGCGTGTGTATCTCATCAATAAAGAGTACAATATCGCCTTCGGCAGAGGTTACTTCTTTCACTACCGATTTTAATCGTTCTTCAAATTCTCCTTTATATTTTGCACCTGCTATAAGTGCCCCCATATCCAGCGAATAGACTACTTTGTTTTTTAGGTTTTCGGGTACATCTCCCTGAATGATGCGGTGTGCCAAGCCTTCGGCAATGGCGGTTTTACCTACACCGGGCTCCCCTACAAGCATAGGGTTATTTTTGGTTCTTCGGGAAAGGATTTGCAACACACGACGAATTTCTTCATCGCGCCCAATTACCGGATCAAGTTTACCGTCATTGGCAAGTTGGTTTAAATTCTTGGCATATTTATTCAATGCGTTATAGGTTTCCTCTGCACTTGCCGATGTTACCCGCTCTCCTTTACGCAATTCGTCAATAGCTGCCCTGAGTCCTTTATCGGTAACGCCCTGGTCTTTTAATATTTGTGCTACTTTGCTTTTGCTGTTAAAAATTGCCAGCAATAAGTGCTCGGTAGAAACAAACTCGTCGTTCATTTTTCGGGCAATGTTCGATGCCTCGTTCAATGCATTACCGGCATCGCGCGAAAGCGACATCTCCCCACCCTGTACTTTAGGGAAACTTTGCAGTGTACTATCCAGCACCTGCTGAAAAAGGTTTATGTTTACATTGAGTTTTTTCAGTAAAAACGGAGTCACATTTTCATCTACTTCCAATAGTGCTTTTACAATGTGTTCGTTTTCTATTTGCTGATGTCCATAGCTTTGCGCAATTTGTTGCGCCCGTTGTATGGCTTCTTGTGATTTTATAGTAAAATTGTTAAAGTTCATATCTAATTTTGATTTAAATTTGATAGCTATAGTTCAATTTATATTCCAATAAGTAAAATCTGACAATTTGACCTGTAATTCTTTCAAAAAGAGAATTTTAGCAGTCAAAATGTCTTAATCCATAATGATAATGAGTTTTTTCGATAAAATGTTCGGTAATAATGACAGTAAAGTTACTTCTTCTTCGCGAGTAAAGTGGAATGATTTAACAGAATTACAACAGCTTGATGGTATTGTTAAGGAGTCGGCAACTATGCCCGTGTTGATATTTAAGCACAGTACCCGATGCAGTATAAGCCGTATGGCGTTGAAGAGTTTTGAACGGGAATATTCTATTGAAGAAAATGATGTAAAAGCTTATTTTTTGGACTTATTAGCACATAGAGATATTAGTAATGAAATTGCAGTCCGATTTGGTGTAATACATCAATCGCCACAAATTTTACTTATAAAAAATGGTGAAGTTGTATTCCACGCTTCACATAATGATATTGATGCTGCATTGGTAAAAGAAAAAGTATAGTTATTTAATTCTTATTTTCCAATAACGGTACAAAACGAAACTCCCCGAACTCATGTTTTTCAAACTGGGTTTCGCTCTTACGTACCAGCATGGTCATAATCTGCAATTCGCTTCCTACAGGTATTACCAGCCTGCCGCCTATTTTTAACTGAGCCATTAATGGCTTTGGTATAATCGGTGCTCCTGCGGTAACAATAATACTGTCAAAAGGAGCATAATTGGGCAAGCCTTTATAACCATCGCCAAACGAAAGATGTTTGGGGCGTATGCCCAGCTTTGGCAGTAGTAATGAGGTAGTTTTAAAAAGCTCATTCTGGCGTTCTATACTGTACACCTTAGCACCCATTGTGTACAATACCGCTGTTTGGTAGCCCGACCCTGTACCTATTTCCAGTACCTTATGATCACGTTCTACCTGTAACAACTGCGATTGGAATGCTACCGTATAGGGTTGCGATATGGTTTGCCCGGCACCAATGGGGAATGCTTTGTCCTGGTAGGCATAGTCTTCAAAACTCGAATCGAGAAACAAGTGTCTTGGTATTTTGCGTATAGCCTCCAGTACATTTTTATCCGTAATGCCTTTCTGTTCCAAAACGTTAACAAGCTGATTGCGGAGTCCCTGATGTTTTGATGTATCTTTCAACGTGCAGAATTATTTTTTTCGTAAAAATAGCAAACTAAATCAAATAGTAAAGGTTAAAAACAATATTCGAGAGGTTTTATAAACCGTGTAATATAACGGCATTTTTAAAACTGTTTTTTGCTTTTTCAAGCTAAATAATCTTATTTTTGTTTAAAATATATTTCTTATGCTTAAAATCGGAGTATTGGGTGCAGGACATCTGGGAAAGATACACCTGCGTTTGCTCAATCAGTCGGAAAAATATGAATTGGTTGGTTTTTATGACCCGAATGACCAAAATGCCGACAAAGTATCCCGTGAATTTGGTTACCGTAAATTTAATTCCATTAGCGAACTTATAGCTGCTGTAGATGTTGTGGATATTGTAACCCCTACCCTGTCGCACCATGACTGTGCCAAAGAGGCTATACAGGCAGGCAAACACGTTTTTATTGAAAAACCCATATCGAATACCGTTGAAGAAGCTGAGGAAATAATAGCTTTGGCTAAAAAATATAATGTAAAAGGACAGATTGGGCATGTAGAGCGTTTTAACCCCGCATTTATTGCTACTAAAAATGCCATACACAACCCTATGTTTATAGAAACGCACCGCCTTGCCGAGTTTAACCCTCGCGGGACGGATGTACCTGTAGTATTGGACTTAATGATACACGACATTGATGTAATACTCAGCGTAGTGAAAAGCAAAGTTAAAAACATCAATGCCAGCGGAGTATCAGTAATTAGCGATACGCCAGATATTGCAAATGCCCGTATTGAGTTTGAAAACGGCTGTGTGGCAAACCTTACCTCCAGTCGCATATCGTTAAAAAATATGCGAAAATCACGTTTCTTTCAAAAAGATGCCTACATATCAGTAGATTTTCTTGATAAAGGATGTGAAGTAGTAAAAATGAAGGATGCTCCTGAAAATCCGGGTGATTTTGATATGATTTTACAAAATGCGGAAGGGCTTAGAAAACAAATTTATTTTGAAAACCCCGAAGTTCTGGCTAACAATGCCATACTGGACGAACTGGAAACTTTTGCCGATGCTATTAATAACGATACTACGCCTGTTGTTACCCTTGAAGACGGAACGGAAGCACTGCGCATTGCCTATAGGATAATTAACCTTTTTGATAAATAACACTGTATGAAAAACTGGCTTACAGCATTAGTTCTATTGGTTACAGGTATTTGTATATCTCAAAACGTGGTAAAAGGAATTGTAAAAGATATTACGACCAACAAAAATATTGAACTAGTTACTGTGAGCACCTCCGATTTACAGTATAATACTATTTCGAATAGTGAAGGGGCTTTTCAGCTTACATATCCCGAAGGAACAGAAAAAATAGTTTTGAATTATTTAGGCTATGCATCTTATGAAATAGCTATAAACAGCCTGCCCACTGATAATATTTTTTACCTTGAGCCAAAAAATATTGATCTCGACGAGATTATTATACTCAGCACCCCTATTCATGAATTTGTAGATGGGCTTGTAAAAAATTCATACAATACATTAAACGCTCCTTTTTTGCTAAGTACTTATTACAGGGAGTTTGTAAAAATTAATGACCGATATACTAAATTCTCTGACGCACTTATTGATTATAATGTAGAAAAGAAAAGAAAGAAGGTAGAAAGCGAAGTTGTTGTTAAGCAAAGCCGGGCTGTAAAACTTGATATGGAGAATGAGGAAGAAATTGACATGACATCTCCGCTCGACCTTCGCAATGCAGTAGCTAAGGACTGTAATTTTACGCCTGTTTTCTCTATTTTCGAAAAGAAAAAATGTAAAGATTATAAATTCATTATAAAATCTCAGCAGGGTACAGATGGAAAAAGGATTGAAACAATTTACTTTTCGCCATTAGAAGATGTGGAAGAACCGCTTTTTGAAGGAAGCCTTGCCTATGATCCTGAAAAAAAACTCATACTGAGTATAGATGTACACATGGCACCATCGCACAAAAAATATTCTAAGCTGCGCAACTTCTTAATTGTAAAAGCCAGGCTGGACGATATTGCGTATAAAAGCTTTTTTAAAATTACAGATAGCGGTAATTATATGCTCTCTTACTCCTGCCGCAGCGGAAATGTATATTTAAAAAATAAAAAAAGGTTTGATGATAATATCATTTTTAAGAGCGACCTGATAGTAACTAACTTCAGCAGTGATCTTTCATCCTTTAACAGCAAAGAAAAATATAACGAAAAAGGGCTGTACCAAAGAGGTAATAATTATAGTGAAGATTTCTGGCTCAGCAATAACTCTATATTATTAACGGATGAGGAGGAACAAATAATAAAAAACATACAAAACAAACAATAAACAAAATGAAAAACATAGCAGTAATAGGTGCAGGCACTATGGGTAATGGTATAGCCCACACGTTTGCACAAAGTGGCTTTAATGTAAAACTTATCGATATTTCCGAAAAATCACTTGATAGAGGGATGGCTACTATAGCAGCAAACCTTGACAGAATGGTGACAAAAGGCACTATTACCGAAGAAGACAAACACAAAACTATTGGCAACATTATTACTTATACCGATATGAAAGACGGCGTGGTAAATGTTGACTTAGTCGTTGAAGCTGCTACTGAAAATGTAAATTTAAAACTGAAAATATTTAAAGACCTGAATGATTTTTGCGACGAAAAAACCATTTTGGCAACCAATACCTCATCCATATCCATTACACAAATAGCTGCTGTTACTACAAGACAGGACAAAGTAATAGGTATGCACTTTATGAACCCTGTGCCTATCATGAAGCTGGTAGAAATCATCAGAGGGTATAATACATCTGACGAGGTTACTAAAACCATCATGGAGCTGTCGGAAAAATTAGGTAAAGTACCTGTAGAAGTAAACGACTACCCGGGATTTGTAGCTAACCGTATCCTGATGCCAATGATAAACGAGGCTATAGAAACACTATACAACGGCGTAGCAGGCGTATATGAAATTGATACTGTAATGAAGCTGGGTATGGCACACCCTATGGGACCGCTACAACTTGCCGATTTCATTGGGCTGGATGTATGCCTTTCTATACTCAATGTAATGTACGACGGATTTAAAAACCCAAAATATGCACCATGTCCGCTATTAGTAAATATGGTAATGGCAGGTAAACTGGGTGTAAAATCAGGCGAAGGTTTCTACGATTACTCCGAAAGCAAAAAAGCAGAGAAAGTAGCTTATAAAAAGTAATCGGTATTCAGTTACAGTTTTCGGTCGCAGTAAACTATTGGTTATAATATGTACCACAATTAAAGCGTCTAAGATAAACTGATTTAAATTTTAATGTAAATAATAAAATCCCTCTGCTCCCCTTGCGGGAATCCAGAGGGTTTATAACTATGGCAAAAATAGTTCCTTTTAAAGCGGTACGACCCACCCGCGACAAGGTCAGTTTGGTAACCTCCCGTTCTTATGACGAGTACAGCGCAGCAGAACTTGCCTCGCAACTGGATTACAATCCCTTTTCATTTCTGCATGTACTGAACCCGGCTTATGTAAACCTGCAAAAAATTTCTACCAATACAAGGTTAAAAGCCGTTAACCTTAAATATGAAGAATTTAAGGAAGCAAACACATTAAAAAAAGAACCCGACCCGATATTTTTTCTTTACGAGATACAAAGCAAAAGCAACACCTACACAGGCATTATTGCAGGCACATCGCTGGAAGATTACCGTAATAATGTGATTAAAAAACACGAAGACACCCTACCTTATCGCGTTGAGTATTTTAAAGACTATTTGCACCAAACAGGATTTAATACCGAGCCTGTACTGCTTACCTATCCTGAAAAGCCCGAACTGCAACAATGGATAGCAAAACGAAAGCAAAAACGCCCGTTATACTTATTCTCTTCGCCCAATAAAGATAAACATATTATGTGGCGCATTAAGGATGCAGAAGAAATTGCATGGATACAGCAACAATTTGAAGCGATAGACAGCCTTTATATTGCGGACGGGCATCATAGGTCAGCTTCGGCAAATATGCTGTATGAGCAAAACAAAAACACAGGCAATGAGAACCTCAACTATTTTATGAGTTTCCTTATTGCTGAAACTGACTTGAAAATATACGAGTACAACCGCATTGTACACGACCTGAATAAACTGACGAAAGAGCAGTTTCTTGATGCGCTTGCTAAAGACTTTACGATAGAGAACAGGCGGCAGGAGTTGTGGAAACCCGACAGGAAGTTTAGCTTTGGGATGTATCTCGATAATGAGTTTTATGCACTGCACCTCAAAGAAACCAACTTTACTACGGTATATGAAGCGCTGGACGCAAGGATATTATATGACAAAGTATTACGACCTTTGCTTGGAATTACCGACCTGAGAAATGACGAGCGTATTGAGTACATACCCGGCAGCAGGCAGATAACCAACATTAAAAAAATGGTAGATGAAAGCGAGTTTGAAGTAGGCTTTATGTTATGCCCGCCTACCATACAGGAAATTAAAGAACTTGCCGATAACAACCTGATTATGCCGCCAAAAAGTACCTATATTGAACCTAAGTTCCGAAGCGGGCTTGTTATTTATGAGTTATAAATTGTAGATTTCAGATTTAAAATTCAGAATTTAAAATAAAACTTCATGTCAATAGCCGATAACCTACATAATATAAAATCCTCATTACCTGAAAATGTTACACTTGTAGCCGTTTCTAAAACTAAACCCGTGGCTGACCTTATGGAAGCCTATAATGCCGGACAGCGTATATTTGGAGAAAACAAAATACAGGAAATGACCGAGAAATGGGAGCAAATGCCAAAGGATATTGAGTGGCACATGATAGGGCATGTACAAACCAATAAGGTAAAATACATGGCTCCTTTTGTAAGTTTAGTGCACGGAGTTGACAGCGTTAAATTACTTAAAGAAATAAACAAACAAGCCAAGAAAAACCAAAGGGTCATTAACTGCCTGCTGCAAATGCACATAGCTGAAGAAGAAACCAAATTCGGGATGGATGAGCAGGAACTCGATGAGTTATTAAATTCGGGAGAATTTAAACAAATGGAAAATGTAAAGGTTACAGGGCTTATGGGCATGGCAACCTTTACCGATAACCAAGAACAGGTAAAAAAAGAGTTTACACACCTTAAAAACATCTTTGATAAATATGCTGCTAAACCGTTAACTGTTAACTGTCAACTGTCAACTTTATCAATGGGCATGAGTGGCGATTATACAACTGCTATAGCCTGCGGCAGTACAATGGTGCGCATTGGCAGCAGTATTTTTGGCAGCCGATGAGCTTTTTAAAGTTAAAAAAACAGGAAATGCTAAGCGATATAGATAATTGTTGCTTTATTCGTATCTTTGAGGTTCATGCTTATGAAAAAAGAAACATTAACCTTTTACGATAAAAATTGCCCTTTCAGGGTCTGGTAGTATGTATGCAATACTTGATATAGAGACTACAGGGGGGCAATATAATGAAGAAGGAATAACCGAGATTGCTATTTATAAATATGACGGACACGAAATAACAGATCAGTTTATAAGTCTCATTAATCCTGAAAAACCCATACAGCCTTTTGTAGTAAAACTAACAGGCATTAATAATGCTATGCTTCGTACTGCGCCTAAATTTTATGATGTAGCCAAACGGATTGTAGAAATTACCGAAGGTTGCATTATTGTAGCACACAATGCACAATTTGACTACAGAATACTGCGTACAGAGTTTGAACGGCTTGGCTATGATTACGAACGGCAATCGCTTTGCACGGTAGAACTTTCGCAAAAGCTGATGCCCGAACAAAAATCGCACAGCTTGGGCAAACTGGTACGGGCTTTGGGCATCCCTATGAGCGACAGGCATCGTGCCACAGGCGATGCGATGGCTACAGTTCAGCTTTTTAAAATGCTGTTGGCAAAAGATGTTGAAAAAGCGATTATAAAAAGTTTGATAAAATCAAATGTACAGAAAGACATCTCCCCTAAACTTTTTGACCTTCTGGAGGGTATCCCATCTGTAACGGGGTTATATTATATCTATAAAGAAAACGGCGACCTTATCTACATAGGCAAAAGCAATAATATTAAAAAAAGGCTTAATCAGCATTTTACAGGATCATCACGAAAATCAAAAAGGCTGCAACGCGATATTTTTACCATTAACTATGAAGAAACAGGAAGTGAACTCATAGCATTGCTCAAAGAGTGCCAGGAAATTAAAGTTAACAAACCCATACACAACAGGGCGTTGAAAAAAACTGTTTTTCCCTACTCGCTGTATTCTGAAAAAAATAAAGAGGGCTATATGTGCCTTAATATAAAAAAAACAGATGGCAGAAGAAAAGAGATTATATCCTTTGCCGGTACAGCCGAAGCTAAAAAAGCCTTATTTAAGATAACGGATAAATATAAGCTATGCCAAAAACTGAACGGGCTGGAAACAGCTAAAACAGCTTGTTTTCCTTATAAATTAGGCAACTGTAACGGCGCATGTATTGAAAAAGAACCATCTGCGGAATATAACAAACGCGTTACGGAGTTTATTAACCATAACAGTTTTAATCATCAAAGTATGATTATTATAGATAAAGGACGAAGTATAGAGGAACACAGCGCGGTACTTATAGAAAAAGGTGTTTATAAAGGCTATGCTTTTTTTAACCTTAATTATCAGATAACCAACTCTGCCATCCTAAAAAATATCCTTGTACCTATGGAACACAACAGGGATGTTAAGAATATCATACAGGGCTACATAAGCAGAAAACGAAATTTAAAAATAATTCGATTTTAAAAGTTCTGCTCTATCTTTGGTATGAATCTTTAATCAATGATGACTCCCAAAAGCAAAAATAATTATCTAATAACCATTATTGGCCCTACCGCCATAGGTAAGACGGCTATAGCTATCGAAATTGCCAAACATTTTGGCAGCCCTATCCTATCTGCCGACAGCAGGCAGTTTTTTAAAGAAATGAGCATAGGTACCGCTGTACCGAGTAAAGAAGAACTGGAAGCTGCAAAACACTATTTTATACAAAACATAAGCATTTTTGATGAATATACCGTAGGTGACTTTGAGCGTGATGCCATTGCATTACTCGATGAATTATTTAAGGAAAAGAATGTGGTTGTAATGGTAGGCGGTTCAGGACTTTATATTGATGCCGTACTGAAAGGTTTTGATGATTTCCCTGCTATTGACAGCTCGGTAAGAGAACAGCTAAAGCAAAAATATGAAGCACAGGGTATAACTTACTTACAGCAGGAATTAGCACGATTAGACCCCGAGCATTATAATAATGTAGCTAAAGAAAACCCACAACGGTTAATGCGTGCCTTAGAGGTTTGCATCGGTTCGGGTAAGCCCTACTCCTCTTTTTTAAATATTAAAAAGAACAGTCGTAACTTTACACCCATAATCATTGGGCTGGAAGCGGAAAGGGAAACCATGTACAGCCGTATCAACCATCGGGTTGACCTTATGGTACAGGCAGGGCTTATTGAGGAAGCCAAAGCGCTATATCCCCATAAAAACCTAAATGCACTGCAAACGGTAGGTTATAGAGAGTTATTCAGCTATTTTGATGATGAGCACTCACTTGATTTTGCTATAGAAGAAATAAAAAAAAATACGCGCCGTTTTGCCAAACGGCAAATGACTTGGTTTAAGCGTAATGAAAATGTTAAATGGTTCGATTTTACAACACCGCCGGAAACCGTTATTAATTATATAAAAGAAGAGTTATAATGCCGATAGCAGAAAATTTCACATCAACATATTCGCAGGACTGGGAAATAAACTTTTTGCAATGCAACCCTAAAGGTCACCTGAAGCAAACGGAGCTTTGCAACTTGTTGCAGCTTACAGCAGGTTCGCATGCTGAAATGGGCGGGATGAGCTTTACTGATATGCAGGCGCATGACCAGGCATGGGTACTTAGCCGAATGCGTGTAGAAATTGATGAAATGCCTAAATGGAGGGATACAGTAACTGTAAAAACATGGATAATAGACTTACAGGGTTCGCGCTCTGTAAGGGCTTTGGAAATGTGGCTGAACGGTAAAAAAATAGTAGGTTCTATAACCTATTGGGCTGTATTTAACACAAAACTGAGAAAATCGGAAGCACTGGCACTACCCCATGAGCATTTTGAGAAATATCCTGATAAACTGCCTACAAAAGCCTCTTTTGTAAAAATTGACCTTAACAGGGATAGTACTCCGGTAAGTGAAAGAAAAGTGGTATTATCTGACCTCGATATTGTTTTTCATGCCAATAATGTAAAATATCTGGAGTGGTGCCTTGACGCCATAGATTATCGCCCCTTGCTTAAACAACAACTGGAAAGTTTTGATATGAATTTTTTAAGGGAATTAAAACTGGGAGATGAAGTAACCCTGCATAAGGGTTATGAGGGTAAAAAAGAATTTTTTACAGTAAATAAACACGATAAACCCTGCTTTGCCCTGGAGCTTAACTGGAAGTAGCCTTTTTATCTGATATAACTATAAAAAAATTCTCCTAACAGGCAATCACATTGGCTCAAAGGAGAATTTTTAATATATGTGGGCTTTTCTTATTCCTATTCAGAAACTTTGTTTTTTATTACCAAACGGAAACCTTCGCCATGAATGTTAAGTATTTCTACATCTTCATCCGGTTTTAAATACTTTCTAAGTTTAGCAATATACACATCCATACTTCTGGATGTAAAATAGTTATCATCCCTCCATATTTTGGTAAGCGCAAGTTCTCTAGGCATGAGGTCGTTTTCGTGCAATGCCAGCATTTTCAGCAATTCGTTTTCTTTTGGTGAAAGTTTTATCGGCTCTTCATTTTCAAACGTAAGAAAACGCAATTTTGAGTTAAGGTGAAACTTACCTATCTGGAATTCAAATTTAGTATTGTCGGTTTTTGTTTCAGATGCTTTTCGCTGAATAATTGCCTTTATTTTCATAAGCAATACTTCAGAGTCAAAAGGTTTGTTCAGGTAGTCATCCGCTCCTACTTTATACCCCTTTAAAACATCTTCTTTCATAGATTTTGCTGTAAGGAAAATAATTGGCACTTCCTTATTTTTTTCTCTTATCTCCCTTGCCAGAGTATAACCGTCTTTGTATGGCATCATTACATCAAGAATGCACAAATCGAAATTATCTTTCTTAAATTTCTCAAATCCTTCCATTCCGTTTTTTGCCAGCGTAACTTCAAAATCATTAATTACCAGATAGTCTTTTAGCACCGCCCCAAAATTTGGGTCATCCTCCACTAAAAGAATCTTTTTGTTTACTTCTTCCATATTTTTTTTTAATTTATTAGATGCATTTTTATTATAAAGGTGCTACCTTTTCCTTTTTCACTTTCTACGTATATGTGGGCATTATGGTCGTCCAAAACTCTTTTTACATAAGCAAGCCCTAAACCGTGACCTTTTACATTATGTATATCTCCCGTATGCTCTCTGTAAAACTTCTCAAAAATTCTTTTCTGAGTGCTTTTAGACATTCCCAGCCCGTTATCTTTTATCTTTATTAATATGAAATCTTTTACATTTTCTGTATGTATTTCTATAACGGGTTCATCAGGAGAATATTTTATGGCATTATCTAAAATATTAACCAAAACATTAGTAAAATGCACATCATTTAACAATGCCGTTGTGCGTTGCGCATTAAAATATTTTGTCAATGTACCGTTTCGGGCTTCAACAATCAAATTAATATGCTCTACAGCTTCTTCAATAACGGTATGAACATCAGCCTGATCTTTATTAATATCTAATTCTTTTTTATCAAGCTTGGATATTTGCAATACATTTTCAACTTGCGAATGCATTCGTTTATTCTCATCCCTTATCATTTGCAAATAACGCTGCACTTTTTCGGGGTCGCTAAATATTTTCGGATTTTTTATAGCATCCAGCGCAAGGTTTATAGTTGCAATAGGCGTTTTAAACTCATGCGTCATATTATTGATAAAATCGGTTTTAATCTCTGATATTTGCTTTTGCTTAATTAGTTGGTTAATCGCGCTAAGGTAGGCTATAATAATTATTAGCGTAAAAATCAATGATAATGATGTTATACCTAAAATAGAAGAAAATATAAATGTTTTCTTTTGCGGAAAAGTTATCAATAATCTGTAACCTGATTTCCCGTCAATATCAGCATATACAGGATGTTGGTAGGATATGCCGTCCTCCCATTTAAGTTTGCCGGAGCGCAGTTTTGTAGCCAGTCCGTTTTTATATATCCCAAATTCAAAAGGCGTGTTTACACCGCTTTGTGAAAGTTCTGTTTCCAATACTTTATTAAGCCAGTTTTTAGAAACTCTGGTCTCCAGCGGATTAAAATCTCTGAAATCTTTAATATATAAATCAAACTGATAACGTTGCCATACCTGGATATCTCCGGTTCTGGATGCCTTTTCAGACTCGTTGTTGGGATTATCTTTCAAAGAAATGGCTTTACTAACAGTAACATCGTCAAAATAATTGCCAACCCTTTCTTTATCAAAGAACAAATTATAGTCTCTCTGGCTCATATTATCAGAATAAATAATATTTTCGCCTTTTCGATTATTCCTGTAGTTATAGTAGTAAGGCAACATATCTTTTCTGGACGGTGCCTTTCCTGTGCTGTCTTTATAAGTAGTATAAAGTCTGAAAAACTTATGGGCATCATTTTCCTGCAATCTCACTGCAACTTTACCCAATACCTGCTGAATGTGAAACTTAAACTGTTCCTCATTATTTTTGATAGATGAATTAACCCAATATAGTTGTACCAAAATTATGCCCACGAGAGATAGGCTCATAAAAAATACCAGCAAACGAAATCGAGTCTTGTTCATCGAAACAAAATTAACATTTTAACACTTAATGCTTTAAAATATTAACCAAACATTAACAATCCTGTTGAAAATTATGTATTTTTCAAAGTATTATAAATACTATATACCTGATTTTTAGCATCCTCCAAAACAATGTTATTTATAATAAAATCGCTTAATTCTCTCTTTTTTTCATCGCTCCACTGGTTGTCCATGCGTTTTTGCACCTCTTCTTCCGTGCTTCCGTCCCTTTTCATAACTCGCTGTACACGTATATCTTTTGGTGCAGTAACCAATATTATTTTATCACAATTTTTATAACTGCCGCTTTCAAACAAAATGGCTGCCTCTTTTATAACGAATGGTACATTTTTATGAGCATTGAGCCAGTTATAAAAATGGTCGTTTACCTTAGGGTGAATTATAGTATTGAGCGTTTGTAATTTTTCAGGACTATTAAATACCATTGCTGCCAGTTTCTTCCTGTCCGGAATACCCTCTGTAAGTACTCCCTCCCCAAAAGCAGCAGTAACTTCGGCAATCACATCGGGGGTGTATAAAATATTTTTAGCTTCCTCATCAGCAATATATACAGGTACGCCCAATGATGCAAAATAATTGGCAATAGTAGTTTTACCACTACCAATACCGCCTGTAAGCCCTATAACTTTTGTTTTCATTTTTTAAAAAATAATTCCGGAAAAGCCCGTTCCGGCTGCTTTGACAATAAATGTATTTTTATAAATGATATCATATACCCCGAACCGTACCCATAAAACTGTATGCAGGTAGCAATAAGGCTAAAAAAACCTATTGTGATACTTTTATTTTTAAATGCCGATAGTATAAATATTAACATAAAATATATACCATATAAATACATGGGAATACTTATATTGATAAATAATAACAGTACTGAAAATGCTAATCCTGAAATGAATAATGTTGGGAATAAAAAAGTAACTTTTTTATACTGCGGATGCCACTTATCTAAAATGGGGCGTGCTTTACCAAACTTTCTTACCTGCTTGTAAAACTTATCCCAATCTATTCTTCTTTTATGATATACATAGCAATCAGGAAAAAGTCGAGTTTCATATCCCAATTTCCACAGCCGTATAGAAAGGTCGGGGTCTTCGCCCGGATGTATATTGCCAAAACCGCCCGAAGCCTCAAATGCTTCTTTGGAAATGCCCATATTAAAACTTCTGGGCTGAAATTTTTCTATCCTTTCCGATTTTCCTCTGATGCCTCCCGTTGTTAAAAAAGATGTCATGGTAAAATTAATAGCCTTTTGTATATCGCTAAAGCTATCCAATGCGGCATCAGGACCGCCAAAACAATCAATATAATTGGCATTAAGACTTTTGGATACATTTTTGAGATAATCCTGCGGGATAATACAATCCGAGTCAAGCACTATAAAATAATTGCCTTTTGCCCTTTTCATTCCATAATTTCTGGAATCGCCCGGACCGGAATTGCTCTTATAATAATAGGATATAAATAGCTTACCTTCAAAACGGGAAAGCACAGTATCACACCGCACAGCCGAACCATCTTCAATAATCACTACCTCAAACTGATCTTTATACGATTGTTTGGTAAGGCTCTCCAATAATTCTTCAATCTCATCGGGACGATTATATACAGGTATTATTAATGAAAAATACATCTACAACAATTTTTAACAAAGTTACTGTTTAAACAAAAACAAAAGCCACTAAAATAGTAGCTTGTATATAAAAAAGAACCGATGGCTTTCGCCATCGGTTCAACCAATTAAAAATAATAATTACAACTATTGCTTTTTAACTACTTTAATTGTTTTTGTCATGGTATCGGCATTTATAGTAACTATATAAGTACCATCTGCAAGTATCGACATATCAAGCTTAACATCAGTGGTATTAGGCGTTTTAGCCATAACCTGCTGCCCAAGCATGTTAAATACCGCTACAGATGTAATATCTGAAGAGTATTGTATAGTAAGTACGTCTTTTACAGGGTTTGGATAGTAACTGAATGAAGCCGCATCAAAACGAGTACCGCCTAAAACCTTAGTTACTGTAACAGCAAGGGCATTAACACTGGTACAACCACCTATGGTTTGTACAGCATAATACGTCATACCTTCTTCTATTACTGTACCGGGAGCTATAGGGTTAGTACCTGCCATAGCATCTTCTTCAGTCATATACCATACTACTTCATTACCGTTTACTACTATATCCTCAATAACTGCAAATTCTGCTGTGTTGCTGGCTGCAACAACTACCTGAGATGTTTCTCCTGTTGGTGCAGGTGTAACAGTTACCTCAACAGTAAGCGCAACACGCCCTAAGCTTTCGCAACCATTCATAGTTTGAGAACCGTAGTATATAGTACCGTTTACAAGCTCTGCATCCATAGCAAGCGGTTCGCCACCATCGGCAGCTTCATACCACATTAGGTCGCTACCCGCTGCAAACAAATCTGCAACAGTAGCACCGCTACAAACTACCTGTACTGCATCTGGTACGGTTGGAGTTTCGGTTGAATATACCATTACTGCAACAGCCGTTCTTTCAATACTTTCACAATCCGTAGTTTGCGAAGCATAGTAAGTCATACCGCTCATAAGCTCGGTATCTTCTGCCAGAGGCATTCCGCCTTCGGCAGCATCATACCACTGTACCATTTCGCCTTCTGCTGCAAGATCGGCAACAGTAGCACTGTTACAGAAAGATTGTTCTGCACTTGCCATAGGGGCTTGTGTATTACAAACTACGGTAAGTACTCCGCTTATATACATAGCACCATCCCAGAAGTTACCTCCCAAGGTGTTATATCCGCCATAGCTATACGGTCCGTCTTCAAGCTGGAATCTGCTTGCATAATAGTAAGTACCCGGCTCAAGTCCGGCTCCTATAGCAGCCATATATTCGTCATTATTACCTACCTGTATGTTAAACGTCATTGGTATCCAGGTTGTCCATGTAGATGGATCAGTATTATCTGCATTTACACCTACCCATGCCGTAATACCGGCACCCGGACCTGTACCCGGAGTTACACCAGCTTCATAAGCCTGTGCATATACCACACCTGTATTACCTTGTACTACTGTAAGAGAACCGGGGTATTGAAGGTTTACATAATCTAACGACGGAGGGTTAACTGTTACAGTAACCGCCAGTCTGTTTTGGCTTTCGCAACCATTCATTGTTTGCGATGCGTAGTAAGTAGCTCCGTTTACAAGAGCAGTATCAGCATTAAGCATTGTACCGCCTGTTGCAACACTATACCACATAATGTTACTTCCCATAGCCATCAAATCGGCTACTGTAGCACCATCTTCGAATACTTGCGCAGCAGAACCTGTAGGTGCAGGAGTAACATTAACCGTTACAGCAACCGCAGTTCTTGTTAAGCTTTCGCAGCCCACTGTTTGAGAGGCATAATATGTACCTCCGCTAACTACGGCAGCACTCATTGCAAGAGGCGAACCACCTGTTGCAGTAGCATACCACTGTACGTTATCACCTTCGGCTACAAGATCGGCTACTGTAGCAGCATCACAAAATGCCTGAGATGCAGCAGCCACAGGAGCTGTAGTACCACAGTTAACCGTAAGCATACCGCTTACGAAATCTGTACCGTTCCAAATAGAACCTCCGCCTGCGCTGTAACCGCCATAGCTATACGGACCTTGCTGATACTGGAATCTTGATGCATAGTAGTATGTACCAGGCTCCAGATTGTCGCCAATAGCAGCCATAAACTCATCGTTATTACCTACTTGTACGTTAAAGGTCATTGGTATCCAAGTCGTCCATGTAGATGGGTCAGTATTTTGGTCGCTGATACCTATCCACGCTGTTACGCCAATACCAGGGCCTGCGCCCGGTGTTACACCCGGCTCATAGCCTTGTGCATATACAGTACCTGTATTGCCTTGTACTATTGTTAATTGAGGTGGCCATTGCAGGTTTACCCAGTCCATTTGCGGTACTGTTACTGTAACGGCAAGTCTGTCCTGGCTTTCGCAACCGTTTAAAGTTTGTGTAGCATAGTACATTCCTGATGATAAAATTGTAGCGCTGGTAAGAGGTGTACCTCCTGTAGCTGCATTATACCAATGAATGTCTGTACCTGTAGCGGTAAGATCGGCTACGGTAGCAGCAGTAGTAAATGATGCCTCTGTATCTCCTGTAGGAGCGGGAGTAACTATTACGTTTATCGTAGCAGAATCTGATGCAGGACATCCAAGATCTGTTGTTACAGTAGCTGTATATGTAGTGTTTGCGCTTGGCATTGCATATACAACTTGTGCAGGATCGCCAGTATATGCTACAGTACCTGCTGCATCTTCATAAAGACCATCTATAGGAGACCATACATATTCTACCGCGCTGCTCGCGCCGGTAATAACTACGTTATAATCTTCCCACTCGCCAAAACCTGTGTGTCCGCAAGCCTGTGTCGCATCAAAAGCCGTTGTACCATATATACATCCTACACGCATTCTTGTATTTCCATTAAATGCAGATGCCGGAATAGTAGCAGTACCCGTTACTACAGTAGTAACTGCAGTAGTGGAATTGAATATACTCTCGTTCGCAGAAAATATACCGTCTTGATTGAAATCTATCCATATACGGTAACGTTGACCAAATGTAGGACCCGCTTGTAATGAAATATTATAAGTTTGTCCGCCCACTACGTTGGCAGTCATACCGCTATAGTAAGTATAATCAGCGGCAGTATCTCCTGAACCATTATTAGTAAGGTTTGCAAATGTGAAGTTGTTAATATAATCACCCGATGCACCTGTAAATCCTAATGTTGGTACACAGTAATCTACCGCAGTAATTGTCTCTCCGCCTTCTGCCGTAAGCTCTACGGGAGAACCTAAACACGCATTAGTATTTGCCGGTATTACAGTTATAGGAGTAGGAACCGGATTAACAGTTACTACATATTCTGTTGCTATTACACAACTTCCTGCAGATTGTGATGCTGTTAGGGTATAAGTAGTAGTTTCTGACGGGTTAAATACATATCCGTCAGCAGCATTACCGGTTACTCCTGTAGCAGGAGACCATTCATATATATCAAAATCAGCAGCTCCTTCTGTAATTGTTACAGTATCTGAACTATCGCCTAAACATATTGTTACCTCTGTACCGCTCAATGCCAATTCAGCAGGTTCTGTTACTGCAAATGTATCTACTGTAGTAGCAGTTCCGGCTACTGTTGTTACTGATACAATACCTGATACTCCTGCAGGAACGCTGGCTACTATTTCAGTATCAGAGTTGGTAGTAATATCTACTGCCGTACCTCCTATTTCTAATGTAGCATTACCAAGGCTTGTACCTGTAATGGTTATATCGCCAGATACTGCACAATAGGTACTGGGAGTAAATCCTGTTATGGCAGGCGGATCGGGCATAAATATATTTATAGTATAATCTTCATAACTACCATATGCACTTGAGTAGCATGGTGTACCACCAGCATCATTATCGGTACCTCCTATACGCACAGTGTGGCTGCCCACTACTGCCGCATCTACAGGAACGTTAAATGAACCTGACAGTGTAGTTGGGTTTGCGTTTGTAGATAAACCTGTATATACAAGCTCTCCTGCATCATCAAAATCAGCATCATTATTCCAATCTATCCATATTTTTGTTCCATAAGTATAACCTGTTTGATAGGTTATTGCAAAATTTACTGTTGCCCCTACTGCCGCATCGGTTGATTGTGCTGTATAGTTGGCATAATTACCAGGCTCACCACCGGATGGATTACTTATTGTTCCCATATTCACATTTACAATACCCTGTGCATCTACACTGGTAGGTGCAGGTGTACAATAGCCTGTATAGAATGAAGACGAACCTTCCCATGGGCTGGAATCTGAATCAGAACATACTGCCCTAACCCACACATAATAAGTAGTATTTATAGTAAGTCCTGTAAGTTCAGCTTCTGTAACGCCCGCTGCAACACTGTTTGATGGTGTTGTAGCATCTGTAGGAGCAGTAGGATCAGTACTTATATAGTAATCATATCCGTCTGTTGGTAAACTTGCCGACTCATTCCAAACTAAATTACCGGATGTAAATGAGGCTGTTGTTGCAACAACTCCTGTTACAGGCTCGCATGTAGGCGTTACTGTTACCGATATATCATCTACATAAAGGTAGAACTGGTTTGCAATAGAATAGGCATTGAAACCTATATAATATACGCCAGTTGTGGTTGGTGTAAAATCTACAAATGTATCAACAGCAGAAGCTCCTGTAACTGTGGAGTGATCTGCCAATATAGTAGTCATTCCTGCGGCACTGGCACTTGTACCATAACCTACTTTTAATTTTTCTGTATAAAAAGTACTGTTGTTACCATATTTGTATGATAATCTGTATGAAACTCCTGCCGTTAAATTTAAGCCCTGTGTATAAAACCAGGCATTAGCAGCATTGGATGAGTTATAGCTATACCTGAACACATTACTGCTAAATCCATAACCGGGATTAGTTGCTGTAGTCCAGTTATTGCCTGTACCTGCATTTTGTGTTGTGATACACGAAGGCATTGCAGGGGTTGAAACTGCGTTTGCGTCCTGGCTGTAGGGAATATCAGCAGCATCACAAAGTGTAGTAAAAAATACAGAGGGTGACCATGCACTTACATCTACCCCACTACATACGCTTCTTACCCATACATAATAAGGAGTATTAGAAGCAAAACCTGAAAGTGCGGCTGTTGTAATACCTGCCCCCACACTACCCGAAGGTGTGGTCGATGAGTCCGGTGGTGTATTTGTAGTACTCGAGTAATACTGATAACCGTTAGCTGCGGATGCATCGGCAGTCCATGATACTGTTGCTGTATTAGCACCAATACCGGAAGACGTTAAACCTGTTGGTGCAAGGCAAGATGCTACATCACCAAAAAACTGTAATCGAGCCACATTGGCTGTACGAGTACCGGTTGGCGGTGCTGCCGGATCCGGATTCGTGCCATCACTAAAATAATAGATACCTGCATTCGCTGTACTGGTAAATGAACCAAAGTTTGCAGTACAGGAATAATTAGGCACGTTTTCATCAACAGCAATAATTAAATTGCTTGTACCATTATAACTAAATGGTGTTGTGAAAGTAATCTCAAACCAGTTTCCTGCTACAGGAGTTATAGCTCCTGAATATACCTGAGTAAGGTTTGCAACAGGTTCCCAGTCCGTATTTGAGGTAAACTCTGTTTTGGTAGTATGCCCAAGGTAAACTGTCCAGTTATTCCAGTTTCCTAAGGTTGTACCGCCTGAAGCATAGTAATACCTCACTTTAGTAATTTGTCCTGCCACACCTCCGCCGGCAGCATAATTCGTCGCTTTAACTATTTGTTGAGAATAGTTATAGTTATAGCACGAATTGATAGGAATTAACCCGTTTGTCGATGTACCTGTACCAATGTTAATGGTACCTGTTTGTGCAAAGACTGTCGTGACTGACATTAGGGTAAATAGAACAAGATAGCCCGAAAGCCAGCGTTTTGAATCTTTCCCGAAATTCAAAACGCTACTAATAGTAGTGTTTTTCATATTATAATAGTTATAAATTATTGTTAATAAAGTTATAAAAAATATATATACTATATTTATTTTAACATAATTTATAAGCAATATAAATAATAATTTAATTAATTTAACTTTTTGTTATACTATTTATTTTTTGAATGAAAAATGTTTAAAAACAACATTTATGTTAAATAAATATTAATTATTAAACACTTTATGGTTAACTATTTTTCAGAATGATTTGATTTCATAAATGATATTGAAAGCATAAAAAAAGCCTTCGGATAATTCCGAAGGCTTTTTGAAGAATGAAAGGTATTATCACTTCATTATATCATAAGCAATATCAAATTACTGCTTTTTAACTACTTTAATAGTTTTTACAACATCTCCTGCTGTTACCGTAATAATATATGTACCGTCAGAAAGGACAGACATATCTAATTTCACATCGGTAGTATTTGGTGTATTAGCCATTACTTGCTGACCAAGTAAGTTATACACAGCTACAGAAGTGATTTCTTTGTCATAAGATATGTTAAGTACATCCTGAACAGGGTTAGGATAGTAAGAGAATGCTTTGATGTCGAAATCATTACGTCCCAGTACTACACCTACAGTCACAGCAAGAACAGTGTTACCTTCACAACCATTTATTGTTTGGGTTGCATAGTATGTAGCACCGTCTGTAAGTTGTGTATCTGCGGTAAGCGGATTTTCTCCTGCAAGTGCATCTTCTTCCGAAGCATACCAAGTAACTACAGCGCCATCTTCGGCGGTTACTTCAATATCCTCTATAGTAGCATCAGCAAGGTTTTCTACAGTTATAGTTTGGTTAGCCTCACCTGTTGGTGCAGCAACCACACTTATAGTTACCGCTACTGCCGCTCTTGCAATACTTTCGCAGCCATCAACAGTTTGCGATGCATAATATGTACCAGTCACAAGGGCAGTATCGTCTGTAAGAGCAGTACCTCCTGTTTCATCAGCATACCATTGGATATTATCTCCGTTAGCTACTAAATCTGCAACTGTACCTGCATTACATATTGCTACATCAGCGTCATCTACTGTTGGTGCAGCCACTACATTTATAGCTACCGTTACCGCTGTTCTTACAGTGCTTTCGCAACCATCAACAGTTTGCGATGCATAGTATGTAGCATCTGCAAGAGCTGTATCGTCTGTAAGAGCAGTACCTCCTGTTTCATCAGCATACCATTGGATGTTATCTCCGTTAGCTACTAAGTCTGCAACTGTACCTGCGTTACATAGTGTTACATCAGTATTATCTACTGTTGGTGCAGCAACTACATTTATGGTCACCGTTACCGCTGTTCTTGCAGTGCTTTCGCAATCATCAACAGTTTGCGATGCATAATATGTACCATCTACAAGAACTGTATCTTCTGTAAGAGCAGTACCTCCTGTTTCATCAGCATACCATTGAATGTTATCTCCGTTAGCTACTAAGTCTGCAACAGTACCTGCGTTACATATTGTTACATCAGTATTATCTACTGTTGGTGCAGCAACCACAACCCCAGGGTTTATTGTTATCTCATCTACCGAAGTACAACCTGAAGAATTCATGATTGTAAGGGTATATACACCCGGCGTCACATCAAAGAAAGCAGATGAAGGCTGGAAATCTATTCCGTTTATACTGTATGTAAAATCATCATCAATAGGCTCTACCACATCAATTATACCTGTAGTTTGACCACAGCCTGGCTGTGTTACTGCCAAGACAGGCACGGCAGGTACCGGCGGAGCAGGGTTAACAGTTTCAGTTTCTAAAGCAACTGTACAATCGTTATCCTCATTTTTAACTATAGGGTTATAATCGCCCGGAGTAAGACTAAGGAACTCCGGAGATGCCTGGAAGTTTACACCACCATCAATACTGTACACAAAATTATCAGCTATAGGAGCTGTAAATGTAATTGAACCTGTTGTTTCGTCACAACCCGGGTGTACTACAGTTACTGCAGGAGTTTCCATAGTGTATATGGTAACGTTAAGTGCTGTTCTTGTAATGCTCTCACAACCGTCAACAGTTTGCGATGCATAGTATGTACCTTCTGTAACGGCTGTATCGCCTGCAAGAGGTTCGCCACCTGTTGCATCGGCATACCACTGTAGGCCCTCTCCGTTAGCCATAAGTTCAGCAAAGGTAATACCATTGCAAAGTGTTATATCAGTATTATCTACTGTTGGTGCAGTAACAACACTTATAGTTACATCTACAGTTGCAGATACCGAACATCCTGCATCATTAGTAACTGTAGCAGTATAAGTGGCAGCGGCATCAGGCATAATGTATACCGTAGCCAGGCTCTCTCCGTTGTATGGAACTGTAGCCTCAGCATCTGTATACAATCCTTCCATAGGCGACCATTCAACCTCATTTTCCAAGTTAAACGTAAATACAACATTTGGTCTTTTTGATGAAGAGCCAATTGCATGTAGCCCTCCGGCAAGGTTTCCTGCAAGAGCTATTGCATCATAAGTATCAACACCTGCCGGTGCCATACCATCCCTTGTATGATAGTACACACTCACAAAGTCTGTAGTAGTGGTTCTCGTTCTTGTACCGGTACCGTTTCCTGAATTACCTTGGTTGTGGATAACTTCAACTATTATATCACTTCCGTCCCAAATATAAGGAGTTGTCAGGTTAAAAGCTACAAGACCGGTAGTGCCCGATGTTGGTGTATAACTGGCATTATATACCGTAGTTAAAGTGCTTACAGGAGCAAATCCGCCTGCCATATCAACATTTGATGTTGCACCGATTCTTATTTTCATATCATTAAGCGTATTTGCAACAGATGCAGCAAAATCAAAAGATAAAGAAGTGATTTCAGCACCCGGAATCATACCTTGAGCCTCAAGTTCACTCGCTGTAAACATCATTTGGGTTTTGTGCCCGCCAAACCATGCGCTAAACGGATTAGGGTGTTCTGTAGTAGAAGGTGCCGTTGTACCGGTACCTAAAACAGCATCTTCTATTATTTGTCCTCCGTTTACGGTTAATGCTTCTATACCTCCTTCACATACTGCAACAGTGGCAGGATTAAATGAAACACCTGCAGGAAGCGCATTAACTGTTACAGTAACTGTACCTACCGCAACACAACCTGAAACAGCATCGGTAGCTGTAACGGTATAAGTTGTAGTTTCGGCAGGAGTTACTGTTTGTGTAGCACCATCAAGGTTGCCCGGCATCCAGTTATAAGTATAGTCAGTATTATCACTTGATACAGAAATTTCAGTATCTTCTCCCGCACATATTGTAACCGCATCGGTTACTGTAATTTCAGGTGCATCGGTTACAGTTGCTGTAACAGCAACTCTTGGTGATGGGCATCCCTCCTGATTTATTTTTATATTAAGCCTCTTGTTAGTTAGTGTTCCTGTTGTAGTACTACCTCCAAAGTTTGTGGTAAAAATAGATGTATTATCAGTAGTTTGAGTATAATATGTCTGTGCATTATTAGTGCTGTTTGCTCCACTGTGTCTTACCTCTATTATAAGGTTAGAAACACCATCCCACTCATAAGGTGTCGCAAAGGTAATTTGCTGCCATCCTGATGCAGTGTGCGTATAGGTTTGAGGTCCATATACCGTAGTAAATGCAGGAGTAAGGAAAGTTGTGTTAGCAAAATTACTGTCTGTAGTACTTGCTATTTTAACAATAAAGTTAGCATTTGTAGCTGCATCGCCCAAAGTAGCAATATTGTATGCTATAGAGTTTATTTCTCCCGCTACAAGACCTGCAGCAGTTAGCTCATCAGCAGTATAAATTGTCTGACTCCAATAGCTTGTCCAGCGGTTACAAAACGCGGTAGGTTGTTCTATAGCGCCTGTAAGTGTAGTAGCAGTACCTATTACTGCGTTAATAACAGGAAATTCATTTGCCGAAGCATAATATGTAGTAGTAGCATCAATGGTAGGTGTGGTAAAAGTAGTACCTGTAGCCAAAACATCTCCTCCCACAGGAGCATCATACCAACTTATAAATCCTCCGTCTTCTGTTGTTGCAGCAAGTTCTGCTTCTCCTAAACCGCATACTGTGCCGGGAGTTGTAGTAAGTAATTCTGCATAATCACATAATGTAGTAAATGTACCTGCAACAGTCCATTCACTAAAACTGCTTCCGCAAACGGTTCTTACAAAAACAAAATAATCTGTAGATGGTGTAAGTCCGGCAACACCTGCTGTAAGCGCTGTAGTAGCAGTACCCGCAATTACAGGAACTTCATTAACATCAGACACAATATACTCATAACCTGTAGGTGTTCCTGTAGAAGGAGCTTCCCAAGCTATAGTTGCAGTGTTTTTGGTTATATTCGTAGTAGCCATTAACGCAGGTACATCACATTCAGGTATCTCTTCTACTAAAATATTACCTATATGAAAATCATAGTCAGGAGTATCATTAACAGGTCCGTCTGTAGCCTGGAATGCTATCTGTATAGTTTGCCCTATATAATCTGTTAGTAATAACTCATACTCTGTAAGTACGTTAGTAAGATCTACAGTATTGCCAGCATTAAATGTATATATAGGTGTCCATACAGCACCACATCCGTCTGTAGATACCATGACATTTACGGCATCATCCGTGTCCTGCATTCTTTCAGGGTCAACCGAACTATTATTAAAAGCGGTTATAGCAGCATCAAAAATAAGTCTTGAGTTGGCTGTTATTTCCATTTTAGGGCTTATAATCCATGCATTTGTATTATCAAAGTATAAATTAACTTTTGCGGTAGTAGCTCCGAGAGCCGTAGAGTTGGTCCAAGCAGAGGAAGTTCCGGAAGGATTAGACGATGAAGGAACAGTTCCGCTTGCAGCACTTATAGCTGCTTCATACCATCCCGGTACGGCAGTATCAAGGTTTGCCCCTGTAAAACCTGTAAAATTATTAGCAGTAGGCAAACTTGCAGTAGCAGGCTGTAATGTTGTTACGGTTGCAGCATTTGTATCTGATGTGGTATTAATATACACATCATACGGCCCTGAACCACATCTGTTATACTCATATACTTTTACATAATATGGAGTATTACAGCTAAGACCGGTAACAGTTACCGAAGTACCTGTACCGTCATAAACTATCTGCTGCCCTGCATTTGCATATAATGCAGCCGCAGTATAGGCAGGTATTCCATTTTCTGAAACAGGATCAGTAATGGGTGAAGAACTGAAAATTACCAAACGTCTTCCGCCATTACCATTTGTCCAGCTTATAGGTGCTGTTGTTAAACTCGGAGTTGCAGTTAGTGCTGTAACTTGAGTAGTAGGAGTTGTTTGGTTATCAATAGTTACTGCATCAGCATACACTGTTTCAGAACTATTAGCACAAGTAACTTTTAATCTGTATTGTATAGTAGTACCATCAAAAGCAGGTGGCGTATAGCTTAAAGTAGTAGCCCCTGTACCCGCTGCAACATCTGTCCAGTCAGTACCATTTAATGACTGTTCCCATTGGTACGATATACCGGGATAGACAGGAGTTGTACCTGTTACAGCTATTGCCGAAGGTGTACTTCCGGAACATATATAACGCACTAAATTACCTGTTACAGTACCTGCTACCGGCGTGCCCGAACATGGTGCAGGCGGTGTAAAGGTAAACTTTAGTCCTGACGAAGGAGCCACCGTAGCAGTGAATGATATATTAGATGAGTTCGATGTTCCGGCAGTGGTAGCGCTCCAATCGGTTGAAGACGTCCTGTTATTTATAGAAGCAGGAAAGTTGCTGTTTGCACCTTTAAGCCCTACCTGTGCACTATAGGATGAAGAAATTGTATTAACACCATAGCTATATGTAATAGTATTAGATGTTTCAGTCAGAATAATCTGAAAATTGATATTTGCTGTTGTAGCAAGGTAACGCTTATATCCTTTCCACTGTACTATAAGTTGCCTGTTTGGGGCAGTACCTGTAGTTAAGTAAGAGATTTCAGAACCGTCTTGACCAATTAAATCTGTTCCCATACCGCTTAAAGCGTTAGAAACAGAAGTAGTTGTTGAAGATAAAGGTGTAGTAGCTCCTCCTATCTCAAAAGAGCCTGTACCTAACTTTATCCAACCATTGGTATTTACAGCAAACTTATCATAAGTTGTGCCGTTATACTCAAAATTAAATCCAATAGGAAAACCAGTATTTGTAATAGGTGCAGTTTGCGCTGTTGTACTATTATTAAAAACCTGATCATCATTGGCAGTGGTACCTAAAACAGTACCTCCTGAAATCTCAGTATATGTATCCATACTCTGAGTAAACTCATACAACGAAACTGATTGAGCATGAGCGTTGCCTATACTCAGAAGAAAAATCAATAATAAATAACCAGCATAAAGCCGGAAATTAAATTTCCTTCTTATCAACCTCGAAGATGTTGATAAAGTAACTTTTTTCATAACATTAAATAATTAAATTATATTAGTTAATAAAAATATAACTTTTAACAATAATATCACACAAACATAAATGTTTTGTGATATTTTTACAATTTAATCATTATTTTGTTATAAATTAACAAATACATATTCTTAAATTTATTAAAAAAATACGATAATTATAATAATTTAAGACTATTACTATAAACAAGACTCAAAAGATAATAAAACACTGTATAACAATAACATAAAAGAGGTTCAATTGAACCTCTTTTATGTTGTACAGTTAAAAATTAACTATTGTTGTGATAACCTTTCCATAACCTCTGTACTAACACCTGTGGAGGAATATCCGCCATCATGGAAAAGATTTTGCATTGTTACCATTCTTGTCAGATCAGAGAACAGTGTTATACAATAATCTGCACACGACTCCGCATCTGCATTACCAAGCGGCGCTATAGAATCGGCAAAATCATAAAAATCGCCAAAACCTTTTATGCCTGTGCCTGCGGTAGTTTTAGTTGGCGACTGCGATACTGTATTAATACGCACTTTTTTCTCTACACCATAGTGGTAACCAAAGCTACGCGCTATAGATTCGAGCATTGCTTTAATATCAGCCATATCAGTATAAAAAGGATAGGTGCGCTGTGCTGCCATATAGGTCAAGGCTACTACGCTGCCGCCTTCATTAAGAGCATCCATTTTTTTAGCTACACTCAGCATTTTGTGTAATGATAAAGCCGAAACATCGATACCTTTCATAAAATAATCGTAGTTCGACTCTGTATATGGTATGTTTTTACGTATGTTAACACTCATTCCTATTGAGTGCAATATAAAATCTATTTTACCGCCCAGTATTTCCTGAGCCTGAGTATAAAGGTTGGTAAGCTCTTCAACATTCGTGGCATCGGCAGGTATAATTTCCGAACCCGTTTTTTCGGCAAGTACTTTTATCTCTCCCATTCGCATAGCAATAGGGGCATTAGTAAGTACAAATGTTGCTCCTTGCTCATGAGCTTTTTCGGCAACTTTCCACGCAATCGAGTTTTGGTCAAGAGCACCTGTTATAATTCCTCTTTTACCTTTTAGTAAATTATGCATATCATTTTAATTTGCTGGTTATATACAAAAACAAATATATATTATTTTTTCGTTTAATTAAGCAATGCTTTAGCATGATTGAGTGCCGAATCAGTTATATCTTTACCCGAAAGCATTTCGGCTATTTCCCTTATACGCTCATCCTTAGACAATAACTTTAGTTCAGATACTGTGTTTTCGCCCTGCGTTATTTTAAACACTTTATAATGGTGGTCGCCTTTGGCAGCTATTTGTGGCAGGTGTGTTATGGCAAATACCTGCATGCCCCTGCTCATAGCCTTCATAATATCGCCCATTTTATTAGAAATCTCTCCCGAAACTCCTGTGTCAATTTCATCAAATATAATAGTGGGCAGTTTAGAATACTCAGCAAGTACCGCTTTTACCGAAAGCATTATTCGCGACATCTCTCCGCCTGATGCTACTTTTTTAAGTAAACCAAAATCAGTACCCTTATTAGCCGAAAACAATAAACTCATAGTATCTTTACCTGTGGCATAATAGGAATCGGTATGGGTTACTTTAAACTGAAAACGTGCATTGGGCATACCCAACTGCGAAAGCATTGTTGTTATCTTTTCGGTAAGTACGGGTATTGTTGTTTTTCGTTTTTCAGATAATTCAGATGCTGCTTCATCAATAACTGTCTTGGCATCATCAATTTCTTTTTCAAGCTTTTCAATAGCAGTTTCCAACTCGTCAGACTGTAATACTTTCCCTTCCAAGTCATTTTGTATCGTTATCAGCTCCTCAACAGTTGCCACGTTATGTTTCTTTTGCAATGTATAAATAAGCTGCAATTTCTGGTTTATCAATGCTAACCGCGCAGGGTCGTCAACCAATAGTTCAAAATTTTGCGAAAGCTCCGCAGTAACATCATCAAGTTCTATAACCAAACTGGATATACGTTCAAAAAAGGAATTATATTCCTGCGAAATAGTACTTACTTTTTGCAAAGCTGTTTTTATTTCTTTCAGGGTTTGTAAAGCTCCTGCCTGTTCCTCATTAGTGAGTGTAATTGCTTTTGCCAACGACTCTTTTATAAACTCTACATTACTCAGCTTTTCCAGTTCGCTTTCCAATTCTTCCTGTTCGCCTGCTTTCAGTTTGGCATCAAGAAGTTCCTGTAACAAAAAGGTATTATAATCCTGCTCTTTAGCCAAATCAGCTTTTTGTCCCTTTGCTTTAGTAAGTTGGGATTGTAATGATTTGAATGCCGAAAGCTGCTTTTTGTAAGTAGCTATCAAATCGGCATTGCCGGCTATGGCATCTACTATTTGCATTTGATATTGCTCATCCGAAAGCTCTCGGGTTTGCTGCTGCGAGTGGATATCAATAAGATAATTACCCAGTTGCTGAAGTTCCTGCAAATTTACAGGGCTGTCATTTACAAATGCGCGTGATTTACCTGATGGCAGTATTTCGCGCCTGATTATTGTTACAGCCTCATAGTCAAGATCATTTTGTAAAAAAAAGTCTTTTAAATTATAATTGCTTACTTTAAAATGTGCCTCTACTACACATTTCTTCTCTTTATCTTTAAGCGAAGTAAGGTCGGCTCTATTACCGAGTACTAAACCAAGCGCACCTAACAGTATAGATTTTCCCGCTCCGGTCTCTCCCGTAATTATAGAGAGCCTATCGGAAAAATCAATATGCAATTGCTCTATAAGAGCGAAGTTTTTAATTTGTAATGTTTGCAACATAGCACAAATGTACTATTTAATAGTACTCCATTTAGAAGAATTCATAGGAGATATTTTATTAAGCCTATCTACCAATCCTGATATCGTAATCATAGGACCGCCTGAAAAAACAGATACTATTTCGTCTGATTTAGCATCGAAAAAAATACGGGTAAGAAAAGCATTAGGACGCACTTTATTTACCTCTTCCAATATTTTCAGAGCTTCAGCAACTTTCTCTTTTCCTTCTTTAGGGTTATCTGCCATGATATCAAGTGCTAACCTGTGATAATTATATAAAGCTTCTCTGTAAGGAGTAAATGTATTGGAAAGTATGTCGTTTACCAAAAAGAAACGGTTTTGATTACCGTCCTGCTGACTCCAGCCTTTATATCCTCCGCCTTGCGCAAGGCTCACCATATTTTGTGCTGCCTGATAATAAGGTGTACCGCTGTTTAACTCAAAAGAATCGGCATCCATACCTATTATAATATTTGCATAATAAGCCATGAGTGCTACAAGATTAGAGTCGTAACTGTTAGGATTGTATATAAGGTTTTCATTTTCCAGATACCTGAAACTTATTTCTTTATCATTATAATTAAGAATGGGTGATGGGTAAGTCGAGTTATATACCGGTCTGGATGACTGCACCTGCATGGTAGCACTAAAGTTATTAGAATCGTATGCTGAAATATTAATAAAAATAGAGCACTCTATACGTTCGCCCCTGTCAAAGTTTTTGCTTGTCCACCGGGTATTGTTTACAAACTCGTTAAGGGATGTTTCGAGCGTTCGGAATATTTGAGTGTTAGCATCAGTTATCCTGTCGGCATTTACCGTCACAGTACAATTAAGCTCCTGCCCTTTTACTGAAAAAGACAACAGTACCAACAACGTCGCAAACCATTTATACATTATAGTGATTTTTTATTTTAGTAATAATATCCTTAGCAACTTCTTCTTTTGTTTTAAGTTCAAGCGGTTCAATAGTAAAATGCTTGTCAATAAAGGTAACTTTATTAGTTGGCTTTCCAAACCCCGCCCCTTCATCATTAAGTGAATTTAAAACAATCAAATCTAAGTTTTTTTTCTGTATTTTTAGCTTTGCATGCTCTATTTCATTTTCTGTTTCCAGAGCAAAACCTATTAAAAACTGTTTTGTTTTCTTTTCACCGAGCGAAAACAATATATCTTTCGTCTTCTCTAATGGTATAGAAAAGTCGGTCTCTGATTTTTTTATCTTCTGTTCAGCCACTGTTTTGGGTCTGTAATCAGCCACCGCAGCAGCAGCAATCATAACATCAACATCTTCAAAATAATTATGACACGCATCATACATTTCCTGTGCAGATGTAACCCTGATAGTTTTAATACTATCATGCTTAATCTGCAAATGGGTAGGACCGCTTACTAAAACTACCTCAGCACCTTCATGGGCAGCAGCAAGTGCTATATCATAACCCATTTTACCTGATGAATGATTACCTATAAAACGTACAGGGTCTATGGCTTCGTATGTAGGGCCTGCAGTAATTAATATTTTTTTTCCGCGAAGGGGTAATTTCGATTCGATATCCTTTTCCAGAAAAGTAATAATATTTTCAGGTTCAGCCATGCGCCCTTCGCCCGAAAGCCCGCTTGCCAACTCACCGGATTCGGCAGGTATCATAGTATTGCCATAGCTTTGCAGCGTACTGAAAGCTGCAACAGTAGATGGATGGCGGTACATATCGAGATCCATAGCCGGAGCGAAATATACCGGGCATTTTGCCGATAAATAAGTAGCTATTAATAAATTATCAGAATTGCCGGATACCATTTTAGAGAGGGTATTGGCTGTGGCGGGGGCTATTATAAATACATCTGCCCATAATGCCAGTTCTACATGGTTGTTCCAAACTGCGTTTTCATCTTCTTCATTATAAAAAGATGAATGCACAGGATTTTTGGATAATGTAGATAAAGTGAGAGGAGTAACAAAATCTTTAGAGGCAGGCGTCATGATAACCTGTACCTGTGCGCCTGCCTTAATAAAAAGTCTTACCAGCGATGCTGTTTTATAAGCGGCAATACCCCCGGAAACACCAAGAAGAACTTTTTTTCCGCTTAAAACTGACATGTGCTGTATTATTTAGATTCCCTGTAGGAAATTTTTTCTTCAAGCCATTCTTCCACTGCCAAAGCGTGTGGCTTTGGTAATTTTTCATAAAACTTAGATACTTCTATCTGTTCTTTATTTTCGAATATTTCTTCAAGACTATCGTTGTATGTTGCAAATTCTTCAAGCTTTTCTATAAGCTCTTTTTTAATTTCGCCATTTATCTGGTTAGCCCTCTTTGCTATAATAGTAATAGCTTCATATATATTGCCTGTAGGCTCTTCTATTCTATTCTTATCATAGGTAATAGTATTTACCGGCGCATGAGCTTTCTTTAAATCCATATTGACTTATTATTATTTTGAAAATTGTTGTAATTCCGTATTTATCTTTTCCATCATGTTGTCTGCCTGCCCTTTATACTTGGTATCAGCTTTAAACTTCAATAATGCATTATAATTTGCTTTTGCAGCTTCAAGACGTGCCGATTTTTTAGCATCCACGCTATTTATGGCAAGCCTGTATGAGGCATCAAATTTATAAAAAAGCGCATCCTCTTTGTATATAGTACCCGGATGGTCTAGTATAAAATTGTCAAGTGCTTTTATAGCAGCATTAAAATCGCCGAAATACTCGGCTGTGTAATTATATTGTTTAGCAATTTCAAAAGCTTTCTTTTCCAGCTTTTCGTTTAGCTCTTTAACCAGTTGGTTTGCCTCCGGCATAAACTGTGAGTTAGGAAACCTGTCAATAAATGCCTGTAACTTATCTAACGCTTTGTAGGTATCCACCTGATCAAGCGAATATCTCGGTGATAACTGGTAATAACTTTTAGCCCCCGTAAAAGAAGCCTCTTCCAATTTTTCACTTCTTGGATAATTTGCCGTAAAATATTCAAACTGATACCCTGCCGTATAATATGTTTTTACATTATATAATGACATAGCATACATATAAAACAATTTTTCTGCCTGAGGTTTCCCTCTGTATGAAGGAGTTATCTGGTTGAATAATCGAATGGCTTTTGCATATTTTTGTTCATCATACATTTTTTCCGCAACATCATACTTCACCTTAATATCGTCTGATTTAAGGGCTTTCTGGTATTGACTGCAGGAAGATACTGCGATTGCAAGAAGTATAATATATAGGTATTTCGCCATTTCAGGTTTTAAGTTTATGTACAGCTATAGCTAATTTAAAAGCAACTGCAAATTTAGTTAATAATTAGAGAATACAAAATCTTTTTTTGCAACACGGAAAAACATATATAAAGATGCATTTCGGGCACTCTCTTAAACTCTTATTGTATGGAATTTATTGTATGAAATACTATTAAAAACAATACTATTACTGCGTGCGCTTTACAAAAGCATCAAGACGAGAGGCTAAATCCTCACTAACATTTACCAAGGGCAGCCTTACCACATCTTCGCACAAACCAAGCGATTTAAATACTGACTTGATGCCGGCAGGATTGCCCTGCTCAAAAATCATATCGATAGCGTCGGCAAGCAGGTAGTGTAGTTTATAAGCTTCATCAGCTTTCTTTTCAAGTCCTAAACGAACCATATCCGAGAATTGCTTTGGGAAACCCTCCCCTATTACTGATATTACCCCTGCACCTCCGGCAAGTACCATCGGCAAAGTAATCATATCGTCACCCGATATAACAAGGAAATCTTTAGGAGCGTGTTGTATCAGTTTCATCGCCTGTACTATATCGCCTGCGGCTTCTTTTATAGCCACTATATTTTCAAAATCGTTAGCAAGACGCACTACTGTAGCAGGCAGCATATTGCTTGCGGTTCTGCCCGGTACATTATACAAAATTACAGGTAGCGGAGATGCCTCAGCTACTGCTTTAAAGTGCTGATAGATACCTTCCTGCGTTGGCTTATTATAAAAAGGCGATACCGAAAGTACGGCTGTAAAAGCCGAAAGATCGCGGGTTTTTAACTCCTGAGCAACCTCATACGTATTATTACCACCTACACCAAGCACTAAAGGCAATCTGCCTGCATTAGCCGCTATAATGGTAGATATAACCAATTCTTTTTCCTCCTTACTCAGTGTGGCTGATTCGGCAGTAGTACCCAGTACCACAAGGTAGTCAATACCATTATCTGTCTGAAAGTTTACAATTTTTTTAAGGGCATCGGTATCAACCGAAAAATCTTTTTTAAATGGTGTTATCAGTGCTACGCCTGTACCCGTAATTGCCTGCATGGTTATACTTTATTTAGGATTTTTAAATATTTGAACAATTCACTTATAAAAACTTCGTGTTTTTGCGGATCGGTATTTATAGTAAAATCATTTAGGCTGTTACCCATAACCGGGAAACCTACTTTAAACTTAGCTTTCGATTTTAGTGTAGCGAGCATCAAAGGCAGACTTTCTTCATCATAATAACTGATAAGCATATCAAATCGCCTGTATATAAATGCGGTGGTTTCTTCTTTTTTAAAACTTCCGTTCGCATTTATATCCCCAAGCGTATAGCAACCTGCTACCGCTTCCTTGCTGTTTAAACGCTCTCTAAAGCTCAGTACTTCAATATTCTTTTCGGCTATGCCCTGTTTTACCAACTCTTGTACAATAGCATCTCTATACTTAAAATGCTTCTCGTCTGTAAGCAATCCTACAATAGCTACAGCATCGGGCATTGCGCCCTGTTGATATTTGGCTAAAGATTTCTTAATGATTTTTTTTAAGCCAAAGTTTTTAATAAACTTCAAAAACATCGTAATTTTACTAATTCAATACAAAACTACTCCAAATAAGTGTCATCACAAATCATTAATTCAAAAAAGAATAACATGGCAAAGTATATGTTTGTGTTATTTTTAATGCTTTCGGGCATAATTTCCTGCGGACCCAAAAACTTTTATAACTCCGAAATTGACGGAAAAAAGATACCTGTTAGTAACGAGTACACCGCAGATACCGAAATTGAAGACTTTATAGCTCCTTACAGAGACCATATTAATAACGATTTAGACAGTACGCTGGCGTGGGCTCCGGTAACTTTTGACAAGAGTAAGGGCAAATGGCAAACCAATATTGGCAACCTTATGGCCGATGTTACTTTTGAAAAAGCGGATAAGATTTTTTATATGCGCGAAAAAAAGCATGTTGATGTTTGCCTGCTCAATCATGGCGGAATACGCGCTACAATACCACAAGGAAAAGTAACCACCCGAACGGCTTATGAAATAATGCCTTTTGAGAACAGCCTTATTATTATGGCACTAAAAGGCGAACAAATACATGACATAGCCACCTATATGGCTATTGGCAAAAAACCGCACCCGGTGGCGGGCATGGAGATTGTATTGGACAATAATAACTCCGTTAAGGAAGTAACAGTAAAGGGCAAGCCTGTAGATAACAACAAAATATATTATGTAGCCACGTCCGATTACCTCTCAAACGGAGGTGACAATATGATGTTTTTTAAGAAAGCTACAGCACAATATGATATGGACTATAAGTTGCGAAACTTATACATAGATTATTTTAAAGAAACAGATACCCTACCCGTTAACAATACCGAGCGTATAATAATACAATAAGCACCGTTATGAAAAGAAGAGATTTTATACAGAAAACGGCAGCCGGCTCGGCACTGGTACTGGGCGGACTGTCATTAAGCAGCTTTACTGACACACCTGAAAATGCTAAGCGCATAACGATACTGCATACTAACGACACGCACAGCCACATAGACCCACTGGCAGCCGACGACCCTAAAAACCCTAACATGGGTGGCGCAGCACGCAGGGCTACGCTGGTAGAGGCAATACGCAGGGAAAACCCAAATACATTACTGCTCGATGCCGGCGACATATTTCAGGGTACACCCTACTTTAACTACTACGGTGGCGAGTTGGAATTCAGGGTTATGAGTATGATGAAGTATGACCTTGCTACACTGGGCAATCATGACTTTGATAACGGTGTTAATGGATTCTATAAGCAATTACCCCACGCTAAGTTCGACTTTGTATCGGCTAATTACGATTTTAAAAACTCTATACTTGACGGTATCATAAAGCCATATAAAATATTTACGGTAGATGGTATTAAAATAGGCATTTTCGGTTTGGGCATACAACTGGAAGGGCTGGTTGACCCTAAATTGTATAAAGAAGTACTCTATAACGACCCTATAGGCATAGCCCAGGATATGAGCCGTATTCTTAAAGAGGATGAACATTGCGACTTGGTACTATGCCTGTCGCACCTTGGGTTTGCATATGATAACGAAGATAAAGTTTCTGACCTTGCGCTGGCAAGCGCTACTAAAAATATCGACCTTATTATTGGCGGGCATACCCATACCTTCCTGTCTAAACCTTATATAGCTAAAAATCTTGACGGTAATGATGTACTGGTAAACCAAGTGGGCTGCTACGGCATTAACCTTGGGCAAATAGATTTTTATTTTGAAAAAGGTAAAAAAACAGCACAAGGCAGAACTATAAATGTAGGGTAAGCCCATTAGTCGAAAGTTTATAAAGTTGTAAAGTCGTAAAGTTGATTATGCGTATATTTTATATATTTACAGTTATTATGGCAACTGAAAATGAAACATTACTTTAAGTACAACAACGGCTATATAAATATTGACGAGGAAAACCTGTATCTTACCAACTCAGGCAACTGGCAGGAAACGAAAGAGCTGATTGAAAAAGGCAAGATTTCACAACAACATAATCTCAAAAGAATTTCGGAAAAACAAAATTATTGGTTTACTTTCTATCTGGCATTTATGTCTTTTTTTGTGTTTTCCACTGAAACTAAAGTATGGCTTCCCATAGCTATTATAACAGGATTACTATTATTTATGTTATTCAATTATTTCAAACGTGATTTTGGTTTTCAATACAAAATACCTTTAGCAAAAATTGATGGTATTGTGCCTTATGAAAGTAATGGTATAAAAATCAGTTTCAGGAATGCTGGCAACGAAGCGGATTTTGAAATTATAAACGGTATTGAAGAAAAAGGTATTACGTTTTTGATGAAATTAAAAATCTTTGAACAAAATTAAATAAGACCTAAAGACTGTAACAAATCTAATATATGCTTTGCCTTTAGTTCATTGACCAAATTATGCTGAGTTTCATCTTCTATTTGATATGTAGATGTCAAAATAGTTTGGTATCCCCATACATTGGCTACGTGGTAAACAGCATGCACCGTTTCACCTCTTGTTCTTGTAGTACATAATATAATATCACACTTATAATTCTTTGCTAAATCCGTTAATCTATCTTGTAGATGAGTATTAGGATCTCCTTGACTTTCCACACCAATTATTACTCCATTTATTTCCACTACGACTCTAATATCGTCTATAGCGTGAACCTTCATAGGTATAGGGAAAATTGGATTGTATGACGGATAAGTCCTCAATAACAGATTTGCGAATGCTCTTAGGGTATTGCTCTTACCTTTAGCCCCTGCATTCCAAACTGCCAAGATGGTTTTATTTTTATTATTAGTATCCATATTTAATACTATTGATTTTAAGGTTGATAATTAAACTCCTGTTATAAGATATCAAAGTAAAACCTATTAATCTTAAAATAAATACCCATTAATGGGTATTTTATAAAGTATAGTTTTTCGTGTTTTCCCAAAAAAACCACTATTTTAGCTATCCAATAGAAATGCTACCTATATGATTACTGAAAAACAGTTTCAGCACGAACTTGATACAATTATTATAAATGCCGTTCGCGAAGATGTAGGCGGGGGCGACCACAGCTCGCTCGCCTGTATTCCACATGATGCCACAGGAAAAGCTAAACTTTTAGTAAAAGACGAAGGTATTTTAGCCGGAGTAGATTTCGCGAAGCAAGTATTTACTTATGTTGATCCCAACCTTTCCGTTGAGGTATTTATACAAGATGGCACATCCGTAAAATATGGCGATGTGGTATTTCATGTTTCAGGTAGTTCGCAATCCATACTAAAAGCCGAAAGACTGGTACTTAACGCTATGCAGCGTATGAGTGCTATTGCTACCAAAACTAAAAAATATGTTGATATTTTAGAAGGCACAGGCACTAAAATACTCGACACCCGCAAGACCACGCCGGGCATACGCGCGTTGGAAAAATGGGCGGTAAAAATAGGCGGTGGCGAAAATCATCGTTTTGCGCTCTATGATATGATAATGCTGAAAGATAACCATATTGATTTTGCAGGTGGCATTACCCCTGCCATACAAAAAACACGGGAGTACCTGAAAGGGAACAATCTTGACCTTAAAATTATAGTAGAAGCCCGCAGCCTTGACGAAGTACGCGAAATAATGAAAAACGAAGGCGTATATCGCATACTTCTGGATAATTTTGATTATGACCAAACGCGGGAAGCGGTAGCCCTTATTGGCAATTACTGCCTTACCGAATCGTCAGGAGGTATTAATGAAAGTAATATGCGTGGCTATGCCGAATGTGGCGTAAATTATATATCTTCGGGGGCAATAACCCATTCCATATACAATATGGATCTTAGTTTAAAAGCACTTTAATGTCGGTAGAACTGGAACATAAACTGGAACGTATTCCTGTAGTAAAACACCTTGTCAGGTTTGGCAAAAAGGTAAAGCTGCCTTGGTCAGAAGGGCTTACGCTATACCACATGGCAGAGCTATATATAACAGGTATTGTAAAAGGCGATATATCGTACAGGGCGGGAGCTATTGCATTCAGTTTCTTTATGTCGCTGTTTCCCTTTGCCCTTTTCCTGCTTAACCTTATCCCCTACATTCCTGTAAAAAACTTTCAGCAAGATTTTATGCGTTTTGTTGAGGAGAATGTCCCTCCCAATACGTATGATGCCATAGCCGATATATTGAAGGATATCACCAATACAAGTTACAACAGCCTGCTCTCTACAGGTATCCTTTTGGCAATACTACTGATGTCTAACGGTATGAATGCCATCCTTAGCGGTTTTCAGTCATCACTGCACATCACTATAAAACGCTCCTATTTCAGGCAGTATGCCGTAGCCATAGGCTTATCGCTCTTGTTTACTATACTGCTCATTATTACGGTTACGGCGATTATTACACTGGAAGTAGTTATACTCGTATTAAAATCTAATGGTTTCCTTACGGATGATGTGTATCTGCTGGAAATAGGGCGATACGTTTTCTTAATCCTAATGATGCTTACGGCAACCTCCCTGCTTTTTAAATTTGCTGCCAAAGAAACCCGGAAAGCTGCATTTTTTAGCTACGGATCTATTTTCTCTACCATATTATTTGGTATAACCTCATTCCTGTTCAGCATTTACGTAGTGCGTTTTGCACAATATAATGAGCTGTACGGCTCTATTGGCACGCTACTTGTATTAATGTTGTATATATGGATCAACTGCTTTATTCTGCTGCTTGGGTTCGAATTAAATGCGTTGATTCATAAATTAAAAAGAAAAAATTTATATATTTAACAAATAATAAAACATATCATTATGAAAAAATACTTTCTATCATTATTATTAGTTGTTACAGCAGGCATATTTTCTGCTGCTGCGCAAGGTGTAGTCGGGAAATGGAAAACTATTGATGACGAAACCGGAGAAGCCAAGTCTATAGTAGAAATATATGAAAAAGACGGCAAGATTTACGGAAAGGTAGTAGAAATACTAAACCCTGCCAAGAAAAATGCAAAATGCGACAAATGTAAAGGTGCTGATAAAGGCAAACCTATACTGGGATTGGTTATCATAAAAGGACTTGAAAAAGACGGTGATGAATATACCGATGGCGACATACTTGACCCAAACAAAGGAAAGTTGTATAGCTGTACTATAAAACTGGATGGAAAAGATAAACTGGACGTGAGAGGCTACCTTGGGTTCTCATTTATAGGCAGAAGCCAGACATGGACAAGAATATAGCAGAAACAGAGAGTAAACAAGCTGAATTTCTGTAAAAAACACTTCCATATAGGAAGTGTTTTTTTTATGCTTTTTGCAGCCTATATTTGTAACAAATACACTTGTATGTCTTTTTTTATAGAAGTTATCCTGCCGCTGGCTCTGCCAAAATCGTTTACCTATGCCGTTACCGAACCTGAATTTGATTATATACAGCCCGGCATGCGTGTGGCAGTACCCTTTGGGCGGAATAAAGTATATACGGCTATAACCATTGGGCTACACCAAAACCCTCCGCAACTTTATGAAGCTAAAGACATACACCAAATACTGGACGAAACCCCGATAGTAACTGAAACCCAGCTAAAACATTGGCACTGGATAGCAAGCTATTACATGTGTACTATTGGCGAAGTGTACCGCTCTGCAATGCCATCAGGTTATTTACTGGAAAGCGAAACCATTATCACTCCCAAAAAGGATTATAACCAAGAGGATGATTTAACAGATGATGAATACCTTATTTATGATGCACTGCGCAAACAATCATCTATAAAAATACAGGAAGTAGCAGCAATTTTAAACAAAAAAACAGTACTACCCCTTATAAATAAACTACTGGCAAAAAATGTAATAGTATTACAAGAAGAAATATCCGAAAAATATAAGCCCAAAACCATACGCTATGTTAGGCTTCGACCCAAATTTTTAGCGGAAGATAAACTAAATGAATTGATGGAAATGCTATCACGTTCGCAAAAACAACGCGAAGCAGTGCTGCATTACTTTCAACTAAACGCAGCAGAGAAAAAACCAATCACAGTAAAAAAACTTACCGAAACTTCAGGGGTATCCTCTGCTGTCATAAAAGCATTGACAGATAAAGAAATTTTTGAAGAATATACCATAGACGAAGATCGCATACAATTTACAAGCCGTGATGATGCAGGTTTTTCATTAAGCGAAAAACAAAAAGAAGCCTTTACCGAAGTAAAAACAAGTTTTGAAAACCATCAGGTAACATTGTTGCACGGCGTGACTTCGAGCGGAAAAACAGAGCTTTACATTAAGCTGATAGAAGAATACATCAATAAAGGACAACAGGTACTGTACCTACTGCCTGAAATAGCCCTTACTACTCAATTGGTAGTACGACTTACTGCCTACTTTGGCAATCAGGTAGCGGTTTTTCATTCTAAATACTCAAATAATGAGCGTATAGAAACGTGGCAACAGGTACTGCAAGGCTCAGAGAAAGCCAAGGTAATTATCGGGGCGCGGTCGGCATTATTCCTACCGTTCCAAAATCTTGGTTTGATTGTGATTGATGAAGAGCATGAACAAACTTTTAAGCAACAAGACCCTGCACCGCGCTACCATGCCCGCGATGCTGCTATAGTATTGGCAGGCTATTTTCAGGCTAAAGTACTATTAGGTTCGGCAACCCCAAGCATAGAGAGTTATTATAATGCCGTGCATCACAAATACGGATACGTACAAATGAGAGAACGTTATGGTAATGTAACGCCCCCTGAAATTGTGCTGATAGACCTGAAAGACAAGTACAAACGTAAACGCATGACAGGTCACTTTAGTGATGAACTGATCAATGCTATAGCCGAAACATTATCGTTGGGCAAGCAGGTAATATTATTCCAAAACCGCAGGGGTTTTTCGCCATGGGTAGAGTGTATGACCTGCGGACATGTACCACAATGCCCGCAATGCGACGTTAGCCTTACCTATTATAAATATAAAAATCAGTTGCGTTGCCATTATTGCGGATATAATATTGCTAACCCTACGCATTGCCATCAGTGCCATTCCGCAGATCTTTCTACTAAAGGATTTGGTACAGAGCAAATAGAAATGGAATTAAAGGAGTTATTTCCTGACAAAAATTCGGGGCGAATGGATCAGGATACTACACGAGGCAAATATGGTTATGAAAAAATTATAGATGCTTTTAAAAATAAAGAAATAGATATATTGGTGGGTACTCAAATGCTTGCCAAAGGGCTACATTTTGACAACGTGAGCCTTGTAGGCATACTAAATGCCGACAACATGCTGTATCAGCCTGATTTTCGGGCTTTTGAACGTGCTTATCAAATGATGGTACAAGTATCAGGACGCGCTGGGCGCAAGGACACAAGAGGCAAAGTACTCATACAAACGTACAACCCGTTACATAATATCATCCGGCAGGTAACTGATAATGATTATGAAGGGATGTATAAAGAACAGGTGTATGAAAGGCATAATTTTAAATACCCTCCTTTTTACAAACTGGTTCGGCTTACTCTAAAGCATAAGGATTATGAGAAGCTGAAAGATGCCGCTATTTGGCTTTACAATGTGCTATCACAAAATATGGATGTGCCTGTACTCGGACCTGAAGAGCCGGGAATAAGCAAAATACGCAATGAATACATACGTACCATAATGGTAAAAATACCTCAGGGAGCTTCACTGGCAACCAATAAAGGTATCATCAGTAAAATTACTGACAGCTTTGATGCCGTACCGCAATATCGAGCCGTAAGGATAGTAATAAATGTTGACCCTTATTGAGAGGCTTTGTTTACTGCTTTAGCAAGATCTTCCTTTTTATTACGGCTAAGCGGTATCTGGGTACTGCCTATTTCGGCAAATCGGCTGTTAAAACGTTCTACTTTATCAATATTAACAATGAATGATTTGTGAACACGCAAAAACTTGTCTTGAGGGAGTTCACCTTCAAACGATTTCATGGTAGATAGTACCAAATGAGTGCCTTCTTCCGTAATAATCTTAATATAATCGCCAAAGGCTTCAATCCACTTAATGCGACTGATGTATATTTTAAGATTTTTTAAATTACTTTTTACAAAAATAAACTCTCCCTCCTCTTCGGGTATCTCTTTTTTCATTTGGTGCAACTGCATTGCCTTTTCTACCGCTTTGTTAAAGCGGTCTTTTGTTATAGGTTTGTGTAAGTAATCTATAGCGGCATAATCAAAGGCACGTAAAGCGTAATCGGATTTGGCAGACACAAAAATAATTTGCGGTCTGGTTTTAAGCCCGTCAAGGAGATCAAAACCACTTTGTACAGGCATTTCAATATCCAAAAAGAGCAGATCGACAGTTTTGTTAAGAATACAGTTACGTGTTTCTGAAGCATTAGAGAAATCACCGACAAGATTAAGGTCGGGATGTTCATTCACCAGCTTGGCAATAGTAATTCTATGTATGGTGCTGTCGTCAACAACTACACAGTTAAGTTTCATTATTCAGGTCGGTTAGGTATAAGGTTTCAGTAAAATTATGTGTTTTTAATTGGGATGATTACAAATATAAAGAAAAAATATGCATTTTTGCAGTGTTAAAAAACCATTTTTATAACTTGCAGATTAAATAAAATTTCTTATTTTTGCACCCAATTTTATATTAAAACAATATCATTATGAACAACTATGAAACTGTTTTCATCTTGAATCCCGTTTTATCTGAAACCCAGGTAAAGGAAACAGTAAGTAAATTTGAAGATTATCTTACTTCCAAAGGAGCAGAGATTGTAGCAAAAGAAGACTGGGGGCTAAAAAAATTAGCCTACGAAATCCAGCACAAGAAAAGTGGTTTTTACCATTTATTCCAATTCAAAGCAACAGGCGAAGTACTAATCGGCTTTGAAACTGAATTTAGACGTGACGAAAGAATTATGCGTTTTTTAACGGTAGCTCTTGATAAGCACGCTGTAGCATGGGCAGAAAGAAGAAGAGAAAAACTAAAAGCTAAAGCAAACTAATTATGTCAACGATAGAACAGTCAGCTAAAGGAAAAAAAGACGGAGATATCAGATATCTTACGCCTTTAAACATAGAGACGAACAAGACTAAAAAGTATTGCCGTTTCAAAAAATCAGGTATCAAATATGTAGATTATAAAGATCCTGACTTTTTATTGAAGTTTGTTAACGAGCAAGGTAAAATACTTCCTCGTCGCCTTACCGGTACTTCTTTAAAATACCAAAGAAAAGTATCTGTAGCCGTAAAAAGAGCACGTCATTTAGCACTAATGCCATATGTGGCTGATTTATTAAAATAAAAAGGAGGCAATATTATGGAACTTATACTTAAACAAGACGTACAGAATTTAGGATTTAAAGATGATATTGTTACAGTAAAACCTGGATATGGTCGTAACTTTTTAATTCCTCAGGGATTTGCACAAATGGCAACCCCTACAGCTAAAAAAGTATTAGCTGAGAACTTAAAACAAAGAGCTTTTAAAGAGCAAAAATTAGTAGATGACGCTAAAAATATTGCTGAAGCTATAAAAGCACTTGAGATAAAAATTACCGCTAAAGCAGGTGGCGATAAACTATTTGGTTCTGTAACCAATGCAGATATTGCTGAAGTTTTAGAGAAAAACGGACAGAGCATCGACAAAAAATATATTACAAGCGGTATCGTAAAACGTACCGGTAAATATACTGCTAACATCAGGCTTCACAGAGAAGTTATTGTTGAGCTTCCATACGAAATTGTTGCTGAACAAGCATAATTTGTAAAGTTATACTAAAAGCCTTCCCTTCCGGGGAGGCTTTTTTTATTTTAAACAATATTGAAAATAGTATTATGAAATATACCCGCCTTACCAAAGAACAACTTGAAGAATTACACCCGGAGTTTACCCGTTTTCTTGCCTCGCAACAAATAGATAAAACAGAATGGGATACTGTAAAAGAAAATCAACCTGAAGTAGCCGAGCAAGTGCTGGATGTTTTTAGCGATATGGTATGGGAAGCCGTACTGGACAAAGCCGAATGGCTTGAACATTACTCTAAAAATCATATTTTTCTTTTTAAACTGCTAAAAGAAGAAATGGAAAGCATAGTAATACATGCCCATAATTCAAATATCGACTTTTTAACTCAAGAAGGCTTAATATGGCTTAACGAAAATATTTTCTCTGAAGAAGTAAAAGTTACACGAGGCAAAAAACCTTTTGGCGAAGACCGCAATACAGAGGTTTTTGAACTTATACAGCAAGGTACAATATTGACAGAAGGTACGGTTTACAAACAGTTTGAAGATATGTTTTAACAGGCGTTTCGACCTAAAAATAATCATTTTCCAATTCAGCGAAGTTTACCTAAATTAGCAAACACAAAAAATTTGGGTAATGGACATTCTTCAAAAAATAACTGCGTTGCGCGAAGAACTGCAACAGCACAACTATAACTACTATGTACTTGATGCTCCTGTAATTTCCGATTTGGAATTTGACATGAAGCTGAAAGAACTACAAGAGCTTGAAGCTAAACATCCTGAGTTTTTTGATGAAAACTCCCCTACCCAACGTGTAGGCGGAACCATAACCAAAAACTTTAACACCATACTACATGAGTACCGCATGTACTCGTTGGATAACGGCTATTCTAAAGAAGAGTTGCACGAATGGGAACAACGTGTACAAAAAGGCTTGGGCACTACTGAGGTGACCTATACCTGCGAGTTGAAATATGACGGGGCATCCATAAGCCTGACGTATGAAAATGGTAAACTCAGCAAAGCCGTTACTCGTGGCGACGGTTTTCAGGGTGATGAAATAACCAATAATGTAAAAACCATACGCTCGGTACCTTTAAAACTAAAGGGAGATTACCCCGAAAAATTCGAAATTCGTGGTGAAATTATCCTACCCCTGAAAGGTTTTGCCAAGATGAATGAAGAGCTTATCGAAATAGGCGAAACACCCTATTCCAATCCGCGAAATACTGCATCGGGCAGCTTGAAACTGCAAGACAGCGCGTTGGTAGCAAAACGCCCGCTGGATTGCTTACTCTATTCTATTATTGGCAATAACCTGCCTTTCAACTCTCAGTTTGAAGGATTAGAAAAAGCCCGCGAATGGGGTTTTAAGGTTCCGAAAGAAGCAACACTTGCCAAATCAATAGACGAAGTTTTTGCTTTTATTGACTACTGGGATATCCATCGGCACAACCTGCCTTATGAAACGGATGGCGTAGTTGTAAAAGTTAACAACCTGTACCAGCAGGAAGAATTAGGCTATACGGCAAAATCGCCTCGATGGGCAATAGCCTATAAATTTAAAGCCGAGCAGGCATCTACCCTACTGCATACTATCACCTATCAGGTGGGGCGCACGGGGGCTATTACGCCCGTTGCCAACCTTGAACCGGTGCAACTTGCCGGCACTATTGTAAAGCGTGCATCCCTACACAATGCCGACCAGATTGCAAAACTTGATGTACGCGAAGGCGATACCGTTTTTGTAGAAAAAGGCGGTGAAATAATCCCTAAGATTATACAGGTTGATTTTGAAAAACGTCATGCCGATTCTGTACCTACACAATATATAACCCATTGCCCTGAATGTGATACAGAGTTAATCCGCAAAGAGGGCGAAGCACAGCATTACTGCCCTAACTTTTATGGTTGCCCTCCACAAATTGTTGGCAGGATACAACATTATATTTCGCGAAAAGCAATGGATATTGAAGGGCTTGGTGGCGAAACGGTTACTTTGCTCTATAATTCGGGATTAATAGAAAATTATGCCGACTTATATGAATTGAAAAAAGAGCAGGTAATTCCGCTGGAACGTATGGCAGAAAAATCGGCAGAGAATCTCATCAACGGTATCGAAAAATCAAAAGAGATACCTTTCGAACGGGTGCTGTATGCATTGGGCATACGCTATGTGGGTGAAACGGTTGCGAAGAAGTTAGCAAAACATTATAAGAGCATTGATAACCTTGCCAATGCTTCATTAATAGATCTAATACTGGTAGATGAAATAGGCGAACGCATAGCCCAAAGTGTAGTTGACTTTTTCTATAACGAAAAGAACAGACTACTTATAGAACGACTAAAAGGTTATGGTATTCAACTTGAAATGCAGGAATCGGAAAATACCAGTGTAAGCGATAAACTGGCAAGTAATACCTTTGTAGTTTCAGGAGTATTTGAAAAATTCTCGCGCGATGAGCTTAAAAAAGCTATTGAGGATAATGGTGGTAAAGTAGGTAGTTCTATTTCCTCAAAAACCAACTATGTAGTTGCCGGAGCTAATATGGGACCTGCCAAGCTGGAAAAAGCCCAAAAGCTGGGCGTAGCGATAATTAGTGAAGATGATTTTATAGAGATGATTAAATAGTTGCTGAGCGGCTAAGCTGCTTAGCTTCTTAGAAGCTAAAAAAATGAACATTAAACTCCTTGCTATAGGCAAAACCGATAATAAAGCACTACAAACGCTTATAGACGATTATATGAAGCGTTTATCCTTTTACGTAAAGTTTGACCTGGAAATTATCCCTGACATTAAAAATGTAAAAAACCTCAGCGAAGCACAGCAAAAAGAAAAGGAAGGTGAATTGATTTTAAGTAAACTCTCCCCTACCGACCAATTAGTTTTATTGGATGAAAACGGAAAAAGTTTCAGTAGCGTAGGTTTTTCTGAGGAATTACAAAAGAAAATGAATTCAGGTATAAAAACACTGGTGTTTGTTATTGGTGGTCCTTATGGTTTTTCGGATGCGGTATATAGCAAAGCACAGGGTAAAATATCGCTGTCAGCAATGACATTTTCGCACCAAATGGTACGCTTATTTTTTATTGAGCAGGTATATCGGGCTTTTACGATATTGAGAAATGAGCCGTATCACCACCAATAAACAATTACAAATTAGAAATTTAGAATTAAGAATTTTTGGATGCTTATAAAGTAATTCGTAATTTATAATTCTAAATTCTTCATTATTTTAACCGTTTCCACTGCTTCTTTTACATCGTGTACGCGCAGTATATTAGCTCCTTTGGTTAATGCTACAGTATTTAGTACTGTAGTTCCGTTAAGGGCTTCCTGTGGCGTTATACCAAGTAATTTATATATCATCGACTTTCGTGATACGCCTGCCAATATGGGCAGTTCTATTATTTTAAACAGTTCCATTTTTTGTAGTACCTCATAGTTTTGCTCCAATGTTTTTGCAAAACCAAAACCGGGATCGATAATAATATCGTCAATACCACAGTTTCGTGCCGCTTCAATACGTTGCGAAAAATAAAGCAACATCTCTTTTACAATATCATCATACTGCGTGAGTTTTGTCATAGTTTGCGGTGTACCGCGCATATGCATCATAATGTAGGGTGCTTTTAACTGTCCTACGGTTTCCAGCATTTTTGTGTCAAGTAGCCCAGCCGAAATATCATTTATTATAGCTGCCCCTGCTGCTATGCAGGCTTTTGCCACATCGGCACGAAAAGTATCTATAGAAATAAGTGTATCGGGAAAATGTTTCAGTATCAATTCTACTACGGGAACTATACGCTGTAATTCTTCAGTAGTACTAACAAACTCTGCATTGGGTTTTGAAGAATAAGCCCCAATATCAATAAAATCAGCACCTTCGCTCAGCATACGCTCTGCCTGCTGTAAAAATTCATTTTCATTTTTATACCTACCACCATCGTAAAAAGAATCGGGAGTGCAGTTTAATATACCCATTATTTTGGGTTGAGAGAGGTCTGTAAGCGTGCCTTTGCAGTTAATGAGCATAACGTCTATTTTAGCATTGCCCCTTTGGGATTGGGGTGTTTTTTACTACATTTGAATTTTCATACAAAGATACTACTTAAATGAGTAATACATCCGCCGAATATGACAGTGTTATTGCTGTATGCAGGGAACTGTACACTAACAAAATGAAAGATTACGGGAGCGCATGGCGCATACTGCGACTGCCATCGCTTACCGATCAGATTTTTATAAAGGCACAACGCATTCGCAGCCTTCAGGAGAATGACGTTCGCAAGGTGGACGAAGATGAAACGGGTGAGTTTATTGGTATTATTAACTACTCGATAATGGCGCTTATTCAACTGGATAAAGGAATTGCCATTCAGCCCGACCTTGATGCAGAGGAAGCGACCAAACTGTATGATGAAAAAGTAGCTCTTACCAAAGCCCTTATGGAAGCCAAAAACCACGACTATGGCGAGGCTTGGCGCGATATGCGGGTAAGCTCGTTAACCGACCTGATTCTTCAAAAAATACTCCGCGTAAAACAAATAGAAGATAATAAAGGAAAAACATTAGTTTCCGAAGGGATAGGTGCCAACTATCAGGATATGATCAACTATGCTGTGTTTGCCTTAATCCACATGGGGTTTGCCCAATAACAACTCATTAACAAGTTAAAAGTGCGATAAGCTTTATATTTGATAAAATTTAGATTAAAACACAAGTCATGAAGAAATTTTTACCTGTAATACTACGAATCATCATAGCTTTTTTGTTTATCATTTCGGCAGTAGCCAAAATGTACCCGTCACCCTACTTTGCTATTACCACATTCGAGGTTAAGCAATTGTATGTTCTGGGCTTTTCTGAAAGTTTTGCACCTTATTTCTCAAGAACATTAATAGGGTTAGAATTGGCTTTAGGCTTGTTAATATTGCAACCCCACTTTTTAAAACGCATTGTAATTCCTGCCACGATAGTAATGCTTTTGGTATTTACTACCCACCTTACTATTGACACTATTCAAAACGGCGGAACAAGCGGTAACTGCGGTTGTTTTGGCAGCCTGTTACCCATGACCCCCATTGAAGCTATTATAAAAAATGTAGTAGCAATAGTGCTTTTAATTTTCCTGTCAAGATTATTAAAACACTATCGTGACAGAAGCAACTTTTGGATACTTACAACAGTTATTTTTGCTGCTGTATTAAGTGTGTTTATGCTTGCCCCTATACGTCCGCAAAGTACAGCTACAAGTAATATTCCACAAGAAGCATTGGATACAGAAGTAGCTGTTGCCACAGGCGATGCCCCTGCTCCTGTAAAATCGGCTTACTCGCAATATTTCCCTAACATTGATAAAGGCAAAAAAATAATGGCACTTTTTGCTCCGGGATGTGAGCATTGCCGAGATACTGCTAAACAATTGACCGAGCTAAAAAGTAAAGACCCGAACTTTCCTGAAATCCGTATTATTTTTATGGATGAAGAAGCCGAACTTATCCCTGAGTTTTTTGAATATGCAGGTGCAGAATACCCGTATAAGGTAGTGGATGTACTTGGTTTCTGGAAAATATTAGGCGATACCAAAGATACTCCCGGAGTAGTTTACTTATGGAATGGTAATATTATTAAAGATTGGGACGGCATCAACGAAAAACATTTTGTTGCCGAAGAACTGGTCGAGCTTTTAGATAAGCCTTATTCTGAAATAAGTAAATAACATCCATTTGCTAAAGTACCTTTTATACAAAACAGGATATGCACTGCTCACGCTTTTTGGAGTAGTAACCGTTATATTCTTTTTGTTCACGGTACTGCCCGGCGACCCGGCGCGAATGATGCTCGACCAAAATGAAAACAGCGAGCAGCTTGCCATCATCAAAAAAAAATATGGGTTTGATAAACCTGTAAGTACACAATACCTGTATTACCTGAATGACTTATCGCCTGTTTCCTTTCACAGCACCAATCAGGAAGATTATACTTATTTATCCGAAGGGAAATACAGCGCGATAAAACTATTTAGTATTGGCGGTACAACTACTGTTTTAAAAGCTCCATACCTGCGCGAAAGTTTCCAGAAAAGTGGCAAAGCGGTAACACAGGTAATTGGCGATACGTTGCCCAATACTATAGTACTGGCATTTAGTGCTATTATAATTGCTATCATCATCGGGATATTTTTAGGTATTGTATCGGCTATTAATAAAGATACTGTGCTGGACAGGATGATTGCACTTATAAGTACGCTGGGCATGAGCCTCCCCTCCTTTTTCGCCGCCATACTGTTTGCATGGGTGTTTGGCTTTTTACTGCACCAATATACAAACTTGAACATGACGGGCAGCCTGTATGAAGTAGATGATTTTGGCGAGGGCATATACATACAATGGAAAAACCTGATACTACCCGCTATAGTTTTGGGCATACGTCCGCTTGGTGTGGTGATACAGCTTATGCGAAATTCATTGCTGGAAGTTATGGGGCAAGATTATATTCGCACTGCAAGAGCTAAAGGGCTCAGCGAAATTCGCATCATCAGGAAACATGCACTTAAAAATGCGCTTAATCCTGTGGTTACTGCCATATCGGGCTGGTTTGCCTCTATGCTGGCAGGGGCTGTTTTTGTAGAATATATTTTCGGTTGGAACGGTCTGGGCAAAGAAATAGTGGAAGCGCTTAACACACTCGACCTGCCTGTTATAATGGGTGCCGTATTGGTAATTGCCACCACGTTTGTAATCATAAACATTCTGGTAGATATTATTTATGCGTATCTTGATCCTAAAATCCGACTGGAATAATTTTACAAAACTATAACGCTCCATATTACATTAGTGTGTAATTTTGTTAGAATAATCAAATTCATAAAAAATGAAAAAAATACTATTGCTCCCGTTGCTGTTAATAACCATTACAGCATGTACTGAAAAAGAAGCTCCTACTACTTTTTCAGAAGCTACACTTAATAGTAAAATGAAGTATATAGAAACCGGAACTGAAATGCCGTTTAAAGATGTGTTGGATAAGTACAAAGGCAATGTGATAGTTATAGATGTGTGGGCATCATGGTGTCCGGACTGTGCAAAAGGAATGCCCAAAGTGCATAAGCTACAGGAGCAATTCCCGGACATCGTTTACTTATTTTTATCCTATGATAAAACACCTGATGATTGGAAAACCGGTATCGACAAGTTTGAAGTTAAAGGAGAACATTATTACATAGGTCATTCCGAATATAAAAACGGCGATTTTAGAAATGGTATAGAGCTGGATTGGATACCCCGCTATATAGTAGTAGATAAAGAAAGTAACATAGCGCTGTACCGCGCTATAGAAGCTGACGACGAAAAATTAATTGCCACCTTAAATACTTTAGAACAATGAGAAAACAGATTGTTGCCGGAAACTGGAAAATGAATAATGACAGTAAGCAAACCTCAGCCTTACTGGAAGAGTTATTAGCTAAAAGACCGGAAAAAACCACTACCAAAATAGTAGTAGCTCCTACTTTTGTAAACCTACAGGCTGCTGTAGAACAAGCTGCGGGCAGTAATATAATTGTTGCGGCACAAAACATGCACCAAGCCGAAAGCGGTGCTTATACCGGAGAGATATCTGTAGGTATGCTAAAAAGCATTAATGTAAATACGGTAATATTAGGTCACTCGGAAAGAAGGGCTTACTTTGGTGAAACCAATACCCTGCTTGCCGAAAAAGTAAATACGGCACTAAAACACAATGTAACTGTTATATTTTGTTTTGGCGAAGAGCTTGCTGACAGACAATCGGGCAATCATTTTAATGTAGTGGAATCGCAACTGAAAGAAGGATTATTCCATATAAGCCAAAACCAATGGGCAAGTATAGTACTGGCTTATGAACCGGTTTGGGCCATAGGAACAGGCGAAACAGCATCACCGGAACAGGCGCAGGAAATGCATGCTTTTATACGCTCGTTACTAAGAGATAATATTAGCGAAAAAGTAGCCGATGAAACTTCTATATTATACGGAGGCAGCGTAAAACCTGATAATGCGAATGAAATATTTTCGAAACCTGACGTTGACGGTGGGCTTATAGGTGGCGCATCGCTAAAAGCAGATGATTTTCTTGCTATTGTTAACGCTATGTAAAACTAACAAAAACATAAAAATAAAAAGAAGCGGCTCAATAAGTCGCTTCCTTTTTTTAACGTTAATCACAAAAGTCAATAAACACGATATATCAGGTTATTTAATCGTGAAAAAAATCTTACTAAATTTTACATTTAATCAACATTAGGTAAACAGATGTTAATGTAGTCGTTATTTTCAAGTAATAATTAATTAACTTATGAGGCAGAGATTTGTAGCTATTATAAATAAACTACACAATCATGTTAAACAACTACACTAAAAAAATGCTTATATTACTGGCTTTCTGCTTAGTAACATTTGCTTCGAGTGCACAAGATCTTATGCACTATTGGAATTTTAATGCCGTAGATGGCACTGTTGAAATGGTTGCTGCTGACTATTCGATAGTAGCAGGAACAACATCCATAACCTACCCGGGAACAGGTGATGGTTATATGGATGACGTATCAGGAGATATCCTGAATGCTCAAAACGGCGACCCGGCAGGAAACGGACTTCGCCCAAGAAACCCAAGTAATACACGTTCGCTTATTATTGCTTTCCCTACTACAGGGTATGAAGATGTGGTAGTATCATTTGCTACTACAAGAACAGGATCAGGAGCTACAGAGCAATACTACAGCTATAGCCTTGATGGGGGTGAAAACTATACTAACGCAGGGCTTGGTACAACTACTTTTTTTCCTACCGAAGATTACAGCCTTGTAACGGTTGATTTTTCGGCTATTGAAGGCGTAGAAAACAATGCCGATTTTATTTTTAAAATAGACTTTGGCGGTGCTAATGCATCCGGCAGTAGTGGTAACAACAGGTTTGACAATCTTGCCATAATGGGTGCTCTTATGGATGGTGTAGAAGATGTTACTGCTCCTCTTGCTGTATTTACTCCTGCTAATGAAGCTAACTTTATAGCAGTTAATACTACCCCACAAATTGTTTTCAACGAAAATGTAAGACTAATAGATAATTCAGCTATAACAAATACAAACGCTGCTACCTTAGTAGAACTTCGTTTGGATAACGCCGAAGGTGCAATTGTACCTTTTACAACTACATTTGCCGATAATACAATTACTATTGTACCTACAGGTGATTTAATGAATGGTCAACAATATTATGTTGCCCTTTTAGGCAATATGGTTGAGGACATGAGTGATAATGCTCTTACAGATACTCAGTCAGTAACTTTCACTACAATAGCAGAGCAAACAGCATTTAATGCCGGCGATATGGCTTTTGTTGGCTACAGAATGAACTCATCTACCGCTGAGGATGAAGTTGCTCTTATCACTTTTGCTGACATTACAGAAGGTACATTTATCTACCTTACAGATTCTAAATATACTACAAACGATCAACCACAGTGTACTGATGCTATCATGTGGACAGCTACAAGCTGTGTTCCTGCAGGCTCGGTAATTACAATACAAACAGGAGAACTTATTACCAATACAGGTACTGTAGAAGGTGCTGACTTTGGTTTAAGCTCTGACGGAGACCAGGTAATTGTTTACACAGGTTCGGCTGCAATGCCAAACTATATTACAGCTATGTCGTCTAACGGTTGGGTTGCTGATAATACAGCGTGTGGCGGAAGCCTATCTATGATACCTGCGGGTCTTGTTGACGGCGTTAGCGCTGTTAACCTTTCTACAGCTCCCGGTAATGTTGACGGTAATACTGTAAATGCATACTATAACGGAACTCAAACAGGTACTCCTGCCGAATTAAGAGTTGCTATACTAAACCCTGCCAACTGGGTTGGTGTGGGCGAGGATACTCCTGCACAGGTATGGCCGGCATGGGGTTTCCCAAGCGCGCCAACAGTACAAAACGTAACGGTGCTTAACAATACCACTATAGAGGTTACTTTTAATAACCAGCTTGAAGCTGCTTCGGCTGCTACAATCGCTAACTATGCAGGCATAGACAATTTAGGTACTGTTGCTGTAGATGGTAACGTGGTAACACTTACTTATACAACAGCTTTTGAAAGCGGTATTGATTATGAGCTTACCATAAACAATATTGAAGATGCATCAGGCGTTACTATGGCTTGTGCTTATACATACAACTTTGCTTACAATACCGAAATTTCATTCGACTCTGAATTTATAGTTGTAAATGAAGATGCCGGTACTGTAAACGTAGTACTTAACCTATCTAACCCTAATACAGCTTCTGTAAACCTTGTAGTAAAAGCTGCACCATTCAGCACTGCAGATGCTTCCGACTTTACTTATACAACTACTACGCTAAACTTTACAGGTACAAGTGAGCTAACACAAACTATAGCTATACCTGTTATAGATGATACGGAAGAAGAGCAACACGCCGAGTATTTTGTATTAAGCCTTGAGAACCCTATGGGTGTTACACTTACGGGTGAAACATTCGCTACAATTTACATTAAAGACAACGACCGTATGGCACCGGAACCAAGCCAAAGCATAGAGTTACAATATGTAGGTAGTTTTGACCCATCAGGAGCAGGTACAAGTACTTGCGAAATAGTAGTTTATGACGCTGAAAGTGAAAAATTATTTACAACAAGTGCTGTGGCAGGTTTCCTTGATATTATAGACTTCTCTAATCCTGAAGCTCCGTCTGTTGTAAGCTCTATAGATATGAGCTCATACGGAGGTATAACCAGCGTAGCGGTTAATAACGGTATGGTAGCTGTTGCATCGCCAAATGATAATGAGGTGCTTGACGGTTCGGTAGTATTCTTTGATACCGATGGTACTTTTATCAGCCAGGTAGCTGTTGGTGTACTTCCTGACAACATTAGCTTTACTCCAGACGGAACTAAAGTAATTACTGCCAACGAAGGGCAGCCTAATGCTGACTACAGTGTAGATCCTGAAGGTTCTGTAAGTGTTATAGATATGACAAACGGAGCAGCTTCTTTAACCAATGCTGATGTTACCACAATAGATTTTACTGCTTATAATGCAGAAGAAGCTACACTAATTGCTTCAGGCGTAAGAAAACTCTATGCTGCAAGCACAATGGCTCAAGACTTTGAACCGGAGTATGTAGCTGTAAGTGCCGATTCGCAAAAAGCATGGGTAACACTACAGGAAAATAATGCTATTGCAGCGATAGACCTAACTAATAATACTATCACGGATATCTGGGCTTTAGGCACTAAAGATATGAGTCTGCCGGGCAATGGTTTTGATATATCAGATAATAACGATGAAATACTTATTGCCAACTGGCCAATACAGGCATACTACATTCCTGATGCTGTAGCCACTTATAATGTAGCCGGTACTAACTATATCATTACAGCTAACGAAGGCGATGAGAAAGAATATGACGGCTTTGAAGAAAGAACTACTATAGGTAACAACGGTTATGTACTTGATGCTACTGCTTACCCGCAATCGGCTATGCTTAAAAAGAGCTTTAACGCAGGCAGAATGAGGGTAACCAACCTTAACGGAAATACTGATACCGACACTGACTTCGACCAAATTTTCTGCTTAGGTTCACGCTCGTTCTCTATATTTAATGCAGATACTAAAGAAATAGTATTTGACAGTGGTGACGATTTCGAGATGTATATTGCTAATGACCCTGTTTTCAGTGCAATATTTAATGCTGATAATGAAGACAACGACCTTAAAGGAAGAAGCCGTGCTAAAGGACCGGAGCCTGAAGGTGTTACTATTGCAACCATTGAAGACCGTACTTTTGCATTCATTGGTCTGGAAAGAGTAGGTGGCGTAATGGTGTATGATGTTACAGATCCTGCTGCTCCTGTATTTACAGACTATAAAAATAACAGAAGTACATCTGCTTTTGAAGGTGACCATGCTCCTGAAGGTATTACGTTCATCAGTAGTGCAGACAGTCCTAACGATACTAACTACATTATAGTAGCTAACGAAATTAGCGGAACACTTACTATATTTGAAGTAGATATTACTAATCTTGGTACTAAAGAATTTGTAAATGCTCCAAAAACATTTGCAATATTCCCTAACCCTGCTACCGATGGTGTGGTTTACTTTAACCGTGTTGCCGATATCGATGTGTATGACCTTAACGGTAAACTGATACATTCAGAAAAACAGGCATTAACTATAAATACTACTAAAATGGCTTCCGGTATGTATATCATCAAGACATCCGAAGGCATCGTTAAAAAGTTAATCGTAAAATAATTTTTTTATAATTTTAGTTTTAATTTTAATCCTGCCCTAACGGGCAGGATTTTTTTACATTTATACCGCTCTAACAAAAACACAATGAACCTATTTTTAAGTCCCATAAACATTTTTTGGATTGCAACTGTTTTGGCATTGATATTCTATAAGCTAAAGCGCAAAAAAACAGCACGATTATTCCTGATATTTGCTGTTCTGGATATGTTTCTGTTTAGTGTAACGCCATTACCTGTTTATTTAATGAGAAACTTAGAGCAGCGGTATGCCCCTGTTAAAGCTGAAAATATACATGAAAAGCTCCCTGTAATAGTGTTAGGCGGCGGACATGTTAACGATCCGGACTTGCCCAATATTCATCAACTATCGGAAGTTGCACTAAGCAGGCTAACAGAGGGAGTACGCCTTTATACAAAAATGGAGGGTACTACATTAATACTTTCAGGATATTCCAGCAAACCCAACGAAACATCGCAGGCAGAGGTTATGGCAAAAACTGCCGTATCGCTGGGGGTACAGCCCAAAGATACTATTATGTTAACCAAGCCTGCCAATACATGGGAAGAAGCCATTGAACTTAAAAAACGGCTGGGTAACGAAAATAAATTTATTTTAGTAACCAGCGCATCACACATGGCAAGGGCTATACAAACTTTCAAAAGTCAAGGGTTACAGCCTATAGCCGCACCTGCCAATTTTCAGATAAAAAAAGGTCCGAGAACTGTTTTGTATAACTGGTTGCCATCCTACTCAAAACTAAAATATACCGAAAAGGCTCTGCATGAATATGTAGGGATGTGGTATTATAAATGGTTTAAAGAATAATGAGAAAAAGCCGAAGTAATTACTTCGGCTTTTTAATTTTATATAAAAAACAGAGGTCTTATATTCCTGCTACTTGTTTTATCTCAGCAATAATACGCTCGGCAAGAGCATCTGCTTTATCCTGTGTTTGCGCTTCGGTATAAATACGGATAATAGGCTCGGTATTCGATTTTCTCAAATGTACCCACTCCTCAGCAAAATCAATTTTTACACCGTCAATAGTAGAAATTTCTTCATTGGCATATTTTTCTGCCATAGCTTTTAATATGGCATCGACATCTATTTGCGGCGTTAACTCGATCTTGTTTTTACTCATGTAGTACTGCGGATATGAAGCCCGTAATGCGGCTACCGAAGTAATTTTATTCTCAGCAAGATACGTTAAGAATAAAGCCACACCCACTAATGAATCGCGACCATAGTGTAACTCAGGATATATTATACCGCCGTTACCCTCCCCTCCTATTATGGCATTGTTAGCCTTCATAAGCGTTACTACATTTACTTCGCCTACTGCACTGGCTTCATAACTCCCTTTATGTTTTTCGGTAATATCGCGTAATGCTCTGGATGACGACATATTAGAAACCGTGTTACCAGGAGTTTTACTCAATACATAATCGGCACAGGCTACAAGGGTATATTCCTCCCCAAACATCTCGCCGTCTTCTGATATAAATGCCAAACGATCTACGTCAGGATCTACTACTATACCAAAGTGTGCTTTTTCTTTTACTACAAGCTCACATATATCTGTAAGGTGCTCTTTTAATGGCTCAGGGTTATGCGGGAAATGTCCGTTGGGTTCGCAGTATAACTCTACTACCTCTACTCCCATTTGCTCAAGCAGTCTCGGTATTATAATACCTCCCGATGAGTTAACCCCATCTACCACTACTTTAAAGCCTGCTTTTTTAACGGCTTCGGCATCCACCAACGGCAGGTTAAGCACCTCATCAATATGGATGTCCATGTAGGCATCATTTACAGTAACCTCTCCCAAACTATCCACATCCGAGAAATCGAAAGCCTCTGCTTCGGCAATTTCAAGAATTTTGGCACCATCATCACCACTTAAAAATTCACCTTTTTCGTTCAGTAACTTTAGTGCGTTCCATTGTTTTGGGTTATGGCTCGCTGTTAGTATAATACCGCCGTCTGCTTTTTCCAGCGGTACGGCAACCTCTACCGTAGGGGTTGTGGAGAGCCCTAAATCTATCACATTTATGCCCAGCCCCACAAGAGTGTTCATAACAAGGTTGTGTATCATGGGTCCTGATATACGGGCATCACGACCTATTACTACTGTTATTTTTTCTTTACCGGAATGTTGTTTTAACCAGGTACCGTACGCAGAAGCAAACTTAACGGCATCTACAGGGGTAAGGTTATCACCTGTTTTTCCGCCTATTGTACCTCTGATACCTGATATCGATTTGATTAGTGTCATAATTTAAATTGGTTTTTGGTTATAGCAAATATAAGGTTTACATCAGTTTTAGTTTTAACTAAAGATTACTTTTTTGTAGGAAAAAGAAATAGCTTGTATAATTTATACTTTGTTGCCACAAAACAAATCACTACATTGTGCTATGAATTTTTTAGCCCACATATATCTTTCGGGAGATAATGACCTGCTTAAAATTGGTAATTTTATGGCAGATGGCATACATGGTAAGGCTCCAAAATCGTTACCTGCTGATGTACAGAAAGGTATTGTTTTACATCGTCTGATAGATACTTATACGGATGCTCATCCTATTTTCAGGCAAAGTACTAAAAGACTGCACCCCATATACCACCACTATTCGGGGGTTATTATAGATATTTTTTACGACCATTTTTTGGCTAAGAACTGGAGTAATTACCATAGTGAAACACTTCACGATTATACCCAATATTTTTATAAGTTACTGCAGGACAACTACAGTATTCTTACCGAAAAAACAAAGGGTATGATACCCTATATGATAAAACAAGACTGGCTGGGTAGTTATGCCACAATAGAAGGCATCGGCGGAATACTGCAGCAAATGGACAGGCGTACCAAAGATAAATCGGGGATGACTAAATCCGTAAATGAATTACAGGAATATTACAGTGAATTTGAGGAGGAGTTTACCAAATATTTTGAAGCTGTGCGCAATTATGTAAAGGAAACGCTCCCTACTTTATAGAATATACCTATGGGTTTTATAAATACACTTACTGCTTCTTTTAAAGCAAATGTTTCGGTTGAAAACGCAGTATATATGAAGAAGTACATGAAAGACAAATTTGTTTTCATGGGGCTAAAAACTGATTTAAGAAGGTCGCTATTTAAACTTGCTGCTACAGAATATAAAGATGAGGTTAAAGAACACCCGCGCGAACTTGCTAAACAGCTCTACGGTATGCCGCAACGAGAGTACCACTACTGTGCGGTAGAAATATTGATGAAAGAACTGAAAAATAAATTCAGTAAAGATGATATTAACCTGACAGAGTACTTACTTATTACCCACTCATGGTGGGACACGGTAGATGTAATTGCTAAATACCTACTGGGTGGTTACTTGCAACAATACCCTGAGGAGACATTGAGTGTCATAAACCGCTTTTCTTCATCCGATAATATGTGGCTCAACCGTTCTGCAATATTATTTCAATTGGGTTATAAAAAAGATACCGATGCTTCAATATTATTTAGTGAATGCCTGAAACATAAAGAATCGAACGAATTTTTTATTCAAAAGGCTATTGGCTGGGCATTGCGCGAATATGGTAAAACCGATCCTGATGCTGTAAGGAATTTTGTTTTCAGAGCTTCGTTAAAACCTTTAAGTACAAGAGAAGCATTAAAAAACTTATAAATAGTAACGATTTTTTTATAAATAAAGTAACTTCGCATTTTATTTAAAATACTAAATTTTCCTATTCATAAAATGCTTAATCGTAAAGTTTCAAAAGTCCGGTTATTTTTGAGGAATAACTTTCGTCGGCTTGAAACATTGTTCTTTATCATTAAAAGCCTGCTGTCCGAAAGACATTTCATATACCTTTCGGCTGTATTGGTCGCTATATCTACTGCATTTGCCGTTATTATACTTAAAAGTTTTGCGCACAATGTTTTACGCTTTGCCAATTATATAGACAGTTATCTTAAGTTACCTTATGTAAATAGTATATTCCCCATTGTGGGTATCCTGCTTACCATATTTATTGTTCGGAAAATACTGAATGGTAAAATAGAAAAAGGAAGCTCGCGCATACTCTATGCTGTAGCCAAAAAGGGCGGAATTATGCCCCGAAAGCAAATGTATGCCCAAATAATAACCAGCTCACTTACTGTTGGTCTTGGAGGTTCGGCAGGGCTTGAGTCGCCAATTACCATAACGGGCGCGGCGTTTGGTTCTAACTTTGCTCAAAAATACAAACTCTCTAAAAAAGACAGGATATTACTGCTTGCCTGTGGGGTAGCTGCGGGTATTGCAGCAGCTTTTAACGCGCCTATTGCGGGCGTACTTTTTGCTATAGAGGTAGTACTTACAGATGTTTCCATAACGGCATTTATACCAATTATGATATCGGCTGCTACGGGAGCTATTGTATCTACCATAGTGCTTAATGAAGAGGTGCTTTTATCTTTCAAACAACAACATCCTTTTGATTATCATAATATTCCTTATTATATTTTACTGGGCATACTGGGCGGATTTATATCGATATATCATGCCCGAAAATTTCAACGAATAGAAGGTTATTTCAGTCGCCTGAAAAAAGGTGATTATCAAAAAGGGCTTTATGGCGCACTGCCGTTGGCTGCCCTTATATTCTTATCACCTACCCTGTTTGGCGAAGGTTATGAGAGCATTAAGGTACTGACAAACGCCCACCCCGAAGAATTACTGAATAACACCCTGCTGGAAGGGTTTAAAGATAATGCATGGGTATTGCTTGCTTTTGCAGGAGGGACTATGCTGCTAAAAGTTTTTGCTACAGGGCTAACGCTTTCCAGCGGTGGTAACGGCGGTAACTTTGCTCCGTCACTTTTTGTAGGGTCATATCTCGGCTTTTTTGTTGCTAAGATGCTACACATGATAGGTTTGGCAAAAAATCTTCCTGTAAGCAGTTTTACTATAGTAGGTATGGCAGCACTCCTCAGCGGATTGTTTCATGCTCCGCTTACTGCTATATTTCTTATTGGGGAGATTACGGGTGGTTATAACCTTATGGTGCCGCTTATGATTGTTTCATCAATAAGTTTTGCCGTATCCAAACAGTTTGAAAACCACTCTATGGATGTAAAACACTTGGCAGATAAAGGCGAAGTATTTACAGGTGATAAAGATAAAAACATACTGTCAAGCATCGACCTACTCGCTATGGTAGATACTGATGGTAAAACGATACCTACTACACATAAACCCGATGATGTTATTAATCTGCTATCGACTACCAAGCAAAGTATTTTTGCAGTAGTAGATGAAAAAAACAGGTTGATAGGTATTATCGATTTTAACACTATACGCCATATTGCTTTCAGCCAGTTTAAAATAAAATACAGTAAGCTGGAAGAGCTTATGAAGCCTACTGTTGAAACAGTATCTATTGAAGATTCGGTAGAGATGATTATGGATAAGTTTGAAGCTGCGAAAACCGATTATTTACCAATATTGAAAGATGAAAAGTACTATGGTATTATCTTTAAAGCTACGATATTGGAAAACTACAGGCGAAGGCTTCAGGAAATGGTTATTGAATAATACTGAAAAAGGCTGCCTGATGGGCAGCCTTTTTTGCAGTCTTTATATCTAAATAATTACTGATTTCCTTTTTGGTAATCAGCAATAAATTGTGCTAATCCGGAATCGGTAAGCGGGTGTTTTAAAAGTCCTGTAATAGCCGAAAGCGGTCCTGTCATAACATCGGCTCCAATTTTAGCACAGTTTACAATGTGCATGGTATGACGCACCGATGCTGCAAGAATTTCGGTTTCGAAAGCATAGTTATCATATATCTGACGGATTTCGTCGATAAGGTTTAAACCATCGGTAGAGATATCATCCAAACGCCCGATAAAAGGCGATACATACGTAGCACCGGCTTTAGCAGCCAATAATGCCTGCCCTGCTGAGAATACCAGTGTTACATTGGTTTTAATATCTCTGTCCGTAAAATATTTACAGGCTTTAATACCATCTTTTGTCATTGGTATTTTTACTACTATCTGCTCGTGAAGTTCGGCAAGCTCCTCGCCTTCTTTTATCATTCCCTCAAAGTCAGTAGCAATAACTTCGGCACTCACATCACCATCTACAATATTGCAAATGTCAACATAATGCTTTAATATATTATTTCTTCCTGTAATGCCTTCTTTTGCCATTAATGACGGATTGGTAGTTACTCCATCAAGAACGCCAAGCTCTTGTGCTTCCTTTATTTGGTCGAGGTTTGCTGTATCAATAAAAAATTTCATGTTATTGTATTTATTCGTTGTGTTTTTATAAGTGCTGCAAAATTACAATTTATAATGGTTCATCAGCAACTTTTCGTACACCTTATCGGGTAAAATCCTTTTTAGCACGATAGAGAACTTTTGCATAAAAGCTCCCACTTTATAGTGCACGTTAGGGTTAGGGTTTTTCATTATCGCATATATAGCCTCTGCCATTTCGTTCGGGTTGCTGCCACTATCTACATGCTCATCCATCATTGCTAATGTATTACCGTAAGATGTTTCGTAAGGCGAACCTTTTACCAAAGGAGCATGATATCGACCACCGGCTATATTAGTGGCAAAATCGCCGGGAGCCACATTGGTAATAGTTATACCAAATGATTTTACTTCCATACGGAGTGCCTCAGTAATCAATTCTAATGCGCCTTTTGATGCTGAATATACACTTCTGTAAGGTAAACCCATATAGCCTGCTATGGAGGTTATATTTATAATAAGCCCGAATTTACGGCTGCGCATATGGGGCAGCACTGCTTTCATCACTTCAATAGGACCAAAAAGGTTGGTTTCAAAATTATTCTTTATCTCTTCGGCAGGTATTTCTTCCAATGGTCCGGTAATGCCCACTCCAGCATTGTTTATCAGTACATCTATCTGCCCGGAGCGTTGTATTACTTCTGCTACGGCAGATGCAATACTCTCAGTATTACGAACATCTAACGCTATTAATGGAAATACAGAATCTTTAACACGGTCGGGGTTTCGGCTGGTACCATATACGGTATAGCCTTTTTCATGTAAAAAATTACCTATCGATTTACCAATACCCGAAGAACCGCCGGTTATTAAAATTACTTTACTCATCAAGTCTCAATCATATATAGCCAAAGGCATTAAAAGTTTTCAAAAATACAGAAATATGTACAAGTATAAAGGCTATACTGCTTGTTTGTTATAAAATCATATTTTTTGTAACATTACAGTATAAATACAGCAGCCTTAAAACACAACACTAAATTAGTATGTACACAAAACGCAATTACGGTTTTTGGATGACCTTCGAGTGGTCTAAAGCTCCCTTTTTATATGGGTTGCTATATGCCTCTGTAATATATGTTGCAAATTATATATTGCGAACCCGGTTTAATATTTGCATTACCCTGCCCTGGAGCCCTGTGAGTGTAGTGGGTATTGCAGTGGCTTTTTATCTTGGTTTTAAAAACAATGCCAGTTATGACAGGGTTTGGGAAGCACGAAAAATATGGGGAGGTATTGTTAATAACAGTCGCTCGTTTGGTGCGGCAACTACATCGTTTATAATAGGCGAGAACGACCATGAAATTAAAAGGAGAATTATATACAGGCATATTGCATGGTTAACAGCATTGCGATACCAGTTGCGATTGCCTAAAGAATGGGAACATAAGGATGAAAAATTTACCCCGATTTTCCCCTCCGCTAATGAAGCGTATAGAAATGAACTTACTAAAGAGTTAGAACCTTTTTTGGATAAGGATGAAGTAAACAACTGTATTAAGAAAACCAATACAGCTACCCAAATTATAAGCATGCAGGCTATAGAGCTGCAAACCCTTAGAGATAAAAGCTATTTTGACGATTTCAGGCATATGGAATTTCATAAACTGCTTACTACGTTTTATGATGACCAAGGGCGCAGCGAGAGAATTAAAAACTTTCCGTTTCCCCGCCAGTATGCCTCGACTGCTTTATGGCTTTCTTTTCTGTTTTCTGCATTAATTCCTTTCGGCATGCTTGATATATTAAGCAATTTAAAGGCAGAGTTAAGCTGGATTTTAATTCCGTTATCGGCACTTACCATTTGGGTATTTTTCCTTATGGAAAAAATCGGGGATTATTCTGAAAATCCATTTGAAGGTTCATATAATGATATACCCATAAACTCCATTTCGCGAGCTATAGAAATTGATTTAAGGGAAATGTTGAATGATGAAAATATACCTAAGCCTATAGGCGATGTTGATGGCTTTTTGATGTAAGAAAAAAGAAAAAGCCCCTTGCGGGCTTTGAATGAAATAAAGTAAAAAATGGCAAGCGACCTACATCGCACCGCTACAACCGCATACCTTTGCTGCGTTCCCGCCCTGGAGGATTTTGCAGGAGCTGGTCGTGTAGGACTTGCCGATGCAAAGATACATTATTTTTATATTTTTGCAAGGCAATAGGCGATTAGAAAATGTAATTGTATATTGCCTTAACTATTAATAATACTATGAAAACACATAAACTCTTAGCTTTCATTTCTTTGGCAGCAGCACTACATTCGTGCGGCGATGATGACAAAGACAAAAATAATTTATTTCGTATTGATACTTCGGCTATGAAACAACAATATCAACCACAGGAATCGTTTAGCCTGTCGTTGGTAAACGAAAAAAATAAGACTATAGATTCGGTTATTTATTATATAAATGATGCCAGAGTCGGAGCTGTAAAAGGTAACGAGAAATTTAACGTTTCGCTGGAAGGACGCAAGTTTGGCTACCAAAACCTGAAAGCTCTTGTATTTTATAATGGTAATAATGCCGAAACTACGGGCAGAATAGAGCTTACATCGGGTATAGAACCAAAGTTATTACAATATGAAATTGTAAATACCTATCCGCATGATATGAGTGCCTACACACAAGGATTGGAGTTTTACCGCGACACGCTTTTTGAGGGTACAGGTCAGTACAAACAATCGAGCCTGCGTAAAGTAAACTACAAAACAGGAGAGGTATATAAAGAAATAAAACCCGAAGAAAAGTACTTTGGCGAAGGTATTACAGTCCTGAACAACAAAGTATATCAGCTTACCTGGAGAGAGAACACAGGTTTTATATATAACGCCGACACCTTTGAAAAGATAAAAGAGTTTACTTACTTTAAAAAAATAGAAGGCTGGGGGCTTACGAATGACGGCAAATACCTGTACCAAAGTGACGGCACGGAAAAAATATGGAAACTTGATCCGGAAACCATGACTGAAGCCGATTATGTAAATGTATATACTAAAACCAGTAAAATAAAAGCTGTTAATGAGCTGGAATGGATAGATGGCAAGATATATGGCAATGTATATCAAAAAGATGCTATAGCAGTTATAAACCCTGCAACGGGAGCTGTAGAGGCTATTATTGATTTATCGGATTTAAAAACGAAAGTTACCAAACACCCTAAAATGGACGTACTTAACGGTATTGCCTATAACCCTAAAACCAAAACTATTTTTGTTACCGGCAAAAACTGGGACAAAATGTTTGAGATAAGGATTAAAGAGTAGTCAACTTTTTAAAAAATCAAATAAAAAAGCCTCCCGCCATAAGCAAGGAGGCTTTTTACCATCCAAACACAAAATTATATTTAGTCGTGCATCAACACGGTATCTACCACATGGATAACGCCATTGCTTTGGTTTACATCTGCAATAGTAACTTTAGCTTTTCCTCCTTTTTCATCCATAACCCATACATCTTTTCCGTTCAACATAAAGGTTAGCTCGCCGCCTTGTACGGTTTTGGCTGTATATTTTCCGTTTCCTTTTTTAATGGCTGCTATTATATCGGCTGCGCTCCATTTGCCTGCTACCACATGGTAGGTAAGTATGCCTTGCAGCATTGCTTTATTTTCCGGTCTAAGTACCGTTTCTACTGTTCCCTTCGGTAGTTTATCAAAAGCGGCATTAGTGGGTGCAAATACTGTAAATGGTCCTTTGCCTTGCAAGGTCTCTACCAGTTCGGCAGCTTTTACAGCAGCCACCAACGTAGTGTGATCTTTAGAGTTTATGGCATTCTCAATAATGTTTTTGTTAGGGTACATAGGCGCACCACCTACCATTACTGTTTTTTGAGCAAAAGATGATGTTCCCAACATCATAACAAAAGCAAAAATTGCTGCGGATAAAATTCTTGACGTTTTCATAATTGTACTTTGTTTTAAAGTTTATATAGGCAGATACGCCACAAGTACAATTATGGATTTTTGGAATATGAATTTTTGGAAATATTTAACATGGGTGTCTTTATTTCTAAAAACTTAAAACAAAAAGCCCTCACTATCGTGAGGGCTTCAATATCTAAAAATGGTTCAGGAATTAGTTATCTCCTTTTTCCATTCTTTCTTTAAGCTCTGCCAATGCATCGATGTCACCAAGAGTGGTTTTCTCTGCATTGTTATTGTTAGAAGTGTTAGACTCTTGTGCAGCCTTAACATTCTTCTCTTCTTCATCTTTAAAAGTAGCTGTGTGCGATGCCACTACTCTTTTAAATTCTTTGTTGAACTCAATTACTTTGAAGTCAGCAGTATCACCTTTTTTAAGTTTCTTACCGTCTTCTTTCTCTAAGTGTCTTGTTGGTATAAAGGCAACGATATCTTCGTTAAACTCTACAGTAGCACCTTTATCAACAATCTCAGCTATAGTTCCGTTATGCACAGTACCTAAACCGAAAGAATCTTCATATTTATCCCAAGGGTTAGCCTGAGTTTGTTTGTGACCAAGAGATAGTTTACGTCCGTCAACATCAAGCTCAAGTACTACTACATCAAGCGTATCGCCAACATTTACAAATTCACTTGGGTGTTTGATTTTCTTAGTCCAAGAAAGGTCAGAGATGTAAATTAATCCATCGATACCCTCTTCAAGTTCTACGAATATACCAAAGTTAGTAAAGTTTCTTACAATACCTGTGTGTTTAGAACCTACAGGATATTTAGATGTAATATCAGTCCAAGGATCTTGAGAAAGTTGTTTGATACCTAATGACATCTTACGGTCATCTCTGTCAAGAGTAAGGATAACAGCTTCTACTTCATCACCAACTTTAACGAAGTCTTGTGCTGAACGTAAGTGTGTTGACCATGACATTTCAGATACGTGGATAAGACCTTCAACACCTTCAGCCACTTCAATAAATGCGCCGTAGTCAGCTATAACAACTACTTTACCTTTTACTTTATCACCAACAGCTAAGTTAGCATCAAGCGCATCCCATGGGTGCGGGTTAAGTTGTTTAAGACCAAGTTGAATTCTTGTTTTCTCGTCATCAAAGTCAAGGATAACCACGTTAAGTTTCTGGTCAAGCTCAAGTACTTCACTTGGGTGGTTAATACGACTCCAAGAAAGGTCTGTAATGTGGATAAGACCATCAACACCTCCAAGGTCAATAAATACACCGTATGAAGTAATATTTTTAACAACACCTTCAAGTACCTGACCTTTTTCAAGCTGCCCGATGATTTCTTTTTTCTGAACCTCGATATCAGCTTCAATAAGCGCTTTATGCGATACAACTACGTTTTTAAATTCGTGGTTGATTTTCACAACCTTAAATTCCATAGTTTTATTCACATACTGGTCGTAATCCCTGATAGGTTTTACGTCTATTTGAGAACCCGGTAAGAATGCCTCAATACCAAATACGTCAACAATCATACCGCCTTTAGTTCTGCATTTTACAAAACCATTAACAATTTCTCCTGTTTCGTTAGCATTGATAACTCTGTCCCATGCTTTTATTGTACGTGCTTTTTTGTGCGAAAGAACCAGTTGTCCTGATTTATCTTCACGAACATCTATAAGTACTTCTACTTTATCCCCTACTTTAAGGTTAGGGTTGTAACGGAATTCGTTAAGCGATATAACACCTTCCGATTTTGCGTTGATATCTACGATAGCATCCCTGTCAGTGATTCTTACCACAGTACCTTCAACCACCTCATCACTGTCGGTATCAATAAAGGTTTTTTCAACTAAATCTTCAAATTCTTTAAGATTGCTTTCATCTACCGGATCGATACCTTCTTCAAAGTTGTGCCAGTTAAACTCTGCTAAAAATTCTTCTTTTGTTTTTGTTTCTTCAGACATTGCTGATAATAAAATTTGTATTCTGTGTTATCTCGGGGTTTCATACAGCAAGAAAACAACAGAAGTGTTTTACATAAAATGGTGAACCCTAATGGAAACCCGTATCTGCCAAAAGGAGCGCAAAACTACCATTATTTTTTTGATTTACAAACATATACACCATCTTTTATGATTTACAGCAAATTATTCTATGTTCCTAACTATTAAAATGTTACATATATAACTTTTTATTCTAAATAAATTAACACAGTCTTTATATAAACTATTTTTAATTATCTTAGTCCACTGGAAAAAAATCTGAAATTAAGCTAATAAACTTAATTTTTGCTATGACGCTATTTGACTTTATATTAATCCCGGCAAAGGGTCTCATGCGCATGCTATGCAAGTTATGTGCATCACTCCTATTGGCTTTTTTCATCTCCCATAACTGCAACGCGCAGGATTTAACGCTATCGGTAACTGTTGTTGATGAAACTTGCCCGGGAAACGGACAATTATTTTTCTCTGTAACTAATGCAGCGCCTAACCCGCCCGTTAACTATCAGGTATTCCTGTTACCCAATACTACAACAGCTATATACGATAATACCACTCCAAGCGTTAGCAGCCTAACCGATGGTACATACCTGGTTATTGCCAGCCAGACCGTTAACGGAAATACCGTTACCGACGAGGAAGAAGTAATTATTGAAGATAATACTACCCCGCTTATTTATGAGGTAACGAGCACGCCCACCGCTTGTGGCGACGATGCCAGTATTACTATTATTGTATCACAGGGCAACCCGCAAACCTATGAAATACTTACAGGTCCTGCTACAAGAAGCCCACAAGCCTCAGCCACGTTCCAAAACCTGCCTTCCGGAACTTATACCGTGAGGGTTATAGATAATTGTGGCGAAGGTATTGTTAAGGCACACACCGTACTATCTGCCGAACCTGTAACAGTAGTAAGCCCTGCCGCTTTTCCTGATACCGAGTTACCAGGTTGCGACCTTATAACTGCCAGCCATAATGTAAGCCCTGAAGACCCTGACATACCGTTAGCAATTCCATTTTCGGTTACTTACACAGTATATCCACCGGGCGGAGGCACGCCAACGGTATATACACAAACAGTTTCGGGCGATCCTGTTGCAGGATTTATCATCAATCAGGTAATACCATTTTATTACGACACCGATTACTATTATGATCTTGAAATTATAGATAATTGCGGAACGGTATATACAATAACTGAAAATTTAGTAAGGCAAAAACTTACTGCAATTGTAGGGTTTGATGATGCCGGTTGCGGAGAGAAATTCTTATATATAGATGTTTATAAATATGTAGCTCCTTACTATATCAACTTCACATCATATCCCGATGGGTTCGACCCCGCTGCGCTCAATCCTATATACCCCGATGCGTTTTATGACTATCATAGTGTTTTCGGAGGCGAAGGTATGCCCGTGCCTTTTGGAGTTTATGAATTTACAATATCTGACGATTGCGGGCGTAGCGAAACAGTAACCACAGAACTTATAGATATAGAAGTCGAAGCATTATCAAACGAACGAAATAATGACTGCGAAAATAATTTGGGCAGTACCGAAATATTGGTGGCAGATTATGTATTGGTAGGCGGTAATATATTAGAAGCTCCCGATACATATACCGAAGATTTACCATTTGACCTCTCCGGCTATATAAATGAAGATGATAATGTAGAAATAGGAGGCTTACCGCCGGGAACATATCAATTTGAAGTAATTGACGATTGCGGCAATGTATATCCCGTAGAGGTAGTAATACCTGATTTTGCAGCATCGGGGCTTTCGTCCTTTGCCCGACCTGATTGTACGGAAGGCAGAGGCACGGTACGGGTTGCAAGCGGCTATGCATTAGAATCGGTAACCATAACGGTAGCTCCCCCGGAATTTGAAGAAATATTCCCATTACCATACGATGCCTCTGAATATATTGCTGATGACGGAGCTTTGTATATGGACAATCTGCCACCGGGCAGTTATACCTTTACTGCTACCAGTGATTGTACTGATAACCTTACTACAAATGCCAATATTGTAGGATATAACATAGTATCGAACAGTGTTCAGGAAACGCGCCATTGCGGTGCATTTGATATTGCTGTGGCACATGATAGTAACGGGGTTGTTTTTATTAAATTTTGGTTACAAAAACTGCTTGACCCTGATACAGATACTTGGGGACACCCCGCAACAAATAATCCTTATACAGGCGATGCTCTTAATAATACAAATGCAATAGAATTACTTAATAACACCACAACCTACAATATAATCAATACCGGAAAATTCAGAGTAGTTAAATCATTCCGTTCTTTTGGCAATGGCACCGATAATAAAAGTTGTATAGAGATACTTGGTGAATTTGAGTTTTATGACGACCTTACTATAACAAACATAAAAAATCTTACCTGTACGGGCAATGTTGCCGATGTAGAGATAATAGCTGTTGGAGCAGAGCCGCTTAATTACAAAATAATCAGTAAAAATGGCGATACAAGTTTTCAGATAGATAACGGTAATAACAGCATCTTTACAGGACTGGAATCAGCAATATACGAAGTTCGGGTAGATGACCCCTGCGGAAACTTTGATACGCAGCCCTTTAATGTAGCCGACCTGCCATCTATAGTAACTGCAACTGCTCCGCCTGATATTGAGGTGTGTGACGATGGCGATGATACTATTGAGTTATTTAACCTTAGCGACCAGGATACTTTTATACTCGATGGGCAAAATCCGGACGATGTTACACTCTCCTACCATACTTCATTAAGCGACGCCGAAACCGGTGCTAACCCTATATCTACTGATTATACTGCTAATATAGGGGTTACAGAAGTTTTTGCTCGGGTAGTATATAACAATAATAACGACTGTATTGCTGTAACATCATTTAAAATAACGGTACATGCATTGCCTGATCTGCAAATTAAAGAGTTATGGCCGGTTTGCGAAGGCGAAAGCATAATAGTTACTGCCGACCCGGGCTATGACAGCTATGCATGGTCTAACGGAGCTGCAACCCGAAGTATAATTGTTGCTGAAGAGGGAGAATATACCGTAACTGTAACAAATGAATATGGTTGTGAAGGGAGTAAAACAATAACCGTAGTAAACTCGCAAGCACCGGAAATAAGCCAAATTGATATTGAAGACTGGACTGATAATAACAACGTAATAACCGTAATACTGGAAAATACTGCCGCAGCAGAAAATTTTGAGTATTCTTTAGACGGTATTAACTATCAGGACAGTAACACTTTTACAGGTCTCGAACCGGGACAGTACAATGTATATGTACGCGATAAATATGACTGCGGTATTGATACCGAAGATGCATTCCTGCTTACCTATCCAAAATTTTTTACGCCAAACGGCGATGGTGTAAACGAAACATGGCGCATAAAATTCTCTACCGTAGAGCCTAATATGTATGTGTATATTTTTGACCGTTATGGCAAAGTAATAACAGGTTTTGGGGCTAACAGCGAGGGCTGGGACGGAATGTATAACGGTGCAAAACTACCCTCTACGGATTATTGGTTTATAGTAGTCCGCGAAAATGGCAGGCAGTATAAGGGACACTTTTCTATGATACGTTAGTTCATAAAAATACTATCTTTAAACGATACGCCCGAATCAATGATTCGGGCGTATTTGGTTTTTGAACATATAATTATTATAACTAATGGCTGATATTTGCCACCTCTTTAGGATCATGTTTATGCTTAAACAATATGGCAAATGCAATAGCAATAACCAAAGCATATAATGCAAACGAAAGCCATATATTATGCCAGTCTTTCATTAATATGGCAGTATTAAAATTGCCATTGGCAGTAACCTCAACGCCATGTCCTTTTACAAATTCAAGCATTTTAGGATTTGTAGGTTCAGTTTCTAAAAACTGTGATAGTGCTGATGTTTCGGTAAACGATTTGGTAAAATATTTATCTATCATCCATCCTGACGTAAAACTGCCTAATACTGCACCAAAACCATTGGTCATCATCATAAACAAGCCTTGTGCCGAAGATCTTATTTTAGCAGGAGTAGTCGTTTCTACAAACAGTGAGCCCGAAATATTGAAAAAATCGAATGCCATACCATACACAATGCACGATAGTACAATCATCCATAAGCCGGTAACAGGGTCGCCATAAGCAAATAGAGCAAAACGTAATACCCATGCCAGCATACTGATAAGCATTACCTGCTTAATACCAAAGCGTTTTAAGAAAAACGGAATGGCAAGTATGAACAACGTTTCGGATACTTGTGATATCGACATTATTATGGTAGAATACTTTACTACAAAAGAGTCGGCATATTTAGGGAAAAATTTAAATTCATCTAAAAATACATCGCCATAAGCATTAGTAAGCTGTAATGCACCTCCTAAAAACATTGAGAATATAAAAAACAATGCTATTTTATATATGCCGAAAAGTTTAAAGGCTTCGAAGCCTAATGCTTCGAATAAAGTAGCATCGGCTTTGGTGTTTTGCGGTTTACACTTGGGTAGCGTAAAGGCATACAAACCTAAAAGTACAGCCCCGAGCCCGGCAATGTAAAACTGATAGTCAGTAGCTTTATTTCCCGTTAAATTGGTAATCCACATAGCGGCAATAAAACCTATAGTACCCCAAACCCTTATGGGAGGAAAACTCTTAATAACATCAAAATTATTGTTTTTAAGTGCCGTATAGGATATTGAGTTGCTTAACGCAATAGTAGGCATGTAGAAACACATGGCTACAAGCATTATATAGATAAATGTTGTAGGATCGCTCACCTGCGGAATGTAGAATAATACTGCGGCATACAGTAAGTGCAGTACACCATACAGCCGTTCGGCATTTACCCACCTGTCAGCTATAATACCTGTAAGCGTAGGCATAAATATAGATGCAATACCCATAGTGCCAAACACAAGCCCAAACTGTGTTCCTTCCCACTGTTTTGTGCCAAACCAATAATTAGCAATAGTTATTAACCAGGAGCCCCACACAAAAAACTGAAGGAAGCTCATGGCAACGAGGCGGTTTTTAATGCCCATAAAAGCTATAGTTAAATTAACATTTAATTAACGATGGTAAAACTATCAATAAAATTTGATTTTAATGGCAGTACCACGTTAAAAGTTAGTTGGCATTGGCTACAAGTTGCAGTACTTTTTCAAATTGTTCTTGTATTGTCAGGTTAGAGTTATCTATTTCTATGGCATCGTCTGCTTTTACCAGTGGCGAGTCGTCTCTGTTAGAGTCGATATGGTCGCGTTCTTCTACATTTTTCAATACGTCTTCATACACTACGGTATCGCCTTTTGCAATAAGTTCCTCATAACGCCTTTGCGCACGAATTTGAGCACTGGCGGTCATATACAGCTTTAATTCAGCATCAGGAAACACAACAGTCCCTATATCACGACCATCCATCACAACGCCTTTATCAGCCCCCATTTGTTGTTGCTGTTCTACCAGTTTGGCTCTTACTTCCGATACTTCTGCAACATGGCTAACCTTGTTTGAAACATCCATTGTACGTATCGCTTTTTCTACATTTTCACCGTTAAGGTACATTTCGGCAAAACCAAGTTCCGGATTAAATACAAAACGAAGATTTATATCAGATAAGTCTTTTATCAGTGCTTGTTTATCAAAATGATTATCATCAATATATCCTTTTTGCATAGTATAATAGGTAACCGCACGATACATTGCTCCGGTATCTACATATACATACCCAAGTTGTTTTGCCAATTGTTTGGCAAGGGTACTTTTTCCGGTAGAAGAAAAGCCATCTATGGCAATAGTAATTTTTTTATCCATTATATAATATTAATTATTGAAGATTTATCATTAATCCGAATAAACTGGTATTGGCAGCCAATGTATATCTGGAATAGGAATAATCAAAGCGTATATTATTAAACCGTATTCCCATACCAACGGATATGCCTGAAAAATTTCGCTGTTCTTCGATTTTTAATTCTTCGCCCCTTCTAAAGTTGTAGCCTACCCTGAGGTTAAAACTCTTCCCGGGGAAAAGCTCCGCCCCTACTATAACGTGGCGTAAAGCATTGTTTATAAACGATACTTTTTCTTCCTCCGTAGTGCCGTCTATACTTTCTTCCGCACGGTTAGGGTTAGAAAAAGCAATATTCCATTGCTGTAGGTTTTCCAGCGTTACATGCCAACGTATGGGTACATTTTCTACCTCCTGCGATATGCCGGCAATGATTTCCAAAGGCAATTTTTCCTGAAGCCCTGCATAAGTGGTAAACTGTGTACCTACATTACGTATAGCGAGAGCTATATTAATATCATTATCCTCGTCAATATATATTCCTCCTATATCTATAGCCCCACCAAAAGAGTTATAACTCTCTAAGGTAGAAGATATCAGCTTAGCGTTAGCTCCTATATAAATATCTGTCCAGGGTATATTATAGGCATAACCAAAGGAAAGGGCTATTTCGCTGCCTGTAAAATCGCCTGTAAGCAGTCCTGCCTCATCCCTGCCTTCAAAAGTACCATAATTTACATAACTTACTCCGGCATGAAAAGTTTGCACATGCCTGTCATAAGTATAAGCATAGGCTGCCGTGCCATAGGTAACCTCGCCATAATAGCTGCCATAGTTTACAGAAAGGTGATTATCCATCTCAGGGTTTATTGTTGCGGGGTTGTATATTGCCTGATTAACATCATAATCGTGAAGCGTAATCAACTTTCCGCCAAGTGCGGCCTGACGCGGTGAGGTAACAAGGTTTAAAAACTGATAGGTTGATTTACCTCCTATCTGACTAAAAGACAAAGCACTACTAAATAAAAGAAGATAAAGATAACCGTTTTTAAACATTGTTGTTATATACGTTTTGTGCATACTATAACGCGATTGCGAAGATATTATTTTTATATAAAAAAACGGCTAATAAATTTTAGCCGTTTGTGTATATGCTATATCATATGAACACTTTATAGTGTTTTAGCATTTTTTACTGCCTGATTGGTTATGGCATATTTTATTACTTCGCTCATTTCTTTCACGTAATGAAAGGTAAGCCCTTGCAGGTATTCTTCTTTAATTTCATCAATATCGCGTTTGTTGTCCTCACACAATATTATCTCTTTAATATTAGCACGCTTGGCAGCAAGTATTTTTTCTTTAATACCACCCACAGGAAGTACTTTACCTCTAAGGGTAATTTCACCCGTCATGGCTAACTGTTTTTTAATCCTTTTTTGGGTGAATGATGATACTAACGAGGTAAGCATGGCAACACCGGCGCTGGGACCATCTTTAGGGGTTGCCCCTTCCGGCACGTGTATATGTACGTTGTAACTTGTTATTACTTCAGGGCTTATGCCCAGGGATTCCGCATTAGCTTTAATATACTCGAGGGCAATGGTTGCCGATTCTTTCATTACCGTACCCAGGTTACCTGTCATGGTCATATTACCTTTACCTTTAGAGAGTATCGACTCTATAAAAAGAATATCACCGCCCACGCTTGTCCATGCCAGTCCGGTTACTACTCCTGCAACATCATTGTTTTCATACTTGTCGCGTTCCATTTTGGGTGCGCCGAGTACTTTAATAATATCTTCATCAGTAACTTTAACGTTATACTCTTCTTCCATTGCTATTGATTTTGCAATGTAGCGTATCATTTTGGCAATTTGTTTTTCAAACCCGCGTACACCCGACTCGCGCGTATAACCTATACTTATTTTTTCGAGTTGTCTTTTACCAATAATTACATCTTTTGGTGTAAGCCCATGCTCTTTAATTTGCTTTGGCAATAAATGTCTTTTAGCTATTTCTACTTTTTCTTCTATAGTATAGCCGGTCATATTAATAATCTCCATCCTGTCGCGCAGCGCAGGCTGTATGTTTGCCATGTTGTTGGACGTAGCGATAAACATGACTTTGGAAAGGTCGAAACCAAGCTCAAGGAAGTTATCGTAAAACTCGGAGTTTTGTTCAGGATCCAACACTTCAAGTAATGCCGATGACGGATCTCCGCTATTACTGATAGAAAGTTTATCAATTTCATCCAGTACAAAAACAGGGTTTGATGTACCTGCCTTTTTAATGCTTTGTATAATCCTTCCCGGCATAGCGCCAATATAGGTTTTTCTGTGTCCTCTTATTTCTGCCTCATCACGAAGTCCTCCCAGCGATATGCGAATGTACTCTCTGCCCAATGCTTCGGCAACTGATTTACCAATTGAGGTTTTACCCACACCCGGAGGTCCGTAAAGACAAAGTATAGGCGATTTCATATCATTACGTAACTTTAATACAGCAAGGTATTCTATAATACGACGTTTAACATCGTCCAGACCATAATGATCTCTGTGCAGTATTTTTTCGGCACGCTTAAGGTCGAATTTATCTTTTGAAAAAGTACCCCAGGGCAAGTCGAGCATTAACTCTAAATAATTACGCTGTGTAGCATATTCTGCCACCTGCGGATTCATTCGTTGTAATTTAGCAAGTTCTTTTTCAAAATGGGTTTTTGTTTTATCATTCCATTTTTTGCCCTTGCCTTTTTTACGCATTTCTTCAATCTCCTGGTCGTGAGACACCCCGCCGAGTTCTTCCTGAATAGTTTTCATTTGCTGATGCAAAAAGTACTCGCGCTGCTGTTGGTCGAGGTCAAAACGAACCTTGCTTTGTATATCGTTCTTGAGTTCCAGTTTTTGCAGCTCAAGGTTCATATAGCGCAATGTTTCCAGTGCACGGGCTTTGAGGTCGCTTTTTACAAGCAAACCTTGTTTCTCTGCCACTGTAAGGTTCATGTTCGATGAAACAAAGTTGACTAAAAACGATTCGCTCTCTATATTTTTAATCGCAAAAGTAGCCTCGGTAGGAATATTAGGGCTTTCTTTTATAATTTGTATTGCTAAGTCTTTTATAGACTCTATTATGGTGCTAAACTCTACATCGGTTTTTTCAGGTCGTGTTTCATTAACCTCCTTAATAGTAGCCATAAGGTAGGGTTGCTCTGTAGTTACGGTATCTATCTCAAAACGTTTTTTACCCTGAATAATAACGGTAGTATTACCATCGGGCATTTTGAGTACTCGCAATATGCGTGCTACGGTACCTACGGTGTTTATATCGGCTGCTGTAGGCTCTTCAACACTTTCGTCTTTTTGAGCCACTACGCCTATTATTTTACCGCCTGCATTAGCATCGTTTATTAGTTTTATCGATTTATCCCTGCCTGCCGTAATTGGGATTACCACACCGGGAAACAACACCATATTACGTAACGGGAGTATGGGTAATGCTTCGGGCAGTACCTCGTTATTCATTTCCTCTTCATCTTCGGGTGTCATTAACGGAATTAATTCCGCATCAGAATCTAACTCCTGAAGTGACAGACTGTCAATATTTATTATTTTTTGATCAGACATCTTAATTTAAAGTCATTTTGTCATTAAACATTTATAAGGCAACACGAAAACATCTGACCGATGCTTTAATTATATACCTATATATCAGTAAAGAAGAAACCTTTACTGTATTTTTACTGATAGTATCAGACAATCATTATGCCAATAAAAAAATCCGCCAATTTAGCGGATTTTTTATCTCTTATAAAATATTTTATTATGGTAACAACATTTCAAATTCTCCATTAGTAACCTCTATGATGTCACTTTCGTCATCCGAATTATAGGCTGCAAACTCAAAAACTCCTTTTATCGATTCGCCATCATTGCTGATAATAGTTAATTGTCCTGATGTAACAACGTATAGAACCAAGCCTTCAGAATACAGTCCGGTTACTCCATTACCAAATCCTCCATCTTCAGTAATATCATATGTACCTTCTTCTATATCAGCATCCATCAATAATTGTATCTGCTTGGGAGGGGCTACGTTTTGACCGCTTATTGTTAAAAAATTACCTGATGATGCTGCAACTGCTATTGTAAAATCTGTTTCAACACCATTTATATCAGCTATAATATAATCTTCTTCCTCTTCCGGGTCAGGATCAATATCACTATCTATATATGGCACATTAATAAATACTCCATTAGTAAGTTCCACAGGTTCTATTTCGTCCTCCGGATTACTCCAATATCCTGTAAAGCTAAATGTTCCTGAAATAGTTTTATTAACCGTATCAATATTTGTTATGGTAAAAGCTCCATAATAAATATCTTCAGGTACTTCTCCTCCACCTACAATTTCTGAGTTGAAGTTAATAAAACCATAGTCATCAGCATTTTCAGAAGGCTGATAAATCATTAAAACATCTTCCGGGGCATATGTACCGTTACTTGCAGTTGTACCTTCTAAAACAATACTTACAGACTCGCCGTCGCTTCCTATTCCCTGTATCGCAATCAAGCCATCGCCAATAGCTGCGCTTGAAGCAGCTGCAACAAAAAGTTCTCCATCAATATTAACCTCAAACGAAGCCGGATCTTCTACTTCCGGTTCATAATCTAAAAATACAGGATCTACCGGCTCCGTATCACACGATACAAACCCAAATGTTACTATTAGTAGTAATAATGTTGATAAATTTTTAATTCTTTTCATAACCTTCATAATATATTTTCAGTTCCCAAATATAATAGAATAAATTTAAACTCTAAGACTTTTTTAACACTCTTCTTAAAAGGAAAATACCAATAATGAAAAATAGCGTGAGAAATACTATTGAATAACGCATACTGCCAAATATCTGGTCTATTGCGCCATATAACAACATCCCGATAACAATACCTATTTTTTCGGTTACATCATAAAAACTGAAAAATGAAGCTGTATCTTTTGTTTCGGGTAAAAACTTAGAATAGGTAGAGCGAGAGAGCGACTGTATGCCTCCCATAACAAGTCCCACAAAACCGGCTGTAATATAAAAATGTATAGGCAGTGTTAGAAAAAAGGCACAAATACATATTATAGCCCAGATAATATTAATACCTATAAGTGTTTTTATATTTCCGTATTTTTCTGATAGCCGTGAAGTAGCGACTGCTCCGGCTACTGCAACCAGTTGTATTAATAATATACTTACTATGAGTCCTGTTTGTTTTTCGCCTTCGCCCCACGCAATTTCTTCTGCTCCAAAATAAGTGGCTACCAGCATAACGGTTTGTACTGCCATACTGTAAACAAAAAAAGCACCTAAATAACGCTTTAATGTAAGGTTAAGTTTCAACTCGCCCCACACCTTTCTCAACTCCTTAAAGCCGTTAAGCAATACATGATGAGTTACTTTATTTTTTCTTGTTCCTTTTGGCAGGTAATAATAAGTGTATTGGCTAAAAAGTATCCACCATACCCCTACGGATACAAAGGAAATACGCATAGCGCGTACAGAAGGGTGCTCTAAACCTTCAATTTCTTTTAATCCGAAAGAACCGGGAAACATTACCATCGCCAAATTGAAAATGAGAAGTAAAACACTGCCTATATATCCTAACGAGTATCCTTTGGCACTAATCCTATCCTGTTGGTCGGGGAAAGCAATATCCGGCAGATAGGAATTATAAAAAACCAAACTACCCCAAAAACCAACCAGTCCGAAAAAGTAGCATACCAAACTCCAGTAAATATTTTCGAGACTAAACCAATATAAACCAATACATGATAACGCCCCCAGATAGCAAAACAGTTTTAAGAATATTTTTTTATTGCCTGAATAATCGGCAATACCCGAAAGTAAAGGTGATATAAATGCGACAAGTAAAAAAGCAAAAGCCGTAACAAAACTTATAAGAGCCGTGCTTTTTACAGATGTGCCTAAAATAGCAATGTGCGTTTGCCCCTCCGGAAAAAGTTCTGTATAAAATATAGGAAACACCGCTGTTGCTATTACAAGGCTATATACAGAGTTGGCCCAATCGTAAAAAGCCCATGCATTAAGGAGTTTTTTACTTCCTTTTTCTAATTGTGGCATAGTGGTTTGGTTTAAATAAAAAAAGCTGCCCTATTACAGAGCAGCTAATATATGTATAATTCTTAAAAGTAAAACTCAGCTTAAAAAAGTAAACTTAAATTTAAAATTTCACTCCAAATTTAGCCGCTTCGGCTTTTGCAGTAGGTATCAGGCTTTTGATGTTATTTATCCTTGTGTTGCTTGACGGGTGGGTGCTTAAAAATTCCGGCGGCGCACTTCCTCCTGAGTTGGCATCCATGCGTTGCCAAAACGCTATTGCCTGATCGGGGTTGTAACCCGCAATCGCCATCAGGATAAGCCCTATCTCGTCAGCCTCATTTTCATGCTTTCTGCTAAAAGGGAGCATAGCCCCATATTGGGTAGTAACGCCATATGCCTGCTGATATAGTTGTTGTGCTGTTTGACTTTGCCCTGATGTTGCTGCGGAAACGCCTGCTGCGCCAAGTTGTTGTAGTGTGCCCGCACTCATTCGCTGTGCCCCATGATTGGCAAGCGCATGGGCTACCTCATGCCCCATAACGGTAGCAAGACCGGCTTCGTTTTGCGTAATGGGTAATATACCTGTATATACCACAATTTTACCTCCGGGCATACACCATGCATTTACAGCAGGGTCATCAACCAAGTTATATTCCCACGCATACCCGTCAAGATATCCTTTATAACCTTTGGCATTAAGGTATTTCTCGGCAGCGTTTTTTATTTTCTGTCCTACACTTACCACCATAGCCGACTGCGAAGTACCTTTAATTACTTTGTTTTCGTTTAAAAACTGGTCGTATTGCTGAAATGCAGTAGGAAACAATTCGCTGTTAGAAACAAAATTAAGGTCTTTACTCCCCGTAAAGGGATTTGTAGTACAAGCCATTATTAATAAAAATAACAGGCACGAAAGGGTAAATACACTTTTATTCATAAGATGGTTTGCGTTAAATTTTACTCAAAATTACTAAATTCATTCTACATGCAATTCCAAAATGAAGCCAATTAAATTGTAAATGTTGTATATTAAATTTAAGAATTTGACTTATATAAGGCTGTCATTTGATTTAAAACATCATTAATGGCTTCGACATCAATATCTTCTTCAGGATTTATTAGTAATATTTTCATTCTGGCACGCTTTTCAACTAACAGCCTGTTATGAATAACTTTATTGCCTTCTACAATACCTAAGTATGGGAAACCATGCTTTTTATGTACCCAAAGGTAGCAGCACATTTTTCCGTTATACAAATAAAAGGGCATACCGTATTTTAATTCCTCTGTAATAGCTTTGTCAAAATTTACTATATGGTTTCTTAAAAAAAGTAAACAACCTTTTACGGGCTCTTCTTTCGTAAGAAAATAATTATCAACAGACCTCATAGTCTTGAAGGTTAAAAAGTTGTTATCACGCTCAAAAATAAGAAAAAACCAGTAACTTCATCTTTTATTAAAACCTATACAATGGCTAAAAAAAATAAACCTCTGCATCAACCAACACTTGTGCCCAAATCAATTATAGTAAGTGGTAAAATTTTACAAACTTTATCCCCTACAATGGCAGCCAGGTATGCCATGAAGCTTTTTGTTACTCCTATGAAATTTAAGCTCCCCAAAAAAGAAGAAGCTATGGAAAGGGATAGTAAACAGGAGTATATTACTATAGCATCTTTACATAAAAAAATAAGAGTATATCATTTGGGAGAGAGTAGTAAAAAAGTATTACTGGTACATGGCTGGAGCGGACGCGGCACACAGCTTTGGTCTATAGCTGATGCTTTGGTAAAAAAAGGTTATAGCACTATTAGCTTTGATGCACCCGCTCACGGAAAATCGACAGGTAAAACCAGCGACATGACTGAGTTTATTACCTGCATCCATGAGCTTGATAAAAAATACGGCCCGTTTGAATATGCAATAGGGCATTCGCTGGGAGCTATGGCGGTACTGAATGCTATAAAGCAAGGGCTTACAGTAAAAAAAGCTGTTACCATTGGTAGTGGCGATATTATAGAAGATATTATGAACGATTTTACGGATAAATTAGGCCTGAATATTGCAACTTGCAAAGCAATGATAAAATTATTCGAAAAGAAATTCGGTACAACTATCAATAGCTATTCTGCGTATATAGCTGCAAAAGAGGTAAACGTTCCTGTACTGGTTATTCATGACAGGGATGACGAAGATGTGCCTTTTACTGCTGCGCACCACATACACGAACATTTGGCAAATGCAGAGCTGATAATAACCGAAGGGCTTGGACACCGCAAAATTCTTGGAGATGTAAAAGTCATTAACGAAATAACAAAATTTTTATAGCCATGAAAAAAGTATTGATGTTAATAGTGTTGCTTTCCTTAACAGCGTGTAAAGGACAGGGGAAGAATGATGCCAAAGATGAGGTTAAACCTGAAATAGGGCAAACCAAAATGGATGAAAACAGTAAATTTAAAGTAAAAAAAACTGAGGCGGAATGGCAGGCAGAACTTACATCGGAACAGTATGATGTGTTACGCAATAAAGCTACTGAACGCCCGCATACGGGTGAGTATAACGATTTTTTTGAAGACGGTGTGTATGTATGTGCCGCTTGTAGTAATCCACTATTTAAATCAGATACAAAATTTGATTCTCATTGCGGGTGGCCATCATTTGACCAGGCTATAGAAGGTTCTGTAGTATATGAACACGATACCAGTTATGGTATGGATCGTACTGAGGTAATGTGTGCAAACTGCGGTGGACATTTGGGTCATGTATTTGATGATGGCCCTAAAGAAACTACGGGCGATCGTTTTTGTACTAACTCTGTATCAATTAAATTTATACCCGCAAAAAAATAAGGAGATACTTATGAAAAGTTATAATATTGAAAAAACAGAAGCAGAATGGAAAGCGCAATTAGGTGCTGAACGTTATAGGATACTACGCCAAAAGGGAACCGAATTTCCACACTCGGGGGAATATAACCTGCATTTTGAAAGTGGTACTTATACTTGCGGGGCTTGTGACGAACCGCTTTTTGCAAGCGATTCAAAATTTAAATCAGGATGTGGCTGGCCATCGTTTGATAATGCGCTGCCCGGTAAAGTTGAATATGTAAAAGACACCTCTTTCGGGATGCAGCGCACAGAGATACTTTGTGCTAACTGTGGCAGCCACTTAGGGCATGTATTTGACGACGGACCAACAGAAACAGGGCAACGTTATTGTGTAAATTCCCTTTCGGTAGATTTTAAAGAATAAACGCTTCTTTTCTAAAATAAAAAAATCCGCTTAAAGCGGATTTTTTTATTGTTTATACTAACTAACCGGTTTTATTTCTTTATAATTTTAAAGTTTTGCTCTTTATCTTTAGCTATTACTTTTACAATATAGATGCCTGCTGCCATATCTGATAAATCTAATGTAACAACATCTGTATTTGCAGCTTTAGTAAACAACTCCTGCCCTATCAAATTATAAAAATGTATTGTTGTTATTGCTTCTTCATTTTTTATGGTAAGCGTGTTAATAACAGGGTTAGGGTAATAACTTAATGATTGGAATACAGGTTCTTCTACAGCAAGTGGCGGGTCTGTTAATTCAATTAAGAAATCAGTTATATGAAAATCATATATCGGCAAATCATCTATAGGACCATCAGTTGCCTGAAATGCAATTTGCACGGTTTGCCCTGTGTAGTCAGATAAGTCCATTTCAAAGTTACTCAATGTATTTGTAAGGTAATCCAATTCCAGATTATCGCTGGAGAATGTAAATAGAGGATGCCAAACAGCTCCGCAATCGTCAGTTGAAATCAATACATTAAGTTTATCATCGGTACCTGCTATGCCCAATGGGTCGCTGTTGCTGCTGTTATAATCAGTTAGCGCGACTTTAAATTTCATTACCGCATCATCAGAAAGGAAAACTTTAGGAGTAATAAACCAGGCATTTGTTGTTGCCGAACCTACACGTGTAGCAATAGTACTTACACTTAAAGAGTCAGATCGTCGCCAGTTTGATACTATTCCCAAAGGATTTTGTGCTGCAGGCTCTTCGCCGGCAACGGTAACAACAGAAGATTCATACCAACCCGGATAGGCAGCATACAAGTTAGTACTCCTAAAAAGGCTAAAATTATTAACCAAAGGCAATTCACTCTCATTATCATTTGAACCTGTTGAAAAAGATTTAGTGTTGGTACTTGGCGATGTGTTATAGTAATAATCAAATGCACCATCTGCACCGCAACGCTGAAATTCATATACTTTTACGTAATAGGTAGTGTTACAATCAAGTCCTGTAATATCTGCTCTTCTGGATGTACCATCATATACTATCTGCTGACCGGAACCGGCATAAACTGAATTAACAACGTTTTCAGGTACTCCAAATCCGCTCTCAGGGTCAATAATCTCAGGAATGTCGCTTAAAATCACTAATCTTCTGTATCCTGAGCCGTTTCTCCATGAGATTCGTGCTGTGGAATAATTAAGTTGACTGTAAGTAACATTGGAGACCTGAGTTATCGGAACGGCTGCTGCATTTATTTCCGCTATTTCAGAATAAGACTCATTGCCTGACGCTGTACATGTAACTTTTAATCTATAATAAACCGTTTCCCCCTCAAACGGAGGCGGTATGAGTGCTCTGGAAGTGCAGGTTGGAATACCTGTAAGATTAGTCCATGAAATTAAATCAGAAGATTCCTGCCATTGGTAACGAATTCCCGCTACACCAACAGTAGTAATTTTAGCTACTATACGCAGAGGGTTTTCGCCCACACATGTATATATCTCATTTGGGGTTACAGTACTGACTACAGGTATCCCTGTACACGTTGCTGAATATGGAGTAAAAGTAAATTTTTTACCCTCCAAAGCAGTGGTTTCACTAATTGTATTGTTAACTGATGTAGATGATGCCTGTGACGGGGTGCCGGGAGTTACACTCATACAGGAAATTTCATCGCTAATACCCACAGAGGCAGAAATTAAAACATTTTCGTTCTCTGTAAAATTACCATATACAAACTCTATTTTGTTAGTAGTCTCATAAAGTGCTAATTTAAAAGATGCTGAGGTATTATTGTTGGTTACCGAACCTGAATTAATTTGAATATCATTCCAGCCTACATGAAGTACCCTGTATGGGGCAGCCCCTGTAAGAACATATCTGATAGTTCCTTCGCCCTTATTATTATCATCCCAAAAAGGGGCTATAACAGGCAACTGGCTTGTATTACCTCGCAAACTGTTTTTTTTGTTTGCAGTGCTAATAGTATTAACAGGTTGTCCTAATCTGATAAAACCGCTTGTACTGATACTGAATGTAGTATAATCTACATTACTGTAATTAAATACAAATCCAATGGGAATATCATCCTGACTTCCATTATTACCTACAGCTGTGGAGTTTGTTCCGGCAACCGGAATATATGTACCACTTGATTCTGTAAAAGAATAGTGCGATACCTGTGCATACATCCCTGCACAAAGTAGTAATAAAAGTAATGTACACCTCATAATATTCAAATTTTAAGTGAGCAAATATATTAATAAAAACTATTTGTAAATCAGCTTATTAATCAATTTTATTTGTAAATAAATTGATTACTTTAAGATGTGCTAATTAAATAATAAATATCAAATTATTTACTACCTATATATAGGTATTTATACCTAAAATTTATAGTTATGAATAATGGTATTTGTTATAGTATAATTATAATAAGGTCATTATAATTATTGTGTTAGCACACAATATGCTAACTTTTGTGTAGTTTAATTAACAATAGTGATAACAAATTATTATTATATTGGAGGTATATTTGAAAGTTGCTGTTATATAGCCCCTTGTCGCTTATCACTCTAACAATATAGCTATCTATGTATGACGAATTAAAATACTGGTATTTGCGCGACCACAAATTGTTCCGCACACTAAGTTTTAGCCAGATAAAACAGCTATGTATCGTTACAGGGTTTAAAAAAGTAAAAAAACACGAAGTCCTTTATTTTTCAAATTCTGATATACCCAGAATATACCTGCTAAAAAAAGGTGCTATAAAAATTGTAGCAATTGATGAAGATGGCAACGAGAGTATAAAAGATATTATACAGAAGGGCGACCTTTTTGGTGAAATAACCCTCGAAACCGAATTTCCTTCTAACGAATATGCAAAAGCACTTACTGATGAGGTGGTGATATGCAGTTTCCTGATGTCTGATTTTGAAAACCTGATTTTGAAAAATCCGGATTTAGCATTATCGTACACGAAATTTGTAGGGCTTAAAATGAAACGTTTTAAAAACAAATTTTCCAATCTGGTTTTTCAGGATGCTAAAAAGAGAATGATTACTTTTCTTAAAGAATGGATTGAAAAAGAAGGTGTCATTGAAAATAACAGGGCAATATTAGAAAACTATCTTACACAAAATGATATTGCTCAAATAATATGTACATCGCGTCAAACAGCTACCCAATTACTTAATGAAATGGAAGAAAAAGGAGTATTGCAATACAGCCGTAAAGAAATTATTATTACCGATATTACAAAATTATAACGATTTACAGGTAAATGTAAAGCAGCCGACAATTAGGTAATTCGCTACAAGTTAATTTTGGTGTATAAAATTTATATATCATGAAAAAACAAATTGTAATTACCGTATTGCTGCTTTTTGTAAGCATAAGTGCGATGGCTCAGAAAACAGAACACCGCAATCTTGAAAAAAAACTTGCCATAGAAGGATATGATCCTGTAGCCTATTTTAAATCAGGAAAACCTGTTAAAGGCAAAAAAGAATTGGCACTTAACTATGATGGTGCTGTTTATTATTTCTCTTCGGAAACCAACAAAACTTTATTTAAACAAAATCCTGCCGACTATATGCCTCAATACGGAGGATGGTGTGCCTTTGCAATGGGGGATTATGGCGAAAAGGTAGAAATAAATCCGGAAACATTTAAAATTGTTGATGGCAAGCTATATTTATTCTATAATAAACTTTTCACCAACACTTTAAAGAGTTGGAATAATGATGAAACCTCCCTAAAGAAAAAAGCAGATACTAACTGGAAAAAAATAATAAACTAATGAAAAAAGCAGTTATTTGGATAGTAAGACTTGTTCCTGCAATAATACTATTGCAAACCCTGTTTTTCAAATTTACAGGGGCTGAAGAATCTGTTTATATTTTTACTACATTAAGAGCAGAACCTTATGGCAGGATAGGTAGCGGTGTTATGGAACTGGTTGCGGCAATATTGCTTTTAATACCGTCAAAAAGTCATTGGGGTGCATTTTTAGGCGCAGGCGTTATGGCTGGAGCTATTGCATCGCACCTTTTTGTATTAGGTATAGAAGTAAAAAATGATGGTAGTACATTATTTATACTCGCTGTGGTAACTTTTGTTTTGTGTGCTGCCATAGTAGTGATTAATAGAAATAAGTTTTTTAATTTACTCAAATAATCCTTTTAAAATATGCTGGTATCTGCTGTTAAAAATAATCTCGACGAACTGCTTGTACTCTTACAAAGTCTTTCAGATACCGAATATTCAAAACCCGTAAATGCACTGGCACAAGCCACCATAGGGCAACACGTAAGGCATATTATAGAAATGTATCTGTGCCTTATGGAAAAATATGATTGCGCCATGATAAATTATGATAACAGGGAACGAAATAAAAATATTGAATCCAACATTTTGTATGCTACAGAAAAGATAGAGTACATAAAAGAAAATTTTGAAAAAGAAGACAAAGAACTGATTTTAGAGCATGCCATAAGCGGAGAAAACATAATAACCAAAAGCAACTACAACAGAGAGCTACTCTATAACATGGAACACGCCATACACCACCAGGCACTTATAAAAGTTGCCCTGCATGAGCTTGGAAACATCTTTGTTAATGAAAATTTTGGAGTAGCCCCCTCTACAATTCAATACAGAAAAACATGTGCACAGTAAGCTTTATAAACACCGGCGATAAAGTTATTATAACATCTAACAGAGACGAAACAATAGCACGGGGAATTGCGCTTCCGCCACAAACCTATATGGTAAATAACTATAAGATAATCTTCCCCCGCGATCCAAAAGCGGGCGGAACTTGGTTTGCCGTAAAAGAAAATGATACTATTGGCGTATTGCTCAACGGGGCTGATAAAAAACATACACATAATCCTCCCTATGCCAAAAGCAGAGGCTTGATACTTTTGGATATAATAAGCACTGACTCCCCTATTGAATACTGGAATACTGCAAGTTTAGATAACATAGAACCCTTCACAATAGTATCATATAGTAATAACAAACTACATCAAATGCGTTGGGATGGCAATAATAAAAACCTAATAGAATTAAACCCGGAACAAAACCATATATGGGCTTCTGCAACCCTGTATTCGGCAGAAGTTCAGAAAAAAAGAAAAGAACTGTTTTCAGAATTTTTGAATAATACAAAGAATGCTGATAAAAAGAGTATTTTACAATTTCATCAATTTACGGAAGAGAATGACAAAGAAAACGGATTGGTAATCAACAGGCACGGCATTCTTAAAACAGTAAGCATCACCCAAGCTATATTTCACAAAAACAAAATAGATGTATATTATAAAGACCTGATATCCGGCTCTGAAAAAACTAAAACCGTAGTAACATTATGATGCGGTCATTCATCTACAAAGCCACCCATTGGGAATACTGGCCCTATCAAATTATCTACATACCTATTGCATTTCAGTGGCTTTACTACTCATTACGCAGCGGTAGTCTATTCTTTTTTAATGCCTCCAACCCTTCCTTTAAAAATGGAGGTTTTTTTATGGAATCAAAAAAAGAAATCTATAACCTAATACCACAAAAGCACTACCCAAAAACAATACTGATAAAAGAAAACACTGCTATACACATAGTACAAAAAGAAATAAAACAAAATCAGTTTTCATATCCCATTATAGCAAAACCAGATATTGGACTAAGAGGAAATGCCGTAAAAAAAATACATAATGAACAGGAACTTGAAAAATATATTCAAAAATCAAATTTCGATTACCTCATTCAGGAATTTATTCCGCTAAAAAATGAAATTGGTATTTTTTATGTACGTTTTCCAAACCAAGAAAACGGAAAAATAACAGGCATAGTAAAAAAAGAATTCCTTACAATAACAGGAGACGGAAACTCAACTATAATAAAATTACTCAATCAAAACCCACGCTATAAACTTCAAATAAAAGCCCTGACAGCAGAACTTGGAAATAAGCTATTTGAAATACCTGAAAAAGGAAAAATATTAAATCTCGTCCCTTACGGAAACCATGCGCGCGGCGCAAAGTTTATAGATGCAGACAGCATGAAAACAGAAAAACTAGAAATCGTTATCAACAACATATGCAAACAAATCTCAGGATTCCATTATGGAAGAATCGACCTTATGTATAATACCATACAAGAGCTGGAAGAAGGAAAAAACTATAGTATAATAGAAGTAAACGGAGCAGCAAGCGAACCCACACATATATATGACCCCAAGCATTCTATATTTTTTGCATGGAAAGAAATTGCAAGACACATCCATTATATGTACAAAATAAGCCTTCAAAACAAAAAAAAAGGTACTAGCTATCTCGATTTTAAAGACGGAGTACTACAACTAAAATTACAACTACAGCAAAACAATAAAATAACCAATTTTTAAAAACACATGCAGGTACTAAAAAATGTAATGATAGGATTTGCAATAAGCTTTATCGGTTCATTACCATTAGGCTACCTCAATATAATAGGATACACAATATTCAGTAATTACGGATTAACAAAACTAATTTATTTTCTTTTGGGAATCATTACAACAGAAATAGTAGTAATCTATTTTACACTCACATTCGCAGAAAAAATTTCAGAAAATAAAAAATTACTAAAAACAATTCAACAACTCTCAATACTATTTCTGTTCATACTAAGTATTACCATTACAATACAAACGCTGAAAACAGAAAATACAGGAAACATTACCAATTATATAAACAATAACTTCTATATAAATGGTTTACTCCTAAACTGTTTAAACCTCATGCAAATACCATTTTGGGCAGGTTGGAGTATATACCTTATGAGCAATAATCTAATCAGTACAAAAAAATACAATAAAATATTCTACCTCATAAGTACACTCATAGGCACATTAGCAGGAATGATTACATTCATAAAAGCACTGACTAAATTGGCAAATAACATAACCCTCTTTAAAAATAGTATCAATTATATTCTATTACTAACCTTTATAACATTACTTATCATACAAGTATTAAAATACTATAAAATTCATTTAAAAAAGGTTTAGTATTTGATATAAACGAAAAAACCCTATCCTTATTGGATAGGGTTTTTAAAAGAA